>JAHBVG010000081.1 GCA_019637695.1 Caldilineaceae bacterium | reverse complement strand
GCAATTCATCCAGCCGTCCGAGGAAACGCAAAAAGGCGCCCAGAGCAAAAAGGAGCGGCAACACGGGTAAAATTGCCAGGACAAACCGCCACGGTGATTCCGGCATCTGCTTTAACAACCAGATCGACCCAAACAGCAAGATGACATAGGCCGACATCGATAGGACAAATTCAATTGTGTAGGTTTTAGCAGCTTTGTTCATAATTTCCCTCCGTTATAACTGATAGAAATATGCGATGTAAAGTTTAGTAATCAGAATGACAAGTAAGCTTTACAGAATAGAACATACACAACAAACGCCGATATGTCAAGTATATTTTACAAAAAGACAAATCAAGTTTGCATATGATAGGTGAATGAGTGACAATGCGCTCCCAGTCCCCAGTCCCCAGTCCCCAGTCCCCAGTCACTCCCACTGTAATTTCCGTAGACCCCTTTAATTCTGGTAACATAAAGATCAAGTATTTTCACCCACGCCAGGAGGAACGCTGTGACAAGACCCATTATCCCCGGCCCGACTTATGCCGAGATGCGCGATCCGCTGCGTCTGTCTGATGCGTTGCGCCAATCCGCGCAGAAGGCGCTGCACGAGGACGAACTCAACCCCATCAACCTTTTCAACCTCAATTGGAAGAACACCGGCGCAACGGTCGAGCGCATTGTACTGCCCAAAGAATTGACCGGCGTTCAGGCCAATATCATCGTCCTCAGCGGGCGCAACTTCCCCAGCGGCTCGATGAAGGTCGGCCCTGCCTACACCACACTGGCCGAAGCCGAAGCCCTGCACCATCTGCGCCCTGGCGACAAAGCTGTGATCGGCCCCAGCACCGGCAATTTTGGCATCGGCACGGCCTACGTCAGCCGGCTCAAGGGCTATCAGGCCGTGGTGGTCATGCCCGACAACATGAGCCGCGAACGCTACGAGCGCATCCGCAAGTATGGCGGCGATCTTGACCTCACCCCCGGCACCGAGTCGGATGTGATCCTGACCCTTGAGCGCACCCACAGCGAATATGTGAGCAAGCCGGACCAGTACATGGTGCTGGCCCAATTTGAACTGCTGCCCAACTATCGCTTCCATCGCCATGTCACCGGAGATGCGGTGGCGCAGGCGGCGCAGGATGTGGGCAACGGGCGAGTGGCAGCCTTTGTCAGCGCGCCCGGCAGCGCGGGGACGCTGGCCGCTGGCGATTATGTGAAGTCGCTCTATAGCGACGCCAAAATCGTGGCGTTGGAGCCGCGCGAGTGCCCCACGCTTTATGACGGCGGCCAGGGACAACACCGCATTGAAGGCATCGGCGATAAAATGGTGACGCTGATCCACAATGTCTACAACACCGATCTGCTCATGCTCATCCACGACGACGACACTGTGCGCGGCATGGAGGTGATGCAGTCGGGAACCCATATCCTCGTGGATCGGTTAGGCGTCCCCAGCGCCGATGCCTGCCATCTCTTCGGCAAATTTGGGCCAAGCTGTATCTGCAACATCATCGGCGCTATCAAAACGGCCAAATATTTGGGCCTGGGAGCGGATGATAATGTGGTCACCATTGCCACCGACAGCTATGACCGCTATCCTTCGGTGAGCGAAAATCTCTACGAGCGCAACGGCGGCAAGCCCGATGATGATCAATTGGAGATGTGGGCCAAGAGCGCCTTTTTGGGGGCCAGCCTGGGCGAGATCGTCGATCTCAGCGTGGATGGTCAGCAAGCGCGGCTGCAACAGATGAAAAAGGATCTGTGGACTCGCTTCGGCTATGACGCGTCCTATATCGACAGCATGGCCGACCAAGAATTCTGGGATGCCGAATACGCCCGCATCGAAGAGATCGATCCGCTGATTGCTCAGGTCCGCGGCGCGGTGTAAGCAGAAGGTATTGGGTATTGGATATTGGCGATAGAGTGCCAATACCCAATACCCAATACCCAATACCCAACACTTATGACCGGTGAAAAAATTCTGATCGTCGAAGATGAACGAGCCGTGGCGCGTGGACTGGAGTATGGTCTGCGCGATGCCGGGTTCGAGGTGCAGTGGGCTGAGACCGGCGCACGCGGACTCACGCTGGCTACGGGTTGGCAACCTCATCTCATTATCCTCGATATTCGGCTGCCCGACATCAGCGGTTATGATGTCTGCCGCCGTCTGCGCCGGGAAGGACAGCGCCAACCGATCCTCATGCTGACGGCGCGCGACGAAGAGGTAGACAAGATCCTGGGGTTGGAGCTGGGCGCAGATGACTATGTCGTCAAGCCGTATAGCCTGCGCGAGTTGATCTCACGCATCCGCGCCTTGATCCGCCGCACCTATGGGGAATTTGCCCTGGCTGCCGGCCCCACGCTGATCTCTGTTGAGGATCTGCAAATTGACCTGGAGCGGATGTGGGTCCACCGCCGGGGGACGCCCATCGATCTCACCCCCACTGAGTTCCGTTTGCTGCGCCACCTCGTTACCCATGCCAATCATCCGGTTAGCCGGGACGCCTTGATCGAAGCCGTGTGGGGATACGATAGCGATCTGGGCAACGACCGCACCATTGATGTCCATATTCGCCATCTGCGCCAAAAACTCGAAGACGATCCCGCCAATCCGCGCTATCTGCTCACTGTGCGCAGCGTGGGGTATAAATTTCAAATGGCATAACTCTTTGTTATGATCCCTTAACCATACCGCAAAGCGTGTCTAACCTCTGCCCTTTACCATGTTGATGTCTGTGGACAACTCTCATCAATGGATTAAAGGAGATAAGATCGTATGCAAACATCGGCTATAAGTAATCAGCAAAAATCCTTTCATGCCCTCATACGCTGGATCGCCGTCGCGATTTTGATCTGCGCACTGGTCCTTGCCGGCCTGTGGGGGACGCGCAACAGCGCTGCCGCCCAGGAGAACGAGGAACCGGGTGTGCTGATTGTGCGTGTGCTGCCGGGATCGCCTGCCGCCGAGGCGGGTCTGCGCCGGGGCACCATCCTTTTGCGTGTGGACGGTGAAGCGGTAAACTCGCTGCCCGAACTGATGGCCGCACTGGCCGAGAAAGAAGCTGGTGACGAGGTTGAGTTGACCTACCTTCACGGCGACGACGAGCGGACAGCCACGGTGACAATGGGCGAAGCAGATGGGCGCGCCCTGCTCGGGATTGTTCCCTTCCCCGGCGATGGACGGATGCAATTTCGCTTTGAAGGCATTCCCTTTGGCGAAGGTGCAAATCCGCCTATGTTCCACTTCTTCGCCAGCGAGGGCGCCATGATCGTCGACATCGTCGAGGATAGCGCCGCCGCCGAAGCAGGACTTGAGGAGGGCGACATCATCCTTGCGGTGGACGGTGAAACTGTTGTCGATGGCGCCGCTCTGGTTGAATTGATTTCCGGTTATGCGCCGGGCGATACGATTACGCTGGATGTCCGCACCGGCGAGGAAGCTCGCACGGTGGAGGTGACATTAGGCGCGCGCGAAGATGACGCGGATCTCGCCTTCCTGGGGGTACAGGTGGGCGGACCATCCTCGTTCGAGCGTATGGACCCTGAATCAATGCCCTTCCGCTTCGAGATGCCCGCCCCCCACGGCGCGGTGCAGCCGCTGCAGGGTGTGTTGATTCGCGAAGTTGCCGAGGATAGTCCCGCTGCCGAGGCCGGTTTGGCAATGGGTGATCTCATCCTCGAAGTGGATGGCGCAGCGGTTGCCACCTTTGAGGATCTGCGTGAGATCATCCTCAGCGCCGCGCCGGGGGATGAGCTGACCCTCACCGTACGCACGTTGGGCGCGGGGATGCGCATGTTCCGTGGCGACGCCCAGCCCACAAATGACGAGCCCCGCACGGTGACCGTCACTTTGGGTGAAAATGAGGAGGGCAACGCCTTCCTGGGGATTTCGGCGACGCCCCTGCGCCTCAGAATGCAAGAGGGGATGCCCCGCAACTTCACCCTCCCGCGGCCAGATGCAGAGGATGATCAGAGCATGATCCCCGGTCGACTCTTCCGGGGGATGCCCGCTCTGCGCGAGAGGGTGGAACGATTCTTCCACGAAATGCCCAACTGGGGGAGTGGCCGCGGCATTGAGATGAGACCATTGCCTGCCCAGCCTGCCCAGCCGTCCACTGAACTCTAGACGAGAGGATTCACGACAGCGACTCCGTGTGCAGCGCCCTCATCTTGGCGCTGCACATGACTGCGTTTGGAGGTTCCCATGTTCCGCTCGATCCGCTGGCGGTTGGTCTTTAGCTTCACCGCCCTGACGCTGCTGACTCTGACACTGGTCGGGCTGCTCACATTCCAATTGATCGTCCGTTACATTGAACGGCAGGAGATCGAGTCGCTGACAGCCAATGCCGAAGCCATTGCGCGCCAGGCTCAACCCTATATGGGGAGCCGGCTTATGCTCACGCAATTGGTGCGCACGGCATCCTTTTTGAGCGACACTCAGATCCGCATCACCACGAACGATGGCCGGGTGCTGATCGATTCGGGCACTGTAGATCAAGAAGAGACGCTGCTCTGGTACATGCCGCCTGAAGATCTCCTCTCGCGTTGGGGAGATCCGGGACAACTGCTCTCTGGCATCATTCTTTCCTTTGGCGACAGCCCTGGCGTGGATGAGATCCGCGGCGGGCTGCGCATTCAACATGAAGACGGTTCGGAGATCACGCTGCGCTTTGCCCCCATCACCGTCGAACGCGTTCCTGGCATGTGGGGCAATCGCTTCCACTTCAACACTCGACCTTCTCGCCAAAGTCCACCCAATTTGGCGGATGTCGAAAAGACAACCGCCAACGATAAACCCGGCACATTCTGGCAGGCGTTCAACATCGACGCCCTTCTTGAACCGGCAGAGCGCGTTCGCTCAGCCACCGTGCCTATCCAGCAGGGGGCGCAGGTGCTGGGATATGTCGAACTCAGCCACGATCTCAACCTCACCGCCGGATCGCTGCGTCCCATTCGCCAGGCGTTTGTGACGGCAGGGATCGGCGTGGGCTTGTTGGCGATCCTCGTGGGGTTGGTGGTAGGGCAGGGGCTGACTTCGCCCATCCGTACCCTGGGGACAGCGGCGCGCCGGATGCGGGCCGGGGATCTGAGCGCCCGCGCTCATGTGCGCAGCGCCGACGAAATTGGGGATCTTGCTGTGCAGTTCAATGAGATGGCCGCCCAACTTCAGACAAGTTTTGCCGAACTGGCCGCCGAACGGGACGCGCTGCGCACCTTCATCGCCGACGCTTCGCACGAACTGCGGACGCCTATTACCGCGTTGAAGACTTTTGTGGAACTGCTGCAAGGACCGGCTGCCAAAGATCCGGCGGCGCAGGCCGAGTTCCTGGCCGAGAGTCAGATCCAATTGGAGCGGCTCAATTGGATCACTGCCAATTTGCTCGATCTCTCTCGGCTCGACGCCCATCTGGTCGATCTCGACATGGAAGAACACGCCGCCGCTGATCTGATCCACGCTGCGGCCTCACCTTTCCGAGCCGGAATGCGCGATCGTCAGATTGTCCTCAATTTGGAATTGGGCGAAGAAGTTACGTCGATCCGCTGTGATCGCAGCCGTATGGAACTGGTCCTCTCGAATTTGCTCGACAACGCGCTCAAGTATACGCCTGACGGCGGCGCGGTCACCATCGGCGCGGCGTCCGCGGGGACGGATACCCTGCTCTGGGTTGCGGACACGGGCGACGGCATCGCGCCGGAAGATCTGCCCCACATCTTCGAGCGCTTTTACCGCGGACACAGCCGCCGATCTCAAACTGAGGGCAGCGGGCTGGGGTTGGCGATTGCCGAAAGCGTGATCCATGCCCACGGCGGGCGCATTGACGTGCAGAGCGTCCCCGGCGCGGGGAGCCGGTTTGAGATCCGCCTGCCGTGCGCTGGGGATGATAATAGAGAAAACCGATAGAGTTCGTACAATCGTAGGGGCGCTTGCGGACGCAGCGTCCGCTTGCTGCGCCTGCTGGGTGCGGCAAGCAGCACCCGTACCTAATTGCATGATATTTAAGTGTTTTCTCTATAGATAGGATGCAACTGTGAAGATCACAAACATTCGCACCATCATTGTCGGCAACCCGTGGAAAAACTGGGTCTTTGTCATCGTCGAGACCGATGAGGGGATCAGCGGGCTGGGCGAGGCCACCGGCGGGTTGAAGACAAAATCGCACGAGGCGGACGTGCATGAGATTGGTCGCTTTGTCATCGGGGAAGATCCCACGCAGCCGGAGCGCATCTGGCAAAAGATGCACAAAGGTACGTTCCTCGGCACAGGCCCGGCCATGAGCGGCATCGAGATGGCCTGTTGGGACATCCTGGGCAAGACGTTGAACGCGCCGCTCTGGAAGCTCTTGGGCGGCAAGCAGCGCCCCAAGATCCGCGTCTATGCCAACGGCTGGTACAAAGGCCCGCGCGAGCCGCAGTTTTTCGCAGAACGGGCAACCGAACTGGCGGAACGGGGCTACACTGCGCTCAAGTTCGATCCCTTCGGCAACGCCTATCGCTTCTTTGAGGGCAACGAGGAACGGCGCTCACTGGAGCTCATCGCCGCGGTGCGCGATGCCGTGGGCGACGATGTGGATCTCTGCATCGAAGGGCACGACCGCTTCAGCGTGGCGACGGCGGTGCGTGTGGGCAAGGCGCTGGCCGAATTCCACCCGATGTGGTTTGAGACGCCGGTCATGTCTACCGACATCCCTGGCACAGTGGAAGTAGCGCGATCCATCGAGGTCCCCGTAGCGACGGGGGAACGCTTCGATCACCTGGGCCAGTTCAACGAGTTACTCAGCCATCGCTCCGTCAGCATTGTGCAGCCCGAAACGCTGAAGATCGGCGGCGTCTCCGGCGCGCGCAAGGCCGCCGCCATTGCCGAATCCGCCGAGGCGTTCGTGGCCTTGCACCAGGCGCAGAGTCCGCTGCTCACGGCGATCAACTGTCACATCCACGCCAGTTTGCCCAATTTCCTGATTCACGAGTATTTCGACGAATTCCTCGAACCGTGGTCGCGGGAGATCCTGAGCGGCGTGCCGATGTTCAACCGAGGATACATCGAACCCTCCGATGCGCCCGGTCACGGCGTCACCTTGAACGAAGCCGAAGCCGCAAAGTATCCCTACGGGCAGAACAACTTCCTGCGCCTCTTCGAAGAGGGCTGGGAGCGGAGAGGAAGGTAGGTGATTGGTGACTGGGGATTGGGTAGAGTCCTAGAATCTCCTAATCTCTTAATCTCAAGTTGACGAGATTGGGCGATTAGTTATTCATGCAACTTGCTGCGCCACGGTGGATGAAAACGATTCTGAATCTGTGCAATCCGTGGTTTATTTTCAGGGCAGGAGAATGGGGATACTCTACAAGATCCCAGTCACTAGTCACCAGTCACTTATCACCAACCAAAGGAGAGAACCCATGTCTCGTCCAATCCCCTTCATCCAGATCGGTGTGGCAAACCGCGGGGCGACGGTCCTGTGGGATCTGCGCCAGCAGTACACGGATCGTTTTGAACCAGTCGCCTTTGTGGACGTCGAGCCGACTTTCCTCGACGCGGCGCGCTCGCAGACAGGGATGGCGCATGTGTCGATCCACACAAAATTGGCCGACGCCCTGGGCCAGCATCCAGAGGCGGAGGCGGTCTTCATCGTCACCCCGGCGCAGTTCCACGCGGTATACATCCGCGAGGCGATTGGCGCGGGCAAGCATGTCTGGGTGGAAAAGCCGCTGACTTACAGTTACGCCGAAGCAGTGGATCTTGCCAAACTCGCCAAACGCCAGCAGCGCGCCGTCGTTGTCGGCAACCAATACCAGTACCATCCATTGGAACGTCAACTGCAACGCGTGGTGGCCGAACGGCGTTACGGACAGCCTGTATTGGTCAGCTATCTGCATCATCGCCATCGCCCCGAAATGCGCGCCTTCACTGGTCCGTACCCTGCCTTATGGGAGCAGGGCGTTCACAGCCTCAACTCGGTATTGGCGATCCTCGGTAACCCGGCGCTGCGCAGCGTCTACGCGTTGAGCCAGAAACCGCCCCATTCCACCTACCGTAGCGATACCATCACCACCACGGTGACCCAATTTGCCGGCGGCGTGCAGGCCCACGTCCTCAACACCTTTGATTCGCACCGCAGCGATTGGCAGATCCGAGTGGAATGTACTGACGCCGCGCTGCTGATCGAGGCGGATGGCTGGCAACGCGACCGTATCCTGGTGTTGAAATGTGAGAAAGTCGTAGAGACGCTCGGTCCTGCTGCGGATCTCGACGAGAGCCTGCGCGATCCCTATGCAGCGTTCTACACCGCCATCACCACCGGCAAAAGCACCCCCACCTCCATTGATGTCAACCTCAAGACCATCCAATGGATCGACGCCGCCATCCGCTCGATTGAGAGCCAGCAAGTGGTGACCTTTTAGGAGCCGGTAGCCGTTGACCGTTAGCAGGTAGCGCAGAAGGCGGAGAGGGAAGGCAAAAGGCAAAGGGCAAAAGGCAAAAGTCGCACAGGTTGCAGGTGTTAAGCGGCAACCTAAGATTGTTCACGCACTACGCACTACCGAACACGTATCACGTTTCACAGGAGTTCCTCCATGCCATTCGACATCTACGACTTCCGCGCCGATCATCGCAACGTGTTGGTGACGCCTGAGATACGGGCGCGGATCTACCGCATGGCGCCCGGGCAGGTGGACAGCCGCCACAGCCACGATTTGGGCCATGAGGTCTTTTTGATTTTGGAGGGTCGCGCCGAGTTCACCATCGACGGCGATACGCACATCCTTGAGGCCGGGCAGATGTGCATTGCCCTGTCCGATCAGATCCACCAGGTGCGCAATTTGCTGCCCGATCAACCTACGATCATGTATTTGTCGGTGACGCCGCACATTCACCCCACGCATACAGACCGTAACGAAGACGGTTCGGCGCAGCCGCCCCACTTCCCGCCCAACCAGAATTACGACCTCGCCCGCGCCGACGAGATCCCCCTGGCCGATCTGATCCACGCGCAGGTGAACGCAGCGCGCACGGTGGCCGAAGCGGCCCAACTCAATCTGCGCACACAGCAACAGATGGCAACGGCGTTGTTGACCGCCCTGATCCAGCACGATCAGGAAGCCGCAATTGCTGCCCGCAACCGCATGTGGGAAGCGATCTACCATCTCCACAAAGCCGTCTATGCGTTTGATCAGCTCTGGAACGACTTCGCCCCACGTGCGGTCCAAGAGCCGTAAGGGCACTTTTGATCTGGCAATCGATGAGATCTGTCCCAACCAGTGCGCTTTAGGGATGGATAAAAAGGTGAATCTCTGACTGATTTAGTCGCTCTCAGGAGGATTTCTATGACCCCCATTCGTATTGGCGTCGTCGGCTGTGGGGCGATTGCCCAGGTTCATCATTTGCCCAATCTGGCCGCTTTACAGGAGGAGTTTGAGATCGGCGCGGTCTGTGACGTCTCGCCCGGAGCAGCCCAGTACGCGGCCAAACGCTTTCATGTATCCCGCCACATGACCGATTATCGAGATCTGCTGGCTGCAGATGTGGATGCGGTGCTGCTCTGCCAATCGGATCCCAAGACCGAAGTGGCGGTGGCGGCCTTCAACGCCGGCAAACATGTTTTCATCGAAAAACCCATGTGCTTCTCGCTGCGCGAGGCTGACGCAGTTATCGACGCCGCCCGGCGCGCGGGGACGGTTGGGCAGGTCGGCTATATGAAGGTCTATGATCCGGCCTACGAGTACGCCAGGCGCGAAGTAGAGGGCATGGACAAGATCCGCTTTGTGCAGGTCAACCATTTACACCCGGACAATAGCCTGCACCTGCGCCAGTTTCATGTCGAACGCTACGACGACATTCCTGCGCCAGTGATCGAGCAGACCCGCGCCGCCCAGCGCGAGGCGCGGCGAGAAGCCATCGGCATTGTATCGCCTGCGGTGGAGATGGCCTTCCACCTGCTGTCGGGCAGCATGATCCACGATCTCTACGGTCTGCGCGTCATGTTAGGCCAGCCGATCCGCGTGGTCAGCGCCGAGATCTGGCGTGAAGGGCGGGCGGTGACAACCACGCTCGAATACGCCAACGGCGCCCGCTGTGTCGCCAGTTGGATCGATTTGCCCGATCTCTGGGACTTCCGCGAGACATTAGAGGTCTACGGAGACGACAAACGGGTGATGATCACCTATCCCACCGGTTTTGCGCGCGGCATCCTCTCTACCGTCACCGTGTTGGAGGTGGACGACCGCGGGTCCGCCCAGCGTCGGGAACCGGCCATCGATTGGGAGAGCGCCTTCGTGCGCGAGCTTCGGCACTTCCACCGTTGCATCACTGAAGGGATCCCTTGCCGGACACCGGTCGCCGCCGCCCGAGATGACATCGCGTTGATCATCGACATTGTGCGCGCGTATCTTGCGCGGCAGGCGTGACGACGGACGGCGGACCGCAGGCCGTAGACGAACGTCGAGAAGCAGGTTGCAGATTGCAGGTTTGCAAGTGACGATGGTTCACGCAACACGCACTATAAGAAAGAGACACACCCCATGCCCCAATACGATGCTCTTTTCACAAACGCCCGCTGGTGGATCACCCTCAACGGCGATCTCATCGGCGGGTATGCGGCGAACGCGCTGCGCAGTTACGTCTTCCCGCTCTATACGCCCGGCGGGGTATTGGCGCTACAAGAAGCGCCGCCGGATCATCCTCACCACCAGGGCATCCACATGGGGTTGAGCATTAACGGCTATGACCTGTGGAACGCCGGCTCCGGGGAGCGAGAACGCCACGCGCAGCGATTGCCCATCCCGCTGGGTGAGATCCAGCCGCAGATCAGCGAGGATGGCGTGGGGATCGCCCATCCCGTGCAATGGACGACGGTGGATGGAGAGCTTCTACTGCGCGAGGAACGACAGATCCATTTCAGCCGCGCAGATGAATTCACGCGAGTGGGCTGGCGTTCGACCTTCCACGCCGACGGGCGCGCCGTCCACATTGACCGTACCAAAGAGGCAGGGATCGGCCTGCGCGTGCCGCCGCATTGGGAGACGATCTTCGGCGGGCAGATCCGCAATGCCCACGGGGATGTGGGCGAACCGGCTTGTTTTGACAGATCCTCGCCCTGGCTCAACATTCAGGGATCGGCGGGCAATGGACACAAAGCGGGCGTCGTCTTTGCGTCCGCTCCCGACAGCGAAGCCTGCCCCTGGTTCACCCGCGACTACGGCGAACACGTCTACAATCCCAGCCGTCACCATCCCATTCCCCTGGCAGCGGGCGCGCCCTTCACCTGGGCGGTGAGCGTCCTCGCCTATGATGGCGAACGAGAGGTAGCTGAGATTGATGCGATGATGTGTTGAGAAAAGGTTGCAAGTTTGCAGGTTGCAACTTGCAACCTTTCACGCGCTACGCACTACGCGCTACGGACTACCCATTACTCACCCCAAAGGGACTTCTCATGCCCGATCTGATCGCATCCATCGAACTCTTCCCGCTGGCGATCCCACGCGACGAACCCTACTTGGGTCCGCTCGAAGCGGGGACGCAGCCCAACGTCCACGGCTATTTTGTGCGCCCCGGCAACAGGACGATCTACAGCACCCACGATCAATCGGTGCTGGTCAAGGTGACCAGCGAGAGCGGCGTCGTGGGTTGGGGCGAAAGCTTCGGCGTCACCGTCCCCGATGTGGTGGCTCAACTTCAAAAGCAATTGATCGCGCCGCTGGTGATCGGCCGCGATCCCCACGATGTGATGGTGATCTACGAGGATCTCTACGATGCGCTGCGCGTGCGCGGCTTCTACGGCGGCTTCTGGGTGGACGCCATCGCCGGGGTAGACATGGCGCTCTGGGATCTGCGCGGCAAGCTGACAGGGCTGCCGGTCTACAAATTACTGGGCGGGCTGCGCCATGCTCAGATCCCAGTTTATGTCTCCGGGCTGCCTGGCAAAACCAAAGAAGATCGCGCGGCGCTGGGCAAACGCTGGATCGACCGCGGCTTTTCGGCGCTCAAGTTTGCCGCCGCCGTAGCGGATGAAGGCGAAGTGGCCGAGATGAAGGCGATCCGCGCTGCGGTGGGACCGGATGTGAAGATCCTCGTCGATCTGCACTGGCGCTACACGGCGTTGGAGGCGATTCAACTCATCGAGAAATTGGATCGCTACGATCTCTATCTGGCCGAAGCGCCCTGTGAATCCGAGGACATTGACGGGCAGGCGCAGGTGGCGCGCTCGGTGAAGACGCAGGTCGCCATCGGCGAGGAACTGCGCACCGTCTACGAGTACCGGCCTCGTTTTCTGGCCCGCTGCATGAATGTGATCCAGCCGGAGATGGCGCACACGGGCATCACCGCGTTCTGGCGCATCTGCCAGATGGCAGCGGCCTTCCACTGCAAGGTAATGCCCCACGCCACGATCAACATCGGCATTGTGCAGGCAGCCAGCTTGCAGGTCTCGGCCACGCTCTCCAATCTAGCCATGCACGAGTACCAGCACTCGATCTTCGACCGCAATCTCCAATTTGTAGAGACGTCCATGCATTGCGCCAATGGGGCGTTCAGCCTACCCGATGGGCCTGGGTTGGGGGTCGAACCGAAGGAGGAGATCTTCCAATACGTGGTGCGTAGCGTGCTATAATAAGGGCAGTGTTACGGGGTTGTTCTGTGGAGAGGGTGTGGGGAGATGGTTGAAATTACAATTCAAGTGCCAGATGCTCTTGCGAAACATTTGGAACCTGTGCAAGAGCGACTTCCTGATTTGCTCGCTCAATTGATTGCCGACGCGCAGTTAGGATCCACCTTGGGTGAGATCCTCTCGCAACCTGTGTCTGTTGAATCCGCCCCTGCTTATGTTGAGATTCTCGATTTTTTGGCGTCGGGTCCTGAACCGGAAGAGATTATCAACTTTCGCGTTTCCCCAGAGGCGCAGGAGCGTGTCAGCCAATTGCTAGAAAAAAACCGAGAAAGTGTACTCACTCAATCTGAAAATGCCGAACTCGACCTATATGTTGAGATCGATCAGCTCATGACTTTGTTAAAAGTGAGATCACGGATGCACTCTAGTCGATGACCTCTTCCTCTATACCCGCGTCCATAGCACTTCTATAAATGAATGCTCTGGATCGGCTTCTGGCGCGCCAGGGTACCATTCTCCAGGGGCGCTACCCATAAACCCATGAACCCAATCTCCGCCTTTTTTGTCCGCAACATCATCATCGTCTTCTTCTTTTACGGGCTGACCTTTTTTGTCATGGGACTGGCCCTGTTGCTGGCAAGCCGACGACAGTCGGAATTCCGTTTTGCGGCGGCGATCCGTCCCCTGGCGGCATTTGGAATCTTACATGGACTGCATGAATGGTTCGAAATGTATCAGAAATACGCGGCGCTTACCGGCGGCTACACCCCCAGCGTGCGCGATGAGAGCCTGCGCCTCTTGCTGTTGGGTGCTTCCTTTGTGGCGCTTCTGATCTTTGGCGTGGCCCTGCTCAATCCAGCGGACAGAAATCCTCGGCGGCGCTACCTGCCCTTGCTGGGGATGGTAGCGCTGTGGGGATTGGGCGCAATCACCGTAGCTCTGCGCTTCCAACTCACCGAGATGGATCTGGTGGCGGTGGCCGATGTACTGGCCCGCTACAGTCTGGGCATCCCCGGCGCGCTGTTGGGGACGTGGGCGTTGATGGCGCAACAGCGCACCTTCCGCGAACACAATATGCCCCAGTTCGGTCGCGATCTTGTCTGGTGTGCGGCAGCGCTCTTCCTTTTTGGCGCGGTCGGCCAGATCTTTGTACGGCCCACACTGCTCACCCCTACCCAGTGGCTCAACAGTACGCTTTTTCTACAATGGTTTGGCATCCCCGTGCAGCTCTTCCGCGCGGTGATGGCCGCCGTGATGACCTTCTACATGGTCCATGCCTTGCGCGCCTTTGAGGTGGAAAATGGACGACGGCTGGAGCAGGCGCTGCTGGCGGAACGGCGCAACCGTCGCGAGGTAGAACGGCTGAACAGCGAGCTACGATTGACAGCGCGCGAACTTTCGTTGCTCTTGGGGCTGTCCAACGATCTCTCTGCGCCCACCACCTTGCAAGAGCGTCTTTCATCGGTGTTGACCGAAATTGTGCGCAGTCTGGCCTTCCCGGACAAAGGGATGATCCTGTTGACAGGGGGTGAGCGACAAGGGATAGATGTGCGCGCGATTACCGGCTTTGGCGACGATGTCAGCGATCCCAGGTATGCTCTGGCCCGCCGATTGGGTGAACAATCGATTTCTTCAGCCTGCGCAGTCTGCATCCACGAGGATGGACAGATCATCGAATTTAGCCTGGAAGCGGTGGTGATCGGGCAACAGTGCTGGCAACACGCCAGCCCCACTACTATCATCGGCCTGCCCTTGCAGAGCCGCCAGGGGATCACAGGCAGCCTGGTGCTGGCGCGCCCCGAAGACGAACAGCGCCCACTGCCGCTGGAAGAACTCCAATTGATGGCCGGCATCGCTCGTCAGTTGACGCTCTCCATTGAAAACGCCCGCCTCACCTGGCGTGCCCAGCGCCACGAGAAGCTGTTGGCCGATCTATTGGATCAGGTAGTGGATGCGCAGGAGGCCGAACGCACGCGCATTGCCCGTGAACTCCACGACGCCACCGGCCAATCGCTTACTGCGATCTCGTTGGGTCTGCGCGGGATCGGACGGCTGGTTGAAGAGCAAGCGCCGTCCGTCGCCGCCCAACTGCGCGAGGTGGAATCGTACAGCACCAGCGCGCTGACCGAATTGCGCCGTATTATCGCCGATCTGCGCCCCTCTCAATTGGATGATCTGGGATTGGTGGCGGCGTTGCGCTGGTATGTGCAGGCCTATCAACAGCGGCGTGGCATCGAGGCCGAGTTCATTTTGCACGGCGAACCGGCGCGCCTGCCCGCAGAGACGGAAACGGTCCTCTTCCGCATTACGCAAGAGGCGCTGACCAATGTGGCTAAACATGCCGAAGCCACACGGGTTACAGTCTCGCTGGAAACAGAGCCAACCCAGGTTGCGGTGACCATCGCCGACAATGGCCGCGGCTTTGATCCCGATAATGTGCTGCAAAATGAACGTCCCCACACATCGGGCTGGGGATTGCTGGGCATCCGCGAGCGCACCCGCTTGTTGGGCGGCGTTTGCGCCATCCAATCGACGCCGGAGCAAGGAAGCCGCATCCGCGTCACGATTCCATTGAAGAAGGAGAAGGCCGATGTCGAAGATACGGCTCTTGTTGGTTGACGATCATGAAATCGTACGCGCCGGGCTGCGCATGCTCTTTTTGGCCGAGCCGGATATGACGATTGTAGGCGAGGCCAGTAGCGGCCAGGAAGCATTGCGACTGGTGAGTGAACTCAAACCCGATGTGGTGCTGATGGATGTCGCCATGCCGGGAATGACGGGCATCGAAGCCACACGCCGCATTAAAGAAGCCTATCCCGATGTCGCCATCCTGGCCTTGACCATGTACGAGGAGGAGCAATATTTCTTTGAGATGCTCCACGCTGGCGCTTCGGGCTATATCCCCAAGCGCGCTGCGCCCGATGACCTGGTCTCGGCGATCCGGGTGGTCAGCACAGGCAATGTCTTCCTCTATGCCAGCCTGGCTCAATACCTGCTTAACGAGGTGATCAACCAACCCGGTGGAGCAGCCACACCGTCCAACACCGAGGAGCTGACTGCACGCGAGCGCGAGGTGCTGATCTACATTGCCGAGGGCAGTACCAACCGCGAGATCGCCGAAAAACTGGTCATCAGCCCGAAGACAGTGGACCGCCATCGTGAGAACATTATGCGCAAACTCAACATGCACAACCGTGTGGAACTGGTGAAGTACGCGATTGAGAAAGGGTTGATCAGTGTGAAATGAGAGGGGGCTGGGGATTAGGGATCGGGGACTGGGGATCGGGAACAGAATCTCAATTCTCCAATCTCTCGTTAATAGCGATTGAGCGATTCAGGGATTGCAGATCCTCTACCTAATCGCCCAATCGCCTAATCACCTAATCTCTCGTTAATAGCGATTGAGCGATTAAGAGATTTTAGATCCTGTACTCAATCCCTTAATCGCCTAATCTCTCGTTAACGGCGATTGTACGATGAGAAGAGTATACCTCCTCTGCCCGATCCCCAATCCCCTCCTCACATGGGTCTGATCCCCCACAGGAAAGATGTGGTGAAGACCCAATAGATTCCTCCTTGTGAACGTGGTACGCTGGCGACAGAGATATCACTTACAAGGGGGCTTTATGGAAGGCTTCATCACAGCCGTGGGGATTTTGGGACTTTTCGTTTTACGCCTGGGCATTCCGCTGTTGATCGTCATCGGTGTGGGCTATTGGCTACGCCGTTTGGACGCAAAGTGGGAAGCCGAAGCGCACTCCGCTGCCCGCTCGACGGTGACAAAGGTTGAAGTGGATCTGCGCCCAGTGGAACAGCCCTGCTGGGTGTTGAAAAAGTGTCCTGAGCCGGTCTATACCCACTGTCCGGCCTTCCTAAACTCAGCACAGCCTTGCTGGTTGGCACGCAGCCGTGCCGAGGGAATGTTGCCCAACAAGTGCTTCCAATGTGTGCTATTCAGCCAGAGGAGACCTGTCCACGAACTGGCAACCTGATTTGCAGAACATCAATCCAGCGGAGATGAGACAACGAAGCCAATGGCTGGCCTTCGCTGTTTCATTTGTGATTGTCGTCATCACCCTGGGCCTGACCTTGCTCTGGCCGCAGGGGGATCTGGTCTTTAGCGACAGCGATCCTGGTCGCCTTTTTTCGCTGCTCGGCGATTACCAGAGTCCGCAGCTCTGCCGGGAATGTCACAGTGAGCAGTTTGAGTCCTGGTCGCAAACGACCCACGCCAACGCCCTTTTCGATCCCATCTTTCGCACCTATCTGGAACAGGCAGAGCGGCCAGGCGAATGTCTGGCCTGCCACACCACTGGCTATGACACCGCCACCGGTCAATTTGTGCTGGCTGGTGTCACCTGTGAGGCGTGCCACGGTCCATACCGCCCTCAACATCCTGAAGAGAGCATGACGATTGTTCGCTCACCTGAATTTTGTGGGGATTGTCATCGGGTTACGCTGGCTGAATGGCAAACGAGCCGGCATGGCATCGCCGCTATCCGCTGTATCGACTGTCACGAGGTCCACACCCAGCAGGCGCACGCCGCCGCCACCACCAATACCCTGTGCGCGGAATGTCACCGCCCCGACATTGCCGAGCCCCAGCACCAGGCCCACAACGGGGCGGGCATCCTCTGTATTGACTGTCACCTGGACCGCCCGGATCAGATCCCCGTCAACGGGCACATGCTCACCGCCCACTCCTTCACAGCGACGCGCGATAATTGCGGCGAATGTCATGTGGAGTGAGTGACTGATGAAAAAGAGCAGGGCGGTTTTCAGGGAGGTACGGATGTCGCGCTTCCTTGTCGCCGCACCTGGCCCATTAGAATTGCCAGGAAGAGGAGCAAGGTGAGGGCATTGAAGAGGCCGCCCCACTGGCGAATGGGCATCCACAGCATCAGATCGCCCAACACCCGTAGGATCAAGGTGATGTGTAACAGGATCAGCGGCAGATAGAGCCGGGGCGTGTACTCAATCGGCAACCCCAACACCGCCGGGAAGATAATGGGGGCGTGACCGAAGATCATGGAAAAGACAAAGCCCAGGAAGATGGCGTGGAGCAGGGCATCGTAGAAGGGACCCGCCCACAGCCCACCGTAGTAGAGTGCCAGCGCGCCGCCGAAACCCAGCCAAAGATAGCCGGGGATCAGGCAGAGGGCGATAAAGCGGGTCAGGCCCCCGGCTTTGATCCGCCGCCGGGCAATGTCAAAGCGCAGCAGCCAGAGCGACAGCGCAACCATCCCCCCACCAATCACCCGACTACCCAGGTTATGATCGAGCAGCGAGAGAAGCAACCCGCCGAGCAGCACGCCCGCGCTGGCGAGAAAGAGTCCTTGCACCGGGCGGCTCAGGCGCAGCAGACGGCTCAACTCCAACCGTTCCCCAGCGATGGTGAAGACCAGAAAACCTGCCCACCAGAAGACCACCTGCGGAATAGCCCACCCGGCCAGCCAGAGCAGATTCCCCACGGCCCACAACACCACCCCCAGGCTGATGGTCACCGTAAAGAGCGCGATCTGCATTCCCAGGATCACGCGGAAGATCGCCAGCGTGATCAGGCTGCCCAGGCTAATGAGCAGCGAACCCACCCAGATCGGCGCACCCATGATCAAGGCCAACCCGCCCAGCCCACAGAGCAGAGGGGCCGCGTAGGCCCAGGGGCGATCCACGGCCACGGCCCGCTCCAGGCTGATCAATGTACCCAGGAAGCCGCCCACCATCAAGCCGCCATGGATCCCCGGCAGATGGGTGGAGATCCCACCCCAGGCCCAGCCCAGGCGGAGCAACCCACTCCACAGGCCGAGGAGCAGGGCCAGCATAGCGAACCCCATGAGGGGCAGCCGGTAGAGAGGTAGATCGGCAGCCAACGGTGCTTTATGCTTTGCCTGTGTCATAGTTGCCTCTGCCTGTTTGGTCTTGATCAGCATTACACGATCCCCAGCCGTTTGCGAATGGCTCGGACAATGAGTTTGCCAATGTGGCGGGGATAGATGCGCTCTTGGAAGGTCACGCGCACTGTCCATCTCTGTTGACTGCGGTTGTGCAGTTTATGGCGCACCCCGGCGGGCACCAGTACCGATTTCCCCGGCGCCCCAATGAATTCTCGATCTTCAATGCAAAAGATCCCTTCACCTTCTACCACATCAAAGAGTTCGTGGCTGTTCTCGTGGACATGCCACTCCCCTTCGCTGCCGGGTGGCATGTAGATCACCGCGGCTTTTAACTCTTCGCACGCAAAGAGGTCCACGTATTGGGGCGAAGTGCTGTGCCGATTCTGATGGGCGTGGATGTTCAACTGCTGGAATGCCCGGCTCATCACGCAGCCTCCCCATCTTTGCGGATGCGAACCCGCCATACCTCTGGCCCCTGTTCCAGATACTCCCAGTCAAATTGGCCGGCGCGCTCGTGCATGAACTGATAGTGCAGCGGTTTGGGATCGTGGTCATTGACAAGAATGAGAGAGTGGCCCGGCTCCAGGCTATCAAAGGTGTTGAAAATCAAAGGATGCCGATCTCTGGGTACGATCTGGCGCACGTCTAGAATCGGGCTGTCGGGCTGAGTTGAAATTGTCATGGGTCTGCTCCTCAATGGATATTGGATGAACTTTAGACTGCTTGATGGACTCAGGCTATCAGAGAGGAAGGTGCAACGCTGCGACAAATGTCTCAGGAAGGGAAGGTTCAAATGGGTGTATTCAAACTCGGTTGGGACGCGGAGGGAGTACGCCTTCGTGCGACCAGGACGGCGCGTGGGCGTGCCTACTCCGCTTCAACCCATTTCGAATAGACCCGGTTCAAATGAACGCGCAGAGGGGGCGCTCAAGCGAGCGCCCCCTCTGCTATGGAACCCATGACGTTGGAAGGAGAAGATCGATACTCAGTATCGGCGACTAAACAAGTCAGTATCCCTAGAATACTCAAGTTATTTCATTGCCATTTCTCAGTGGTGTTCGTAGCCCAGTTTCACCGCCGCCCCCATCACAAAGCGCACAGCCAGATACCAGAGCAGAGCGACACCGGCCAGGATGCCAATGGTGGTCAGCCATTCGATCAGACTGGCGGTGTAGGTGGCTCCTTGCGGCACACGCTGGGCGGCCAGCGTTGCGTTGAAGCGGTTCATGCCTACGCCCAGCGCAACCAGCAGCGGCGCTGTCCACTGCACCCACGATTGACGACCCAGCGCCGGGATCGTCCACAGGATGACGGGGATCACGACCCCCAGCGCCAACTCTGCGCTCCAGAGCAGGCTCAATCCCGTAAAGGCAAGCAGCAGGGACAGTTCACCCGCGTAGATCAACTCCCCCACTTTGAGAGTTAAGTAGAGCAGCCCCACAGCCACCATGCCCTTACCTAATCCGACGATGATGGCTGGGTTCTCCCGTTCTCCGCGCACGCGCATTGCCATCCGATAGATCACCGCGCCCAGGGCCAATCCCACCATGATCGAGGAGAGATAAAAGAGTATGGGCAAAATCGGCGTATACCAGAGGGGATGCAGCCGGTGTGGCATGTTAAGGTAGAGCGTCCCCAGCGTGGATTGATGTAACGTCGACAGCGTCACGCCGATGATCGTCACCGGCGTCATCAGCCGGTAGACCAGGGTCAATGACAACTTTTGCCACTTCTGCGGCAGGAAGGCCAACAGATCCGGGCTGACTTCGATCACCAGCACAGTGGTGTAGAGCAGCACACACCAACAGATCTCAAAGAGCGGCGAGTGCATGTTGTAATAGAGCAGAAAGTTGTAGAAACGGTCGGGCCGCCCCAAGTCGAGCAGCAACAGCATAAGCACGGATACGTACCCGAGCAGACCCGCCAGGATCGCCGGCCGTAACACCGGCTGGAATTGGCGCAGATGCAGCACATGGACCACAAAAGCCATGGTGAAACCGATCCCCGAAAAGGCAATGAGAGCGAAGTCGAAGCCGATCCAGATCCCCCACGGGTAGACATCGTTCAACGCCGTGGTTGCACCCATCCCAACCAGGAGCCGCCCAACGCCTGCGGCGACGCCAATAATCGCGAGGAAGGCAAGCACACCGGCAATCACATCGCTCTTTTTGAATGGCCCAATGGCGAATTCCTCGCGGATGGAGAGTGATTGCATGGTCATAGTTCGACTCCTGGTTTGTTGGGATCAGCATGGACAGTTACTTCGCCGTGAACCATCTGTCGTCGCTGCATAAAGAGGTGCAGCGCGGTGACAATCGAGGCTACGGTCAGTGCAATGATCGGCGTTTGTTCCATCACCGCTTCGGCATGGTGGGGAATCGACTCATCGCCCAGATCCGGAAAGTTCAACAGGCCAAAGGGAATCGGCGACAGATAGAGTACCGAAGTACCGCCCGCTTCATCTTCCCCATAGATGTGGTTGACATAACGCCCCGGGTTGGATTTCACCCGGGCCTTCGCCTGTGCCATGAGTTCGTGCCGCTTGCCGAAGCGGAGCGCCCCATTGGGACAACTTCCCACACAGGCGGGGAGTTCTCCCTCGGCCAGGCGGCTGGTACACATCTCACATTTGTGGATCAACCCCAGCGGATTTTCCCATTCATAGGTCGGCACACCAAAAGGACAGGCGTACTGGCAGTAGCGGCAGCCGATGCACTTCTCTGAGTCGTAGACCACAGGGCCTTCCGCGGTTTTGCGCAGCGCGCCGACGGTGCAGGCGGATACACAAGCCGGGTGCAGGCAATGCATACACTGGCGCTTGATATAATGGGTATCGACATCGCCCACGCTGTTCTCGACCTGACGCTTGTCGATAAAGCTGTAGGCGTCGCTGTCGAGTTGAATCGGCATCCGCGTCGGATGAGGTCGATTGTTGGCCTCTTTACAGGCGAACGTACAGGATTCGCAGCCAGTGCAGCGGGTAAGGTCGATCAGCAGACCGTAGGCATCCTCGCTGACAGGGTTGCTGGCCTGAGCAGATTCTGTACCTGCGCCAATGGCGGTAGCAGCCGCCAGCGCTGCCACCCCAGCCCCAACGCCTTTTAAGAGATCGCGACGGGAAAGATTGGGATTGGGCATGCTCATGATTGGCTATCCTTTCGGCTGAGGCGACTTATCGCCAGCATGAGGATGATCCCCAACATGCCGCCGATGCCGATCCCAAAGCCCAGGGTCATGGGTGTCATCACCTGGAGTTTGTAAGTGTCTTGCCTGGCTGTTTCGAGTTGAGCATTTAGCTCGGTGACACGCTGCGTCTGGATGCGCAGATCCGCCAGAGCCAACTGCTGTGCAGTCAACAGATTGCCGTTGCTGGCGACATCAGCCCGGTGGCAGTTCAGACATTTCTGCGAAGAGACGCTGGTAAAGTCATGGTTGCCGCCGGTGACGACGCCAGGATTCCCTACCATTGCCAGCGCATCGGACGAAGCTGATCCCGCCATGTGACAATCTGTGCAGGCGGTTTCAATGTACCAGTGCGCCGAGTGGAAGGGATCGGTGAGCGATTCCTTATGGCAGGCCCGGCAGAGTTTCTCGTCAGTCAGGCGCAGATCTTGCGAGTGCGAGACGTGGCAACTGATACATTGTACGTTCGCCTCGGCGTGGATCGTCCCCTGCCATTGGTCAAAGGTATTGGCGTGGCAATCCTGGCACATAGATGAATCCACGCGCAGGTCCATCACGTCGTTGTCGGGATGACCTTTGATGTAGGGTCCGTGGCAGGCTTCGCAGGTGGCGTTAGGAAGATCGCTCCCGGCGGGCACATCGGCATGGGTGGAAAGCATCCACGCGTTGGCTTCGGGCGAATGGCAGGATTCACACGGCTGAATGTCGGCGGCGTCAGGCGTCTGGGCCTGGGCCGGTATCGCCAGGAAGAGGCAGACAATCCCCATCAGACAGCAGAGTACGATCAACCGTCCGCCCACCGCTAATTTTGCTGTAGAACTATATTCTCTCAACATACGTAACTTCCTTATCAGAGGATGGCGAAGGGATGGGGGACGGTTAGAAATTCAGGTGAAGCACCCGGCCAAAGATGAATCGGCCCAGCCAAAAGATCAACATTGGCAGGCCAAAGCGCAGGACAACCAGACTGACAATAAACAGTACGACGATGAGGTATTCGAGCGGTGTCATGGATCGTTCCTTTCAGCGCTAAATGTTGAAATTCCTTAGTTCAGACATTAGCACACCGAAAGCACTGATCCCATATGGGAGCTAACCCATTGCAGACCCCATTTTTGGAGAGTGGGGTATGCCTCTATAGCAGAATTCCGCGTGGGTGTTTTTCCTTCGTGGGGGGATCGCCCCAGACCAATATGGGGGATTCAGGGGAGGATAAGTAGTAATGAGTAATGAGTAGGTCAACCGAGCGAACTCCAAATCTTGGAACCGATTCTGCGACCTACTCATCACTCGTTAGATTTTATGGCAGTGGGGACGGCGCAGGTTCCCAACTGCCTTCAAAGAGCGGACCCTGCCAGCGATAGAAGGTCATGTTGCCGGTGGTAAGATCGACGAGGCTCAGTTCGTGGCTGTTGAGGAGCAGTGGGTACTTCCCCGTCCCAAAGGCGTGGACGATCTGCCAGGCGGGATTCTCGTCGGTCAGGTTGATCACATAGAGATTGCCGTCGCTGCTGCCTGCCCACACAATCGGCTCAGCCACAAACCAGAAGGCAAGGCTGGCTGGCAGCCCGCCGGGCTTATAGCTGATCGCCGCCGCGGGGACGGTTGCCAGCTCGATCCAATCGGCGTCGCCTCGCTTTTCCCAGATCACATATTGGTTGGCGCGGATGGTTGCCACCAGCAGGTTGAAATCATAATTCGTATCGGTCAACAGCGGACCGACCACTGTCCCCGCCAACCCCGCGCTCTGATCCGTCCAACTCTGCCCGCCGTCCAGGCTGCGCCAGATCTGTTGGGGCGCGGCGACGGGCGCGATCCAGAGTTCGGTTGTCACGTAGCGCGAGGCGATGATCTGCGTGGCTGCTGTCTCGCTGATCTTCGCCCATTGGCCGGTGGATCCATCGCGCGCGTAGATCCCTATATCGGTGGCGGCCACCAGCCCGATCCGCCCCCGATCGATGGCGTTGATCTTCAGCGTACCGGACAAGGGGAAGGGATCGTCCACACCCTCGCCGGGGACCAATTTTCGATCCGGCGTGCGATACCAACTGTAGGTGACCCAGTCGATGGTCTGCGATACCACCTGAAGCGGCGCGCCGCTGAGCGTCTCCGGCGCGGATATGAGCGCCGGTGGTGTGGGCGTGGATGTCGGCGTTGCCGTGGGTGTAGGCGTCGGTGAGGGCGCGGCCTGCTTCGAGATCTGCGGCAGGTAGATCGACTCTCCGACTTCCGCCCCGCAGATCTGGAGATAGGCGTCGTCCACCATCAAGCGGGTCGGCTCGGCGTTGCTGATGGGGACGCCGCCGATCCAGATCTGCACACTCTGCCCGGCGAAGCTGTTCAGATCGAAGATGTGTTTGATCCAACTGTGCGCACTGTCCAGCGTGATCAGCGTCGCCAGGATCGCGCTGCCATCGGCGCTGCGGATCTGGATCTGATAGCTTTGCAGCGGCGAACTCCCCCGCTCCGTCGCCATCCGCGTGTGGATAGAAAGGTGGGCGTCTCCATTGGGGATCGTCACCGTCTGCGCCAGGGCTGAGGCGATCCCATGTTGGGCCGGGCGCAAGGGGATCATGCCCACGGTGGGTTCGCTGATGAAGTTGAGATCGGGTTGAAAGCCAGCCTCGCCGATAGTTGTCCACCCCGGTTGGTAAGGCCAAAAGTGGGGATTGCTGAGCCGCTGTGTGCAGCCAGGGAGCGACCCCGGCGGCGTGGGCGTGATCGTTGGCGTCCACGTGGGGGGCGGCGTCGGGGATTGGTAGGGCGTCGGCGTGATCGTCGGTCCATCCCCGGCGCAGTGGCTAAGGCGGATGTCATCAAACCAGAGGTAAAGATAGGTATCGGTATCGGCGTTGATGGAAAGCCCACCAATGCGCAAGATGACATCTACCTCCTGCATATTGGTAAAATGAAATTGATCTGTCTCCCAGATCAGCAAATGCGACTCGTGTTCAGGTGCAGTCCACAATACCTTCAAGACTTCCCCACTGGACACATTGACCAGTTCAGCGCGGATTGTGGGGACTATTCCCTTGGGATGGTTGAAAGGGTTGTTCAGAGTGCGCAGCCAATGGATGTCGAAGGTTAGGGGGCCGGCGGGCAGGCGCAGCGCTTGTTCCACATAGAAGGCTGAACCGGGCGAAGCCTGGGGTGAATAGGACATAGTCAGCCCGATAGAGCCTTCATAGAGAGAAGGCGGCGCGCCCATATAGGCAACGTGTTCATTATCTTCCCGGCGGATCTGCCAGGCTGGTGAAACTGTCTCAAAGCCGGGATCGGTCAAGAGTTGCCGACAATTAGCTGCTATTGGCGTGCGCGTGGCTGTAGCCGAGACCAGTGGGGTGGTCGTCGCCGTTGCCGTCACCGTGGGCTGACCGGTGGGCGCGCAGTGACTCAAGAGTACGTCATCGATGGTCGTGGTGACAAAGCCGTTGGCTGTGCCCACGCCACCCATGCGCAGAATTAGATCCTGTTCGTGGGGCCAGGCGAAGATCACCTGTACGGCTTGCCAGCCGGAACTCGTCTTTGGTGTCTCCCACAAAGTCGCCACGACATTACCACTTGCAGGGTCCACCAACTCGGCGCGGTGGACCGTGGGGTTCTCGATGCCTTCCTGTACGTAGATGGTAAAGTGCAGATCGAGGGCAACTTGCCCGGCGGGCAGGCGCACCGGTTGTTGCACGTAGGCAGGCTGTCCTTTCGCGCTGCTGTGGCGGATCTGCGATGCCCAACTTCCCGTCACTGCGCTGCTTTGGGTACGCACCGCGCTGGTGTCATAATCGCCGCCGATGAAGATCCACCCCTGATCGAGTTCAAAGCTCGTCTCGGTGAGCAGTTGACGGCAGCCTTCCGCTGTGGCGGTTGGGGTCGCCGTGGCTGTGGGCGTGGCGGATGGCGTCCACGTTTGGGTGGGGGTGTCGGTTGGCGTGGGCGTAGGAAAGGTAGGCGTGACCGTTGGCGTCGGCGTCGGCGTATAGGATGGCAGCGGTGTCGGCGTTGTCACAGTGCAGCCGCCCCGCCCTGTGTATTCGTCCCCGCCGATGTCGAAGAGGGCGACGCCGTCGCCATCCCCATCGCATGGGCGCGAATCGCCCTCGTAATCGCGCACCAACGCCACCGATCCGCCGCGGTCGATGGCCGGGCTATCTGCGCTCAGCCGGAAGTCGCCGCCGTTGAGATCGACGAATTTAGGATCGCCGGCGATGTTGCCGTTGCTGCCCACCGGATTGGGTCCGTGCGATAGATTGAGGCCGTTGCCGTAAAAGAGATTGTTGCGCAGTGTGGGCGTGTTCCCCGACGAAAAATAGAGGGCATACTGCGTGTAGCCGAAGATGTTGTTTTCGACGACTAGCTTTTCTGATCTGATGTAGTTGGCTTCAAAAATACCTGCATTGAGGAAATGGTTGTTGAGGACATAGATCGTCCGTGTTCCACCCGACGTGGGGGCAAGATTCAATCTTCCGTTGATAAACCAGTTGTTGCTCAACGTCACCCGCTGGCCCCAATGTTCGTCAAATTCCGTCAGCGTGAACTCGCCCAGGATCAGATTCCCCTCGAAAAGGCTTGTCCCTTCCCCGCGGTTGATCAACCGCCCTCCGCCCACAAAGCCATTGTCGAAGAAAGAGACCGATCCCCATGTCTGGAAAGAGACTTCAAAAAGGTTGAGCGCCATGATGCTGTCGGTCATGTCTAAATTGATACGGCTGTTGGCGTTGGTCGATTTGAAATGGTTGCCAATCAGGAGAATATTCGCTGCGGTTCCACCGACGAGATCGCTGACCTGCACAGTGAAATTCTCAAGCGTGGACCGATCCGATGGGAAGACGTTGCCGATGATCGAGGTATTGGTATAGCTGGCAATGGCGTAGAGGCGGACGCCAACGGGGATCACCGCATCCTCGCGATAGTCGCCGGGGGCGACAGCGATGGCATCCACGCCGCCTTCGGTGGCAGCCACAAAGGTCGCGTCGGTAATTGCGCGGAAGGGATGGGCCGGCGAGCCGTCGCCATCAGGCGCAGCGTTGATGTCTACAAAGAGGGTGCGCCCATCCCCTCGCCGCGGGGAGACCGGCGGGGTTGCGCGTTGTTGGCGTTCGATCCACCAGCCTTCGGCGTAGTCATCGGGCAGCGGAACTTCTTCCTGGGTAGGCGCGCCGCGTTCACGCGCAAAGAGCGCTGCGCCGCCTCTCCATTCTCCACGCTTAATCCCCAGGCTGAGGACGAGCGAGATTGCCACCAAAATGAACAGCGCAAGGCGTTTCAACATAGTTACTCCCCCTTTGGAGTATAGATTGTTACTTATCAGCATGGTACGCTACTATGTAATTTTGGTTCCAATGTAGTACAGTATACCAAGAAAATGGCGCGCAGAAACTGGCCCATTGGCTCAAATTGAACTCTCCCAAAAGACAATCATTCGGGTGTATTCAACCTCGATTGGGACGCGGAGTGAGACCAAGACGGCACGTGGGCGTGCCTACTCCGCTTCAACCCATTTTGAACACCCCCCAATCTTTCTTGCTTCTTCACTCCGGTAGACACTCATCTCACCTCAAGGAGGCAGGCGGCCATGGAATGTCTAGTTTCGATTCTGATCATCGTCAACCTGTTCCTGGCGTTTTATACCTGGCAAGGACGGCGTACGCTGGCGGCGCGGATAGAGAGATTGGAGCAAGATCTGCTGCAATTTCGGCAGGGTGCTGCTATCCTCTCGCTCGATGATCCGCCGACCGCCAGCTTCCAGCCCATCGCCGAGCCGATCTCGCCGCCGTTGGCTGCCGCTACCCTGACAGACGTAGATGTTGTTCCCTCGATTGTGCCCGTTCCGCAACAGCCGGTGGCAGCAGCGGTGCCGCCTGTTTCTGAACCCGCGCCAGATCTCACACCCTCCATTGCGGCGCAACCACGGACAACGCTGCAACCGGTTATTGCAGCGCGTCCCCCACAGGATAGTCTGACCACGCAACTCCTGGGATGGTTCCAACGCACATCGCTGTTGGTTCAAGTTGGCGTCGTCGTCCTCTTTTTTGGGATCGCTTTCCTGCTGCGTTACGCCGCCGATCAAGGATGGCTCTCGATTGAGTTGCGGCTGGTCGGCGCGACCCTCTTGGGGATCGCCTTGATCGGCGTCGGCTGGCGGCTACGCATCCGGCGTCGAGCCTATGCCCTGGCGTTGCAAGGCGGCGGTATCGGTGTCCTTTATTTGACGGGCTTTGCTGCCCATCGGCTCTATGCGATGCTGCCGCCCTCGCTCGCCTTTGCTCTCTTTGTAGGGCTGGGCGTTGCCTGTGTGATCCTGGCGCTTTTTAACGATGCGCCAGTGCTGGCTTTCCTGGCGGTGGTGGGCGCTTTTTCTGCGCCGATTCTGGCGGCGAGCGATAGCGGCGACTATGTGGCGCTCTTCGGCTACTACGCGTTGATCAACCTGGGGATCTTCGCGATTGCCTGGTTCAAAGCGTGGCGCAACCTGAATTGGGTGGGCTTCCTCTTCACCCTCGGCGTGGGCGCAGCCTGGGGCGCGTCCTCTTATCAGCCAGAGGACTTCGCCGCCGTTGAAGCCTTCCTCATTTTCTTCTTTGTACTTTATACGCTGATTTCGCTGCTCTTCTCGTTCCGGCAAAGTTCACGTATGCAAGGATATGTGGACGCAGTCCTGGTCTTTGGCGTGCCATTGGCCTTCTTCTCGTTGCAAACGCCTCTGGTGATCGACATGAAACACGGCATGGCCTGGAGCGCATTGGGGACCGGTCTCTGGTATCTGCTGCTGACGGCGATCCTCTACTGGCGGGCGCGCACGGTTCAACAGTTGCTTGTGGAGAGTTTCGCGTTTCTGGCCGTGGCCTTCCTCACCACCAGCGCGCCCTTGTTCTTTGACGCTCAAACTACTTCTTTCCTGTGGGCAGTGGAAGGCGCCGGCCTGGTCTGGGTGGGGACGCGCCAAAGCCGCCTTTGGAGCCGATTGGCAGGGACGCTGATCCTGCTTGGCGCCAGCATCTCCACGTTGATCTACTTTGTGGCGGATGCGAATGTCGAGGCTGGCCTTCCCTTCCTCAACGCCATCTTCGCGGGGACGCTGATCCTCAGCCTCTCGTTTTTTGTCGCCGCTTACGCGTTGCACCGTTACGAGGATCGCCGCTACAAAATCGAGGTTGTGCTGATGGCGGGGCTGCTGTTGGGTGGCTTCTTCTGGTGGTATGGCGGAGGGCTGCTCCAGATCGGCGTCCATGCCCAATTCGATTATCTGATCGCCGGCGCAGTATCCTTCATTGCCCTGTCGGCCGCGCTGATGGAAGGGCTGCGCCCTCGTCTCGACTGGCGTTATTTGGGGTGGCCCGTCCAATGGTTGACGGCGACGCTGCTGCCCATCTTGCTCTGGCTGCTCTTCTCGGGGAACTATCCCTTGGCCGGGGGTGGGTGGTACGCCTGGCCACTGGCCTTTGCCGTCCACTATTGGGCGCTACGTCGCCACAAAACCGAGTTCTGGCGGCTGTGGGGACATCTCAGCGGGTTCTGGTTCATCCTCGTTCTATTGACGGATGAAGCGGCCTTGCGCGTCGCCAGTTCATCGTTGGGCGAGGGCTGGATGTGGGCGATGCTGTTGGGCCTGCCCACGTTGATCCTCTGGGCGATCTGGCAATATGCGGAGCGTCTGCCCTGGCCTTTCGGGCCGAATGCCAGCTTCTACCGCACCACGGGGATCGCTCCCGTTGGCGTCGTCCTCCTGGGGTTGGTTCTGTTCGCAAACCTGAATACAGCGGCGAGCAGCGCGCCGATCCCCTATCTGCCTTTGTTCAATCCCCTCGACCTGGTCCAGGGCCTCTTTCTGATAGCCGTCTTTGCCTGGATCCGCCGTGAACTCTCCTCGATTACCGGGGATCATTTTCTGCGCTATGCTGCCAACTGGGGGGTAGGCATCCTGACTTTTGTGGCTGTGAATGGCGCGCTGGCGCGGGCCGTTCACCATCTCGATGGAGTTCCCTTTGTGTGGCCGGTGCTGTTCAACTCGGCGCTGCTTCAGACCCTCTTTGCCGTTGTCTGGGGGATCTCTGCGCTGATTTTGATGTTTGTTGCCAATCGTCGACGCATCCGCCAACTCTGGTTTGGCGGCGCGGCGCTGCTGGCGGTCACCGTATTGAAGCTCTTCCTTGTCGATCTCTCCAGCGCCGAAACCCTGGGGCGGATCGTCTCTTTCCTTGCCGTCGGCCTTCTCATCCTCTTGATTGGGTATATCGCGCCCATGCCGCCACTTCGCCAAAGGTAGAAATCGCGCAGCCTCTCTCTGCCGATGACAGCGATCCAAAAGTTGATCCACAAGGGGGACCGGCGCTAGGATAATGTGAAGTGAATCGTTGTTCAGATAAGGATCGGGATATTGAAGAAGCGTTTTGCGGTTTTTGTGATTTTTTGTGGGTTGGTGATAAGCGCCTGTCGGGGCCAGGATCTCGTCACCTTGCTCAACAGCGGATCGCCACCTGCCGTTACCTCTGCCGTAACGCCGACGCCGCTTCCCCTGCGTGTGGAAGTAGTCGCCGATCCAGGGGTGGCGCTTATCGACGCTCTGGGACGCGACATTGCCGAGCGGCGCACGGTGGAAGTCTACGAGCGGGTAGCGCCGTCGGTGGTGAACATCACCACGCAGGTGCTGCGCCGTGGCTTCTTCTTTGAACCTATCCCCGAGGAAGGGGCTGGCTCTGGCTTCGTCATCGACCGGGAGGGGCGCATCCTCACCAATTATCATGTGATCGAGCGGGCCGAATCCATCGAAGTGGGGCTGGCCGATGATCAGGTCTTCCCGGCGCGGGTGGTGGGTGTAGATCCGCGCAACGATATTGCTGTGTTGCAGATCGATGTCCCTGAGGATCTGTTGACCCCTGTGGAATTTGGCGATTCCTCGACCCTGGCGGTGGGGCAGCGTGCGATTGCGATTGGCAACCCCTTCGGTCAATTTGGGCGCACTTTGACCACAGGTGTGATCAGCGCATTGGATCGTACATTGGAGGGGAGTGGCCGCGTCATCAGCGGCGTGATCCAGACCGACGCTGCCATCAACCGGGGCAATTCGGGCGGTCCTCTGCTCGATAGCGCAGGGCGCGTCATCGGCATTAACTCGGCCATTTTCAGCCCGACAGGTACCAGCGCTGGCGTGGGTTTTGCCATCCCCAGCGCTACGATCCTGCGCATCCTCCCCGAACTGCTGGAATTGGGCTATTACCGACATCCCTATTTGGGCATCCACTACGCTTACCCCATCTCGCCGGGCCTTGCCGATGCGCTGGCGTTGCCGGTCGATTCGGGTTTGTTGCTGGTGCAAATGTACAGCGGCAGTCCGCTGGAACAGGCGGGGGTGCGCGGTGCGCAGCGTGAGGCCATCCTGGGCAACCGGCGCGTTTACCTCGGCGGGGATATTCTTACAGCAGTGGATGGTCAATCGATCCCTACTTTGGAGAAGTTGCAACTCCTCTTGGGGAATAACTACCGGGTGGGCGATACTGTCACGATTTCGTTGATCCGCGATCAGACCGCCTTCGACGTTCAAGTTCAACTGGCCGAAGAACCCCGTTGAGAGGAACCGTGGGGGATAGTAAACGCGTAGAGGCTGGCCTCGATAGTTGGGAGGCCAGCCTCTACGCGTTTAAGGGCACGATTTATAAAAAGATAACAGCCAGACGCAACATTACTCGGCGCCGGTAGTACTGTTAGTAGCGACAGCCGTTACCGTCTTTGTCAAGGCCGGTTACCTTACCCAGTTGTGAGAATGGCCCTCATGGATATGCTCGTGGGACCAGGCTTTCTGTGTGTTTGATCGGGCCTGATCAGCGATCATTGCGCCGACGGTTGCACCTTCATCCTTCAACTCTTGCACGGCTACCTGCGGGATGATCTCGTTGATGCGGGTGATCAGCGGCGTGAGATCCATCAGATGCTTTTGCGCCAGGGAAGCGGTCTTCTGATCCTGGAGTGCGAGGCCGGTGGTATGCAGCAGCGTGTAACTGATTGCCGCCAGGTTCAGCGCTGTGTAATCGTCGCGTAGATCCGCCGAGATCTTATCGTTCTGGCGCACCTGATCGATGATCCCCGCCGCCTTGCCCAAGACTGACGTGACAGCTTCCTTCACAGGGTTGGCCGGGTCGCCGCCCAACGTGTCAAGGTGCTTGTGTAGCGCATCCACATGATCGCGTAGGACACTTTCGGCCTTGCTCACAAATTCGTGGGCCACCGGGAATTCTTTAAAGTCGCCATCTTTCACCTGATCTTTAATGGCTTCGAGGATATGTTTCTCGACGCTCACCATATCGCTCACATATTTCTGCAAGGTTTTCTGTCGGTCGCTCATTTATCTTCCCTTTCTGTTATTCATTCAACCGTGCCACCATTCGGCTGTCACGGCCTGTCCATTGGAGCATTACCTGGGAGCTATCCTAACCATGGGCGCTTTATCGTTTTTAGCGGGTGAGTGTGCAGTCTCTGTCGGATTGATAAAGACGCGAGTTAGTTATTTGATAGAACCAGGTGACAATTTACTCCATCACCACCTTATCAAAAAGGGAATGACTCGCCTATATGTCGGGGTATAGGATAAGGATACAAATAGGGGATTGGGGAAAGGGTATTGGATATTAGATATTGGGTATTAGCACTCAGGTCCATAAAATCTAATACCCAATATCCAATACCTGATTACGCCGCTTGATCGAACTTACGATCGAGGTGGATCAGTTGGCCCTGATGGCCGTAAAGTCGCGGCAGTTTCTGCTGGGTGAAGACTTCGCGATCCGCTATGCAGCGAGCAATGTCATCACGACCGGGGATCTCGTACATGACATCGAGCAGGGCGCTTTCCACAATCGAGCGCAGCCCACGCGCGCCCGTCCGACGCAAGAAGGCTTCTGTGGCGGCAGCTTCCAGCCCCTCTTGCTCGAACTCGAGCGCGACGCCGTCAATCGCAAAGAGCCGTTGGAACTGGCGCACAATGCTGTTTTTGGGC
>JAHBVG010000080.1 GCA_019637695.1 Caldilineaceae bacterium | reverse complement strand
TGCCGATCTCGTAGTCGTTGGGATCGTGGCCCGGTGTCACCTTGAGCGCGCCCGTGCCGAAAGATGGGTCCACATGCTCGTCGGCGATAATGGGGATCTCGCGGCCCAGGATCGGAACCAGCACCGTCTTGCCCACCAACGCTTTGTAACGTTCATCCTCCGGGTGGACGGCCACCGCCGTATCGCCGAGAATGGTCTCTGGTCGCGTGGTACTCACCTCCACATGGCCGCCCTCTTTGAGCATATAGCGGAAGGTGTAGAGTTTGCCTTCCACCTCTTCATGTTCCACTTCGAGATCGCTGATGGCGCTCTCGCAGCGCGGACACCAGTTGACGAGATAGTTGCCACGGTAGATCAGCCCCTCCTCGTAGAGGCGGATGAAGGCTTCGAGTACGGCGTCGCTCAGGCCATCGTCGAGGGTGAAGCGCTCGCGGTTCCAATCGCACGAGATGCCCATGCGCCGCTGCTGCGCGCTGATGCGGCTATGATACTCGTCTTTCCAATCCCACACCTCCTGCACAAAGCGGGTGCGTCCCAGATCATGGCGGCTGACCCCCTGCTCGCCCAGTTTGCGCTCCACCACATTCTGCGTGGCGATGCCAGCGTGATCCGTGCCGGGGACCCAGAGCGTGGGCCGTCCCTTCATGCGGTTGTAGCGGATCAGCATATCCTCAATACTGCTGGTGATGGCGTGCCCCAGATGCAGCGCGCCGGTGACATTGGGCGGCGGCATGGAGATCACAAAAGGCTCCCCCCCCGGATCTGCCAATCCACTGGCTTCCTGTTGCTCTGGCCGGAAGAATCCCTGCCCTTCCCACCAGCGGTAGAGATCTTCTTCCCACTCTTTCGAGTTATACGTTTTTGGCATTTCCTGGGTCTGCATCATGCCCTCCTGAACTATGAGTGAAGAATGATGAATGAAGAATTCGTCGGGCGGCGTTCTTGTATTATCGAAGACCTGTTGCCAACCCATTCTTTATTCTTCATTCTTATGTTCAAACAAAAAAAGTCGCCCATCCTCAAAAGGACGGAGCGACTCCGCGGTACCACCTTTGTTAGCCGGTAGCCGGTAGCCGGTAGCGGTTAGCCAGAGGTCGTCTCCGCTAACTGCCAACTGCTAACTGCTAACTGCTCTCTCGTCGCTGTAACGGGCGTTCCCGGATTGGGTTACGTTTCCTTTCACCCAATCGACCTTCCCGGCTACCTTCTCCGCTGCGCTGACGAAGATCCCTTGCAGCCCGTGGGGATCTCTCTCTGGCGACGGCTGGCGGATACTCCTCCGGTGCGCTGTCGTTCTGTTGTAAAATTCGACGGGAATAGTATAGAGACTCGCCCACCCTGAAACTGTAGGATAGCTTCCACTTGGGCGAATGTCAAAATACGACGCCTATCTCGTGTAATGTTTGCCGCAACGCACTGGATGAGTGAAAATGGATGGCGTGGATCCCCATCTGCTGCGCGACGATAATGTTCTTTTCGCTGTCATCAATGAAGATGCACTCGTGGGCGGGTTGATTCAACCGGCGCAGCAAAATCTCGTAGATCTGCGGATCGGGTTTGATGCACCGTTCCTCACCCGAAAGCACAATGGTCTCGAACCAGCCGAGAAAGTCGAAGCGCCGCCGCATGAGCGGATAGGTTTCGGCGGACCAATTGCTCAGCGCCGCCACCCGGTAGCCCGCGGCGCGCACGTCAGCGAGGATCTCCACTGTCTCCTCAATGGCGTGGGGGACCATCTCTTCCCAGCGTTCGTGGTAGGCGCGGATCAGCGCTTCCTGCTCAGGATGGCGTTCGACCAGTTCGGCCACCGCCTCAGCAAAGGGACGCCCCGCATCCTGTCGCACGTTCCATTCAGGCGTGCAAACTATGCTGAGGAAGCTTTCCATCGCTGCTTCATCCTCAAAGAGCTTGCGATAAAGATAACGTGGATTCCACTCAAGGAGGACGCCGCCGAGGTCAAAGATAATAGTTGAGGGAGACATAAAGGTACCCTGTCTTTGGGTGATTGGTGACTGGTGATCGATGACTGGGGAAGGATTCTGGTTCCCAGTCACCTATCACCAGTCACCAATCACCATTCCAACAGCGGAACAAAGTTCACATCATAGACGTAGAGTCGATAGTACACTTACGGCGCAGAATGGACAAACCTTATCGGGTGAATGAACTGAGATGCGAAAACGGATCTACAAAGTGATCATTGGGATTGTGCTTGTCGGCGCGTTGCTGATTTCGTTCCCCTTCATGTGGAGGGCTTGGGTGGACGCTAACAGCAGCCAAAATATCTATACTGTAGATTCTGCGCCGATCACTCGCGTGGCGGTTGTCTTCGGCGCGCGGATCTATCCCAGCGGGCGGTTAAGCGCCATGTTGATGGATCGGGTGGAGACAGCCGTTCAACTCTACGAAGCTGGTAAGGTGGAGAAACTCCTCCTCAGTGGCGACAACAGTTCCCAATATTACAACGAACCAGGCGCGATGATGGCCTATGCCCTACAGCGCGGCGTCCCCGCCGAGGATATCCAACTCGACTACGCCGGTTTACGCACCTATGACACCTGCTACCGCGCACAAGCCATCTTTGATTTGGATGCCGCTGTGTTAGTCACCCAACGCTTTCACCTGCCACGGGCGCTTTTTACCTGTGAGCAACTGGGCATGGAAGTCTTCGGCGTCGCCGCTGATCAACGTGACTATGATCCGCGCTCCATCGCCTGGTCCGAAATGCGTGAGATCCCCGCCACGCTCATGGCCCTGCTTGATATCGTCCGCCGCCAGCCGCCCACCTTCCTCGGCGAGCAGATTCCGCTCTGATCAGGGACTGGGGATTGGGGACTGGGGATTGGGGACTGGGGATCGGGTAATGCACGTGAAATCTCTTAATCGCCCAATCTCGTTAGGTGGGCGATTAGGCGATTTTGGATCGTCTATAAGATTCCGTCCCCAGTCCCCAGTCACGATCCCCGCTTCCTCACCGCCTGCACCGTCGTTACCGCAAAGAAGATCACCGTGAGCGGAATCACCGCGTAGAGCATGATCTGGCTGAAGAGGGGCAGCGCCGGATTCGCCGTGGCGTTGAAGATGAGGAAGATCGTATAGGCTACGTAGTACCCCAAAAAGAGGAGACCCTCCCAGCGGGAGATAATGCCGCCGGTAAAGAAGACCGGCAGACAGGCCAGCGCCACCATCACCATCACCGGCAGGTCGAAGGCCAGCGCTTCGGGAGCCACCGCCACGCCGGTGGGTGAAATCGCAGACGAGATCCCCAACACGGCCATCAGGTTGAAGATGTTGCTGCCCACCACGTTGCCCACGGCAATATCCCGTTCGCCGCGTATGCTGGCAAGGACGGAAGTCGCTACTTCGGGGAGCGAGGTCCCCGCGGCGACGATGGTCAACCCGATGATGAAGGGGCTGACGCCTAGCGCCTGGGCAAAGATGGTTGCGCTTTCTACCAGCCAGCGTGACCCCAACGCCAATCCTCCCAGGCCAATCACCACGAACAGCATATCGACGATCCAATTCCCCCGTTTCTCCTGGGGGACGCCGAATGCTTCTGCGTACTCCTCTTGAACCGCCTTGCCTTCGCGCCGACTGACATAGATCGAAAAGATGATGTAGCCGACTAGCAGCATAAAGAGCAGCAGCCCTTCCCAGCGGTCGATGGCCCCATTCTGGGCGAAGAACCAGGTCAGCGCCGAGATCGCTATCATCAGCGGCACGTCCAAACGGATCAACTGCTGCGAAACGATCAACGGCGCAATTGCCGCCGACAACCCCAAAATCAACAGCACGTTGAAAATGTTGCTGCCGATCACGTTGCCCATCGCCAGGTTGGGGTTGCCGCCCAGACTGGCCTGAACGCTGACCACCAATTCCGGCGAACTGGTGCCAAAAGCCACCACCGTCAGCCCGATGATCAGCGGTGAAATCCCAATCGCCGCCGCCAGCCGGGACGATCCACGCACCAACAACTCCGCACCCACAATCAACAAAACCAGACCCACAACAAAGAACACAAACGTCATGATCCCCATAAATCGAGATGATCTCCCTTATCAATAGCAAGTGAAAAAGCGCAACCAAAAAGGGGCGACGTAGCGCCCCATGTTGTTGCCGCCCCCCGTGTCGGCACGTCAATCATACTGCGCAGATTGAAGAAACTGCAATTGTTGGGTAGTCGACTATGCCTTTGCGCGAATCGAGCGGACGGTGGTGACCAATAACAGCAACACGGTCAAGGGGATGGCGACATAGAGCATAACTTGGTTGAAGAGACCAATTTGGGGACTCTGCGAAGCCGACATGATCAAATAGGCCGTGTAGGCGACGTAATAGCCCAGGAAGATCATTCCTTCCCAGCGCGAGAGGCGACTGCCCGTAAAGAAGATGGGCAGACAGATGACCGCAACCGCCAACATTACCGGGATGTCCAAGGCCAGCGCGCTTGGGGCAACAGTCACCCCCACCGGCGACACGGTAGCCGACAGCCCCAACACCGCCATCAAATTAAAGATGTTGCTGCCGACAACATTGCCAATCGCAATGTCGCGCTCCCCTTTGATGCTGGCCATAATCGACGTGGCAACTTCTGGAAGTGATGTCCCCGCGGCGACGATGGTCAAGCCAATGACCAGATCGCTGACGCCTAACACCTCGGCAAAGGTGATCGCGCTCTCCACCAGCCAGCGCGAACCCAGGATCAGCGTCCCCAGCCCCGCCGCCACCAACACCAGATTGAGCGGCAGATTGCTCCGTTTTGTATCGGGCACGCCAAAGGCTTCGGCGTATTCATCCTGTATTGCCTTGCCTTCGCGGCGGCTCATATAGACCGAAAAAACTGTGTACGCAATGATCAGCAAGAAGAGGATCACGCCTTCCCAGCGGTCGATGGCCCCGTTCAAGGCGAAGATCCAGGTCAGCGCCGAAACAGCCACCATGATCGGCACGTCCAACCGAATCAACTGCTGCGAGACGATCAATGGTGTGATAATCGCAGAGACGCCCAGAATAAAGAGTACGTTGAAGATGTTGCTACCCACCACATTGCCCAGCGCCAGGTTCGGATTGCCGCCCAAACTGGACTGTATGCTCACGACCATTTCCGGTGAACTGGTGCCAAAAGCCACCACCGTCAGCCCGATGATCAGCGGGGAAATCCCAATCGCCGCCGCCAACCGAGATGCTCCCCGCACCAACAACTCCGCACCTACAATCAACAGAACCAAACCCGCCACAAACAACACGAACGTCATTGGCTCCATAAATTGAGACGATCCTTCTCGTCCACCCACACTAAACAGATTCCATACAAAAAGGGGCGAATCGTCGCCCCATGTTGTAACCGATTTCCGTTGTCGGCATCCCAATCATAATGGCGAGCGCGGGGAAAGCGCAATTATTGGGGATCGGGGACTGGGGATTGGGTTGAGTTTCTGAAATCTCGTAATCGCTCAATCTCTGCAAGCGAGAGATTAGGCGATTACGAGATTGGGCGATTGTCAACGCGATCCCAGTCCCCGATCCCCTCCTTCACGAATAGCGAATGCGCGGGTTGAGATACGCATAGAGCAGATCGGCGATGAGGTTGGCGAGGGAATAGCCGAGGACCGTGGCAAAGGTGATGGCCTGGAGCAAGGGCAGATCGCGGCGGTCGATGGCAAAGGTGAGCAGCCGCCCCAGCCCAGGATAGTTGAAGACATTTTCGATGACGATCAAGCCGCTGATCAGCCAACCAAAGCTGATGGCTACCACGGTAACGGTGGGCAGCAGCGCGTTGCGCAGGACATGTTTTGTGACGACAGTGCGCCAGGGCAGCCCTTTGAGGACGGCGGTGCGCACGTACGGCTTCTTGCGCTCTTCGATGACGCCGGCGCGGGTCAACCGCACAATGTAGGCTAACAGCACCAGCGTCGCCGTCAGCGCCGGGAGGATCAACATGGGCAGCGCCTCGCCAAAGCTGGCGTCGGGCCGGATCGACGAATTGGCGGGCAGGATGCGCAAGCGAAAGGCGAAGATCTGGATCAAAAAGAGACCGGTGACGAACTCCGGCAGCCCCACCACCGAGAGCGATCCCACGCTGATCACGTTGTCGAGGAGACTATCCTCGTTGAAGCCAGCGAGTACGCCCAGCCCGATCCCCAGCGGCAGGGCGATGAGCAGCGTCAACCCGGCCAACATCAACGAATTGCCCAATCGTTCCATCACCAGCGGGCGGATAGCTTGATCCGTGCTGTACGATTGTCCCCAATCGCCAGTTAAAAAGTTGCCCAGCCAGCGCCCATACTGGACGACGAGCGGCTGATCCAATCCCAATTCCTGGCGCAGTTGTTGCAACGCCGCCTCGCCCGCCTCTCGCCCCAGGATCACCCGCGCCACATCCCCTGGCAGCAGTTGCGTCACCGCGAAGATCAACAGCGAAGTCAGAAAAACGGTAACAACCAAAAAGAACAATCGGCGCAGGATGTAACGCAGCATGACAGAACCTCAAGGCAAAAGGCAGTCCGACCGCTGCGGTCGGCGGCAAAAGTGGTGGCAAGTTGCAGGTTTGCAGGTCCGCAATTTGCAATTCGCTCCTCACAATCCTGAACACACAATACGAATTACGGATTACGCATTACATCCCTCTGCACCTGTGTCAACTTGTCCAATGGAATATGACAGTAGATGCGGTGACCGTCTTCGGCTTCGCGCCACGGCGGCTCTTGGCGCGCACAGAGATCGGGATCGGCCAACAGGGGACGGCGGTGACAGCGCGTGTGGAAGGGACAGCCCGTCGGCGCGTCCACCGGGCTGGGGATCTCGCCCTCCAGCCGGATCGGCGACCCCTTGATGTCAGGGTCCAGGTTGGGGATGGCCGAGAGCAGCGCCTCGGTATAGGGATGATAGGGCGGGTTGAGCATCTGCCCGGTGCGCCCTACTTCCATCAACTGGCCCAGGTAGATCACGGCGATCACATCGGCGAGATAGCCCACCACCGCTAAATCGTGTGAAATAAAGAGGTAGGCGCTCCCACTTTCCTGTTGCAGTTCGATGAGCAAATTGAGGATCGCCGCCTGCACCGACACATCCAGCCCAGAGATCGACTCGTCAAAGAGGAGCAGATCGGGCTGCGAGGCAAAGGCGCGGGCAATCGCCACCCGCTGCTTTTCGCCGCCGCTCAACTGATCGGGCAGCCGATCCACGTAAGCGGTGCTGAGTTTGACCGACGAGAGCAGCCGCTCCACCTCCCGATCCGCTTCGTGACGGGTGCGACCTGCCAGGCGCATAAGCGGTCGGCGCAGGATCTCGTCCACGCGCATGTAGGGGTTTAGCGCTTCGTCGGGGCTTTGCAGCACCATCTGCAATTGGCGCAGCGTCTTTTTTTCGCGATCCCCCAACCGCCGCGCCAGTGGCATGTCGAGCAGGGTGATCTCGCCCTCATCGCGCCCGATCAGGCCGATGATGCAGCGCGCCGCCGTGGACTTGCCCGATCCGCTCTCGCCCACCAATCCCAACGTCTCGCCGCGGCGGATGCGCAGATCGATCCCGTTGACCGCCTTCACCTGCTGCGCGGATTGTCCACGCAGCACCGCACGCAGGGATCGGGGTACGGTGTAGTGCTTTTCAAGGTTGACAACATCCAATATGGTTTCATCATTCGTGGCAGGTTGGATCGCCGTCCCCGCATGGGCCGGTTGCCGTGGATCGACCCGCCCATCCGCGATCTCCGGCCAACGGTGACAGCGCACACGTTGCCCCGGTTCCACTTCCTCCAGGGGCGGACGCTCGTCATGGCAGCGATCAATCGCCAGCGGACAGCGCGGCGTGAAGATACATCCATGCGGCAGATCGTCTAACGCGGGGATCTGGCCGGGGATCGGGCGCAACTGCATCGTCGGCTGATGTTTGTTCTGCCCCAGGCTCGGCACGCTGTCGAGCAGCGCCTGGGTGTATGGGTGCAGCGGCTGCCGAAAGAGATCGGCCACGGCGGCGTCTTCCACCAGTTCCCCGGCGTAGAGGACGGCCACACGGTCACAAAGCTGCGCCACCACGCCCAGGCTGTGGGTGACGTAGAGCGCCGAGGTTTTGCGATTCTCGATGAGATCGCGGATCAGATCGAGGATGGCAGCCTCGGTGGTTACATCGAGATTGGTGGTCGGCTCGTCCATCACCAGCAAGGATGGCTCGCCGCTCAGCGCCATTGCAATCATCACCCGCTGCTGCTGTCCACCGCTGAGCCGGTGCGGATAGCTCTGCGCCACCCGTTCGGCGTCGGCCAGCCGCACCATTGTCAACAGATCGAGGACACGATTCCGCCTTTCGGCCTGTGACAGACCAGCAGGCAGCGTCTCCGCGATCTGATCGCCGATGGTCAAGGATGGGTTGAGTGACGGCAGCGGGTTCTGGGGGATCAGCCGGATCTCGTCACGCCAGATCGCTTCCATTTCCTTGCGGCGCAGCGTGGAGAGATCCCGGCCCTTGAGCCAGATCGCGCCACCCTGCACAGACCCATTCTCACTCAAATAGCCCAGGATTGACAGCGCCAGCGTCGACTTGCCCGATCCGCTCTCGCCCACCAGCCCATAGATCTGCCCCGCCCCAATCGACAGATTCACCCCGCGCACCGCGTCCAACCACCGTTCCCCCTGGCGGTAAGCGACCGTGAGATTGTGGATGTCGAGAGTGGTGTTGGTCAACGTGAGCCTCTTGTTTGAGGGACTGGTGACTGGCGATAGGTGACTGGGGTGCGTGATTCGTGGCGCGTAGTGTGTGTTACGACGCCTCTTCGCCTCTCCCCAATCCCTAGTCACCTATCACCAGTCATCTATCTCCAACCTGCAACACCCGCTTCAACCCATCCGCCATGAGATTCACGCCGATGACAAGCAGCGAGATGGCGGCGGCGGGGAAGTAGAGCGCCCAGGGCGTGAGTTCAAAGTAGTTGCGCGCTTCGCGCACCATCAACCCCCAATCGGGGCTGGGCGGTTGCACCCCCACCCCCAGGAAACCGAGCGACGCTACCAAAAAGATGGCATAGGAGAAGCGCAGCGCCGCTTCCACAGCCAGCGCCGGCAGCACCGATGGCAGGATCTCGCGCACGAGCAGATAGCCTGTCGATTCCCCCTGCATACGCGCCGCTTCAATGAAACCTTTGGTCTTTACGTCAAGGACCACGCTGCGCACCACCCGCGCCACAATCGGCGTGTAGACGATGACGATCACAGCCAGGACGCTGCTGCGCGACGGGCCGATGGTTCCTAACAGCAGTAGGGCCAACAGCAGCGCAGGCAGGGCCAGCAGACTATCGAACAGACGGAAGAGGATCTCCTCTCCCCAGCCGCCGACATAGCCGCCAAGCAGCCCGGCCAACGTGCCGAGGATGACCGCAGCCAGCGTCCCCGCCCCGGCCAGAGCGAAGATGTCGCGCGCGCCGATGACGACGCGGCTGAAGACATCGCGTCCTAGCCGATCTGTGCCAAAGGGATGATCAAGCGACGGGGCCTGTCGCGCCGCGCCCGCGATCTGCTGGGTGGCGCTGTAGGGCGCGATCCACGGGCCAAGCAGCGCCATCGCCAAAAAGATCAGCACCAACGTCGTCCCCACCGCCGAGCTAGGACGGGCGTAGAGTATGCCCAAGCTCCGCAGCGGGCGGAAGCTCCGTTTGGATCGAACGGCGGAAGAAGAGATTGGGGCCATTGAATTCTATCTCTGGGTGATGCGTAATGCGTAATCCGTAATTGGTAGACATACCTTTCTGAATTACGAATTACGAATTACGAATTACGCATTACTTTTTACTCCGCCGCCCGAATCGCCGCCAGATCCGTGCGACCGGGGAAAGGTTTGACCTCAAAGCCGGTGAAACGGTCGCTGATGGCGCCGAACTGCGGGAAGAAGTAGGGGATGATGATCGGTCCCCGTTCCAACAGAATCTGTTGCATCTCGGCGTAGATCCCTGTGCGCTCGGCCTCGTCCATAGTCGTCCCGGCCTGCGCCACCAGTTGATCGAACTCAGGATCGCAGAAGTGCGACTCGTTCCAGATTGCGTCGCACGTCAGCATCACCTCGAAATAGAACTGAGGATAGGGGCGGTGTCCCCAGCCGGTGATGCCCAGCGGAACCTCCAGCCAGCCGTTATCGCCGTAATAGACGCTCTCCGGCTCGACGATGACGTTGACGTTGATCCCCGCCTCAGCCCACTGCTCCTGAAGGACGACGGCCAGATCGGGGCGATCCCCAGTGTCGGGGGTGTGCAGATCCAATTGCAGACCGTCGGCGTAGCACGCTTCGGCCAGCAGTTCACGCGCCCGTTCGGGATCACGCGCCGGGGCGGTCAGATCCGCGGCGAACCACTGCTGAAAGGTGGGACCGATGGGCGAATCCTTGCCCTCTGCGCCCAGCCCCAGGGTGACGATATCGACGATGGCGGCTCGATCCGTCGCCAGTTTGAGCGCTTCGATCACCAATGGGTTGTTGCCCGGCGGCTGATCTGAGCGCAGCCGTACGAGATCAAAGCCATTGGTGGGGATGTTGACAGTGGTCAGCCCCGGCGTATTCTGCAAAGTTTGGAAGAGCGGCGTGGGCATACGCATGACCAGATCCAACTGCCCGCCGCGCACCGCATCCACGGCTGCGGACTGATCGGCAAAGAAGACGATCTCAAGGGCGGCGACACCGGGCTTGCCCTCAATGAAATAATCTTCGTTGGCGGCCATCTCAATGCGGTTTTCCGCACTGTAGTTTGTTACGCGGAAGGGGCCAGTGCCGTTGAAATTGGTTGAGTTCTCTGTCCCCGCCTGTAAGATCAGCGCGTGGTTGTCGCTCAGATCGTAAAGGAAGAAGGGATTGGTCTCAAACAGCGTGAAGACGACACTGTTTTCATCCTCGGCGGTGATGCTCTCAATGTTGCTGTAGAGGCTCGTGGTGGGCAATTGGGCATCGGGATCACGCAGCCGGTCGAAGGTCCACACCACATCTTCGGCACTGAGTGGGCTGCCATCGTGGAAAGTTACGTCGGGAGCGAGGTTGAAGGTGTAGGTCAGCCCGTCGTCGCTGATCTCCCAGTCGCTCGCCAGCCGCGGCTGGATCTCATTGGCGGCGTCAATGTCCACCAGATAATCGTAGACCGCGTTGAGGATGGCGATCTCCACATCCGAGGCGGCGAAGGCCGGATCCAACTGTACGGGGATCTCCATGCCGACGCGCAGCGTATCCTGAGCGGGAGTGGTAGTAACCGCAGACTCGGTGGCGTCGCCAGGTGTAGTGGCTGGCGCAGGCGCGGCGCAGGCAGCTACCATCAAAAAGAGTATCGTCAACCATAAGGGCAGACAGAAGTGTCGCCCAATCCTCTGCTTGCGTGAAAATTGAGTCATGGGTTTTCCTTTCATATGCTGGGGGGCTATAAAACGCAAGGAAAAAGTGTGGCAAAGATAAGTCCTGCCATTCCCTATTGAATCACCACCCTGCCCCCCCGTTAGCAAGTTTGCCCACATTGTGGAGAGCGGATGTACATGCTCTTACAGATAAAATGGCGTCCGATGCGCAGAATTGTCACATGCTTGTGAAGAGTGATCCGTGGTGTTGTGCGACAACTGATTACTCATCACGGATCACTGATTACTAAACTCCGGGGAAAAGATGACGGTTCAATCGAAAACTGAGGCAATCAAGCAAAGGGATTCGTTCTGGCAGGGCTACGGCCAGCGGGGGATGGCGCTGATCCTCTGGTTGATTTTGATCGGCGCGTATATTTGGTATACTCGCGCCAACAACCTGAACGGCATGGACGCTGTGCGCCAATTGCTCGATCTCTTCCGCAGCAGTATGATCGGTCCGCTGATCTACGTCGCCATTTATACCGTGCGCCCACTCATCTTTTTCTCATCGGCGCTCTTGACGCTGGCGGCTGGCTTTGTCTTTGGCCCCGTGTGGGGGATCGTCTATTCAATGTTGGGTGGCAATCTGTCCGCGCTCTTCGCCTACGCCATCGGCTACTTTTTCGGCGAGGATATCCTCACTGAAGATACCTCTGAAGGGATCTTGCAGGGCTATGTGCGCCGGATGCGTCAGAACAGCTTTGAGACGGTGCTGATCATGCGCTTCCTCTTTTTGCCCTTTGACGCCGTCAGTTATCTGGCCGGATTCCTGCGCATCGATTGGCGCTCCTTCGCCCTTGCCTCGCTGCTCGGTTCTATCCCCGGCGGTGTGGCGATTGCCCTGGCCGGCGCTTCCGGCCACTTCGACGAAAGTGGTCTCAGCCTCGATCCGCGCATGTTGGTGGTGGCCGTCGTCCTCTTTGTGGTGAGCCTGATCCTCTCGCGGTACATGCGGCGGCGCGAGCAGAAGACCGGCGGTTGATGATTGACGATTGACCGAAAACCACGGACTACCCACGAAAGACGAAGTAGATGCAACACTCAATCCCCAATCCCCAGTCCCCACTCCCCGATTCCCAAGACGCGGCCAACGCCGAGTTGCTGCGCAATGTTTACCCCGCGGATTGGACCAATCCCACGCCGACGGGACGTTATAATTTGGTGGTGATCGGCGGGGGGACGGCGGGACTGGTTGGCGCGATTGGCGGAGCCGGCCTGGGCGCAAAAGTAGCGCTGATCGAAAAGGGGTTGGTGGGCGGCGATTGCCTCAACTGGGGATGTGTGCCCTCCAAAAGCGTCATCCGTCCGGCGCGCATCATTTCGGAGATCCGCCGCGGGCGCGAGATGGGTGTGCATGTGCGCGGTGAAGTGGAGGTCGACTTTGGCCGCGTCATGGGGAGGATGCGCCAGATCCGCGCCGCCATCAGCCACGACGATTCGGTGGAACGTCTCCGTCGCGAGGGGGTGGAATTTTACCGCGGGCTGGCTTGCTTCACCGGGCCGGATACGGTTGAGGTGATCGACGGTGAGGAGCGGCGCACACTCACCTTTGCCAGAGCGCTCATCGCCACCGGCTCCAAAGCCGCCATCCCCGCTATCCAGGGGATCGAGGAGATCGGCTACTTGACCAACGAGACCCTTTTCCAGTTGACCGAGTTACCGCGGCGGCTGGCCGTCATCGGCGGCGGACCCATCGGCGCGGAGATGGCCCATGCCTTTGTGCGCCTGGGCAGCGAGCTTTCGGTCTTCGTGCGCTCCGCGCAGATCCTGCCCCGCGAGGATGGAGACGCCGCCGCGATCGTGCAGCGGGCAATGATGAGTGACGGGGTAAATTTCCACTTTCAAAGCGCGGTCAAACGTTTCTCGCAGGGTGCAGCGGGCAAGGTGATCCACTACGAGCAGGCGGGGGTGGAGAAATCGCTGGAGGTCGACGCCATCCTCGTTGCTGTGGGTCGCGCGCCGAATGTGACCGACTTGAACCTCGAAGCTGCCGGGATCGATTACAATGAGGGAGGTGTGATCACCGATGACACGCTGCGTACGACCAACCCCAATGTTTACGCGTCGGGCGACGTGGCGCAGAAGTATCACTTCACCCATGTGGCCGACGCCACCTCGCGCATTGTGCTGCAAAATGCGCTCTTCCCCGGTCCGCGCAAAAAGGCGAGCAATTTGGTCATCCCCTGGTCTACCTTCACCGCCCCGGAGATCGCCCACGTCGGGCTATCCGAGCGCGAGGCCAGGGAGAAGGGCATCGCTGTGAATACGCTAATCCACCCACTTTCGCACGTGGATCGCGGCCGCACGGACGGTCACACCGATGGCTTTGTCAAGATCCACCTCAAACCGGGGACAGATCAGATCCTCGGCGCCACCATCGTCGCCAACGAAGCCGGCGAGATGATCAACCAGATCACCCAGGCCATGGTCGCCGGCGTCGGCCTGCGCGCCATCGCTGTCATGATCTTTCCCTATCCTGTGCAGTCCGAAGCGATCAAAAAGATTGCCGACAAGTACAACCGCACCCGACTCACGCCGGTCGTCAAAAAGCTGTTCCAGTGGTGGTTCCGCTGGCGGCGGTGAGGACCAAAAGACGAAGGGCAATCTGTCATCTTATCATCTTTACTCAGGAGAAATCTCTATGACTACCCCCTACAAATATATCGAATCCGTTGCCAGGGAACTCGCGGATATCCCCGTCGAGAGCATTGTCAGCCGGACGTTGATTGCCGAGCCAGAGCTGCGAGTGGTCCTCTTTGGCTTTGCCGCCGGCCAGGAATTGACAGAACATAAGACGCCGATGGCCGCTACCATTCAGATTTTGGCCGGTGAAGGAGAGATCAAGTTAGGCGAAGATACGACAAAGGTTGGCCCAGGCGATCTGATCTACATGACGCCCAATCTGCCCCACAGCGTCTTTGCCCAGAGCGCGCTGACAATGATCTTGACGATGGTGAAGGTGAGCGCAAAGTGACCCAATCTCCACACATCATCGGTTACCGTTGACGGCGCAGGCGTCCCGTTGCGGTTGGGTAGGGTGTGGAGCAAATCTGGGGTGAGAATGCTCCTCGCCGGTCACGGACCGGCGACGGCCGGCCATGGACCCGACCTGAGCGCGCCCAATCTGAGATGCACCCCGCGTGACAAAAGTCGCTGACAATCGTCTCAATCTGCGCGATAATATAGCTCATTTGATCGCCGCCATCCCCATACGTTGGCGGCGATCCATTGTTTACCACCCTTCACCTTTTGAGAGAGGGCCCATGTCCGATCCAAAACAATCTTCCTCACGCGCCGATCCAGCGGCTAAAATCCACTACTGGTCGGTTGGTGTGGTCGCGCTGCTGGGCATCTTGTTTGGCTTAGGCACATACACATTTAATTATGCGCAAGGATTGTCCTACTTTTCCAACGATCCGCAGGCTTGTGTAAACTGTCACGTCATGCGCGATCAGTTTGAAAGCTGGAATCATTCCAGCCATAAATCGTTTGCGGCTTGCAACGATTGCCACACACCCCACGCCTTCCCCGACAAATGGATCGTCAAGGGCATCAACGGCTGGAACCACAGCCTGGCCTTTACGACCGGCAATTTCCCCGATCCGATCCAGATCCGCGACTTCAACCAGCGGATCGCATTGGATAATTGCACGCAGTGCCACGAACCCTTGTTGACCCAAATCCATCAGTCGGATCTGGGCGAACCTGCGTCATGTTTAAATTGTCATGGCAATGTCGGTCACGGCAATTGATGGATAGTCACAGATGGTTCGACATCAACATTCACATCCCCTTCAATTTTAGGAGCAGAAGCGATGGCTAAAGTCTTGTTCTCGCGGCAAACGATCATCTATGCCGCTATTTTTCTGGTTGCAGCTCTCCTTACCGCTGGCGCGGCGGCGCTGTTGATCAATATCAACACACGGAAACATGAGGCGGCGCAATATCCGCTGCGCGTGGTGGAAATCGCCGAGGATGAGCTTGATCCTGTGGTGTGGGGTCAAAACTTCCCGATGCATTACGATTCCTTCCGCCGCACCCAGGAAAACTACGGCGAGACGCCCTATGGCGGCTCCGAAGTCTACAGCAAATTGGAACGATACCCCGCCATGACGCGGATCTGGGCGGGCTACGCCTTCAGCATTGATCACAATGAGGAACGCGGCCATTACTACGGCCAGATCGATCAGGCGATGACACAGCGCGTGCAGGTGGTCAATCAACCAGCAGCCTGCGCTAACTGTCACGCCGCCGAATCGCCCCAAATGATCGCGGAGATGGGCTGGGAAGCGTTCAACAAGACGCCTTACAACGATCTCAAGGATCAATTCCACCTGGGTACATCTTGCGCAGATTGTCACGATCCGAAGACCATGGCGTTGCGGATCACGCGGCCGGCCCTGCGCAACGCATTAGAGGCAAACGGGGTGGATCTGCAAACGATCAGCCGCCAGGAGATGCGTACCTATGTCTGCGCCCAGTGTCACGTCGAGTACTACTTCCAAGGGGAAAACAAGCTGCTCACCTTCCCGTGGACAGAGGGGCTGACGGTTGACAACATTGAAGCCTATTACGACAAGGCAGGCTTCAAAGATTGGGCGCACAAAGAAACTGGCGCGCCGATGATCAAGATCCAACATCCCGAATATGAGATGTGGAGTACCGGCATCCATGCCCAATCGGGTGTGGCCTGCGCCGATTGTCATATGCCCTACGTGCGTGAAGGCGGCATGAAGATCTCGGATCACTGGCTGCGAAGCCCTTTGACCAACATCAACCAGTCGTGCCAGACCTGTCACCAGCAGTCTGAAGAGGATCTGCGCAACCGGGTGATCAACATCCAAAACAAGACGGCGGAGCTGTTGCGCCATACCGAACACGCGCTGGTAGACGCCATTGACGCCATTGTGGCAGCGCGTGAAGCCGGCGCAGACGACGCCGCGCTGGAAGAAGCGCTCTCTCTGCACCGGGCCAGCAGCCTGCGCTGGGACTTTGTCTCCTCTGAGAACAGCACTGGCTTCCACAGCCCGCAAGAAGCAGCCCGTATCCTCGGCATCGCCATCGACCAGGCCCGCCAGGCCCAGTTAAAGGCCATTCAGGTCCAGCAGCAGCTTGCCAACGGCGGCTCGCCGCTTGCTGCCAGCGAATAAAGATCAGATATTGGATATTGGGTATAGGATATTAGGTATTGGTTAGCGCCAACCAATACCTAATATCCTATACCCAATATCCTCTCCCTTCCTTCCTCCCTTTGTCTCTCCCCCTGTGCCTTTCGACTGAGGCGTTCTTCACAACAATTGTGGTAACCAATGTCCATACCCTGGGGATGTGTGGACGGCTCGCAGCCTCTATGATGGTTGTGTAGCGCAGTTAGCCGCGCTGCTGCAAGGATGGCACGCTTGCCACCCCAGAGGAAAGGTTCGCTTACAAGAAGTAAAGGAAGGAGGCCGCCAATGTTCCTTTCCCCCCAGGCATTGGATGTAGCCTTTGTCGCTGCTGATCAGGGTACACAACAGAAGTGGATACAGGTCGCCAAGAACTTTGAGAATGCGCTCAGCAACAACCAATGGCGCCAGATCTTGGATCGGATGTTGTTCCGCTCGAACAAGTTGAAGACCTTCAACGAAGCCATGCAAGATCGCAGGCTCATCGAACGTTCCGACCTGGGCGACTGTGTCGTTCTCGTGGAGAAAATCGTCGGCAGCGTGGGCCGGCAGCACGACTTCGACCGCAGCTTTATGCCGCGCAGCGAACACTTAAAGGACCGCTGGCTGTCGGTTGACCGGGCCTACTACCAGGGAGTAACGCTGCCGCTCATTGAGTTAATCAAGCTCGATGACGAATTCTACGTGGTCGATGGTCACCATCGCATCTCAGTGGCGCGCTATCACGGTCAGCAGTATATTGAGGCGCATGTGGTTGAGGTCCATACGGTTGTCTGGCAATCCTGTGGACAGCCGACTGTCAACAGTGTCTGCGTGGCGTAAATGGATTACAATGGAGGGCGGATTGTTGGTCCGCCCTCCTTCGCCCAGAAAGGGAATGCCAGTGCTCCAGCAAGAACGCAATCAATTGGTGCTGAAACCATTGCCCGATTACGATCTCGAAGTCGGGTACGCGTTGGCCGCGCTTGAGGAGTGCCGCCAGCGGACACGGGAGAAGTTCGCCAACTTGCCGGAAGCCCTCATCGATTGGACGCCGCCCGGATGGGCCAACAGCATTGGCTCCCTGCTCTACCACATTGCCCTCATTGAGGCTGATTGGCTCTATTGCGAGATCCTGGTGCGCGACTTCCCCGCCGAGGTAATCGCCCTCTTCCCCTACGACGTGCGCACTGAGGATGGCAATCTGACGGTGGTGGCGGGGTTAACATTGGCAGAACATTGGCGGCGATTGGATCAGGTGCGTTCGACCTTTTTAGAGGAGATGCGCTCCATCGGCGCCGAGGATTTTCGCCGTGTGCGGGAACTTCCGCCCTACGATGTGACGCCGATCTGGGTGATCCACCACCTGATCCAACATGAATCCGAACATCGCGGCGAAATGGGGATGGGGCGTACACTGGCGGAAAGCCGTGCTATTGGTTCGCGATAAAGGTCAAGTAATACCCTTTCTATCCACTGTGCCATCCACACCAGAAAGCAGACCCCATGACCGCCCAACTTTTGCCGCCAGAACGAAACCACAGCCCTTCGTTGCTCGGCGATCTACCCGATTTTCAGAAGCGGGCACTGGAGATGCTGCTCGATCTGGCCCACAATTACGGACCCGTGACGCGCATCCGCCTGGGCCCGGTGACCCAATATGTGATCACCGAGGCGGAGGGCGCGCACCACGTTTTGCAGAAGAACAGCCGTAACTATACCAAAGAGCAGAGCTTTATGGATGTGGCGCGGCTGGCGCTGATTTCGGGCGACGATCTCTTCACCAGCGACGGCGATCCCTGGCTGCACCGGCGGCGGCTGATGCAGCCGGTCTTCCATCGCAGAGTGGTGAACAACTTCCGCGACATTATTGTGGAAGAATCGGCGCGGATGCTCGACCGCTGGCCGCATGGGCAGATGCTCGATCTGGAAGCGGCGATGATGGATGTGACCATGAGCATCATTGGTCGTTCCATGCTCAGCCAGAACATCCTCGACGATCACCCGCAGCTCTACCACGCTTTTTCCGAGGTCTCCGGCTTTGTGCTGGACAAGGCTACGACGCTTTCCCTGCGCCTGACCCCGCTCTTTGTACCCACGCCGCGCAACCGCGCCTTCAAACATGCGCTGTCGGTGATCCGCGACACACTGGGCGATGTGGTGCGCCAACGTCGCCAACTGCCCGCAGAGCAACATCCCCCGGATCTGCTTTCACTAATGATGGCCGGCCACGACGACGAGAGCGGCTTCACCCTTTCCACTGCGCAGTTGATGGATGAACTCTTTGGCATCGTCACCGCCGGCCACGAGACCAGCGCGGTCACCCTTTCCTGGCTTTTCTACGAGCTGGCGCGCCATCCTGAGGTGGAAGCGCAACTCGTCGCCGAATTGGATCGAGTATTGGCGGGACGCATGCCCACGGTTGAAGATCTGGCGGCGCTGCCCTATTTACAGCAGTGCGTCGACGAAACCCTGCGCCGATATCCGGCGGCCTATGTCACCACGCGCCAGTCGATTGGAACCGACGAGATCGCGGGCTTTCCGATCCCTGCGCATGCCACGATGTTGATCAACATTTACGGAATCCACCATCACCGCGACGATTGGCAACACCCCGAACGATTTGATCCCGACCGCTGGAGCCGGGATGAGATCGATCGGCTGGCCTTTCTCGCCTTTGGCGCCGGTCCACGCAAATGTATTGGTGAACCGCTGGCCCGGCTAGAGATGGCTCTGATCACAGCCTGTGTGCTTCAACGCTTCCGTTTTCGTCCGGCGGATCGCCCGTCGCGACTGGTCACCCGCTTTACGCTGCGCGCGGAGGACGGCGTATGGTTGATGGCAGCGCGAAGAAATGGGGAATAGGCGAGAGCAGAGAAGGTAAAGGGCAAAGGGGAAGTAAGATCTGCGCCAATCAAAACAGGAGGGGTGAACCACACCCCTCCTGTTTTTGAATCGTTTCAGCTTTGAGGCTTAATCGTCGCTGGCGCCAGCGTAGCTCACTTCGCGGACTCGCTGGGATTCTCTGCGTTGCTGCCGGTTCCACGGGGTGCCCAACCAGCGCAGCAGGAAGAAATCAGCGCCCAGGTAACCGGCGATCTTCCAGGCGAAGATGAGGCCCAAGGCCGCCACAAAGAGCATGGGGTTGGTGCTGGCAGAACCGGCCATCATAAAGTTCCAGTTCATAAAAGCGCCAAAGAATGCTGCAATCCCCACAAAAGCGCCAACAACCAGAGCAACACCGATCAGGATCTCACCGTAGACGACCAACTTGGCAAACCAGGTGTACGACTCGGTATTGAGCAAGAAAGTCAGGAAGGATCGATACCAGTCGAAGGCAATCGCCGGGCGTCCCGTCTCGGGGATTGCGATGGCATTTGCCCAGTAGCCTCTCAACGCCTGACCTGTTTCCACCCAGGCTGGGTTATCCACCTTACCCATGCCCGATGTGATCCACTGAAACCCTAACCAAACTCGAACCACCAACCACAAAACTGAGAAACGAACATCGTTGAAGAGGGTCTTGACGAAATTAGGTTCCTCAATGCCACTGAGATGTTCTCTCTTAAAAATGTTTACCATCTGAATCCTCCTTAAGGGATAAGCAATTTGTCTCTTGATGGCTCAAGTTTAGCCCCAATCAAGGAGGTTCGGTAGCGGGCGAAACCCTGGACTTACAGCGAATCAAGCCAGGGTTTTCCCTATGCTAACCTGGTCTCTAGTCCAGGTGACCATATTTGAGAGCAGATTGGACAAGTTGTGCGCGCGATTCGAGCGCCAGTTTTTCCATACCGCGCGCCCGATAGCTTTCGACTGTTTTCACACTCACGCTGATCTCTTCGGCGATTTCAGCATTGGTATAGCCCAATGCCACCAGCCGCATCACTTCAAATTCGCGCTCAGAGAGGGCCTTCCAGGGATCGCTCTTCTCCGCTTCTTGCGGATGAACCAGCGCTTCGAGGAGTTTTTGGGTCATGGCCGAGTGGACATAGGTTTCGCCCCGCCTTACGGCGCGGATCGCCATGATCAATTCCTGATCCACAGCCTTTTTGAGTACATAACCCGATGCGCCGGCGTCGAGGGCCTGGCGCAGATGGCTGGCGTCATCGTGCATGGTGAGGATCAAGATCCGCGTGGATGGCAATTCACGGCGCAATTGTGGAATCACGCTCAGCCCATCGCCATCGGGCATACTCAGATCCAACAGGATCAGATCTGGACGCAGCGCGCGCGCTTTTTTCAGAGCTTCAACGCCACTCTCGGCCTCGCCCACTACTTCGACATTGGGCTGATTTTCAATGAGGAGCCGCAGCCCAGAACGTAGAATGGCGTGGTCGTCAACAATCAGAATACGCATAGAATCAGACATGAACAGTACCTTCCTGGGTGAAAAGAGACGACGGACGACCGACCGCGGACCGCAGAAGTTGTACGTTTGCACGTTTGCACGTTTTACGCACTACGCATCATGCAATTCGCCCCTGGCATCTCGCCCCTCACCCTCCGCATAAGGGATCTCGACAAAGAGACTCGTCCCCAGCCCGGGTTGGGATTCGATGGTCAGGCTGCCGCCGAGGAGGGCGGCGCGCTCACGGATGCCCTGTAATCCCAGGCTTCGGTTCTGCGCTTCCACCTGCGCCGGATCAAAGCCAATGCCGTTATCCTCAATGATCAGTCGGATCCCCTCGACGCGGCGGTTGAGGATAATGCTGGCATGGTCGGTCTGAGCATAGCGGGCGATATTGGTCAGCCCCTCTTGTACAATGCGGTAGATGCTGGTTTCCATCTCGGGTGGTAGCCTCCCGTGCAGGCCACGGACAAAGAAATCGACCTGGATGCCGTACCGCTCGTGGTAATCCTCAATGTAATGGTGCAGCGCGCTCACCAATCCCAGATCGTCCAAAGCGCTAGGGCGTAACCGCCAGGAAAGTGTACGCACTTCGTCTAGCGTCCTCCCTACAACCTGGCGCAGCTCCTCAATCGGGTGGTCGCATTGAGGATTGTTCACGGCGGCCTTCAAATTCTGTAAGCCCACCAAAAGCGAGGTTAACGATTGGCTGGTGCTATCATGCAGTTCACGGGCGATGCGCTGGCGTTCACTTTCCTGGGCCAGGATCACGCCGCTGACATAGCGCTCGCGCAATTCCGCCCGTTCGCGCTGCTCCGCTTGGGCCTGTTGAAGCGAATCCATCATGCGGTTGAAAGCAGTGGATAGTTCCCCAATCTCATCGTTGGCCCAACGTGGTACGCGCCGGCTCAGATCCCCCTGCGCTACCGCCTGGGTGGCGGAGACCAGACTTAACAGCGGACGTGTGAGAATCCAGGTGAGGAAGATGGCCGCCGCAAACCCCACAGCGATCATCACCCCAGTGATCGCCAGCAATTGCATGACCACAGATCGAACTGTCGCCTCGACGTTGGCGCGAGCCAGCCCCAGGTGCAACAACGCGTCCACCTCTGGCAGCGGCGTGATCACTTCGATCACCTCGCGGCCAATCGCCACCTGCGTCGCTGGCGGTAGATGAAAGTCCACATCAGCGGTGAGGAGATCGATGGGCACAGTCCCCCCTGCAACGCTGATGATCGTCTGATCCGTGGCATCCTCCAGGAGGATGTAAGTCACGACCGTGTTGTGGCTGAGCGAGGAGTAGTGCTGCTGTCGATCCTGTAAATAGAAGTGGACTAGCTCTATCTGATCGCGCTCAAGCAGGTAGGTCACCTCGTGACCAATTCCTTCGCTGATAGCGACACCCTGCTCAGATAGTTCGCGCAGCAGGCTGTTAATGAGGACGGCGCGCATTTGCACGATCACGAAGGCGCTCAGCAACAGAATTACGCCGAGTACGATGCCCAGCACTTTGACCTGAATGCTGACGCCGCCCACAATATTCCACAATCGGCGTAGCCGCGGTGAAGAAAGTATTGATCTCATACTTTTGATTGATTTTTGTGTGAAACTAAATAACAAACAATTTCGTCATCAAACTTGGGAGTATAATCAGAGAAGAGCGCACAATGGCGAATCGTTTACACGCAGATTGTCTGCTCTCTACCATGAGTATGAACTTACACACACAATTTGCCCAGGAGGAAGATTACCATGTTCAATAGAAAATGGTTTCACGCGCTTCTAGTTCTATTGTTAAGCCTGGCCTTGACCGTGGGCGGTTTGCCCGGTTTTGCGAACGGCAATGCCCAGGCGGCGCCGGCGGCAAGCGTTGAGGCTCAGTCGAGTACTTACACTGTCCGCGCTGGGGATACACTTTCGTCTATTGCCCGCCGTTTCAACACCACGGTGCAGGCGCTTATGACGGCAAATAGACTGACGTCGACGGTGATCCGTGTGGGGCAGGTGTTGGTGATCCCCGGCAGCGAGCAGCCGGTCCGCTATCAAGTGCAACGGGGAGATACCCTTTCGGCCATTGCCCGCCGCTACGGGACCACAGTGCAGGCGATTATGACGGCGAACGGGTTGACATCGACGGTGATCCGCGTGGGCCAGTGGTTGACGATCCCCACAGGCGCAACCATCCCCGGCGCGGAACGCATCCAGTTTGCCAGCGGCGCTACCTCGGCTACACTGGGTGGCATGGTTCAGCCCAATGGCGCTAAAGAATATCTCTTCCGCGCACAGGCCGGCCAGCGCACCCGCATTATCGTCACGACGGCGAATTCGCTGGTCAATCTCTCGGTGCAGGGGGTGAGCGATGGCGTCCCCTATAAACGGGCCAGCGTCGGCACACCTGACTTCGATATGGTCCTGCCCATGACCCAAGATTATCTGCTGCGCGTGGTGAACTTTAGCAATGTGGCAGCGTCCTATTCGCTTTTCATTCAGATCGATCCGTTGCCCAATGCGAGTACACCGATTCGCATCCAGTTTGCCCGCGGCGAGACATCCGCCACGGTTACAGGCGGCATTATCGTGGGTGAGCAGGCGCGTTACATTCTAGGCGCACGGAGCGGCCAGACAATGGTAATCAACATAAGTTCGGTGGAAAACAATGCTGTGATCACCGTCGCCGCGCCCAATGGACAGATCCTCTCGGCGGCGGATGCGCGCAGTTGGTCGGGTGTGCTTCCGCAAACGGGGGACTATCTCGTCACCGTGGGGAGTGTACGGGGCAACGCCAGTTATAACCTGGTGGTGACGATTCAGTAGGCAGAAAGAGATTAAGCGATTAGCGGATTTGGACAGCACAAGCTCCTAATCCCCTAATCGCTTAATCTCCCAATCGCCTAATCGATTATCCTATGCCGAATCCTTCTCGCCAGGAACCTGCAACTTCCCATCCTTCAACGTCACCAGATCGCCCACATTGCCGAGGATCTCGTCGATCAGGCCATATTCCCTGGCCTCGACGGCGTGCAAGTAGCGATCCCGCTCAAAGAACTTTTCGATCTCCCTCCAATCCCGCCCACTGTGCTTGCTGAGTAGATAGAAAAGCTGGGTCTGGATGCGTTCCTGTTCGCGGAAGGCGATGCGCACATCCTCGGTGTAGCCCTGCGATCCGCTGCTGGCCGGGTGCATGTGGATGGTAGCGTGTGGCAAGGCGTAGCGTTTGCCCTTTGCGCCCGCCGCCAAAAGGACCGTCCCCATGCTGGCGGTCATCCCCACGGCAAAGGTGTGGACCGGCGCATCGATCATCTGCATGGTGTCATAAATTGCCAGCCCCGAATAGACCATCCCGCCAGGGCTATGGATGAAGAGTTGGATCGGTTTGGTAGAATCGTCCGAATTCAGGTAAAGCAACTGCGCCACAACCACATTCGCCACGTCGTCGTCAATGGGCATCCCCAAAAAGATAATACGCTCGCGCAACAACATGCTGTAAATATCAAAGGCCCGCTCACCCCGTCCCGTGGTCTCGATCACGGTTGGGATGATGGAGGTTGGGTTGATCATACTCATCTCCTCTAATTGAAAATGATAAAGTGTACCGATCTATTGTACACCGGATTGATGGAGAAAATTGAAGGCTGGATCGCTCTTGTGCGTTGCGAATTGCGAGGGGCGAATTGCGTGATTCGTGGACGATTTGTCACCTGCAAACTTGCCACTTGCAACCTGCAAACCTGCCACTTGCTCAACGTTCGTACGCCGTCTGCGGTCTCATCCACTCAGGGGGAAGACCGTCGCCAGCACCCAGCCGAGGAAGAGCGCACTGCCCAGGGCGTAGGCCCAGGGACGGCGCACGTAGACGTTGGCGAAGTCGAGGATGAGGAAGAGAATGGGGATGATCGGGGCCATCAACCCCAGGATGGTGAGGCCGGGGACCATGCGCTGTAAGGCCATCAACCCGACGAGGACGACAACGCTCTTCACCAGCCACCAAATGAGGCGCATCCACGCGTTCAATGATTGTTGGGCCAAGGCGACGGCCAAAAACCAGGGAAATACGCCGAGAACCAGCAGCAGCCAGCGCGCCAACCGTACCCCATTCGGCCACCAATGTACCCAAACTGATTGGGCCATGACGCCGAAGGCCAGACTGAGCAGGACAAAGAGCCCGATGCCCAACAACAGATCGCGCCCGATCTGATCCCCGCGCAGCCGCCCGAAGCCGCCGATCACGGCCAGCCAGACGATCCCCGCCGCCAAAAACCAGACCGCCACGGCGCTCCCCACCAACATGCCGCCCAACGATCCCACGGCGACGACGCGGTTGAGCAGGATGAGCGCGCCCAACGCAACGACCGGAGCCAGCACGATCCCCAGCCAGGGCCGCCAACGACTTCCCCCCACAGCGGATAGCGGGGATTGCCCCTTCCAGAGCGGAGAGATCGCGGCCAGCATCACCATCCACGCCAGCAGGTGGAGACCATACCAAATGATGCGCCGATCCGTGATCATGGCGCGGCTGGTGTGGTTGAAGGTAGCGTCGAACCAGGCCAGCGTCAAATGATGGCTGAGCGGACGGAAAAGGATGGAAATATGCTCGGCATTGGGGATCTCGTAGATGGCGCGCCCCCGCCCGGCGGAGAGATCGGGGTTGGGTCCACCGGCGGCGGCCAGCAGTCGCTCGGCGTTGGCGAGGAAGCCCGGCTCCCACGTCCCCGCTTGAAAGAGAATGTTGCGCGGCAGCGTGGGCGTCACATCCGCGCCGGTGGGCGAGATCGCCACCACCGCCCCATAACGCTCCGAGTTGCGGATCGCCGCGGACATGGCCGCGCCGCTGCCGCGCGAATGGCCCATGATGCCCACGCGCGTGGGGTCCACTTCGGGGCGGGCGATCAGCGCTGCATAAACAGCGTCCACATCCGACTGCACCGGATGGGTCGAGATGGGCAAGGCGTTGGCGCCGTGGCTGGCAAAATCCCACAGCAGCACGGCGTAGCCCGCCTGCGCCAGCGTGTACCCATAGCCCAACATCAACTGTTTGGAGCCGGCGAATCCATGCCCCACCAGCACTGCGGGCAGATTTTCGCCATCCGCGGGGGCGAGGAAGATGGCGGGGATGCCGCCGATGTCCAGGCTTTCTTGGACCAGCCCGGCGCGCACGGAAAGCACGCCTCCCCAGGAGAGGAGGATGAGCGCGGCAGCAAGAATGGCGAAAAGGAGGCGGGTTCGGTTCATTGGGATGATGGGATGATGTCCGACCGCAGCGGTCGGCGATGATGGTCAAGCATCGCCGGGAATTGTACATGCTCCCAGGAGAGGAGACAAGAAAATGCGGGTGGGGATTGGCTGACCGCCGAGGGTTGAAACCCCCGGCTATCCAGGGAAGTACGCTAAAGCGCACTGGTGGAATGCATCGGGCTTGCGTACATACAATGTAGCCGCTGCTTCTAGCTGAGGATCTTCTCCCGAGGACAAGCCTATGCGGTTCAAAACCGCGTCTACATCTTACCGCGCTCTTATGCTAACCAATCCACCAGGGCTAGGTTTGGTACCCTTGAGAACTCATCGACATTGGCAGTCACCAATGTCAGGTTCAATGTCAATGCATGGGCAGCGATCAGCAGATCATTCGGACCGATCGGCGTTCCCAAGCGCTCCAAGTGAGTGCGGATTTCCCCATAGCGGGCATCAACAGGAGGTTGCAAAGGGATAACGGTCATCCGGGCCAGAATTTGTTCCAACTGATGCTGTAGGCGCGTTGATCCGCTCTTCTGTGCGCCATAACGTAGTTCACATAGGACCACAATGCTGGTGCAAATGCTCTCTTCACCTACCTGCACAATCCGTTGAAAGATGACGCCGGTTGGATGGCGCACCAGGTCTGAAATGATGTTGGTATCCAGCAGATAGGTATAGCTCATAGGAGAACTTGGTCGAGCGGCAGCAGGTCAATATCCACATCAGGGAACTCGTCCTCAACTGGCTCTAGAGCCGCCAACAAAGCCAGCAACGAGGATGGCTGCACAGGTTCGATGATAAGACGATTCCCCTCTTTGCGAATCAGAGCCTCATCACTTTTCAGTTCAAATTCGCGGGGAATGCGAATCGTTTGTTGGCTCCCCACCCGCTCAAGTTGGACAAGTTGTTCTGTTGGCATGGTGTCGCGTCCTTTTTTTACCAATACACTGGGCTAATCTTACAAGAATCGCTTCACCTGGTAAAGCCAGGATTTTGCCAGGGATGCGTCGAGATAGCGGTCAACTTGTGGGTAACGAAACATCTGACGGTAGCCAAAACGACGTGACAATCACAGTCACCCATCCAAGATGACCTGTCAATCTATTTGGCATTCACATCTTCCTGTTGTACAGTACAACCAGCCGGACGGGTACCCCCTTTACCTTCATCGCGCTCCTCTTCGTCGCAGTCCGGCATTTCCATTGAGGGATGTCCTCCAAAGACTCCTCTTCTGTTTTAAACAAGGCAAAGTGTACGATAGTAGAACAAGCATGGCGCTGAACCAACAAGTACGACATATCTTGCAGCAACTTGTCCAACAGTATGGACCCTTTACCAGCAGCGATGAAGACATCCGTCGTTGCCGGGGAATGCTGCGCGACCTGGCTGGCGCGCATACGCTGGAGGTCAATCTTCTCCTGCGGGCGCTGGAGAGCCGCGTGGCAGAGACCCTTTCTGCTGGCGTCTCGTCGCCTGCGCTTGCCATTCCACGGCTGATTCAGGAGTTACAAAATACCCACGGTATTAGCGAAGAGAATGCACGCTGAGCGGTGGAGTCTTGGGCAGTTGCCCTCGGTGTATCTTTGCCTGCTCAATCTACGGCCAGTCCGCAGACGCCAGCAACACCGGCCAGTTCATCGAAGCCAGCGATACCGATAGTCCAGCCTAGAGGCACACCTGCCCCTACATTCGCCCCTGTACAGACGAAGCAGGTGTCCAAGATCGCCTTCGACTGGGTGACCATCCCGGCGGGTGAGTTCCTGCGCGGCAGCGATAAATCCAAGGATAGCAGTGCATCCGACAGCGAGACGCCACAGCGTCGTATTTACCTCTCCGAATACCAGATTGCCCGTGTGCCAGTGACCAACGCTCAATACAAAGCTTTCATTGATGCCACAGACCATCGGAAACCGGAACATTGGGAGGGTGGGGAAATACCAAGGGGCAAAACAGACCATCCGGTGGTCTATGTCACCTGGCATGATGCTATGGCCTTTTGCACCTGGGCCGGGGTCCGCCTGCCCACCGAGGCCGAGTGGGAGAAAGCCGCTCGTGGTGCCGATGGGCGTATCTATCCATGGGGCAATCAACCACCGGATGCGAAACGGTGTAACTTTGGTGGGAATGTCGGCGATACTACACCGGTTGGTAGCTACCCCGCCGGTGCCAGTCCCTACGGCGTGCTGGACATGGCAGGCAATGTGTGGGAGTGGGTCAATGACTGGTATCAGTCTAACTACTACAGCGTTTCGCCGGGCAGCAATCCACAAGGGCCGGACATGGGAATCAGTCGCGTGTTGCGGGGCGGGTCGTGGATCGGCAATGTCAACGTCGTCCGTTCCACCTACCGGTCCTACTACCTTCCTGGCGACTGGTTCGACTTCATTGGTTTTCGGTGTGTCCGCTCGCCATGATGCTGGTTTTCTGGTTTCTGATTTGGGTTACGTCAACACAAGGTGATCAAGACTAAGTATGGCGCTGAACCAACAAGTACGACACATCTTGCAGCAACTTGTCCAACAGTATGGACCCTTCACGAGCCGCGATGAAGACATGCGCCGCTGTCGGGGGATGCTGCGCGATCTGGCCGGAGCCTATACACTGGAGGTCAATCTGCTGCTGCGGGCGTTGGAAAGTCGCGTTCCAGAGACTCTTTCCTCTGGCGGCTCATCGCCTGCACTCGCCATCCCCCGGCTGATTCAGGAATTGCAGAACACTCACGGCATCAGCGCAGAGAACGCACGCTGGGCGGTGGAGTCATGGACGGTTGCTCTGGGTATACCGTTGCCTGCTCAGCCTACAGATAAAGCAGATACACCGGCCAGTCCACCGAAGCCAGCAACACCGATAATCCAGCCTGACACACCTGCCACATCCGCCCATGTACAGACGAAGCAGACGTCCAAGACCGCCTTCGACTGGGTGACTATCCCGGCAGGTGAGTTCTTGCGTGGCAGTGATTGGAATAGCCAAGCACTCGATGATGAAACACCCCAGCGTCGTATTTACCTTTCTGAGTACCAGATCGCCCGAGTGCCAGTGACCAATGCCCAATATAAAGTCTTTGTTGATGACACAAACCATTGGAAACCAAGACATTGGGAAGGTGGGGAGATACCAAAAGGCAAGGCAGACCATCCGGTGGTCTGGGTTTCATGGCATGATGCTGTGGCTTTTTGCACCTGGGCTGGGGTTCGTTTGCCTACCGAAGCAGAGTGGGAGAAGGCAGCCCGTGGCACCGATGGACGCATCTATCCATGGGGCAACCAATCACCAGATGCGAAGCGATGTAACTTCTTTCAGAGCAATGGGAGCAGCACCACTCCTGGCACTACTCCTGTCGGCAGCTATCCTTCCGGGGCCAGTCCGTATGGTGTGCTGGATATGGCAGGAAATGCGTGGGATTGGGTTAATGACTGGTATGACCCTAGCTACTACAGCGTCTCACCGCGCAGCAATCCATATGGACCTGAAGCGGGTGACTCCCGTGTATTACGGGGTGGGGCATGGGGTTATGGAACGCCCTACGTCCGTTCCGCTTACCGGGGCTACTACCGTCCTGACTTCTGGCACAACGAGTTCGGCGGTTTTCGGTCTGTCCGCTCGCCATGATGCTGGTTTTCTGGTCTCTGGACTGCTGGCTTTCTGAAGGTTCTGTGAGGGCGAAGCCCCCCTTCTGGCCGCGCGAATTTTTTCGAGAACGGTGTCAGCAACCGTAGCCGCTGCTTTTAGCTTGTACACTTTGATCATTCTTTTTTCACACCCAAGCAAGGAGTTCCAAGCATGGTTCCCAATCGACCTGGCGGCGAGCTGGCCAGCCGTCCCCTGCACTTTATCTGGATGCTGGATTGTTCTGGTTCAATGAACATGAACGGCAAGATCCAGCAACTGAACCAGGCCATCAAAGAGGCGTTGCCCCATATGCGTTCAGTCGCCGATGAAAATCCGAGCGCCAAAGTGCTGGTGAGGGCCATTACCTTCTCCAATGGTGCCCGCTGGCATGTGGCCAATCCAACCCCGCTGGAGGATTTCCGTTGGGCTGATATCAGCGCCGACGGCCTCACCGACATGGGCAAGGCGCTCAAACTGGTGGCTGACCAGTTGAAGATCCCGCCGATGGAGAGCCGGGCCTTGCCGCCGGTACTGGTGTTGGTATCCGATGGACAACCCACAGACGACTACAAAAGTGGCTTGCAAGCCATCAAAGATCAACCGTGGGGCCAGAAAGCGGTGCGCATTGCCATTGCCATCGGCGCGGATGCCGATGTTGAGGTGTTGTCGCAGTTTATTGATCACCCAGAGATCAAGCCGCTGCAGGCGAACAGCCCGCAACAGCTAACCGACTATATCCGCTGGGCGTCAACCGTGGTGCTGAAGCAAGCGTCATCGCCAGCGAATCAGGCCGATGGCAGCGCTCCATCTGGCACCGTGAGCAGCGGCGTGGCGATTCCTATGGCCCAGATCACCCCTAATTCTGGCTCAAACAACCCGGACGAGGATGTCTGGTAAGGAGAGAGTTGTGAGAACGCAACATGAGCCAGATCAGTGGTATCTGCTTGGCTACTCACAGATTGGCGCCACACATCAGCGTGCGGGGCGCCCCAATCAGGATGCCATGTCCGTGGCCGACGGAAGCACAGCCACAACGGCACCCCCGCCCCTGGTGGTTGCGGTTGCCGATGGTCATGGCAGCGCCCGCTACGCACGCTCGGACCAGGGGGCAAGCATAGCGGTTGCGTGCGCTGTGCAACTCCTCGACGAGATGCTCAAGAGCGCCAGAGAGACTGAGGCGTCTTACTCTGAAGTGAAGAGATATGCGGAAGAACGATTGCCCCAACTGCTCGTCCAACGCTGGCGGGATGAAGTAGAAAGCGAGCTCAAGCGCCATCCACCAGACGACGGCGACGATGAGACGGGCATTCTGCTTTATGGCACAACACTTCTGGCCATGGCGCTGACCGAGTCGTACATGATCTTCTTGCAGATCGGCGACGGTGATTTCCGCATGGTCACCGAAGAAGGTCACGTATATGCACCTTTGCAGCAGGATCAACGGTTGCTTGGCACAGAGACCTTTTCTCTGGCCCAAGCAAAGGCATGGAAGTATGTGCGGGTCCACTTCCAGATGTGGGGTGACACTTTGCCCGCACTGCTCATGCTTTCCACAGATGGCTATAGCAACAGCTTCGTCTCGCCGGAAGATTTTGACCGGGTCGGCAGCGATCTACTGACCCTGTTGCGTGCAGAAGGCGTTGACGCCATCCAGAGGAAATTACCGGAATGGCTCAAAGAGGCGTCGGAAGCGGGCAGCGGTGACGATGTCACCGTTGTCCTCGTGTACAGAGAGTCGCCGCGTCCTGGTGAGAAGGGAATGGCTCTAGCCGACACGTCAGGAGAGCAATCTCCGACTCAGACGGCGGATGTTGAGCCTGAATTCCCCATCGGAATCAGCATCCCTGGGCCAGAGGCCCAGGAAAGCCAGACCGGCAGCGTAGAGACCGAGAACGATAGCGCTCATGAGCAGGGAGAGAGCAGATGAACATCTTGTTGAAAGTTGGCGATACAATCAAAACCGAGACGAGTGGCAGCGAGGGTAAGGTAGAGTCATTTATCGGCGGAGGTGGCCAGGGCGAGGTCTACCGGGTACGCATTGGTGGAAATCCCATGGCGCTCAAATGGTACTTTCCCCCGTCTGCCACTCACGCTCAGCACGACATCCTCAAAAAGCTGGTCAAGATGGGGTACCCCGATACCCGTTTCTTGTGGCCAGAAGATCTGGTGGTGTCGTCCAACGCCCAGAATTTTGGCTACATCATGAAGCTGCGCCCTGACAACTATAAATCCATGTTTGACTTGATGAAGCGGAAGATAGACCCATCCTTTCGGGCGCTGGCAACCGCTGGCTATCACCTGGCCGATAGTTTCTATCAGCTTCATTCTAGAGGGCTCTGTTACCGCGACATCTCCTTTGGCAATGTCTTTTTCGATCCAGACAGCGGAGAGGTGTTGGTCTGCGACAACGACAATGTCTCCTTTGACGGGCAAGGAGAAGTGACCATTGGCGGAACACCCCGCTTCATTGCCCCTGAACTGGTACGCGGTGAGGCTGGGGTCAACCCCAGCATTGATACAGACCTCTTCTCGTTAGCGGTGCTGCTTTTCTATATGTTCATGATTCATCATCCGCTTGAAGGGGAGATGGAGGCGAAGATCCACGCTCTCGACCTGGCTGCCATGCGCAAGCTCTATGGAACATCTGCGACATTTATCTTTGACCCGAAGAACTCATCCAATCGGCCTGTCCCCGGCCTGCATGACAATGCCCTGATCTACTGGCCTATCTATCCACAGTTCTTGCGCGAGCGTTTTGTGGCCGCGTTCACCGAAGGAATCCGGGACCCACAGCATGGCCGCATTCGTGAGACCGTATGGCGGCAGGATATGGTGAGCTTACGGGATGCCATCTTCTACTGTGGCAACTGTGGCGCAGAGAATTTCTACGATAGCCAGATGTTGCGCCAGAACGGCACACTGGCTCCTTGCTGGCGCTGTCAGCAACCTATCCAATTACCACCCCGGCTGCGCATCAACCGTGAGATTATCATGCTGAACTACAACACAAAACTCTATCCTCACCATACAAGCAAGGCACGCTGGGATTTTTCCAAACCGGTCGCCGAGATTTCGCAACATCCCCGGGACCCATCCATATGGGGATTGAAGAATCTTTCTAGTGAGAAATGGACTACGAAGAGCGTGGATGGCAGCATCCAGGAGATTGAACCTGGGCGCAGTGTGCGCCTGGCGGTAGGCACCCTCATCAACTTTGGCGCTATCGAGGGCGAGATCCGCGTCTGATCCTATTGACCTTCATGACAAGATAGCCGGTAGAAGAAAATGGCGCTGAACCAACAAGTACGACACATCTTACAGCAGATTGTTCAACAGTATGGCCCCTTCACGAGCAGCGATGAAGACATGCGCCGCTGTCGAGGAATGTTGCGCGACCTGGCTGGCGCACATACGCTGGAGGTCAACCTGCTCCTACGGGCGATGGAGAGTCGCGTCCCGGAGACTCTCTCGTCTGGCGTCTCATCACCTGCGCTCGCCATCCCCCGGCTGATTCAGGAACTACAGAACACTCACGGCATCAGCGCAGAGAACGCACGCTGGGCGGTGGAGTCCTGGGCGGTTGCTCTGGGTATACCGTTACGTACTCAGCCCACGGTCAGTCCGCAGACGACGGCAACACTGGCCAGTCCACCGAAGCCAGCAACACCGATAATCCAGCCTAGAGGCAGACCTGCCACCACACCCGCCCCTGCACAGACTACGCAGACGTCCAAGATCGTCTTCGACTGGGTGACCATCCCAGCCGGTGAGTTCTTGCGTGGCAGTGATAAATCTAAAGACAGCCAAGCACTCGACAATGAAACGCCACAGCGCCGGATTTATCTCTCTGATTACCAGATTGCGCGGGTGCCGGTGACCAACGCTCAATACAAAGTCTTTGTCGATGCGACAGGCCATCGAAAGCCAAAACACTGGGAAGGTGCGGAAATACCCAAAGGTAAGACAGACCATCCAGTGGTCAATATCTCTTGGGAAGATGCTATGGCCTTTTGCACCTGGGCTGGAGTTCACTTGTCCACCGAGGCAGAATGGGAGAAAGCCGCTCGCGGCAGCGATGGATGTATCTACCCGTGGGGTAATCACCCGCCAGATGCGAAGCGATGTAACTTTAATGGCAATGTGGGCAATACTACCCCGGTAGGGAATTATTCTGCTGACGCCAGTTTCTACGGCGTGATGGACATGGCAGGCAATGTTTGGGAGTGGGTCAATGACTGGTATGACAAGAACTATTACAGCATTTCATCTGGCAGTGACCCTCACGGTCCGGCTACTGGAAATTACCGCGTTTTGCGGGGCGGGGCGTGGTTCAGCGGCGACCACTTCGTCCGCTCCGCCCTCCGGGGCAGCGCTCACCCCAGCGTCAGGAACGACGGCCTCGGTTTTCGCTGTGCCCGCTCGCCATGATTTTGGTTTTCTGATTTCTGAAATTTGCAATCTTGAAGGTCCTGGGGGGCGAATCTAGCCCGCCTAGCAGCTGCTGCACCGTGCGCCAGGTCCTCGATTCCTGACTGCGGATCTTCTCCTGAAGACAAGCCTGTGCGGTTCAAAACCGCATCTACATTTCATCCGGTCCCCGATCCCCGATCCCCGATCCCCGATCCCCATTTCCCCGTCGCCGTTGTATACTAGGA
>JAHBVG010000008.1 GCA_019637695.1 Caldilineaceae bacterium | reverse complement strand
GGTGAGCAATCCGCCGCCGATAATCCCGTAATTCACTTGCTTCAACTGCGTCGAAGCGTAGCCATAGGCCGCCCACACTGGCACGAATACCACAGTCAGCACGATAGCCCCTGCCAGGTAGCCAAGTTTCATAGAAAACTTACCTCCGTTCCATTGGTGAGTAGTTCGGCGCGTCGCTTCCATCCCTGCCAGCGCTGCATAAATTCTTCCGGTGTGCCAGGATGGGGAGAATACCGACGCATCCAAAACGGATGTCTTTCATCGTCTGCCCATGCGCCAATCTTGCCTAGCCAGGTCTTAGCCGCTTCCATGTCGCCATTGAAGCGCTTCTCTACCAGTGCCAACCATCCCCGCTTGGCGTATGCGTTCCCCCTCGTGAATCGCCCTCGTGAGTCTTTGCCCATCATTCACCCCCTTTGATACATTGAATCGCTACAAGCCGTTTTCAGCCCTCTACAGGTCTTCTACTATGGCTTTCTGCTGTAGCGTTGAACCTTGCCCGTTGTACGGGTTCACTTCTTGCCTAAAATGTTATCCACGGGTCCATTTCGCTTGTGTGCCGCTGCTAAGTCATGTTCAACTAACGCCAGGTAGCGCCGTAACACCTGAATGTCTGCATGACTCATCAAGCGCTGCAATTCGTAGATATTCATGCCGCTACGCAATGCCCACAGTGCGAAAGTCCTTCTGAAAGAGTGTGGATTACTGTTTTCCACGCCGGCGCGCTTCCCCAGCTTGGAAAGCATCAACCGCAGACCGTTGTAAGTGAGCGGTTCTCCGCCTTTGAGAGAAATCCACACTGCTTCTTGTGGCGCCGGTCTTCCTCGTTCAATGAAGTAGCGCAAGAGGCTTTTTAATGCCATGCTGCCTAAGTAGACGTGTCTTTCTTTCCTGCCCTTCCCTCTCACCTTCACCACGCCCAAGCTCGTGTCAACGTCCGCACCGGTCCAACTGATAAACTCAGACGCCCGACAACCAGTGTCCAGTAAGCAGAGGATGATCGCCCTATCCCGTTCGCACTTTGCCAACTGCAAGAGCTTGCGCACCTGGTCAGGTTCAAGGGCGGGGAGAATGTCTTCATCAATCTTGGACATCTTCACCCGTAGCATGGGCGATACATCAATCCAGCCCTCGGCAACACAGAAGTTAAGGAAAGTTTTGATAGCACGCGCCGCCGCGTGAACCGTCCAATCCTTCCACCCTCGTTCATCCATCTCGGCTAGATATTGGCGGATATGGTTAGCCGTGATACTTGGCACGTCTTCCACGCCCTGCTCTTCTAACCATATCTGAACCCAGCCCAAGCGCTGCTCATACCATTCGATGGTATGGACAGACAGACGCCTAGACTTGGCGTCTAACAGAAAGATTTGCAGTGCATCGGTGAAAGAGGGTGTCCCCCGGTTCGTGGGCATAAAAAAATAGCCTATCTCGCTGCTCTTGAAATTTGATTCAAGAGAGGAAATCGGCTATAATCCCGGTTCGTTGGCTGCCGTAATTACGGCTTCTGTCTGGCGACGTAGCTCAGGCGGTTAGAGCGAGGGCTTCATAATCCCTAGGTCGGTAGTTCAAGTCTACCCGTCGCCACCTCGTTTCTCGTCCGGTTGAACTTGAGGGCAGAAACAATCACATCGTTGCGGGATAGAGCAGAGGTAGCTCGTCGGGCTCATAACCCGGAGGTCGTAGGTTCGAATCCTGCTCCCGCTACCATAGCAAAAACGTTGCAGCCGCAAAAAAGACCATCTGTTGGCGCAGATGGTCTTTTTTGCGGCTGATTTTCCCGCTCTCCTATTCCATAGCGATTTGCACTTTCACCGAGGTGGACGGCATGTTCACAGCGTAGTCGAAAGCCTTTACGCTCTCGGCAAAGGAGAAGGTATCGGTGATGAGCGGTTTGACGTCGATCATGCCGCTGGACATGAGATCCAGTGTGCGCGGGTAGACATGGGCGTAGCGAAAGACATTTTCGATGCGCGCTTCTTTGATCTGCGCCTGTGATACGTCATAGGGTACAGGCTGCATGGGGATGCCCACAAAGACGCCGCAACCGCCAGGGCAGAGCAGTTCAAACAGGCCAGCAGCGGCTTGCGCGTTGCCGCTGCACTCGAAGACGATGTCCGCACCCCAGCCGCTGGTCATCTGCGCGATGACCAGCGCCGCGCTCTCCTCACGTACATTCACCGGCACAATCGGGCCTAGCGTGGCAGCCAGATCGAGTTTGGGCTGCTGCACGTCGGTGATCACCACGCGGCTGCATCCACCGGCCAATGCCGCCAGCGCCGTCACCATGCCAATAGGACCAGCCCCGATTACCACTGCCAGATCCCCAGGCTTGATGCGAGCCTTGTTGGCTGCCTGCATCCCCACGGCCAGGGGTTCCACCATCGCCCCCTCAGCGTCGCTGACGTTGTCTGGCAGTCTGAAAGTAAAGGCAGCAGGATGCACTACTGTCGGGCGTAGCACACCGTGGACGGGCGGTGTAGCCCAGAAACGTACGGCTGGGTCGAGGTTGTAGATCCCCAGGCGGGTGGCGCGGCTGTTGGGGTCAGGGATGCCCGGCTCCATGCAGACGCGGTCGCCTACATGCAGATGGGTGACAGCGCTGCCCACCTCCACCACACGCCCAGCCGCCTCATGGCCGAGGATCATCGGTTGTTCAACTACAAAGGGACCGATACGACCGTGCGTGTAATAATGTACGTCGCTGCCACAGACGCCCACTGTGGTCAGGCTGATGCGCACGTCATGGGGGCCGAGCGTCTCATCTACATCAACATCACGGATCGAAAGGTCGAGGTTGGGATCCAACACGAGTGCTTGCATAGATTGGAGTCCTTGTCTATTCAATGTCATTCAGTTGAGGCTAGATGGCAGACCGCAGAAACGAGTGCCGCTTGCAACCTGAAACCGGGTGTAGTTCAAGTTGGGGGCATGTGAAGCGCCGGGGACTTTTTGTCTGGTGCGACCGTGTTTTCTCTCGTAAGTCCCCGGCATTTTCGCTCCAGTTGCTTTGATGATACCAAAGGCAAGCGCTAATCGGAAAGAACGCCGCCTCCCTGCTGCCAGCCTTCCCCAATCAACGCCCAAATTTACGACTCGATCTGTAACTACTAAGCCCTGCTCTAGCCAGGTCCGTGACCTGGCGGCGGGTCCGTGACCCGCCTGGAGCATGGGGCTTGTAGTTACCTCGATCTTTTGTTTGTGCTATACTGGGGACCGGCAACAGCGAGAGCGTCGCGTCTCGCCCAATTTTGATTCATCATTCTTGATTTTTACCCATGCGCGTTTATCTTGATCAACTTGGCTGCCGCTTAAATTATAGTGAAAACGATACGCTGGCAGGGCGATTGCACTCTGCCGGCCATCGGATCGTACGGACGCCTGAAGAGGCGCAGGTGATCGTCCTCAACACGTGCGCGGTGACAACCCAGGCCGCCAGCAAAAGCCGACAAACGGCGCGCCAACTGCATAAGATCAACCCATCCGCGCGCATTGCTGTCACCGGCTGCTACGCCACCCTCCAACCCCAGGACGCGGCCAGCCTGCCCGGCGTCGCTTTGGTGGCGAACAACGACGAAAAGGAGATGCTCCACGCGCTGCTCGAACCGTGGAGCGCTGATCTTGACGATCCTGACGATGTGACGCGTCTCCAGCCCGATGGCACACCCTTTGCCGCCGATCCGTGGGGACGCACACGCGCCTTCATCAAAGTGCAGGATGGCTGCAACAACAAATGCACCTTCTGCATTGTCACCATCGCCCGCGGGGATAGCCGCAGCCGTACACTCTATGATGTGGTGGATGAGGTGAAGCGGCTGGCCGAGGAGGGCTACTGCGAGGCCGTGTTGACCGGCGTCCACCTGGGCGCGTATGGACGCGATCTGCCCGGCGCGCTGCGTTCGGATCTAAAGGAACTGACGGCGGCTATTCTGGCCGAAACTGAGATCCCCCGACTGCGGTTGAGCAGTTTGGAGCCGTGGGAATTGGCGAATGGCTTCTTCGATCTCTGGCAGCAATGGCCGGACCGGCTCTGCCCGCACCTTCACCTTCCCTTGCAAGCGGGGACGGAAAGACAGTTGCGAAGGATGGCGCGACGCTGTACGCCCGACAGCTTCCGCGCTCTGGTGGAGGAGGCGCGCGCCGCCATCCCCGATCTGATCATCACCACCGATCTGATTGTCGGCTTCCCGGGTGAAAGTGACGCCGATTTTGAGGAGGGTCTGCGCTTTGTCGAGGAGATGAGGTTTGCCCACGCCCACATCTTCCCCTTTAGCGCCCGCGAGGGGACGGCAGCCGCGCGCTTTGGTCATCAGATCCCAAAGACGGTGAAAAAGGAACGCTCGCGCCGCCTCCACGAGTTGATCGAACGCACCGGGCGCATCGAACGCCAGCGCTTTGTGGGCAGCACCCGCCCCGTCCTCTTTGAGGGGAAGGGCCAAATCGTGGACGATCAACCGGAGATGCTGCTCTGGAGCGGACACACCGACAACTATCTGCAAGTCCTCGTCCACGCGCCGGCGGAAATGAATCTTCACAACTGCCTCCTCCCAATCCGGCTCGATCAACTCCACGGCGACACGCTGTTGGGGAGTGGAGAACGGGTATTAGATATTGGGTATTAGACATTAGCTTTGTGCGACCTGCGACCATTTTTGCCTTTTGCCCTTTGCCTTTTCTGCGCTATCTGCTACCTGCTAGAAAGAGATCCCTGTGGCAAAACCCAAAGTTCGTTACGTCTGTACCGAGTGTGGCAGCGCCCAAATGAAGTGGATGGGCAAGTGCCCCGACTGCGGCGAGTGGAATACGCTGGAAGAGACGCTGATCCAGGAATCGGCGGCTGGCGTAGGGCGTGGCAGCGCTGGTTCCCCGCTGGGCGCGCCGCAACCGCTGGCGCTACCCGACATTCCAGCCGAGCCATCCCAACGTATCCTCTTGAAGAATGGGGAATTGAATCGAGTACTGGGGGGCGGCATTGTGCCCGGCTCCGGCATCCTCGTCGGCGGCGATCCCGGTATTGGCAAGAGCACATTGCTGATCCAGATGGCAGCCAACGTCGCGCAAACCGTGGGCAAAGTCCTCTATGTCAGCGCCGAGGAGAGCGCCTACCAGATCCGCCAACGCGCCAGCCGTCTTTCCATCACCGAACCCAACCTCTTTATCCTCTCGGATACCGTGCTGGAGCAGATCCTCGACCGCATTCTAGAAGTGAAGCCTGCGCTCGTCATCGTGGACTCGATCCAGGCCATCCATAGCAGCGCCAACAACAGCGCCGCGGGGACAGTCTCACAGGTGCGCGATTGTACAGCGCATCTGCTGCGGTTGATCAAACATGAGAACATTCCCCTCTTCCTTGTCGGCCACGTCACCAAAGAAGGGACCATTGCCGGTCCTCGCGTGCTGGAGCATATGGTGGATGCTGTCCTGCAATTGGAGGGGGAACGCTTCCACAGTTACCGGCTGCTGCGTTCGGTGAAGAACCGCTTTGGCAGCACCAATGAAGTGGGCGTCTTTGAGATGGGAGAAAACGGCATGGAGGAAGTGGCGAACCCGTCGGAGTTTTTCCTGGCCGAGCGGTTGCCCAATGCGTCGGGCAGCGCCATTGCCGTGCCGCTGGAAGGTAGCCGCCCTCTGCTGGTGGAGATCCAGGCGTTGAGCAGCCCCACCGCCTTTAGTCAGCCGCGCCGCACTGCCAATGGCATCGACTTCAACCGTCTACTATTGGTGACGGCGGTCCTCAGCAAGCGGGTAGGGATCAACCTTACTGTGCAGGATATTTTTGTCAATGTCATCGGCGGCATGAAGATCGGCGAACCCGCCGCAGATCTGGCCATGGCGGCGGCCATTGCCAGCAGCTATCGCAATGTCGCCGTCGCCGCAGATCTAGCCGTGATTGGTGAAATTGGGCTGAGTGGAGAACTACGCAGCATCGGTCAACTGCCGCGGCGTCTGGGCGAAGCGGCCAAACTAGGCTTCAAGCGCGCCGTTGTCCCGCGCAACGCCTTGCGCAGCAAAGGCAATGATCTGCCCAAGGGGATTGAAGTGATCGGCGTACGTACACTGAGCGAAGCGCTGGGCGTAGCCCTGATGGAATAAAGAAATGAATGAAGAATCAAGAATGGATCTAGGATCAGATCTAGCCTACCAATCTTGATTCTTCATTCATCTCCGCTTCGCTTGTGAATAAGCCTGGAACGCTGAAAGCAGATGGCAAACCCAGCCAAGGAAGCCGCCGCTGCCGATCCATAACCCTGGGGTGACAATAAACCAAAAGATCGCCCATAAGAAACGGCCATTATAGATCTGACCAACCCCTGGCAAAAAGAAACTCAAAACTGCTGCTGTTCCTGGACTTCTCATCGTTGTTATACGCTCTTTTCTCTGGGTACGAATTCTGTTCATCAATCCTCTTCCTCTCTGGTTTCTCTACGCTATCGGGAAAATTTAGTTGCATAGAATTTCCTTCAGCATAGAGAATAATCAACCTCCGATCCATCTGTCTATACACAAATCATAGACACAGATTGGGTTATAAAGAATGGGTGTATTCAGAATGGGTTGGTCGTCTGGGTGAGGGTTTGGGTGGACGGCTCACAAAAATTGTCTGCGTAAGCCATTGCTTGTCTGCCGTCCACCCAAACCCTTACGAATCATCAACCCATTCTGAATACACCCATAAAGAATGATGAACCCCTGCCGCGCTCAAGACCGCCTTATTGAGAAAAGGCGTCAGCAATGCTCTGCATTCGGGCGCGATTGACGCCTCCATCCCCCTGCCCCAGCCGCGCCGCCGAGCGAAAATGGATCAGCTTGGCGCTGTCATCGAAGTAAAATTCAACATCGTCTACAAAGCGGAAAATGCGCGAGCGCCCCTCGGCATGGATATAGCCAGGTTCATTGCGCACAACCGTCATCCGTTCCATCGCTTCAAGGATCGCCAGGATCTGCGCCTGCGCATCCTGCACACTGCTTGAGTAAACAAGCGGTTCCATCTTGTGTTCATCATCTTCGGCCTGCGTGGAGACACAATTCGGCGATGATGGACACGCTGCCAATCTACCGTTCTCTACTCCCAAATTGTCAGGGACGCTGCCGCTGCAACCCACCATCCCAAAGGTGGCAAAACAAAGAACTAATGACCACCACTTCTGGACCGTCATAGAGCGTCTACCTCTTCTATAGATCGATGATGGAAATCTGATGAAAACTTGTCGTTTAGAAAGAGCATCCCTATACTACACATTGGATCTCAACACATCTGTGAAAATTTTCTCATTTCCACACAATTGAGATATACTCACCATAGTTAGTACCCCAGTTGATGTATAATTGAATCGAATCAATTTGGCTTGAAACAGCGGACGCGCTTTCAAAAGAGGCAAACGCGTGGAATTTACAGTTGATTTGCAGCCCGAAGAATACCGGCAAGTGATGCTCTGGCATCAGTTCGCGAGTACAACAGGACGGCGCATCAATGACATCATCGGCTGGGGTGTGTTGATGCTGACGCCATTGACAATTGTGCTGCTTCTGCTCCTCGCGCCGGATGCGTTAAGCATCTGGTTTTGGCCGGTGGCAATTGTGGCTTTCATCTATGCGTCGTACAGCACCCTCCTTCTGCGCTATCAGATCCGCAACCAGGCCGAGAGCATCCTGGCGCAGCACCCGGCGTTGCAGCGGGCGCACTACCAGGTCCACGAAAAGGGGATCAAGTTGGTGGATACGGCTATGGAAGAAGAAGAGAAAAAGCTCTTTTTGCCCTGGAAAGAGATCGAGCAAGTGCGCAAAATAGGCGATCTCTACCTGCTCTTCGTCTCCGCGGAGATGCTGCTGATCATCCCCAAACGCGCGCTGCCCGATGAGAATCAGTTTCGTACGATTCTCCAGAGTGCGGGCAAGATACCATGACCCATCTACCTACATTTCGTTAATATTCAAGACCAATCTAGAGGGAGAAGCTATGCGCAAAAAATTTGTTTGGATAATCACTTCCATGATGATCGTGGCAATCCTGGCGGCCTGTGCGCCAATTGCCCCGACCACCGCGCCCGCGACAGAACAAGTGACGGCTGACCCTACCGCCGTCCCTCAGGAAGCCGCATTGGATCTAACGTCAGTGCGGGTCGGCTATATTCCTGTCACCATTTACGCGCCGGTCTACGTAGCTGACGCCAAAGGCTATTTTGCCGAAGAAGGGATCGACGTGGAGCTGATGCCAGTGCAGGGCGGCAGCGACAATGTGGTGCAACTGGGCGCCGGCAACTTCGACGTGGCTGGCGGTGGCATTAGCGCCGGCATGTGGAACGCGGCCGACCGGGGCATCGAATTTGAGATCGTGGCGCCGCTCCACGCCGAGCGCCCTCCGCTGACCACGCCGCTGGTGGTGAGCAAGGCCCGCTTCGAGAGCGGTGAGATCACCTCGGTCGCAGATCTGGCGGGCAAGCGTGTGGCCGTCAACGCGGCAGGGGCCGCCACCGAGTATTGGTTGGAAAAAGCGTTGGAGCAGGGCGGGTTGACGCTGGACGACATTGAGCTGGTCGCCGTCGGTTTCCGCGAGGTAGGGGCCGCGCTGGAGAGCGGCACATTGGACGCCGGCATGTTGGGCGAGCCGTTGACCACGCTGGCCGAAGATCAGGGTTTGATCCACCGGTTGACCGAGGACTTCCTCAGCGACTTCACGGTGACAGTCCTCTATTACAACAAAGATTGGGCCACGGCCAATCCAGAACTGGCCGCTGGCTTTGCGCGGGCATTCCTGCGCGGCGCCCGTGATCTGCTGGGCGATCAATGGTACGATGAGGAAAACCTCGCCATCATTGAGCAATATACCGGTGTCCCCGCTGCGGTGGTAGCCCGCGCCAATCGTTCGTATCACGATCCCAACGGCGATGTGCCCGTGGCGGATCTAATGACCTTGCAAGAGTTCTTCATGGCCCGCGATACGCTCACCTATAGCGAACTGATTGATGTGACCCAATACATCAACTCGTCCTATGTAGAGCGAGCGGTCGAAGAACTGGGCAGGGTGGAGGAATAAATTAGATATTGGGCATTGGGTATTCGGTATAGCAGGTCAATACCCAATACCCAATACCCAATACCCAATACCCAATACCATGTCAATCATCCACGCCATTGCACTCACAAAAATTTTCCCCGGTCCCCTGGGGCCGATTGCCGCGCTCGGTCCGCTGGATCTGAGCGTTGCGGCGGGAGAATTTGTCTGCATTGTCGGGCCGAGCGGCTGCGGCAAGAGTACCTTCTTGCGTATGGTGGCCGGATTGGAGGAGGCGACCGGGGGGGAACTTCGGTTAACCGCGCCGGCGACGAGCGAGCGCCCTTTCAACTCGATGGTCTTTCAAGGTGATTCCACATTTCCGTGGATGACGGTTCACGAGAATGTGGAATATGGGCTGAAGATGCAGGGCGTGCGCGACAAACAGCGGGCGGCGGCTGTGGTCGAGATGTTGGCTGTGGTCGGGCTGAGTGGTTTCGCTGAAGCCTACCCCTATCAACTGTCGGGGGGGATGCGGCAACGGGTGGCGCTGGCGCGTGCCTTTGCCAATGATCCTGCGGTGCTACTCATGGACGAGCCCTTCGGCGCGCTAGACGAACAGAACCGCGTCCTCCTTCAGGAGGAGTTGCTGCGCATCTGGGAACGCGCCGGCGCAGCCACGGACGGTGGCAAGACCGTTCTCTTTGTCACCCATTCCATCGACGAGGCGCTTGTCCTGGCGGATCGGGTGCTGGTCATGTCCGCAGCGCCAGGGCGGATCGTGGACGAGATCCGCGTCCCCTTCGCTCGTCCGCGCCAGGTTTATGAACTCAAGCGCGATCCTCAGTTTGGCGAACTGGCTTACCGGGTTTGGCAAAGCCTGCGCAAGGAAGTCAACCAGAGTCGACTGGCGGAGAAACAGCGGTGAAACCTTACTTTACCTGGGATTCACAAAAAGCCGAAAGAAATCGACGCAAGCATGGAATCAACTTTGACGAAGCGGCAACCGTCTTCAAGGATTCTCTTGCATTCATTTTTGATGATGATGTACATTCTGGTGAAGAGAATCGCGAGATTATTATCGGACATTCTTTTTCTGGACGATTACTGCTTGTTTGTTTCACACAACGAGGGGGACAGATCCGCATTATTAGCGCTCGCATGGCGACAAGGTACGAAAGGCAGGACTATGAAGAATACCGACAATCCTGAAAATTCAGAAAATAAAGAAGATATGCTGCATGAGTATCGTTTTGACTATGGCAAGGCGAAGCCAAACCGGTTTGCTGAGGTGTTGGCCGATAGTCAACTTATGGTTGTGCTGGAACCGGACGTTGCCGCAGTCTTCAAATCATCCGAAGCAGTTAATACGGTTTTGCGGGCATTGATCGAAACTATGCCCAAACCACGGTAACGCACCACTCACCATGAAAGATCGCTCACTCCAATTTGTCTCGCCCATTCTCCTCCTCGCCATTTGGGAAATATTGGCCCAGTTTGGGGTGATCGACACGCGCTTTTTCCCCGCGCCCACGGAGATCTTCGGGCGGCTGGCAAAACTGACCGCGGACGGGACATTGGCGACGGCCACGGTGATCACCCTGCGCCGCGTGCTGATCGGCTTTGGCCTGGCGATGATCCCTGGCGTGTTGATCGGCGTACTCATGGGCATTAGTCGGATGACACGGCTGGCGCTGGCTCCGCTGGTTTCGGCGCTCTATCCTGTGCCCAAGATCGCGCTGGTGCCGGCGGTGCTGCTCATCTTCGGCCTGGGCGAGAACAGCTATTACGCCATTACCTTTATTTCCGTCTTCTTTTTGGTGGCGCTCAACACGCTGGCGGGTGTCCTCAACCTGGATCAAAAATATTTCGACATTGCCCGCAACAACGGCGCCGGCAGTTGGGAGATTCTGTGGACGGTGGCGATCCCTGGCGCGTTGCCCAGTATTTTCACAGGGCTGAATTTAGGGTTGGGCTTTGCGCTCACCGTGGTGGTCGGTACAGAACTATTAGTGCCCATGGGCGGGCTGGGCGCGTTGATGTGGCAGAGCTATCAGATCTACAATATCGCCAGCCTCTACGCCGGGCTGATTGTGGTGGCCTTGCTCGGCTGGATTTTCAGTATCCTCATGGCCGAGATGGAACGGCAGATGATCCCGTGGCGGGCCGCCGAGACGCGCCGCCGCCCACAATCAACGCCGGAGAACGAACCGCGCATCCGTCGCTTCCTGCGCACGTGGTGGATGGCGACGCGGCCTTTCAGCTTTACGGCCAGCATTACGCCAGCGACGCTGGGCGCGGTCCTCGCCGCCTATGACGGCCATTGGAATTTCCTGCTTTTCGCCATCACATTGATCGGCTCGGTTTCCATCCACGCGGGGACGAACCTGATCAACGATTATTACGACTGGCGCAAAGGCACGGACACGCCCGAATCGCTGGGTCCCAACCGCGCCCTGCAAGAAGGGATGCTGACGCCGCAGCAGGTCTTCTGGGGTGGGATCTTCTTCTTTGCGCTTGGGTCGGGGCTGGGTCTCTACCTGGTGTGGACGCGCGGGATCTTTATCCTTTACCTGGGGATCTTTAGCGTGCTGGCCGGTTGGTTCTACACGGCGGGACCGGCGGCCTTTGCCTATGTGGGGTTGGGTGAGGTGGTTGTCTTTATCTTCATGGGGCCGGTGATGGTATTGGGTAGCTATTTTGTGTTGACGCAACAGATCGCGTGGGAAGCCATCCTTGTTTCATTGCCGATTGGCCTGCTGGTGGCGGCGATCCTGCACGCCAACAACATGCGCGACTTGGAAGCGGATCAGGAGAAGGGCAAACGCACGCTGGCCAACATCCTCGGTCGCGAGAACAGCAAACGCGAGTACTGGGTATTGGTCGGCGGTAGCTATGTCCTCCTCGCCGGGCTGGTGCTGATCGACGTGACGATCTGGCCGATCCTCTTGCCCCTGCTCACCCTGCCGGCTGCACACAAACTCCTGCGCACGGCCACCCAGACGAACGCGCCGGCTGTCCTCAACCGCCTTGTGCGGGGGACAGCCCAACTCCACCAACGCTTCGGCTGGCTGATGATCCTCGGTTTTGTGGCAGCGATTGCAGCCCAGGTGGTTTAGCAAGATAGAAATTTGAGTTGACGAGAAGATCAAAGTCTGCTATTCTGGACCCACTCAAAATTTTACCCTCTGTTATAAAGTCATACTTTGTTGATTTCTCTCCCTTCGCCCCCCGTGGGCGAAGAAGATCAATAATAACCACCGGTTATTTTCTGCATCAGGCAGAAAATATTGGCTTGTCTGCGGTAGCATTGCCCCTTCAGTTTGTTGTTTCCTGCAATTGCTTTACTTATATCAATCTACACAAATCAAGGAGGATTCCAATGTCTCAAGCAAGAGTGTCAAGACGGCAATTTCTGCGCCTGACCGGTGGTACTGTGGGTATGATGGCATTGGCTGCGTGCGCCCCCGTAGCAGCGCCAGTGGCAGCGCCGGCGGGTGACACAGCCGCATCTGCTGGTATCACCGTGGCGGCTGATACACCGCTCTGGGTGTTGCAGAACCAGGACTTCCATCCCGATTACAACGAATTTGTACGCCGGCATATTGAAGAATTTGCGGCGGAAAAGGGATATGCCCTGGAAGTTGCCGATGTGGCTGGCTTTGTGGCAGGCGGCGCCGAAATGCAGAAGATTGCTGCACAAGTAGCCGCCGATGACTCTCCCGATCTCCTGCAACGCTCGGGTAATGTTTTCCAATGGAAGCAACTCGACCTGATCACATCAGCCAGTGATGTTGTCAACGAGGTCATTGCCAAACACGGCGATACAGGTGAACGCCAGAAGAAAGATTTGATGATCGATGGCGAGTGGTATGCGGTTCCCTTCCATGTGCGCAGCGACGGCGGCTGGGCCCTGAAGAGTGTGTGGGACAATGCTGGCATTGATATTACGGCGATCCGCACCTTTGATGAGTATCGCGAAGCATCTCTGGAAGTATCCGATCCGGCGCAGGAGATGTGGGGATTTGGTATCACTGTCAATCGTTCTGGCGATGGCAATTACATGATGGCGCGCGTCTTGCATTCGTTTGGCGCATTCTGGACCGATGAAACAGGCCAATATGTAACCATCGACTCTCCCGAAGCAGTGGCTGCTGTCGAATGGGTTGTGGAAACTTATACGGATCCGAAATGGGATCGCATCCTGCCGCCGGGTGTGTTGAGCTGGACCGACCCAACCAACAATGAGGCTTTCCTGGCTGGCAAGCTTGCTTACACCATGAATGGCGGTACGCTCTATGCACGGGCGATCGTCGATCAGGTGCCCTTTGTCGATGACATTATCTGGGACTATCCAAAGGGTGGCCCTGGCTTGCTCAACTTCTTTGGTCTGGGCAGCATGAACTTCTTAAAGATTCGGGGGGGCAAGAACCCGGAAGCGACGAATGAACTGCTCCTCAGCTTCTTTGAAGACGAAGCCATGAAGGAGGTCTATACTGTGGCAACGACCTACGCCCTGCCTGCCTACACCAACATGTGGGAATGGGACGAGATCACCAGCGTACCCAACAGCCTTGCACAGAAGGAAGGCGCGCTCGATCCGGCAGGATGGAATGGCATTGCCTATCCTGGCCCTGGCACACCGTGGATCGGGGCAGTTGAAACCCAGAATCTGACAACAGACATGGTGGCCGCCGCCATCACAGGCCAGGCGACGCCAGCAGAGGCCGTCAGACAGGCTGCCGAGGCGTCGGTCCGCATCTTCCAAGAGATGGGCGCAGCAGGCGAACGTTAATTTACGGAATCGGATCACCGCGGTTCAACTCCCTTCGGAAAGAGGTCAGGCGTCATAAATTGAGGATGCTTGACCATCTTTCCGAAGGTGCGTATGATAGCTTGAGCCAGCGTGACCTTTCATCGTAAATCTATAGGAGGTGTTGCATGAGTCAGACGACTCTCGCCGGTATGCAGGCAACGTCAGCTACGTCTAAACAGAGCTGGCAGGGTGTCCTGCGTGATCTTCTGGGGCGTGATTGGGTAGCGGCCTATGTTTTCGTTTTCCCCACCATCCTGTTGATGGGCGGGCTAATCGCGTATCCGCTCTTACGTGCAGTCTATATTAGTTTCACCAACACTGTCTCGTTGCAGACAGGGCCACTTGTTGGCTTCCGAAATTACGAAACAGTCTGGGCAGATCCCAATTTCCGCTCCGCAGTCTGGATCACAATACGCTATACCTTCTGGTCTGTTCTGTTCAAGTTTGTTTTTGGCCTGACGATTGCCATTCTGTTACACCGGCTTAAACGATTTGGCGGTGTCCTTACGGCGGCGATTTTGTTACCGTGGATTGTGCCTTCGGTGGTGGCAGCGATTGCGTGGAAAGGATTGTTAGATCCTATCTATGGCGGCCTTAACCAGTTTCTGCTCCAGACAGGGATGGTCGAAAAAGGTTTCCCCTGGCTAGGCAGCCCCAATACAGCCCTGGCCTCTCTGGTGATGGTGAACATCTGGGGGGGTATTCCTTTCTTTACCATCAATTTACTGGCAGGCCTGAAAGCAATTGATAAAGAATATTACGAAGCGGCTATTATCGATGGGGCCAGCGCCTGGCGCTGTTTCCTGCATATTACTCTGCCAGGGTTGCGCTATGTCATTATTGTGGCGACTCTGCTTTCTACCATTTGGACCTTTAACACGTTCGATATGGTCTTTTTGCTGACAGGCGGCGGCCCAGTCAATGCCACACGTGTCTTTTCCATCCTTTCCTTTGAAGCGTTCGGCGCAGCGCGCTATGGCGTCGCCGTGGCCATTGCCATTTCCATGGCGCCGATCCTCTTGATCTTCATCTTTGCTCTAGGCCGCCATATCTCCGCCAGCAGCCACCAGGATGAAATCACCACAAGCGAGCAGAACTCGCTGCTGACACAGGTCACATCCATTGTGATGTGGCCGGTGCGCATGGCCCTCAAGGCGTTGGTAGCGATCTTCTTCGTGGTCAACAATGCTGTGGAACGTATCTTTGAAAGTGTAGGAGGAGCGCTGTACAAAACCTTTGTTGGCAATTCGATTCCAAATCAACGCTTTGCGCGTCGGCTTGGACGTATTTCTGCGGCCTCCTTTGCAGGTCTGATTCTGGTGATCTTTCTCCTTTTCGAGTTGATTCCCTTCTACTGGATTTTGATTACAGCTTTCAAGAGTACCCGGCAGATTGTAGCATTTGAGTCAGTCTTCTGGCCCTCCCCGTGGGCAATGGATCAGTTTGAAACCCTCTTTGGCCCCACACGTCGCTTTACCCTCTGGTACCAAAACACAATCATCGTTTCCCTCGTCAGCACCTTTGTTTCGGTCATTGTGGCGGCGATGGGCGGTTATGGGTTGACGCGTCTACGCTGGCGTGGATCGAATATCTTCGGCAGCAGTGTCCTGATTGCCTACCTCATGCCGCCGATTATGATGTTCATCCCCATGTACCAGATCTTCACTGCGCTCAAGCTGACCAATAGCCTGACGGGGTTGATGGTGGCCTATCCGGTCTTTGGTCTGCCTTTTGTCACCTGGTTGATGATGGGCTACTATGCTTCGATCCCCAAAGAGATGGAGGAGGCAGCCCTGATTGATGGCTGTAACCACTTCCAGGCATTCTGGCGCGTGATCCTGCCGCTGGTGATGCCCGCGCTGATGGCGGCCAGCATGTTCGCCATCACGCTGGCATGGAAAGAGTTTATCTTTGCCTACATCTTCCTCTCCAGAGATCGGCTCTACACATTGACGATTGGGATGGCGCAGATGATCGTAGGGGACGTGATGCCGTGGGGTGAACTTTCGGCGGCCGCGCTGCTCATGTCGATTCCGGTGGCAATTCTCTACATCGTCGGCCAGCGCTTCATGGTCGCTGGCCTCACTGCAGGTGCGGTCAAGGGCTAAACAAAAAGAATGAAGAATAAAGATTGGGTTGACGAGGTCACTTCCAGGTTTGGAACCAACTCCGTCAACCCAATCTTTATTCATTATTCATCTACTCATTCCCGTACGTCGATCACAGGCGTCAACATCCGGCAGTAATCCAGTTCCCAGGTCTCCACTTTGGATTCGTTGAATGCTTCGTTTTCCCGTACAGCCGCCACGGCTTCATATTGGGCGCGACACTTGAAGGTAACCACATCCCCTGGGTAGAGGACCGACGCCTTGGTGTCCGTTGTCTTCAAAATGACGATCTCCTCGGGCGGGGCCAACTGCGTGGATGGCGTCGCCGAGTGGACGAGTACGCGCACAAAGCCCTTCCCGCCGAATTCCGCCCCAAAATAAGATCCGCCCAGGTAGCCATATCCGCGCGCTTGGAGTCCTGTGAGATCCCCTTGCGCGGGCGCGATCTGCTGGCTCAGGCTGGCGACTTCCCCCACAACCTGCCCGGTGATAATGTAGACGTTGTCGTCAACGGGGATGCGCGCATTGGCGTTATAAGTCTGCGGGCTGTCGCTGGCCGCCTGCGGCGCCTGTCCGCGGCAACCGATCAGCAAGAATGTCAGCAGCAGCAATAAGATCCACTTCTTCATAGGTTGTCCTCAACTTTACAATGGTTCCAAATGATCGTTATCACTTTCACACTGCAATACGTAGATCGCTCTGTTCTGTTGCATTTGCGTGCATTGTCGTAGGATGGACTCTATGCTATAGTCCCTTGCCATATCAACGTTCCGGTAGGATCGCAGCGAAAAGGAGCGGTGGGGATGCAACAGCGACTGATGCAGTGGATGCTCGGCGGCCTTCTGTTGGCACTCTTGGGGATTGGCCTGTCGCCATCCACCCCAGGCAGAGAAATCCTCACCACCCCGCCCTGGGCAGCGAGTTTGTACGCTTCCGAAGCCACGACTGCGACCCACTCGCTCTACCTGCCCTTACTGCAACGTCCGCCCGTCCGTGCCGTGATCGCCGCCGCCCACATCGACAGCGCCCTAACCGGAGAACCCGACGAAGCCATCCTCCTCTGGAATTTGGACGGCGTCGAGCGTCCGCTGGCGGGGTGGCGACTGCGCGCCAATGGACGCACTGCCGCCTTCCCCCTCACTTCAACCATCACCCTGCCCGCTGCCGGTGGAATCTGGTGCGCCAAAACAGCCATATCCTTCCAACTGAGCTTCGGCTTTCGCGCCGATTGCGAATGGACGGAGAGCGATCCCAACGTGCCCAATTTGACGGGGAGCGCGCCCGCGTTGACCAACAGCGGCGGCGTCATCCAGTTGATCAACGCTGACGGCGCAACCGCGGACACACTGATCTACGGCAACACGACGACCACAGCGCCCGACTGGGGCGGACCAGCGGCGCAGCTTTACACACGAGGCTCCATCCCTGCCGGGGGGCAAATCTGGCGGAGGAAGTTCAACGCGGCCCATCTCCCCATTGACACGGATCGCGCTGCCGACTGGTCGGGCGATCTGGCCGATCTGGTCTGGGGAAGGCAGGTCTTCTTCGCTGGTTGGTCGATCTGGCGCTCTCCTCAGCCGCCGGTCTGGCCGTCGCAGATCAGTCAGGCTACAACCACAGTCGCCATCGGGCCGGATGGTCTCTACACAGCGATTGTCGATGCCATCACCGCCGCCGTTGACACCATCGACCTGAGCCTCTACACCTTTGAACACCCGGAACTAGCCTCTGCCCTGGCGGATGCGGCGCGACGCGGTGTGCGTATCCGCCTGTTGATCGAAGGAGCGCCTGCTGGCGGCATTGATCCCCTGCAAAAGTGGTCTCTGGCCCAAATGGCCGACGCCGGCGTGACGGTCTATTACCTGGAAACACACCCCAACGCGCCCAAAGGATATCGTCCTCGCTACCGCTATACCCACGCCAAATACGGCATCATCGACGGTATACGTCTGCTGATCGGCACCGAGAATTTCACGTATCAGGCGATGCCGTTGCCGACGGATCAAGGCGTTCCACCGGGGCGGCGCGGGGTCTACCTCATCACTGACGCCCCACCCGCTGTCGATCTCTTCCGCCAGATCTTCGCCGCCGACCTGGCGCCAGATCGCTTTGCCGATCTGCGCGCCTTCGATCCCACCCTCGATGGACCTGCGCCGGATTTTGTACCCATGACCCCTCCTGTGGAAACTTACATTGATGCTTCTTTTGTCGAGCCGCTGACAATCTCGGCGCAGATGCAGACCGCCGTCGTCGCCGCCCCCGACAATGCCCTGCGCCCAGATGCTGCCCTGCTGGCTCTATTGAGTCGCGTCGGGCCGGGCGATGAGATCCATTGGCTACAGCTTTACGAGCACAAATATTGGGGAGAGACTAAGTAAATCCAGCTAAGTTTTTAGAAATAAGAAACGGTCATCCGATAAAATTGTTTTGATTGTGAAGACACCAGGGCTGAAGCAAGCAGGTCGGGAAGATTGAAGTTAGTGCTTGTTGGCACAGGCCCAGTCTTTGAGGAAACCCCAGAAGCGCTCACCTGGGTTGAGGTCTGAGCACAAGGGGGCAACCAAAGCAGACAAGGATGCCCTGTTCCTCGCAGAGAGCAAGGGCGGCTTCGGCCCCGATGCGCTGTGGTGATAGGAAGCATTGTCCAGGACAAGAACAACCGGTGGTCTGTGCTTCGACCGAGGCCATGAAGTGTTCCAGGAAGTGGATAAAGGAGTCGGTGTTCTTTGTCCGCTTCGTCCAGATGGTCTGATCTGTGTGCCAGTTGTAAGCGCCGAAAATGTGATGGAGCTTTTGTTGGCCCGGAGCAGGAACCGAAGTTGATGCCCCCGTTTCATCCAACATTTGCAAGACAGGATGGAGGCTCAGGGTAGTTTCTGTCCATAAAGAATAGCTCGATCTCGTCGTTTTTGGGCTTTTAAGATCAGCAATGATTTTTTCTGCCCGCTCGTGCTTCCCGATATTCCGTAGAGGCCGAGATCGTGCTGGGGCGTCTATAGGTATAGTCATTCTGGGCGCAGAACAGCCCGAATGTTCCTGTCGTCATCTGGAACCCGACATTTTGCCATATGAGCGCAGACGGTCGATTCGTCCAGATGGTAAAGCTGTAACCCACTGTGGCCGGGGTCCGTTTCCAACACCCGGCCAGTTTCACCGTATAGTTTCGTCGGCCAGTGTTGGGCGACCGGACCGGGCGCATCGTTTAGCCCGGCCAGGGCCCTTTCCCGCCACCGCTCGTGCCACTGTAGATTGTCTCTGCCGCTACATTGAGCAGTTCCGCCGCTTCTTCTGGCTTCTTGCCTATGTAACAGTAAGTGATCCCTGTGGTTTCGTCGCACCTGGCTCCGGTGCGCTTTTGATCGCCTGTTCGATTTGCTTCAGTTCGATTTCGTTCAGTTGATAGTTTAGTTGTTTTGGCATCCCTTCAGTATGCCATCACCTTCATAAAATCTAAAAACTTTCTTGACTCTACTTACCAGCAACCCCATTGCCGATCCCAATCCGCGGCTGAACGCGCTGATCGACGCGGCGCGGCGTGGCGCCAAGGTACGTCTTCTATTGGATAGTCTTTTCGACACGCGCGCCGATCCCCGTGGAAATCGCGCCACGATGGACTATCTCCACACCGTCGCTGCCGCCGAAAATCTAGATATCCAGGCGCGAGTGGGCAACCCAACACTGTTGGGCATCCACGCCAAGATGAGTCTCTTCCAGATTGGAGACGAACGATGGTCCGCCGTGGGTAGCCTCAACGGCAGCGAGATCAGCCACAAACTCAAAACCATGAAAGCTGCTCGTGGAAAATCCACTGATCTATGACCGTCTCTTAGAGGTCTTTCTGCACGATTGGGCATCGGTTACGACAAACCCGGCAGAAAGCCCACGGCCTTAGTTGTGGGAGTATGTCGAGGAAGAAGACAGTAAAATACGACTGATTGCTTGAATAGACTCGATCAGGTTGCTCATCGGGAGGCCGTTCCCATGGATGACCGTCAGCGTATTGCTCACCAAAGGTTCGCCTCCCGGTTGACCTGCAAAAAGGTCATACACATCCTGACCCCACCGAAAACCTTTTAGTGCACGTGTATACCAAGATTACGCTCCGTCTGGGGTGAGGTGATGCTCATGGTGGAAAAAGCCACCACCGATGACCGTCTTTTGGAGCTCTTTCTGCACGATTGGCCTAAAAGCTGTATCGACTCATGGTCTGTCCGCTTGTTCAGCCCGCAGCATCCTGAGGACGACAATCCCACTAAAAAGCGACGCCAGGATGAAGATCCCCATCGCCAAGATCGGCAAGAAGGCCCATTGTGTGTCTTGTAGCGTCACCAACAGACTCGAGGCAATGGCTGAACCGATCAACATGCCAATCAGGATCAGCGCCACTGTCACCCGGCGCATACTCTGGCTGAAGTGTGTCACACTGTCGGCCAACGCATCCGTATTCAGCTCTACCACAAAGCGTCCCCGCCGAAATTGATCCAGCCATTGGCCGACAGCGTCCTGGAGACCGGGCAACTCGCGCAACAATTCTTTTGCGCCGCGTACGGCTTGTGTCCTCACCTGTTCGGCGACGCGTTCGACAGTAAATTGGTCTTGCAACAACGTGGTCACTTCCTCATAGGCGACCTCCACCCACTTCATCTGCGGCTGCAAGGCGACGGCGATCCCTTCGGCCTGCGTAATGGCTTTGAACGCAAGCGACAAATTTCGATTCATCCGCAGACCGTGCGCCGTCAAGACGTTACGTATGGCCTCCACCATCGCCGCAAACGAGATTCTTCCGGCGGTATAGACCCAGTATTGATCGTAGGCGCGAACAACATCCGCCCGAAAGGCGCGTTCATCGAGTGTGCCAGGGTGGTCCGTCAGGCGCAAGGCGGCTGTCGCCAGGCTCTCGGGGTCGCCCTGATTGACGCTCCAGAGCAGATCCAGCAGATCGAATCGTTGTAGGGGCGGCAGTTCACCAATGAGGCCCAAATCCAGGAATGTGATGGCGCCGCTCTGAGAATCGATAAAGATGTTGCCAGGGTGGGGATCGCCGTGAAAAAAGCCGTCGATCAAGATCTGTTTCACCAAAGCGCGCACAACCGTCTGCGCCACGGCCCCACGATCCAGCCCAGCCTGGTCGATGGCCGCCGTGTCGGTGATCTTCACCCCATCGATAAACTCCATTGTCAACACGCGGCTGGAACTCCGCTCGCCATCAATGTGGGGAATATGAACGGTGGAAATACCAGACATATTCGCGGCGAGTTGTCGGGCGTGAAAGGCTTCGTTCTGAAAGTCCATCTCCTTGCGCGCGCCAATCGCAAACTCCTCGATCATGCCTGTCAGATTGAGGGAACGGGCAACCGCCACACGACTTTCGAGTACGCGCACCAATTTGGCCATCACGCGTAAATCTGCGTTCATCTTGGCGGCAATGTTGGGACGCTGCACCTTGACCGCCACCGCCTCCCCCGTCGGAAGTGTGGCTCGATGCACCTGCGCCATGGAAGCTGCAGCCAGCGGCCTCTGCTCAAAGGTCGCAAAGATCTCTTCGGGGGGCGCGCCCAACTCCTGAGCGATGATCGCCCGCACCTCCTCATAGGGGAACGGGGACACCGTATTTTGCAGCCTGGCCAACTCAACTGCCCATTCCTCCGGCAAATTCTCGGCCTGCGTCGAGACCATCTGCCCGAACTTGACATAGGTCGGGCCAAGCTCCTGTAGCAGCAGACGTACCTTGGTCGGCGTACTCAGGCCAGCGAGATAGGTAGGGTGTCCTGAGATCCAGATCTCTACGCGGTTGCGGATGCGGCTGATGGGTGTGGGCGAGAGGGCAATGTCCAGCCCATAGCGGTAGATGGTCCGCATTACCTGCTCTGTCCGCACATTCTCCACAAGTTCGGTCGTCATCCAGCCAGGGATGCGATCGAGCCACTGCCAGACAAATTGCCCACGCCCCTCTTCGTCCAATTGGGGCTGATCCAACCCCAGCAGCGCGTCCAGCAGCGTTACGGCCAACGACATGAGACCGGCGGCCACCACGATCCACAGCCACTGAGGCTGGTCAATCGCCCAGCCGAAGGGCAAAATCCAGATCAACAGCGCGAACCCAACGGTGCTGATGAAGCTCATCAACATGCCCATTGTCTGGATCAGAAGCTGCCCGATCAGGATGATCACCAGGGGTTTGATGAAGGTGTTGACCAGGCTAAAAAGCAGGCCGGCGACGAAGCTCATGGGCAGGTTGCCGGGCCGGATATCTACCTGGGGAAGCAGGATGAGGACGAAGGTAATCGCCAACGCGTTGATGAGAACCTGAACTAGATAGCGGCGCATGGTTTTCTCTCCTCAGCTAAATCGCGATAACCAGAGTGATACTTGTTAGCTCGTCCAAAAGTCTCTATAAGGGCCAGCCACGCCGTCGGTGCAAAAACGGGCAGGGTCTTGTTCAACGTAACGAGTAAGGAGTAATGAGTGGACGACTCCCTTTTTACTCATTATTCCTTACTCGTTACCGATAGAACTATCTACGCCGTTCTCTACTAGGCCGGTTGCATCGGCTGCGGCTTGTCGCCTTGTGGGATAGCTCTGCGCAGTTGGACGCCGAGGATGACCAGGGCGATGCCAAAGCCAATCTCATAAACACCGAGCATCCACAGCAGCGACAACATGCCAGCGCCAGGGAAGAGGATCAACAGCACTCCGAAGACAACTGACAGCACCCCGCCCAAGCCCATCCAGAACTCGCCGCTGATCTCTTTGCGCAATTGGATGGCGGCAATCAGTTCCAAAATACCGGTGAGAATGGCCCAGACCGCCACCACATAGAGCAGTACCATCGCCGTAATGCCCGGCCAGAAGAAAGTCGCCACCCCGGCGATAATACTGATCACCCCTTCCAGCCCGGTGATCCAGCGATGTGTGGTACGCCCTTGGAAGGCCATAACCAGCGCAAAGATGCCATCCACCACCGCATACGCGCCCCACAGGAGTACTAACACCGAGAGTGCAATGCCCGGCATCGCCAGGACCGCTACACCCAAGATCACCGCAGCGATCCCACGCAGTACGAGAACCCACCAATCACGCGCCATGAACTCTAACATCACGATATCCTCGCTTTCGATTGAACAGTTGTTGGTTGAAAGAAATACTCTTTGTTTGAAAACATATATCTGCTCAATAACCTGGGGTGGCAACTGTACGGACACGATATATCGTGTCCGTACATCCCGGAATATTGAGAAGACACGAAAACAATGTCTCGATCTTGATCGCAAACCCGTAGCCGCCAGGCTCAGTTACGGAATTCATCCTCGGCCTTGCGAAGCGTCTCTCGATAGGCTTTGACGGCTTCGGCGACGCTCTGGCGCAGATCACCCCAGGCGGCGCCCCGCGCCTTGTGCAACTGTGCCAGCCGTTTTTGGTTGGCTTCCATCTGGGCCTCCAGTGCGGCGATGCGCGCTTCCCATGCGGCGCGGGTCTCGCTGCTGCTCTTGGCCACCTGGGCCTTGAGATTCTCGGTATCGGCCTGGAGGTCATTGAGCCACTGCGACAGCGTCTCGTCGATCTGCATCCGCAGCGTCTCTTGCGCCTCCTGCGCGGCGGCAATTTGCCGCTCAATGTCGGCCTTGGCCTGCGCCTGCGCTCCCTTGACAGCCGCTTCAAGCCGGGCAAGCTCCGTGTCGATCTGTTGCCGCCGGACATCCAGCGTGCGCAGCACGTTCTGATAGAACTGATCGATCCTCGCTTTGGCCTCTGCCATCTGGCGCTGGATTCCCGCGCGTTCGGCCTGCGCTGCGGCTGCGGCCCGATCGCGCAGTAGTGCTAATTCCACCCGTGCATGCGCCAACTCTTCTTCCCACGACCTGTAGGTGGTGACCAGCGTGGCTTTGTAGATTTCAATGCCCTCAGTTGCGTCGACCCCGGCAAATTGAGACTGGGATCGGCGGTAAACGGCCGTGTCAACGTCCCTGGCGATCTGTTCGATCTGCGCGCTCCACACGGGATCCGCATAGACCAACAGGATCGATTCGCCCGGCTGAAGCTCGTAATGAACCAGGCTTTCGATCTCCTGGCTCTGCGCGCCCGGCTCACGTGTGGCCTCGGCAACGCGCCCGGTCAAAGCGCCGGCGGCGAGACCAATGGCCGCACCGGCGGGTCCACTCGGCAATCCCAGGAGCGCACCAGCCAGGGCGCCGGCAGCCGCTCCCTTTCCTCGGCCAGAATTCAGCGCCTGGCGCACTTCCACACGCTGTTCGTCGTACTTCATAGCCACGATAGCGTCTTTCACCTCGACAAAGTTTTGCGCCTGGAAGCTCTTGAGCAGTTTCACCATGTCGTCAGCTCCGGTGACAGCCGGAAACTTAAAGATAATCAATTCGGATGACATAAGATTTTCTCCTAATCAGTCTTAAAATTGTCCACACAATCAATGCCAGATAGATGCATCGCACGCAGAATCCCGGTTGGGAATGCTGGTCGGCGTCTTATCGAGTTTCGGTAGGGCGCCGACCAGCATTCCGCCTGAGGCTGCGATCTATGCCGCCGATCGGCTGCCCTCGAGCATAGCCTGCACCTTGGCGCTCTGCTCCTGAGTCAACGAAGAGCGCAGGACTGTGCCGCCGTAGCCACGGAACTGTTCGGCCACATATTCGGGATCGTAGGTGCGCACCAGGGCGAAGATGGCGGAGTCGCCCGGTTCAATCAAGGCGCCGACCTCGGCCACAAACTTTTCGGAGATGCCGATCTCGTCCTTCCACCAATCGGCGTCTATCGCTCCGCCCAAGGCGCCAATTGCCCCGCCGCCAACCACACCGGCGGCAATCGCCCCCGCCGCAACCGCAGCGCTGGCTCCTGCCGTGAAGGGCACTGCGAGCAGCCCGCCGATCAACGTGCCCCACAACGCGCCCCAAGCCGCTCCTTCGCCTGTGGTCATCCGGTAGCTCTGGTCGATGCGCAGCCGCCCGCTATAGTCGCGGTAGACGGCGACGCCATCTTGCAGGTCCACCACCCACGCCACCTTCAGATCGATCAGCTTGTTCAGGACGGTCGATGCCCGGAACATGTCCTTCTTGAACCCAACCACCATTAACTCGTACATGACATATCTCCTTTTTGATTGAAACTTGATTGAATAGAAACGACACAGATTCAACTGGTATGACGCACAATTTGAGGCAGTTCGCGCTCGACCGACATAGAGAGCGCCAAGATTACAGCACCGGCGATAATGTCGGTCCACAAGGCAATTACTACCACCGAGTAGCCAAGGATAAAGGGGGCCAACAGCAGCCACAGACCAGCCATCGTCGTGACCCAACCCATCGTCCTGATGCCGTTCTCGTAACTTGTCAGGGCCGAGGCAATCGCCAGGACGAAGATGGTCAGCCCGACAATCAGATCGTTCCAGCGCGCCGTTGCGATGTGGCCGTAGCGCAGGAGGAACGGGGCGATTGCCACCCAGATCCCAACCACTGCCATGATCCAATTCATGTTCTTGATCTTTTGCATCGATCTACCTCTGCATTCGTGATTCAAGTCCGTAGACTCGTTTGGCTCTTTGCTGCGCACCAACATCTCTGTTATACCCGGCGTTGGTGAACACCCCAGTGAACGAAGGTGAACATTTGGTTACAAAATTGGACACTGGCGTTTTTCATCTGTGTCTTTGGTAAAGGGTGTCGGATTTTGGAGATTGGTCTCTCCTGAGCCAATCGATTTCGCCAGTGCCCAGCTACAAAATTTGTAGCCAGCGACTGGGGATATGTGTCGCTACTTGAGGTATACTTATGGAGATCATGCGGCGGTTCGCACAGCTAGAAATGTTGCAGCGAGAGAGAGGATGGAGCCAGACGGTGACTGTCGTTCCCTCAACATCGGCCCATAAACCGTACGCTCCGGCCAGTTGGCTGGAAAAAGCTCCCATTCCCTGGTCTGATCAGTTCTTCGTACTCGCCAAGCTGACGCTCATCTTGGTCGCCCTGGCCGTCGTGCGTATCTATGGCGTGGATCGTCCCCTGCCCTTTATGGGCCAGACCTTCTACCTGTTTAACCCTATAATCGTGTTATCCGCATTTGTGATCTATGAAGCTGTCGCTTCCTACTTCATCTGGTGGAAAAAACCGCTGGCTTCTGGCCAGGCAGGCTGTTTCCTGTGGATCATGCTCTTCTCTGCAATCCTTTTCTATGCCATCGCAGGCGGCATCGGCAGCATTTATTTCTATCCCATCGCTATGGTCGTCCTCTATGCTGTACTAGCGCTCAAGACCCGGGTGGCAGGGATCTTTATCTTGGGGGTGATTGTGCTTCACATGCTCCTGGGGCGCACCCTTATGGCGACGACAATGTGGGACGCAAACATGGCGCGCGTCGCCATGGACGAGTCCATGGTGTTGCTGGTATTGGGGGGCGTCAGCCTGTTCTTGATCGCACAGTTGCGGCGTGACGCCGAGAGCTATCAGGCGGCACTCGAAGAGACCAGACGCAGAACAGCGCTCCACGAATTTGGCCGGCGGCTGGCTGAAGAGGGACCGGAAGTGGCGCGCATGTACGAGATCATCCTTGAGGTAGCGCGTGCCTTGCCCCAGACCGAGCTTGTGCTTTTGCTGTTACCCAATCCGCCCGATCCATCGCCCCGGGTGGTTGCTTCCACTACCCCCCGTCATCCCATAGGGGAGCGGATCGTTGACTTGCAGCTACCGACCGAGCAGCCGGCTGTGAGCGGCGCAGGCGCGGGGTATGCCACACCGCTGCCCACATCCCTGGCCGGGGATAAAGTTGGGCAGGCCATCCTCCTTCCCCTCCATCCCCCTTCTGGGGAGGTGATGGGCGCGCTCCTATGCGGCAGGCAAAGCGAGCAACCGTTGAGCGCCGATGAGGAGACATTTGCCCATGACATTGCAGTGGAGGCTGGGCTGGCTGTACGGTATGCGCAACTTTTCGCCCGCGAGCAGGAGCAGGTCAAACGGTTGCAAGAGTTTCAAGAGCTGCAGCTGACCTATCTCATGGCGGTAGCCCACGACATGAAAACCCCGCTGACCGTGCTGACGACGCCCATGCCTTTGGTGCGACAGTTGCCCGATCTGCCCGATGAAACCCGCCGCGAGATCGTTGAGGCCGTCGACGGCAATCTGGCGCGGCTGGCGTGGTCGATCCACAGCAGGCTGGAGGCGGCCAAGTTGGACTCCGGCGCCGTTGAACTGCACCTGCGCCCATTCGACCTGCCAGCCTTGGTCCATCAGGTGGTGAGGCATATCTCATCCTGGCTGGCGCTCAAGCATCAGACCGTCGAAGTTCAGGCTGCTCCAGACCTGCCCCTGGTGCAGGTCGATGGCAGCCAGTTGGAGCATGTGATCACCAATCTGCTGGTCAACGCTGCCAAGTTCGCGCCGAAAGAAAGCACGATCGTTGTGACGATCCAGCCGACTTTGTCCCAGGCAGAGGAGGTGATGCAGGTCTGTGTAGAGGATGAGGGGCCTGGCGTACCGCCGGAGCAACGAGATATTATCTTCGAAAAGTTTCACGCACGCCCGGCGACGCAGGTCAACGGAGGCGCAGGGCTGGGGCTATGGATCTGCCGCATGGTAGTGAACCGACACGGCGGACAGATCTGGGTAGAGGATCGGCCTGGCGGCGGCAGCCGCTTCTGTTTTACCCTCCCCCTGGTTGCGGAGGGAAGTGTTATAGAGGATCACCCATGAAGAAGGCGACTTGTAGGATCCTGGTGATCGACGACGACCCGGAGATCACACGGGCGGTGCGCCTGTCCATTACGTTGCAAGTGCCGGAGTGGCAAGTAATCGAAGCCCACGACGGCCCCAGCGGCCTTGAGCTGATTGCACGCGAATCGCCGGACCTGATCTTGCTCGACTTATCGATGCCGGTCATGCACGGGTTTGATGTCTTGAAAGAGCTGCGCCTGACGAGCGCTGTGCCGGTGATCTTTCTCACCGTACAGAACGACGAACTCTCCAAAGTGCGGGGGCTGGAACTGGGTGCAGATGATTACATTGTCAAACCTTTTGGGCACCTGGAACTGCTGGCGCGCATCCGCTCGGTACTCCGGCGCACAACCGGGCAGACGCAGCCCATGGAACATCCCTATCGCAGCGGGGAGATGACAATTGATTTTGCACGACGGCGCGTAACGCTGGCCGGTGAGCCGGTGCGCTTGACCAATACCGAGTATCGGTTGCTGGAAGTTCTGGCGCAGAACGCCGGTCATATCGTCGAGAACGAACTGCTTTTGCAGCGCGTCTGGGGGTATGAACGCGGCGACGAGGTGGAATCGCTCAAAGTGCTGATCTATCGCCTGCGCCAGAAGATCGAGCCGGACCCGGCTCACCCGCGCTATCTGCTCACCGAGCGCGGGGTAGGCTATTGGCTGGAGACTGGCGAGTGACGCAACTGGACTGCGTTCTATTTCTCCGTCAAATCTAACTGGATCTTCACAAAATCCCCTGGCGCGGCGCTCCAATCAGCGAAGGCGCGGCCTGCCTCCTCCAGCGGATAGACGGCGCTGATCAATTCGTGGTAGGGCTTGTCGCGCGCCTCCAGCATAGCGATCACGTCGCTGAATTCGCCCAGCACGTTGCGCGCGCCGAGGATGTCCAACTCCTTGCGCACCCACATGGCAGTATCGAAGGTGATCTCCTCTTTGGCGTAGCCAACCACGGCGACGCGACCGGCATAGGCCACCATGTCAATGGCGAGGCGATAGGTGGCGGGCGCGCCCACAGCTTCGATTGCCACCGCTGCGCCTTCACCGTTTGTCAGCGCGTGGATCGCCTTTAGTGGGTCCTCGCGGCTGGGGTTGATCAGATGCTGCACGCCGAAACGCTGCGCCATCGCTAATTTACTCTCGGCTACGTCGAGACCGATGACGGTAGCGCCCCTGCGCAGCGCGGCCAGGATCACGCCCATGCCGATGGTTCCGCAGCCGAGGACGAGTACTGTATCCTCCGCGGTGACACGGGCGCGGTTGACGGCATGGCTGCCAATGCTCAAGGGTTCAACCAATGCCAATTCCTGCGTGGTGAGGATGGCGCTGGCGTGGACTTTGCGATAGGGGAAAACCACCCGGTGGGTCATGGCGCCGTTGCGCTGGACGCCCAATGTGCGGTTGTTTTCGCAGCAGTTGAACCGTCCTTGTCGGCAAGATGAACAGACGCCACATTCAACGAAGGGTGAGAGCATCACCTGCGCCCCTATTGCAAAACTGGCAGGTACGGCGTCGCCCTTGCCCATCACCACGCCGCCAATCTCATGGCCGGGGATGATGGGGTACTCTGTGTGAGGGTAAGCGCCGCGATAGATGTTGAGATCCGATCCACAGAGACCGGCGTATTGGACCTCGATCAGCAGATCTTCGGGGCCGGGCGTCGGTTCGTCGATGTCGATAATTTCTACCCGCTCCGGTCGTGGAAAAGAGACAGCTTTCATGGTCGGTTCCTTGGGTGGGTGCGACGGATTGTATCTGTCCTCTCATTATAATATCAACTCAGCTTTGTCGCGACTTTCATTGTCGAAAATAGTAACCTGCGGTACACTAGCAGATGCCACATAGCATTTCATTTATCCCTCCAGTTAGAAAGAAAGCAATCATGACTGAACCTAATCTTGAAGCCAACGTGAACACCCATTCGCGTCCGACTGATTTGCGCATTACCGATATGCGCATCGCCTGCCTGCGCGGGTTGCCCATGCGCACGGCGATCCTGCGCATTGATACCAATCAGGGCCTGATCGGCTATGGCGAGATCCGCGATGGCGCCAGCAAAACCTACGCGCTTATGCTCAAAAGCCGGATCATCGGTGAAAACCCTTGCAACATCGATAAGATCTTCCGCAAGATCAAACAGTTCGGCTACCATGCGCGCCAGGCCGGCGGCGTCTGCGGTATTGAAATGGCGCTCTTTGATCTGGCAGGGAAGGCTTATGGCGTGCCAGCCTATCAACTCCTGGGCGGCAAGTTTCGTGACCAGGTCCTCTGCTACTGCGACACCCCGTCTACCAATGACGCCAAAGAGATGGGGCGGCGTCTTAAGGAACGCATGGAGATGGGCTTCAGCTATCTCAAGATGGATGTGGGCATCCAACTGGTGCGCGACATCCCCGGCGCGTTGATCTCCCCACCCGACAGGCTGCAAAGCCGTGATATTATGCACTCCTTCACCGGCATTCAACTCACCGACAAGGGGATTGCCGCGCTCTGCGACTATGTGGAGACCGTGCGCGATATTGTCGGCTACGAAGTGCCGCTGGCTGCCGATCACTTTGGTCACATCGGGCTGGAATCGTGTATCCGCCTAGGCCGCGCCCTGGATAAGTACACGCTGGCCTGGTATGAGGACATGATCCCCTGGCAGTTCGCCGATCAGTATGCCCGTCTCTCCGCTTCGGTGGATACGCCCATCTGCACCGGCGAGGACATCTACCTGAAGGAAGGCTTCAAGGATCTCTTTGAGAAACGCGCCATCGCCGTCTGCCACCCGGATCTGGCGACATCGGGCGGGTTGTTGGAGACGAAGAAGATCGGCGATTACGCTCAGGAAAATGGCATCGCCATGGCCATGCACTTTGCCGGTTCGCCCGTAAGCTGTTTGGCGAATGTCCACTGCGCCGCCGCTACCGAGAACTTCCTCGTGTTGGAGAACCATTCGGTGGATCTGCCCCAGTGGAACGATCTCATCACCGGTCTGCCCAACCCTTTGATCGAGAATGGACACATCCGCGTGCCAGAGAAACCCGGCCTGGGCTTCGACGATCTCAACGAGGATATGGTGCGCGAATTCCTCGATCCTGAGGAATCTGGCTACTTCGAACCCACCGAACTCTGGGATCGCGAATGGTCCCACGACCGGCTCTGGAGCTAACCAGACGACGAATCGCAGAGACAAAGAGGCGAGGAGGCAGCAATGCACCTCGCTTCTTCATATCATCCCCAAAAGGAAGCTGAATCATGGCGGTGATTGAGCATGGCTGGCGCGTGCCGGCCTTCCCCGTGGATGGGAGCAAGGACACAGAATTCAAGCAGCAAATTATGGACAATTTAGGCATCCACCTTTTCTCCAAATCATCATCTGAAGGGAGCCTCCGATGCAGTACACAAATCTAGGCCGTACGGGTCTTGTTGTCAGCCGCCTCTGCCTGGGCACGATGAATTTCGGCCCGCGCACGAGTGAGGAAGATAGCCACGCCATTATGGATCAGGCATTGGAGATGGGTATCAATTTCTTTGATACGGCCAACCGCTATGGACGCGATGTACGCTTGGGCTATACCGAAGAGATCATCGGCAACTGGCTGGGGGCGGATCGCAGCCGCCGAGATCGGATCGTCCTGGCAACGAAGGTCTACGGGCCAATGGGCGATGGCGTCAACGACCGCGGCCTCTCGGCTTATCACATTCGCAAAGCCTGCGAGGATAGTCTGCGTCGATTGCAGACCGATCACATTGATCTCTATCAGATGCACCACGTCCAGCGCGAGACGCCGTGGGAGGAGATCTGGCAAGCGATGGAGATCCTTGTGCAGCAGGGAAAGGTACTCTACGTGGGCAGCAGCAACTTTGCGGCGCTCCACATTGCCCAGGCCCAACACGCCGCCGAAAAACGCAACTTTATGGGGTTGGTCTCAGAGCAGAGCCGTTACAGCCTCGCCTCGCGTATGATCGAATTAGAGGTGATCCCCGCCTGCCGCGCCTACGGGCTAGGGTTGATCCCCTATAGCCCGTTGGGTGGAGGGCTGCTCGCTGGCAGTGGACACGCCACCGGCGACCGTGCCCGCGCTCGACTGGAGGGCGCTTCGGAAGATGTGCGCTCCCAACTCCACAAATATGAGGATCTCTGCGACGAGCTTGGCGAAAAACCGGCGGATGTCGCCCTGGCGTGGATGCTGAGGAACCCTGCGGTTACGGCGCCGATCCTCGGCCCGCGCACAGTGGAACAATTGGAAGAAAGCCTGCGCGCCCTGGAGATCGAACTCACCCCCGACATTGTTCACCAGTTGGACGAGATCTGGCCGGGTCCTGGCGGCGAGGCACCGGAAGCCTATGCGTGGTAAAAGGCGATGAATGAAGAATAAAGAAGGGGTAGTGCGGCAACTCGCACTACCCCTTCTTTATTCTTCATTCATCTTCTGTTTCGATCTCCTAGCACTGTACGACAAACGTCCCCACGGCGATGGCGCAGTCAAGTCGCGGGCCATGAGCGCAGGCAGGATTGTGTGTCCATAGCGGCGGATCAATCGCCCGTGATAGAAGCCAGTATAGCCGCTGCGCACATCAGGCTGGCTCCAATAGCCGTAGCGCACAGCCCCCGCCACTTCCCACAGCCAGAGTACCATGAGCCCCAAGAAATTGGGCAGCCAATAGCCGACGAAGACAAACGCAGCATAGTGACGCGCCGGGTTGATGTCATCAAGGAGCGACTGTTTGAAACCATCCATCCCCAATTTGGTGGGCGGCGCGCCCTCCATCTGGCTGAGGAAGCGGACCGGATGCCACAGATCCTGGATGCGGATGAAGGCGAAGCGCTCGGCAAAGGCCAGCAGAAAGCGCAGCGTCCCCCACGACGAGAGGGGATAGCGGGCAGCCATCGCGCTGGTCTGTGCAATCAACGCCTGAACTCCACGCAAAGGACTCAACATGAACCGCTCCTGAACGAAGATGATGAGAGGATGGACGGATTCAAAATCTCTTTCATCCACTGCGATACAGCCAATGGTATGAATAACGAATCCCCGATCCCCAATCACCTATCCTAATGACGGAAGTGGCGCGTGCCAGTGAGCGCCATTACCAGGCCCAGCCGATCCACGGCGGCGATGACCTCATCGTCGCGCACGGAGCCGCCCGGCTGGACGACGGCGACGATCCCATACTCGGCGGCCTTTTCGATGCCATCGGCAAAGGGGAAGAAGGCATCCGAGGCCATCACCGCGCCCTGCGCCCGTTCCCCAGCCTTATGCCCGGCCAGCATCACCGAGTCGACGCGGCTCATTTGCCCTGCGCCCACGCCGACAGTGGATTGATCCCTGGCAAAGACGATGGCGTTGCTCTTGACATGGCGGCAGGTGCGCCAGGCAAAGAGCAGATCGGCCAATTGCGCCTCGGTGGGTTTGGCGCTGCTCACGATCTGCCAGTTGGCCGGGTCCATGTCGGCGATGCTCGTATCTAACTCTTGAACGAGGACGCCGCCGTAGACCGAGCGCAGGCTCAGCGGACGCGCCGTAAGCCCGGTCGCGCGCAGAATGCGCAGGTTCTTTTTGCGCTGTAAGAACTTGAGCGCGTCCTCTTCGTAGTCGGGCGCGGCGACGATTTCGACGAAGAGATCACCCATCTTTTGCACTGTCGCCAGATCCAGCGGACGGTTGACCGAGATGATACTGCCAAACGCGCTCACCGGATCCGAGGCCAGCGCCTTTTCATAAGCTTCGACAAGGGTCGGGGCGCTGGCTAAACCGCAAGGGTTGCTGTGTTTGATGATCGCCACCGTCGGTTCGGGGAAGTCCTGAGCGGCAAGCCAACTTCCATCCAGATCGAGCCAGTTGTTGTAGCTCATCTCCTTGCCGTGGAGTTGCACAAACGGCGGCGTTTCCCCAGCGTATCCATAGTAGCCCCCCTGCTGGTGAGGATTTTCCCCATAGCGCATGATCTGCACCTGCTCTAAATTAACCTGCAAGACTGTGGGCAGCGTGCCGTCCGCCTCGATAGGGGTCTGACCGGTGAGATAGTCGGCAATGGCGGTGTCATACTCGGATGTGTGACGGAACGCCTTCAGCGCAAGGCGGCGACGCATGGCATTGTCAAGTTGCTCTTTCTCCAATGCAGTGGCGACAGCGTCATAATCTGCTGGATCGCAGACAACGGTCACCGATTCAAAGTTCTTGGCGGCAGCGCGCAGCAGTGCTACCCCGCCAATGTCGATCTGTTCAACAGCTTCAGCCTCAGTCACATCCGGGCGCGCAACAGTCTGCTGAAATGGATAGAGGTTGACGACGACGAAATCGATGGGGGCGAGGTCATGGGCTTGCAGTTCGGTGAGATGCTCCTCGGTGCGCCGGGCAAGGATACCGCCATGGACGGCTGGATGCAGCGTCTTCACCCGCCCCCCGAGGATCTCTGGGAAGCCGGTCAATTCTTCAACGGCGCGGACGGGCAACCCGGCGTCGGCCAGGGTACGGGCGCTGCCGCCGCTGGCGATCAATTGTACGCCTAATGCATCCAGCCGTTGGGCAAATTCCACCAGCTCCGCTTTGTCGGAAACAGAAAGTAAGGCCCGTTGTTGAGACATACATAGCTCCTTTGGATTGGAAATAAAAACAAAAAGGGGCAGTCAGATGTTGGCATCCAACTGCCCCAGCCCAGGCGATCGACTGTTGTGCAGAATTTCAAGCGGCTGCTTCCTTCCCGGTGGTGTTTCCCCACCTTTCGCCAGTTGGAAGCGCTCAATTCGTTTGTTCGGGCGAATCATAGCACAATGAACAGGGAATGCCAAAGATCTTCCACGTTTACAATGATTCGCACCGCATCCGCGCCAATGCTATAATCAAGCCGAACTCTGGATAGATTCAACACAGGTTGCGAGAGCCATAGAAGTCTGAGATTTCCCCCAATGAGTTGGATTGTTATAGTTGCCACGATTGTAATTTTGATTGGGTTTAACGCTCTTTACGTTGCAGCAGAATTTGCCACCATCAGCGCTCGTCGCTCTCGACTTGCCCAAATGGCCGAAGAAGAGAATAATCGCGCGGCGCAGTTGCTCCTCCCTTTTGTGCTTGATTTAAAGCATCTTGACACCTACGTTGCCACCTGTCAGATCGGGATTACCATCTCAAGTCTTGTCCTCGGCTTCTACGGACAGGCTACCCTTTCTGCTGCATTGGCTCCTTATTTGATGGGGTTGGGCGACCTTTCGGACATTGCAGCGCAGTCGATTGCCACCACAAGCGTCCTCGTTTTATTGACATCCCTTCAAGTGGTATTGGGCGAATTGGTGCCAAAGAACATCGGCATCCAATATCCCGAAAAATTGGCGTTGGCTACCGTCCACCCTATGCGCTGGTCGTTGACAATCTTACGCCCCTTGATCTGGTTTTTCAACGGCAGCGGACGCTTGATCCTGCGCTGGATCGGCATCAGCGATTCGGTGGAACACACCCATATCCATGCGCCGGAGGAGATCCTCATGTTGGTGGAGGAGAGCGGCGCCGGCGGTTTGCTGGACAAAGAGCAACGGCATCTGTTAGAGAATACGCTTCGTCTGCGCGAGTTGGCCGTGCGCCAGGTGATGATCCCGCGCACGCGCATGTTGGCGGCGTCGGTCGATCTCAGCGTAGATGAACTGTTGCTCATTTTGGCCGAGTCGCCTTATTCGCGGATGCCGCTCTATCAAGATTCGGTGGATAACATTGTAGGGTTGATCCACCTGAAGGATCTGCTCTGCCTCTCCCAACAGACGGGGGATCGCTCGGTGCGCGCCGTTATGCGCGAGATCCGCTTTATTTTTGAAAGCACGCGCGCCGACGAGGTCTTTGTGACCCTGCAAAATCAGCAATACAACATGGCAATTGTCCTCGATGAGTACGGCGGCACCGCTGGCATGGTCACCCTTGAGGATCTGGTCGAGGAGATCTTCGGCGAACTACAGGATGAATTCGACGTGGAGTTGCCGGTAATTCAAGTCCAATCGAACAACCGCATCATCGTGCGAGCGGATACACTCATTACCGATCTCAACGATTGGTTCGATCTCTTTATGGAAAGCGACGAAGTGGACACCATCGGCGGGCTGATTTTGAGTGTCATCGGTCGCGTACCAGAGGAACGAGAAGAGGTCGAAATCGACGACATGCGCTGGCGAATTGAAAAAATGGACGGCAAGGGCATCAACACGCTGAGTGTTGTGGTCTCGCCCGAAAAGGCCCGCCAACTGCGCGAGGAGCGTCTTTAGTGGAAGTCTTTATTCCCCTGGGTATTATCTCTGTCTTGATTCTGCTCAACGGTCTCTTTGTGGCGGCTGAATTCAGCCTGATCGCGGCGCCGCCCACCCGCATAACCCAACGCGCCGAAGCGGGATCTGCTGACGCCCGCCGCGTCCTCAGCATCTTGCGCCATCCGCCCGCCCAAAATCGCTACCTGGCTACGGCGCAGATCGGCATTACGGTTGTCAGCCTGGGGCTGGGCATGTACGGCGAACACGCTATCGCCGAATGGTTGCTCGATCCGTTGGAACACTATACCACCCTGGCGGCGCCGTTGGCCCACACCATCGCCACTGTAGTTTCCGTTGCCATCCTCACCTATCTTCATGTGGTGTTGGGCGAAATGGTGGCTAAATCGCTGGCGCTCTCCCATGCAGAGACAATGGCGCTGGCGGTTTCGCTGCCCATGCGCATCCTGGAATGGCTGCTCTCACCGGTGATCTTCGTCCTCAATGGATTGGGGAATATGATCACGCGGTTGATGGGCGTCCCCCCTGCCGAATCTCATGCCCGTCTGCTATCGCCGCAAGAATTGGAATTCATTGTCGAGGAAAGTTACGCTGGCGGGCTGATCGAACCGGCGGAACAGCTTTTCATTGAGAATATCTTCGACCTCAAGGAACGCACTGTGGGCCAGGTGATGACGCCGCGCACCCGCATTGTGGGCATCGCCGTTGATGAAGATGAGGCGACCGCACTCGATCTTGTCTGTGAGACGCGCCACTCTCGCTACCCCATCTATGAGCGCAGTCTGGATCAGATCATCGGCGTCTTACACGTCAAGGATCTGGCCCGCTATCGACTCAAGCCGGATACGCCTTTCGATCTGCATGAGTTTGCCCGTCTGCGGCCTGTGCCCTACGTGCCCGACACCGTCACCATCGACGCCATGCTGGTCCGCTTTCGCCAGGAACGGATTTCGCTGGCGATTGTCGTGGACGAATTTGGCGGCACCGCCGGTCTGCTTACGTTGGAGGATCTGGTTGAAGAGGTCGTCGGCGAAATTCAGGATGAATTCGACGAAGAGACCGCGCCCTTTGAACAATTAGACACGCATACCCTGCGTGTTCAAGGTTCGCTGCTGCTCGACGAGTTGAATCAGCACTTCGATCTCGATATCGATCACCCGGAAGTCAACACCGTCGGCGGGCTGATTATGACCGAACTGGGGCGCATCCCCGAAGCGGGCGACGCAGTAGAAGTTGAGGGGATCCTGTTCAGCGTCGAAGAAGTCGAAGGGATGGCCGTACAGACAGCACAGGTGAAACTGCCCGATTCTGTCGTCGTCCCCTCGCCCACCCCGCTTGTTGCCCCAGAGGATGCCCGCACGGATCTGGCCGAAGATATCGTCGACCAGATCAGAGGAGATGAGGATGCTCCCGCTGACGCTCCCCCGCAATAGTCAGGCCAGTCCCTTGCAATTGAGCCCGTAGCAGCCCATATGTGTCCGCAATGAAGCCAACGCTGTGCATGAGTTAGCGTCCACGGCTGACCGCGTGGCGTACGCGCCCGCCGCTGGCGTCGAGTCGGCGGCGCGCTTCGTCGGCGTCCACTTCGGCCAGCCCCATCACTGCGGCGGTCTTAACGCTCCAGCCGCTTGCTTTGAGAAGACGCCGGGCTTCGGTCCGCCCGACGCCAGTGATGGCGTCCACAATGCGGATCGCTCGATCTTCGAGTTTCTCGTTCGTCGGCTGCACATCCACCATCAAATTGCCGTAGACTTTGCCCAACTGTACCATCGCCCCGGTACTCAACATATTGAGGACCATCTTCTGCGCTGTCCCCGCTTTGAGCCGCGTGGAGCCGGTGAGGATCTCTGGCCCGGTGACGATTTCGATGGGGACGTCGGCAGCCGCGGCGACAGGCGAATCTGGGTTGCAGACGACGGCGATGGTGGACGCGCCGATCTCAGCGGCGTAGTTCAGCCCACCGATGACGTAGGGGGTGCGTCCACTGGCGGCGATGCCGATCAAGATATCCGCAGCGCTGAAGGCATGGGCTTCGAGATCGGCGCGTCCCTGCGCGACGGAATCCTCGGCGCGCTCGACGGAGCCGACCACGGCAGCGTCCCCGCCGGCAATGAGGGCGATGGCCCGCTGGCGTGGAAAGCTGAAGGTCGGTACCAATTCGGTGGCATCCAACACGCCCAGCCGGCCGCTGGTCCCCGCGCCCTGGTAAAAGAGGCGCCCACCGGCGGCGATCTGCGCGGCGATGATCTCAATGGCGCGAGCGATCTGCGGCAGCACTTCGGCGATAGCCAGCGGTACAGCGGCGTCAATACGGTTCATCAAGCGGGCAAAATCCAGCGCAGAGAGGCTGTCCATTTCCGCGCTGAGTGGATTGGATTGTTCGGTGGGAGGCAATGATCCGGCCATGAGCGTACTCCAAGTGTGAACAATGATTTCCATTGTGGGAAGCATAGCCCGATAGATCAGATGTGACAAATTCGCTGCAAAGGAGCAAGGTATCGGGTTATCCGGTTATCCGAATACAATTGACATTTTTCGCGTAAAGTGCCACTATTGACCTGTCTCCGTATGATTTTCTGGCCTGGGGCTTAAGCCCCAGGCTCACCACCGATAGGTAAACAGACCATGAAAGCATTGATCTATAAAGGTCCGTGGGAAATGACATTAGAAGAGGTCGCCGAACCGATGCCGAACGCGGACGAGGTCCTCATTGATGTCAAAGCGATTGGCATCTGCGGTTCGGACATTCACGGCTACACCGGAAGCACAGGACGGCGCTGGCCGGGCATGATCATGGGCCATGAGTTCGCCGGGGTGATTGCGTCCACCGGCGAGAATGTCAGCGCATATCAACCCGAGGATGAAGTCGTCGTCTCCCCCATGTTTTCGGTCAGCGACAAGCCCGAAAAGGTTCCGCTGAACTTTTCGCCCAACCGTCGGCTGCTGGGTGTGGAAGTCAACGGCGCCTTCGCCGATCGGGTCACGGCCAAAGAGAGCCAACTCTTCCGCAAGCCTGCTGGGCTAAGCTGGCAGCAGGCCGCGCTCTGTGAACCGCTGGCGGTGGCGCTCCACGCTGTGCAGATCACCCCCATTGATTTGATGGCGGATGTCGCTATCGTCGGCTCTGGCATGATCGGGTTACTTACGCTCCTCGCCGCCAAACTCAAGGGCGCGGGTCGGGTGATCATGATTGACAAAGTACAGCGTCGCCTGGAGATGGCTGCACAACTGGGCGCCGATGTGATCATCAACGCCGGCCAGGAAAACGCCGTGGAGAAGGTGCGCAGCCTCACCGATGGCGGCGTCGCCGTCTGCCTGGAGGCGGTGGGTTACAGCGCCACCGCACAGCAGGCCATTGACCTTACCCGCAACGGCGGCGATGTCACCTGGATCGGCAACAGCGCCAAGATGATCGAGATCAACATGCAGTCGGTGGTGACGCGTGAGATCACCGTGCGCGGCACCTATGCCTTCACCGATGTGGAGTTCGGCGCAGCGATCCAGGCGCTGGCGGGTGGAAGGCTCGACATCTCGCCCTTGATCGAAAAGATTGCGCCACTGGGCGAAGGTCCCGATTACTTTAAAAAGCTGGCGTCAGGCGAATTGGATCTGGTCAAAGTGGTGTTGGAACCTTGAACGAAACCAGTAATCGTAGCCGCTGCTTCTAGCTGCGGTTCTCCGTTGAACACGAAATGTGCGGCTGGAAGCACGCACCTACATGGTTGATAATCGTAGCTGCCTCTAACTGCGGTTCTCCTCTAATGACTGAATGGAAAGGAAAGATCATGGATTTACTACAGCAAATAGAAGAACTTCACTTCCCGGCGCCGCTGCCACAGACGTTGCTTGCCGTGGAACAGACCTTTGACGCCCCCCGCGTCAAGGACCTCCACGCTGAGGTGGGCAAGGCGCTGCACAGCAGCGGCATCCTCGCCGCCATGTCGCCGGGGGACACGGTGGCAATTGGCGCGGGCAGCCGCGGGATTGCCAATCTGTCCAAAATCGTGCGCGCCGCCGTGGATCATCTGCGCGCTGCGGGCATGAAGCCCTACGTTGTCCCCGCCATGGGCAGCCACGGCGGCGCCACGGCGGCGGGACAAATCGAAATCCTGGCGGGGATGGGCGTCACCGAGGAGGCTATCGGCGCCGAGATCCGGGCGACGATGGAGGTTGCCCCCATTGGTCAGATCGAGAATGGGCCGATCCTCTACCAGGGCAAGGATTCCATGGCCGCCGATCACACTATCCTCGTCAGCCGTATTAAGCCGCACACCGATTTCCGCAGCCATCTCGAGAGCGGACCGTCCAAAATGGCGGTGATCGGGCTAGGCAAGCAGCACGGCGCGTCGATCATGCACGCCGGCGGCGGACGCAACTTCCAGCGCTATTTGGAACCGGCGGCGCGCATTTACGAGACCAATACCAATCTGCGCGGGGCGCTCTGCCCGGTGGAAAACGCCTTTGAGGATACCGCGCTCATCGCCGGGCTGACCAGCGCCGAGATCGGCACTGACAAAGAGGCCATGCTGTTGAAACGGGCCAAGGAGTATCTCGCCCAGATTCCCTTTGATGCGGTGGATATTTTGGTGGTGCAGGAATTGGGTAAAAATATCAGCGGCACTGGGATGGACACGAATGTGATCAGCCGTTTGATGATCCCACGCCAGCCCGAAAGCTTTGGCAAGGTGGACATGGGCATTATCGTCGTCCTTGATTTGACCGAGGAAACCCACGGCAATGTATCGGGGTTGGGTCTCGCCAATGTGACCACGGCCCGCGTCTTCTCGAAGATCGATTGGGTGGCGACCTACACCAATGCCATCACGTCGGGCATTTTTGGCATGTTCCGCACCCATCTGCCCATCACCATGCCCGACGACGAGCGGACGCTGCACGCGGCTGTGCGCGGTTGCGCCGAGCCGCCCGATCAGGCGAAGATGGTCTTCATCCGCGATACGCTGAGCCTGGAACACTTCTTTGTCAGCCCCAGTATGCGCGAGATCGTCAAGGCCCATCCTCGCCTGCGCATCGTCGACGAAGTGCCCCTCCGCTTCGACAAGGAGGGCACGATGATGAGTCCATGGCAGATGGAGCCGGCAAAACAGCTTGCGTAGAACGCCATGAATGAAGAATGATGAATAAAGAATAGACGCTCGGCGCCCCATTCTTTATTCATCATTCTTTTTTCTTTAGAGTTTCCCCATCGGCTTCAAGTTGATCCCCTTGCCCCAGACTTCGCGCACGGTCTCCAAATAGAAGAGATAGTTGTCCAGCGGCACATCCGGCGGCACGCGGTGATCGCAGAAACCGATGTAGCCGCCCTCTTCGACCAGCGGCGTCAGCCGGTCGATCTCGCGAGCGATGGCCTCTTTGGAACGGGCGAGGATGTGTTTGTCGAAGCCCCCCATCAGAAGTAGATCCTTGCCGTACTCGCGCCGGTAGCGGACGGGATCCGCGCCCCAGATCCCCACCTCCAACGGGAACATGCAGTTGATGCCGGCGTCGAGCCAGAGCGGGACGAGCTTCTCGATATTCCCGTCGCAGTCGAGCCAGATCACATCCACACCGTAGCTGTGCAGCAGATCGGCGATGCGCCGGTATTGGGGCACAAGATATTTTTTGAAATGAACCGGGCTGAGCAGCGGACCGGCGTTGTAGGCCATGTCCTCCCACATGCTACAGCCGTCGAATTGGCCGCCCGTCTTCAGCACACGCGTCAACGTGCCGATGACGCAATCAGCGATGGTGGTCACCATTTCCTCAAAAAGTTTGGGATCGTCATAAACGAGGTATGATAGATTCTCCATCCCCATCCAATTGCGCAGCCAGCCGTAGAGACTGCCGCCAGTGAGCGCCGCCACGTAGGGTCGGTCGGGATCGGTCCACGTTTTGATCCGTTCCTCCCATTCTTGTGGATAGCGATCCGGGTGGTCGGGATCGAGCCGGGGCTTGAAATGTTTTTCCCAGCTATCGCGATCCGTGAGCAGATGGCTTTCGGGATGGGGGATCGATCCCATGAACTTGCGGCGCAGCACGCGCACCCCGTCAGCCTGCTGGCGCAACTCATATTCGCCCCGATCCTCCAAGATCTTCTCCTCGAACGGCGGGATCAATCCCACGCTGATCCCTACCGGGCGGGTCACCCATTCGATGCCAAAATCCACGCCGAAAAACTCGTCGGCATTGGCGCGCTCCACCCAGCGGGGTAGTCCCTGCTCATGCCAGGTGGGCAGCGTCTCGTCCCAAAAGCCAAAATCGGAGATCACCGCACGGTCGCGTGGCTGATAATGCATGGTTGCTACAAAGCGTTCTCGTTCGTTCATGAATTGCGGTCGCTTTCTGTTGGCGGCTATTTCCGGAATTTTGATCCACGAAGTCACACGAAGATCCACGAAGGGGAGATGTTTGGGTGAAATTTTGTGCGACTTTGGGGATCATCTAAATTTCGGTTTCGCCTGAGAGGAAACGGTCCATATTGTCGAGCAGCGTGAGGAAGGTGGTCTCATCCCCAAAGCTGCCTGGTTTCATGATCACAAAGTAACTACGTCCGGCGTCCGAGTTGCCGTGGCAGAGAGGCATCCCCGGCAGCAGCTCGGCGAGGACGGTCAACCGGTCGATCCCCAGCCGAGACAGTACGCTGACCGCTGTATCCCCACCGCTGAGGATGAGGAGATTGGGGGCGATGCGCTCGATCAGCGGGATGGCGGCGGCAGCCAGAGCCTCAGCCCAGCGGCGCGCCAGCGGACCGTCGAGGATTACACCCGTCGCAGGCGAAGGTAGATGGATGAGGAGCGGGCGACTGGGGTCGAGATCCGCTGTCGGTGAACGGGTGGGACCGACGATCAGCCGCGTCGCCGGACGCGCCGCGCAGAAGGTTTCGATCTGTCGGTGGGCCATTTCGCTGCCGCTGCCGACGATGAGGAGCGCGCGCAGATCGCCAACGGGGCGGAGAGCGGGATCGTCGACCGCTGATCCACACTGCCCCAGGCGGAGCGCCAGCGCGCCGATCAACCCGGCGCTGCCGCAGAGGAGTGCATCGGGCAGCGCCGATTCCACTGCGTTGAGGATCTGATGCAGATCGGCGTCCGTGCGCGCGTCCACAGCCAGCAGTTGCGATCCACGCGCCGTGGCTTCGGCCAGCCGTAACGCCAAATCATTCGACCTTACCGCAGCCAGCGGGATCGCTTCCATGGGGCGATGGCTGCTTTCGGCCAGCCGTTGCGGCAGCGAGATCGAGGATGGGGGCAGGCCGGGCGCGATGAGGTAGCCATCCTCCAAACCCCGTCCCTGCGCGGGGAAGGCCGGACAGATCAACGCGCAGGTTCGGCCAAGCTGATCGAGCAGCGCGTCGAGTTCCGCGCCCAGATTGCCGCGCAGCGTCGAGTCGATCTTTTTGTACCAGTGAGCGTCCAGGGAGCGCAGGGGCGCGGCGATCTCCGCAACGCGGCGAGCGGCATCCGCCGCAGACAGATGGCGCGAATCCGAAGTAAAAGCAATTGCGCCGACCGGCAAAGGCGGCTGGGGCGGCTGCAAATCGATAACCGTAGACAATCCACCGTAGCGGCAGCGGGCTGCACAATCGGCAGCGCCAGTAAGGTCGTCGGCGAGGATCAGGAGTGATTTCATCGAAAGCGTCCCTGCTATGGTCGCGTTTGACGTTTAATTCCTTCACTCTATTCGCAGTTGGCGATGGACACAATATCCACCTTACCAGGATATAGCGACGCTAATAGAGAAACCACTTGAATAGCATACAATTTGATACGGGTGCTGCTTGCCGCACCCGACAGGCGCAACAAGCGGACGCTGCGTCCGCCAGCGCCCCTACGATTGTACGAACTCTATCTGTTTTCTCTGTAAGAATCTAGCTGTGCGAGGTACGTGTTTCCATAAGGGTATCGTTTATGTCAAGCGGAGCGTGGACAAGATCATGAAGGGGTGAGCTTAGCTATCCAATGGGCTGCGCACCGCTTTGGGGCCGCGGTTGAGGACGTGTGTGTAGATTTGGGTGGTTCTGACGTCCTTGTGGCCCAGGAGTTCCTGCACGGTGCGGATGTCGTAGCCAGCTTCGAGAAGGTGGGTGGCGAACGAGTGTCGGAAGACATGGGGGCTGACGGGCTTGGCGACGCCGCTGGCCTGGGCGGCGGTCCGCACGGCGCGCTGGAGGGTGGAATCGTCGGCGTGGTGGCGGCGGGTGACGCCGCTGCGCGGATCAACGCTGAGTTTGGAGGCCGGGAAGACGTATTGCCAGCCCCATTCGCGGCTGGCGTTGGGGTATTTGCGTTCCAGGGCATAGGGCAGATAGACCGCGCCGTAGCCCGCCTCAAGATCCGATTGGTGAAGACTCTTGACGTGGGTCAAATGCTCCTGTAAGATGGATTCTAACTGCTCAGGCAGCAACGTCACCCGATCTTCATTGCCCTTGGTATCCCTCACCACAATCAGATGTTGGCCGAAATCAACATCCTTGACGCGCAAACGCAGACATTCCAATAGACGCATCCCTGTTCCGTAGAGCAACTTGGCCTGAAGCCGAAAGGTGGGGTCTGTGATCTGTTGTAACACACGATGGACTTCGGCTTTGGTCAGCACCACAGGCAGCCGTTTGTCCTTCTTGGCGCGCAGGGCGTCGATGCCGGTCAGGTGGATGTCGAGGACTTCTTTGTAGAGAAAGAGGATGGCCTGCATGGCTACGTTCTGTGTGCTGGGAGCAACGTTGCGCTCTACAGCCAGATGGGTGAGATAGGCTTCTACTTCGGGCGATCCCATTTCGGCGGGGTGGCGTTTGTGGTGGAAGAGGATGAAGTCTTTCATCCATTGCAGGTAGGTCTGTTCGGTGCGGATAGAGTAATGCTTGACGCGGATGCGGTCACGGGCGCGGTCGAGGAGTTTCTTTTCGGCCATGAGTCATTTCCTCCTTTGTTTGCAGTGAATGACTTGTTTTTGAGTCATTCGGATACAATTCAGTGGATTATGACTCAGAAATGAGTCATTTGCAAGTTGGATATAAGTCTGTTCGTCGTGTGGATGACTCAGAAATGAGTTAGAATAAATTGTTAGGCAGCCAATGTAACACTGTGGGCCAACCAACACGACCTTGAGAACTTACTTCCTATCGTCTCTCCCCCCGCTATATCCGCTGATCACGCTAACATCATTTGTGGTACAATACGGCTATCTGAGGATGGGTGAGGGTTAGCCAGATGAAACTTCAACGAGTTTACTTGGACACATCCGTGTTGGGCGGGTGCTTCGATCCAGAATTCGCCGAGTGGTCAAATGGGTTGATGCAGGATTTTCGCAGCGGTCTGTTGATGCCATTGCTTTCCCAGGTCACAGCGACCGAACTTCAAGATGCGCCTGAAAAAGTGCAAGTAGTGTATGCGGAATTGCTGCTGCTCGGCGCTGAGATTGTTGAGGCGACGGAAAGTGCGTTGGAATTGGCCGATGCCTACCAGGAGCATGGCATTCTGACCACGAAGTTCTACGATGATGGTTTGCATATCGCCGTCGCTACAGTGGGCGCGGCCGACGTGTTGGTCAGTTGGAACTTCAGGCATATCGTACATTTCGATAAGATCCGCATGTTCAACGCGGTGAATCTGGAGTACGGTTACAAACCATTACAGATTTTCAGCCCGCGGGAGGTGACGAGCTATGGCCGAGCAGAGAATTGATGCTGTTAAGATGACACGCAGTATTCGCGACCGCAATTATGAAAGGTTGCGCCATCTGTCTCGGGCCGAGCGGTTGGCTTTCTACCGCGAACAGGCGCGCTTGATGAATGCGAAAGCACTGACGTTGGTTAAGCTGGAGAAGTCAACGCCTGAGCAAGTCGAATAACCGCGATAGTGATTCAGCGCAGTTCGCCGTTATGGGCGGCAGGTCTCATTTTGCCTGGTGCTTGGGCCTGGCCTAACACCACGTCCACCTGACGCCTGCGGCGGGGGGATCGTGGGTCGCGAGGGTAGTCTGGCCGCAGGCGCAGGTGACGTTTTTCGTTGGGGGGCTTGTGGGGAATGATGGAGATGGAACAGCGGTATGATAAAATGCTCTCTATGGACACCATACACCCATCTTTGATGATTGATCGAAACGCATTCTCTGTAGTCTGTCTTGATGCTGCGTCTGATGAAGGGAAGTATTGGCAGATGCAGACACCACAAGCCAGACTTTGGCATATTCAGCGTCTACGGCGTATCAACTATGGATCTAGAGCTACCGGAAGACTTCAAAGAGTTCTTGAGATTGTTGAATTCGTATCAGGTTGAATACCTGCTGATCGGTGGTTATGCCGTGGGCTATCACGGTTATCCGCGGGCAACTAACGATATGGACGTGTGGGTGGCGATCCATCCCAACAATGCCGAACGCCTGGTCCAAGTGATGCAGGCGTTCGGTTTTTCTGTTCCAGAGTTGTCTGTAGATCTATTTCTGCAAGAGCAGAAGATCATTCGGATGGGTAACCCACCTATGCGCATTGAAATCTTGACCAGCATATCGGGCGTTACGTTCAGAGAATGCTATGAAGAGCGAATTGTCGATGTGGTAGACGGTGTATCGGTCAACCTGATCGCTCTAAAACACCTGAAAGAGAACAAGAGAGCGAGTGGTCGATACAAGGATCTGAATGATCTTGAGCATTTAATGTAAGAGAGCCTGTCATTTACAGCGCCCAACAAGCCGTTCTAGCCGACCGGGGGTGATCTCGGCGCGATGGCGAAGTTGACCGTCCCCCGGCGGCAGAATTACATCGTTGGGCCGCCCGATCACGTCCCTCTTTGTGTCCGGAGGTTCATGGTGTCGCAACTCAAGCCAAGTGCCGTTGTCATTGTGGTCGGTTCCATCCTCTTCTTGATCGCAGCGTTCTCCCCCATCTCGAGGATCTTCGGGCTCCCCTCAGCCGAATCCAGGTTGCAGGTCATCTCCGCATCACCCAACACGTGGATCTTTGCGCAGGCGCTATTCTCCATTGGATCTCTTGTCACCGGAGTAGGGATCCTGCTCGCCGCAATTGCCCTCCATGGGCGGCCGTCGTCCCCCCTCCTCTATGTCTCAGCGGTGTTCCTTCTCATCGGCGCTGCTGCTTGGAGCTGGCACGTCTATCTTCGCGCCTCCGACCCACGAGCCTTCACAGAGGGAACCCTTCCTGCATGGCACTTCGTTGTCTACAGCGTCCTAACTATGGCTGCCCTTTCCCTGATTGGCATCGCCTTTCTGTCGATGGGATTCCCCGCCTGGTCTGCATGGTTGCTCATCGGGGGCTCGATCCTTCTGTTCGTCCTCTATCTCATCTTCAAGGACATGCCTCCGTTCGTCTACTACGTTATGACTCTGACCCTTGGAGTAGTCCTGTTTCGGAGTGGCTAAGGGCCCTCCGGGCGGCTCATCTCGATGTTGGGCGGCATGCGCCAAAGGAGTCAATGCAAATGTCTCGAACAAATTACTCTAGCAGCGGATTGTTGTATATCATGTCCAGGCGTTGACATCCCTCGGTGGCTGGTATTGGACGTCGAACAGCCATACCACCTAAAAGCAGTTCAAAGGCTGAACATCTCATGTTCGGCCTTTGTGTTATAATGGCAGCAGGCTAAGCATTAGGCGAAACAGAGAGAATTCGGTATGTACGAACGTATTCTGCGACAAATGCGAGAGAAAATTCGTACACGGCAGTATGTGATGACGCTTCACGCCGAGGAGGAGATGAATGACGACGATCTCAGTATCTTTGATGTGGAGCGGGCAATTCTGACAGGCAGGGTGACGGAACGACAACAGGATCACAACACTGGTGAATGGAAGTACTTGCTCTCTGGTCGCTCAGTCCGTGAAGAGGATGTTGCAGTGGTGGCCAGGATCAGTGTAGCCGAGAAGCTCGTGATTATCACGGTGTACAGAGGGTGATGAGAATGTCAGAGAACAGCAAGACAACAATCACATGTGATATCTGCGGCAAAGAAGGGGCGAAGATACGCTTCGTTTCCAAAAGTTATGGACGGGGTCCAACATTGTTTGTGATTGAGAATGTGCCGATTGTGAGTTGTCCGCACTGCGGGGAAAGTTATCTCACCGCAGAGACACTGCATGAAATCGAGCGAATCAAATTGCACCGGCAGTCATTCGCAGAAGAACGCTCTGTTCCTGTTGCTGTATTTGCGTAGGTTGCCGTCGCCCAACACTCGTTTGCACCCGACTGGCGTGCCGCCCGGTCTCGTAGGGAATGTACAGGACGCCAGCCGCTGAGCGGAGCGTTGGGCGGGGCGGGGATGAGCGCAAGGGGTGAGTGGAGTAGTGTGGAGTCTGGCATGTAATGACACAACAAGGAAGAATCATGGAGCTTACCGCAATTCTAACACCAGCACCTGAGGGTGGCTATGTTGCCCTCAACCCTGAAACCGGGACAACCACACAAGGGGAGACCGTTGAAGAAGCCTTGTCCAATCTGCGCGAGGCGACGGAGCTTTACCTGGAAGAATTCCCAATGACCTTTGTGGGGCGTTCATTGTTGACCACCTTCCGTGTATCTGAATATGCCTAAATTGCCGATTGTTTCAGGAAGAGAAGCAATACGCGCGCTGGAGCGATTGGGTTTTGTCGTAGTAAGACAGCGTGGTAGTCATTTGGTGATGCGGCGAGGTTCATCTGGTTGTGTTGTGCCAAACCACGGCGAGCTAAAGACGGGCACTTTGGCGGGCATTCTGAAGCAGGCTGGCATATCTGTTGATGAGTTCATTGCGGCGTTGCGCGCTTGACCCTGAGCAGATGGTCGCAGATCAGGTGTGAATGGTTCGCTGCCGCCCAACACCCGCGTCCAGCCGACCGGGTGTGAGTTTGGTTCGTTTGCGAAGTTGATTGTCCCCCGGCGGCAGAACTACATCGTTGAGCGGGCACAGAAGAGAGGTAGAAAATGAGTGCCGTATTTGACGCGTATGATTTACATGTCGAGCGTCTCGTTGACTTTTATCGGAGAATCAATACGGTCATCACCTATCCTGATGGCATGACAACCTCATTGGGGATTATCTACTGGGGGCGAGATGAGCATTTAGAGGCCATAGAACGAGCAATTCCACGACTCAGAGACCATGGCGCGCTACGATTCAAGGACATTGGGCAAGCGATCAGCACTCCAGCCCGTGCAAGGAAACTCTATGAACAGACAGGAATATCACAGGAAATACTTCGGATCCTCAAACATGATCTTGAGCTCTGGCTTCCACAATCGGTCTCGCTAGATCGGTTTGCGTGGTTCCAAAACCATCGTGAGGATATGAATACCTTGCTCCGTCTAGGTATGGATACTCAATTAGCGATCATATCCGCAGGGCAAACCCCTTCCCATCGAGAGCAGTTAGCTCTTCACCTCAATCGTGATGGGGCAACGACTGATGAAATCGTTAAATTGTGTGATTATTACCGAACAGGCGCGAATATGGTGCATATTCGCGCCAAAATCTACTATGAGATGGGAATGGATACGTGGCAAAAATGGAGCGCGTCCTCGTCGGAAGTCATCATTGCCAGATTTAGAGAGTATATCCAAGAAAATCATCTTGAAGGACAGCGGTTGATCCCCTGGCCGAAAGAAGTGAGAAATGGGATAGAATGGGCCAAGATGCATGTAGAAATCTATGCGGTTCAATGGTGAGAATCTCACACAAGCCTGTCCAACAATGCGCTTGCAGGGGACGCCAAGAGGCGGCCGCTGCAAGCGTTAGGCGCTTCGCAAATATTCTTAATAATAAACGGATTGTTCCTAATGGCGTCTGAAGAAAAGTTGACGGGCGGAAATATGACCGCCGTCTCACGTGTCGGAGACACTGTTCGTCGAGATGTAGGTTCTTGGACAAAACAAGTCCACATATTGCTTACGCATCTTCGCGCAAAAGGCATTCAGGAAGTGCCCGCACCCATTGGTTTTGACGAAAATGGACGCGAAATCTTATCATTTATACCTGGACTTGTCGGGCACTATCCACTTCCTGAGTCTCTCCGCACTGACGAAGTATTGATTTCGGCAGCGCGACTTCTACGCCGTATTCATGATGCAACAAATGATGTAGCACAAATCTGGCAGTCTGGCTGGCAATCACCAACACGAGAACCAATCGAAGTAATTTGTCATGGCGATTTTGCACCTTACAATTGTGTATTTGACAAGGGAAGATTAATTGGCGTTATTGATTTCGATAATGCACACCCTGGTAATCGAGAATGGGATTTAGCATATGCGCTTTACCGATTTGCCCCAATAACTGACCCATCCAACCCTGAAAATTATGGGACAATACAAGAACAAGGTCGCCGTACTCGTCTTTTCTGCGATGAATATGGATTATATGAGCGTTCAACAATTGTTCAGTCGGTCAACTTGCGGATTGCATACATGGCAGATTATCTGCGTCAAGGCGCAGCAAATGGCGACAAGCGTCTTCAAGCAAATATTGATGAAGGTCATTTAGAAATTTACATAACTGATTATGCGTATCTGAATTCTCATTATGAACAATTTCAATTGGCACTAAGTTAAATTGGTCAAAACGCGCCCAACAAAGCGTCCTGAGAACGTACCCGCTGCTCGGGGCAAAATATTCCTTCAACAGGCGGGATGTTCTCCGGTGGGGGAATGACCCGCCGGGCATGGGAGGTTGTACCTGACGCTGGGGATTCCGCACCAAGCTAAAGCGTGCAGTTTTCCAGTTGGACGGTTTCGCCGTCCCCACCCCAGCGCAGGTAGCGCAAACCGTTAGGGCGGATTTGCCACCCAGGTAGTTTTTTGAGTTGATTGGGCAATGCTTTGCCAAAGACGCGATGGATTTTGCTCAAACAAGCCGGGCAAAGTTTCGGGGAATGGGGGAAAAGTTTGACTCGAAACGTCAAATCGCTTTTCCAGTGTTTCTCGTGAAGCATAGATTTTAGCCGGGGCAGACTTACCCGCTTTGAAATTAGCGGCTTGAACATTGAAAACAAGATTAGTCAAACCAATGTGCATAGAAAGACCTGCAAATTCTGCCCACCTTGCGCCGTGGAAGATTCGCGCCCGTTCGCAGCACAGCGATTTGGTTTTGGCGCAGGTTTTAGCATTTGTGGCGCGGGTTGGTTGTTGAAGCTGCTGGCGAATGCGAACGATTTGGAATGGAAACGGCCGTTTGGCTCAGCCAAAGTCGTAGACGTGAAACGCTGCCGGCTGGTTGAGTTTGTGGGGAATCACGAGAGGTTGGGTAAGAACGGCCGTTGGCATTGGCATAAAGATAGGGAAGGGGAACGGCCGTTTGCCAGCAAACTTTTGGGCAACAGCCACCGGCCTATCCGACCAAGTCAGCCGGCTTCGGCGCAGGTTTTAACAAGTTTTACTCTGGTAGCAAGGCCAGCGTCAGGCGGGCAGTCCGCCTAACATTTCTTGCAGCCGACGCTGGCGCGATGCCTCGGACGGCCAACTATTTGGTGATTGGCAAAGGCGTTGGACGACCGCGCCAGCGCGGCTGAAGGTGGCGTTGGGCGTACAAGGAAGGAAGTTAGCAAATGACTTCGAAAGAGGCACCAGCCACAGAGTTTCCACAAGCAATTGGGAAAGTGGCGGCGCGCGAGTTAGCACTCGCCGGCTACACACGATTTGAGCATCTAACAGAGGTATCCAAGAAGTCCTTGCTTGCAATTCACGGCGTAGGTCCGAAATCGGTGAATATCTTGGAGGAAGAATTGAAGAAGAGAGGACTCGAGTATAAGAGTAGCTAGATGTTTGCTGAAGGATGAAATCGGGGCAAGCGCCGAGTACAAACGGCAGATTGTGGCCGAAGCCGCTTGGTGCGACGAACCCGACAAGTGGTTATCTACCCACCTTGGCAGAACCGTCAGATAGTCATCACAACACGCTACCTTTGCACACTATTTTTCCTGCATTTCGTGTCTCATTCTTATTGACACGTTCCGTTGTCGTCAATCTCCCTCAGCCACCAATCACAAGTCACCAATCTCTACTCTCTGTTCTCCGCTCGCTCAAGGATCCCCCGTAGTTCGTCCGCTTCGGCCAGCGCCGATCCCGGTTCACTGCTGCGATGGATCTGCGCCAGCCCTTCGGCGGCTTTGGCTGCGGCGGCCTCCGCTTGACCATCGGCCAGGAGTACAGCCGCTTCCGCCCGCAATCGGTTGTGGGCATCGACAATACCGCCCTTGCCCTGCACCAGCCATGCTCGCGCCGTGGACGCATCCTCGCAGTGATAGGCAGTGAAGAAAGCCGCCTCCAGGTGCAGCCCAGGGCGCATCATCTCCGGCAACGTCCCCCGCCGCGCCAGGACATAATCCAGCGCAGATCCGGCGCGTTCCACCTCGTCCATGTCCAGCCAGTGAGTATAGGCGAAGAGATGAGCGGCGAGATCGTCCACGCTGCCATCGCCAATCGACATGGCCCGCTCGACGACAGCCTGATCCCATTGGCGAGGACGGCGACCCGACATGGTGAGCGCTGTAATCGCCAGCAGATCAGCCTGGCGCTGGGCTGTCGATCCCCGGCTTAGCAGGGCCTGCAAGCGCGCCCGGTCGCTCAGGAAGCCACTCGCCCGACCAGGGATGGTGACCGCCAGCAATACGCCCGCGGAGGCAAACGCCAGCAGGAGCAAAAAGAGCCATAGCGCTGGAAATTGCAAGGGGGGTAGCAATGTCAGGGCGAGTGCGCTGAACAGCGCCGTTAGCGCGCTCATGGCCGGCCCGCCCGCCACCACCACCACCATGCGCTGGACCAAATTGTGGGTGTCGGTGGGATAGGTAGCAGCCAACCCACCGAACAGCCCCATCTGAGAATTCCAGCCGAGGCGGATCTCCTCTCCCTGGCGGTGGATTTTGAGCGGACCCACAATGAGCAGCGCAAAGCGGAAGCCGACGAGGATGCCGCCGATCAGGTGGCCGATCTCGTGGAGGACGAGCGCCAGCAGCGTCCCCACAACGAGGATCACGAGGAACTGCCAGAGCGGCACCAGATCCGATATTGCATCCATGGTGGGCAGTGAAAAGAGATAGGCAGTCATTAAAAAGCCAGCGGCTGCCGACGCGATCATCATCCCGCTCACCACCAGAATTCGGCGCAGACGGCTGGGTTCCTTGAGCGGGTGCAGTGTTGTTTCCGTATTCATTGGATGGGTTCTCCCGTTGAATTTCATATCAAAACATTCACACTTCTACAGCCGCCAGTATGACAGAAAACCCACGCTCAATCACCGCCCGATTTGAGAAAAAAGGGTGGGAAAAAGGGTGGGAGAATTGCGAATTGCGAGGGGCGAATTGTGAGAGCGGTCTACCGTCCGCTATCCCCCTACAAGATCCCCAACTCGACTGCGCGCGCAACTGCTGCGCCCCGTTTGTCGACGCCGAGTTTGGCGTAGAGGTTGTTGATGTGCCATTTGACGGTGTTGATCGAGAGGATCAGCGCTTCGGCGATCTCCTGGCGCGAGCGTTTTTGGGCCAACAGCCGTAAGATCTCCTCCTCGCGGTCGTTGAGTGGTTCGATCAGCGCTGGACGGCGGGACGGTGAGAGGGCGGCCGTCTGCACAGGGAAGGCATTGAGCAGACGGCGCACGGCATCAGGGAAACGAGTGTACTCTTCGGCAGATTCGAGCAACTGGCGCATGGGTTCGCCTTCTTCCACAAAAGTGCGTACATAACCGACGGGCGTAGCGTAACGGAGCGCCATCTCCAACGCCTGTTGCGCCGTCTCCGCCTGGCCGAGCGACTGCCAGAGCATCGCTTCAAGGATGGCGATTTCGATCACCTGGCTGAACCAGCCCGCACTTTTGGATTGCTCGCGCTGGCGCGTCAGTATCGACAAGATCGGGGTGAGATCCACCCTTTCTCCGGCGCGGTGTTGACGAAGACGCACACTGGCCAGGCCGATCAGCCGTGTATAGCCGCGGCGCGCGCTGCCCAGGAGCGCTCCATCTGTTGGTTGGGAGGGTAGTTCGGCGCTGTCGGCCCATTGCTTGAAACTTTCAAAATCAGCCGCGCCGATGGCACGCCCCTGCCAGATACGGATCTGAATCAGGGTCGAATAATCTTCGCCCAGGAGTTTCGAGACCCCTTGCCAGACCCGGCGGAACTGCGCCAGTGCGCGTTGCGCCTCCTCATGTTCCTCTCGGGCCACGTGGACCCGCGCCAGCGTAACATAGCCATTCATCTCGATGCCATACTCGCCGCTGAGTGGAATGGTCGCCAACCCACGCGTCAGATTTTGCTGCGCCGCCTCCAACTGATTCCACTCGAACTGGATCGATGCAAGAGAAAGCCAGAGCGCGCCGATCGCGGGGATACGGTCGGCCTCGTCGCGCAATTCGTCTAAGAGCGATTGGCAGATCTGCGCCGCCATGGAGAGATCCCCGCGGCCGCGGTAGAGAATATACTGGCTATAGACGGCCATGATCTGAGCAAAATGGGAACCAATCCGGCGGCTGTAGGCGATGGCATCGTTCAGCGCTCTCTCCGCTTCGGCGCTCCGCCCCATGAAGAGGAAGGTGACCCCTCGGTTCAGCATCATCACCGCGCGCTTGCCCTGCGCCCAGCCGTTGTCTGGCAGCAGCGCGATGGCTTCTTCCACGTGCGGCAGGATCTGATCATGGCTATCGCCGCGGTGGATGGCGAGGGTCGAACGCAGCGCAGCAATGTAGCCGCGGATCTGGCGCGCTTCCGCTTCGCGATCGAGGGTGCGCAGCAGGGCAGCGTCGGCTTCATCGAGCCAGTGACCGGCTTCGGCCAATGCGCTCATCTCGGGCAGATACATCAGCGATTCCGCATAGATCGCCGCCAACATCGGGCGCTCCCGGTAGAGGTTGGCGGGCAGCGTCTGCATCCACGCGCGGGGGATGGCGATTCCTCGTTCGCAGCGCATGGAGAGGGCGAACTTTTCGATCAGATCCGCTGCCCGTCCCGGATCGGCGGCGGCGATGGCGTGTTGGATGGCTTCCTCGGCGAAATCGTTGACCTCGTACCATTGACTGGCCCGCTGATGCAGATCGGCAATCGTGGCCGCGTCCATTTGCCGGTGGAGTTGGCGCCGCAAGAGATCGGCAAAGAGGCGGTGATAGCGGAACCACTGTCTCCGCCGATCCAAAGGGGCCACGAAGAGATTGTCCCGTTCCAGCCGCTCGAGCAACGCCTGGCTCTCGGCTATGCCGGTGACAGCGGCGCAGAGCGATCCATTGAGTCGCCCCAGGATCGAACTCTTGATCAAAAATTCTTCGATCTCGGCGGGCTGATGGTGGATCACTTCTTCCATGAGGTAGTCGCCGATGTAACGGTCGTCGCCCGCCAGCAAGTCGATAAATTCGTGGCGATTGGGCTGATCGCGCAGCGAAAGCGCCGCCAGTTGCAGCCCCACCGGCCATCCCTCGGTACGCCGCTCCAGCGCGCGGATCTCATCCACGCTGAGATCAAGTTGCATGGTCTGGTTGAGAAAGATGGCAGCCTCGGCAGCGGAAAAGCGCAGATCCCCAGCGCGGATCTCGGTTAGCAACATGCGGGCGCGGCGACGGGCCAAATTCAGCGGTGGATCGGCGCGGGTGGTGATAACGATGTGCAGTTGCGATAGCTGATTGTCAAGCAAAAAGTTGAGGCTATCGTGGATCTCGATGTTCTCGATCAAATGGTAATCATCGAGGACGAGGATCGCAGGCCCACTGCCGTCATTGAAGTGGGGCGCGTGCATCAGATCGTTGATCAACGTTGAGACGATGGCCTCGGCATTGGGGTGAGCTACATCAAACGAGACGAGAATTGCCTCGCCAATCGAGCGGTCGATCCGTTGCAGGGCGTGAATCACATAGCGCCAGAAGCGGTAGAGCTCGTTGTCGTTTTCGTCCAGCGAGACCCACGCCGCAGGGCGCTCTTCCTCGGCCAGCCATTTAGTCACCAATGTCGTTTTGCCAAAGCCAGCCGGCGCCGAAACCACCGTCAATTTGCGTCCCTGCCGCAGATTCGTTGCCAGTGGATCGAGCAGTCGGCGGCGCCTCACCAGATCCGGGCGCAGGGGTGGAATCTGCAATTTGGTGCTGAGGATCGGCATTGTCATATCCTGATCAAGCCAGCAAATCAGGATGATGTCAGTAGGCGAGTACACGGAAAATGCGTGGTGCGTAATGCGTAAGTTCCATTGAGACGGTTGCTCCCAATTTGGAACTGAGATTGTCGAGAAAATTACGCATTACGCATCACATCTCATCCCACTGCGTCGAGCGCGCTGCCCAACCGGTCAATGATCTGATCCACCTCGTCGGCGGTGATGGCGAGGGAAGGTGAGAAGGCCAGCGTGTTGCCACCTACGGCGCGGCTGCGCAATCCATTCGCCATGGCTGCGTTGGAGACTGCCACCGCCTTGGCGTTGTCCGCCTCGCGCGTAGATCGATCCTTGACGATCTCGACGCCGCAGAGCAGACCATTGCCGCGCACATTGTCCACCATGGGGAACTCGTCGCGCAGGCGGTTGAGGCCGGACAGCAGCCGTTCGCCCATTTGACGCGCATTTTCCACTAAATTCTTGCGTTCGATAATAGCCAGATTGGCGAGACCTACGGCGCAGGCCGCGGCATGGCCCGAATAGGTGAAGCCGTGCATCCACGTCTCTTCGGGCGACGCGCTCAGGATCACCTCGCGGATCTGGTCCGAAATCAGCGTGCCGCCCAGCGGCAGATAGCCGCTGGTGATCCCCTTGGCGAAGGAGAGCAGATCCGGGCGCAGATCCCAGTGATCGAGGCCGAACATCGTCCCCGTGCGCCCGAAGCCGCAGATCACCTCATCCACGATGATCAGCACATCGTACTTGTCGCAGATCTGCCGCACCAATGGGAAGTAGTCATCGGGGGGAACCACCAGCCCGCCCGCGCCCTGGACCGGTTCCGCAATAAAGGCGGCCACCGTCTCTGGCCCCTCGCGCAGGATGGCTTCTTCTAGCGCGCGCGCTGCGGCCTGACCAATGGTTTCGCCATCTTTCACGTCGCCGCGATAACGATAGGTGTTGGGGTTGGGGATGTGGACAAAGCCATCCAGCGGCAGCCCGAACGCCTTCCAATAGGCTTCGACGCCGGTGGCGCTGGCGGCGGCCAGGGTGATGCCGTGGTACGCCTGATAGCGCGAGATGATCTTGCGTTTTTGGGGTTTGCCCATCCGCCGCCAATAGTAGAAGACCGTCTTGAACGCGGTCTCGTTGGCTTCGGATCCGCCCGATGAGAAATAGACAGTATTGAGCGTCGGGTGGGCCATCCCCGCCAACTTAGCGGCCAGTTCAATCGACGGCGGATTGGTCACCCCCACAAAGCCGGAGGTGTAGGCCAGCTTCTGCATCTGATCCCGCGCCACGTCGGGCAATTCCTGGTTGCCGTAGCCAATGTTGACATTCCACAGCCCGGCCATCCCATCCAATACCGTGCGGCCATCGGTGCCGTGGAGCCAGACGCCCTCGGCCCGCTCCACAATCAGCGGGTTCTTGTGGCTGTTGGGATGGTGCAATCCGTGAAGCTGTCTCTTGTCGTTCTCCAACAGCGTTTCATGATCGGTTGTAATTGAAAAAGTCATGGTTGTTCTCCATATCTAGCGCTACCAATTGGTGAACGATCCATCCGGGCGGCGCAGTTGAGGCAGTTCTCTCTGTTGGAAGGGATGCTTCTTGGCCGCTTCGCGGTCGAATTCAACGCCCAAGCCGGGCAGCGTCGTTGCCAGCAGATAGCCGTCCTCCCATTCGGGCTGCACAGGAACCACATCCGTGAGGACGGTTCCTGTCTTGCGCGGTTGTTCTTGCACGCCCACCAACGGCGTAGCCAGGTTCAACTGCAAGCAGGCTGCGCTGGAGATCGGCCCCAGCGGGTTGTGGACAGCCAATTGGATGTAGTGGGTCTCGCACCAGCCGGCAATCTTTCTGGCCTCGGTGAAGCCGCCCACGATGCAAAGATCGATGCGGGCGTAGTCGATCCACTCTTCTTCGATCAACTGGCGGAACTCCCATTTGGACGAGAACTGTTCGCCCGCGGCCAGCGGTACACGCGTGCGCGGACGCAGCGTCTTGAACGAATCCGGGTTCTCCGAGCGCAGCGGATCTTCGATGAAAAAGGGCGCGAACTGCTCTACCTCCTGGCAGAGCCAGACAGCTTCGGGCAGGTCAAGCCGGGTATGGACATCGAAGCAGAGTTCAATATCCTCGCCCACGGCTTCGCGTACCGCCTGGAACTGTCTGATCGTCTCGCGGACAGCTTTGCGCGGTTCTAGAATTTTGCCATCGTTGGGCAGACCCCAGCGCACAAACTTCCAGCCCTCTTCCTTCGTCTCCAGGCACGAGTCCACCAACGTCTGGATATTGTCCACTTCGCCGCGGTTGTGGGGATAGCAGACAACTTTGTCGCGGACGAGACCGCCCAGCAATTCGTAGATCGGCACATTCAGCGCCTTACCTTTGATGTCCCACAGTGCGATGTCGATGGCCGACATGGCCGACGTGAGAATGCGCTGCGCTGGGAAGAAGCCGCCGCGGAAGAGCATCTGCCAGATATGCTCCACACGGAAGGGATCCTGGCCGATCAAAAGGGGCTTGAAATGTTCAATCGCCCCGATGATCGCCTGTTCGCGCCCGGTGATCCCCGATTCCCCAACGCCGTAGATCCCTTCATCCGTGTCCACGACGACGAACAAAAAATTGCGGTGTCCACCCCAAACGGGGTAGCATTCGATGTTGGTGATTTTCATGAAAAGGTCCTTTGATTTACGATTGGCGATTTACGATTGACGATTGGGTGGCGCACGCGCCACCCAATCGTCAATCGTAAATCTAAAATCATCAATTCTCCGCATAGACCGCCTGGCGCAGCCCTTTGATATAACCAATGGCATAGAGCCGTCCGATGGCCGAGTAACCGGCGTGTTCGTTGCTGTCCCCTTCCATCGTAGGGACGTGATCCGGGCGCAATACCCCCTCGAAACCGATGTCGCGGTAGGCTTGCATACAGGCCAACATGTCGGTCTTGCCCTCATCATGGAAGGTCTCGACAAATTTTTCGGGCGTGCCCATCACATCGCGGAAGTGGACGAAGAAGATCTTATCCTGGTTGCCAAAATGGCGGATCACGCCGGGCAGATCATCGGTCATCATCGTGAAGTTGCCCTGGCAGAGGGTGACGCCGTTGACCGGGCTGGGGACGAGATCGATCAGTCGCTGGTAGTTTTCCACACTGCGCATAATGCGCCCTAACCCGCGGATGGGCGAGAGCGGCGGATCGTCGGGGTGCATAGCCAGTTTGACGCCGGCCTCCTCGGCCACGGGGACAATGATCTTGAGGAAGTATTCGAGATTCTCCCAGAGTTTCTCCTCGCTGACTTCGCCATATTCGGTGAGCGGCGCGTTGCGCATGAGATCGTGATCATAGCCGGTGGCAAAGGCGCCGCCGCGCGAAGGAACGGTGGTCGAGGTGCGCATCCAATTGAAGACGGGCATCCACTCGTAGCACCAGACGCCGATCCCCAGTTTGCCCATGTTGCGCAGCAGATCGATGACCGTTTCAATCTCCTCATCGCGGCCGGGCAGACCTAATTTGGCCTTGGTCAGCGGTGGGCGGCTTTCCAATACATCAAATTTGAAGCCAGCGTCCTCATAGGCTGTCTTGACGCGCAGGAGCGACATGTAGCCCCAGGGCAATTCGTCTTTGGTGCGGGCGGTTTCCAACGTGCTGAAATCCATCGATCCAACCACATACTCAACGCCACATTGCTTGACCAGACGCCAAAGCGGTGAAGGGCGAGGCGGTAGTACTTCTGCAATTTTGATCATGGTAGATCCTTCGATTCTAGTTTGGGGTGGAAGAATGACTACATGATTGCAGTATAAATGAAGCGGGGAGCGCGCGCCAGTTGGGGAGGGGAGAGCGGGGATTGGGATCTCGTTTAAGATCTATAATTGCTGATTGCTCAATCTCTGTTCACAGCGTTGCGCTCGACGATCAAGCGCGCCCCACGGCGGAAGGTGAGGTAGTTCCACAGCCATTGCAAGAAGACGATCAACCGGTTGCGGAAGCCGACAAGATACATGAGGTGGATGAAGATCCATAGCACCCAGGCGATGAAGCCACTCAGCCGCACAATCCGCAGATCAGCCACAGCAGCAGCGCGCCCGATTGTCGCCATTGCGCCTCGATCTCGGTAGCGGAACGGCTGTGTTGGTTGACCGTTCAACAGCCGGCGTGTTACCTGGCGAGCGGCGTGTTCCCCTTGCTGCATGGCTACCGGCGCCAACCCGGGCAGCAGTTTGCCTCCCTGCTCCAAATAGACTGTGTCGCCCACGACAAAAATTTCAGGATGGTGGGGGATGCTCAAATCCGGCATGACTTTGATGCGCCCGCCTCGATCCAATTCGACGCCAGTGCGCTCGTGGATCACTTTGCTCAACCCCGCTGCTTTCACCCCCGCTGCCCACATCACCGCCGAGCAGGGGATGCGTTCCTCAGCGCCATCCTCTGTTTGGACGAGGACATGGGTGGCGGTAATATCCAATACCCTGGTCTTGGTGCGCACCGTGACGCCTAGATCTTCCAGCGAACGACGCGCCTTCTCTGAGAGATCCGGTGGAAAAGGCGGCAGCACCCGATCCAACATCTCGATCAAAATCACCCGAGTCCGGTTGGGGTTAGTCACGCGAAAATCTTCTTTGAAGGTACGATTCGCCATTTCGGCAATGGCGCCCGCCAATTCCACCCCGGTTGGCCCCGCGCCAATAATGACAAAGGTCATCAACGCCTGTTGTCGCTCAGGGTCTTGCTCCTGTTCAGCTTCTTCATAGGCCATGAGGATGCGCCGTCGGATCTCCAGCGCGCTTTCGAGACCGTCCATGCCCGGCGCATGGGGGATCCACTGATCGTTGCCAAAATAGTTATACGCGGCGCCAGTGGCGATGATCAGCGCATCGTAGGGGAGTTCGTCGCCGGGGTAGATGACACGCCGGTTGGTCACGTCAATGTCGGTCACTTTGCCCATCAGCGTGCGTACATTCTTGTTTTTGCTGAAGATCTCGCGCAAGGGGACGGCTATATCCCCTGGCGAAAGGCCGGCAATCGCTACTTGATAGAGCAGCGGCAAAAAGAGATGATGGTTCTCTTTGTCGATCAGAGTAATGTCGAGCGCCTCATCCTTTAGCTTCTTGGCGGCGTAGAGTCCGCCGAAACCACCGCCTACAATGACAACCCGTGGGACATCGCTCATTGCTCGCCTCCTGAATTTGTGCATGGATGGCAACTTGATGAGATTATAAGTGATGCGAAAAGCCAGGTCAGTATCGATCTCTCAATCTTGCCATGAAAAAACGGCTGGCAACAGCCAGCCGTTTGTGACATCTTTACCGTTCACGAGGCTGTGCGGTTAAAAACCGCGCCTACGCTATTCCACATTCCGCATTCATCGTTCCGCAATCTCAATTGATATCCCCATGGCCGCGCCAGAATTTTTCTACCCTGGCCCGCAACAGGGGATATTTCAGCAGATTGGGATCTTCGGCAAAGAGAGTCTGCGCGGCCTGCTGCGCCAGGGCGAGGGTAGCCGTGTCGCCCAGTTGGGCCATGCGCAGATCGGGCAGACCGCTCTGCCGTGTGCCGAGGAAGTCGCCGGGGCCGCGCAGTTGCAGATCCTTTTCGGCGAGGGCAAAGCCATCGGTGGTCTCGACCAGCGCTTCCAGGCGTTCGACGGCGTTCTCGTTGGTAGCCCGGCTGATCAGCGCGCAATAGCTCTGATGCTCGCCGCGGCCCACACGCCCACGGAACTGGTGAAGTTGCGCCAGCCCAAAGCGTTCGGCGTCTTCGATCAACATCACCGTGGCGTTGGGCACATCCACCCCTACCTCGACCACACTGGTGCTCACCAAAATATCCAGATCGCGATTGGCGAAGGCGCGCATGATCTCATCCTTTTGCGAACCGGCCAGCCGCCCATGCAGCAGCCCTAACCGCAGATTGGGGAAGATCTCCTTGCTCAGACGAGTGTGTTCTTCTACAGCCGCGCCCACATCGAGTTTGTCGCTCTCCTCCACCAGCGGATAGATGATGTACGCTTGCCGTCCACTGGCGATCTGCCGCCCCAAGAAGGCGTAGAGCCGTTCGCGCTCTTCGGGCTTAAAGCGTTTGGTGGTGATCGGTTGGCGGCCCGGCGGCAATTCGTCGATGACGCTGACATCGAGATCGCCGTAGATGGTCAGCGCCAGGCTGCGCGGAATGGGCGTGGCGCTCATGACCAACATGTGCGGAACGGGCGTCCGCTCGCCCTCTGCGCCTTTGCTGCGCAGGATGGCGCGCTGTTCCACGCCAAAGCGGTGTTGTTCGTCCACCACCACAAAGGCCAGATTGTGAAAATCGACGCCCTCTTGAATCAGCGCAGTTGTACCCACCACCACATCCACTGTGCCATCCGCCAGACCGGCCAACACATTTTCCCGTTCGCTGCCGCCGACGCGACCGGTGAGCAGTTCCACGCGCAGGGGTGTCCCATCCGGGCGGGTGAGCGCGCCGAGCAATTTGCTCAATCCGCGGTAATGCTGTTCGGCCAGGATCTGTGTGGGGGCCAGCAAGGCTGATTGCGCGCCATTGGCCGCGGCGATCAACATGGCGCCTGCCGCCACCGCCGTTTTCCCGCTGCCCACATCCCCTTGCACAAGACGACTCATAGGCACGGTGCGCGCCAGATCGCGGCTGATCTCGTCGAGGACGCGTTCCTGAGCGCCGGTCAAGGCGAAGGGCAGCGCTGCTCGGAATGTTGCCAGCAGTTGCGGCTCATGGACCAACGCCGGGGCGGTGGCCTGCTGGAGTTCGCGCCGGCGCTGCTGAACGCCAAGTTGGATATAGAAAAACTCGTCAAAGGCCAGCCGTTTGCGCGCTGCCTCAAGTGCCTCAATGCTCTCTGGGTTGTGGATCTGCTCTAGCGCCTTCTTCAGATCGGCGAGATCATAACGCTGGCGCAGAGATGTTGGCAGTGGATCTATGATGGCGGACAACGCTTCATCCATCGCTTTTTGGATGAAGCGGCTCATCTTTTCGCTGCTCTTCAACCCCTCGGTCAGTGGGTAGATAGGGAGGATGGCGCCTTTGGTCAATGCTTTGGTGCGCAGCGGCTCCAGGTGGGGGCTTTCCAATGTCTTCTGCCCCATGTAGAGGCCCACCTTGCCCATCAGCCGGTAAGTCTTGCCCTCGGTCAATTCTTTGGCTTTGTAAGGGGACCACCAGGTAGCGCGCAGTGTGCCTGTGCCATCGTTGAAAATTCCCTGCACCATCGTACGGTTGAAGCCGATTTTGCGCTGCTCCACCTTCCAGAGATTGGCGACTACCGAAAGTTGTTCGCCGGGCAGCATGTCGGCGATGGTCCGTACTTCGCTGTAATCGTCGTGGCGACTGGGCAGATGCCAAATGAGATCTTCCACGGTCTCAATGCCAAGCTTGGTCAACAGTTGAGCTGTCGTCGGCCCAATCCCACTGATCTTTTCTACGGACGCCGTGAGGATGTCCGCGCTTGGGGTACTCTGCCGGCGCTGACGATGTACGGGGGGCGTCGGCCCTGGCGGCGGGAGCGTGGGCATTGGATCTTCATCATCGTCTAATGGTTGATTTGTGGCTTCCGTACCCACTTGATCCAAATGGCGCAACGCCGGATTCGGCCGCGCAGGTCGATCCAGCATCCCCAGGATCTGGCGCGCGATCTTGGCGCGGTCGGCGCGAGTGGCCGACTCGTAATGGAGGATGCGCTCGCTGATCTGGCGCACCCAGGCGGCGTCGAGACCCGACTTGATGGCGTCGGCTTCCCAGATCTCTTGGAAGGAGCGAAAGCCGCCAGCGATGGCATCCGCCAGCCATTCACGTTTCTCTTCCAGGGCCAGGACATCGCGCAGACGCTGTAATACAGTGTTTGGCATCTTAAATAATCCCTTCGTACACAACCACACCCATGACGCTTGGTCCAAGATGAACGGCCAGGCTGGGGGGATAGTGCAGCAAGCGGGTGGAGAGTCTGGGCAAGCCTTCTTTCAAGCGGTCGAGGAACATCTCTTGCGTCTGCTCGTAGCGGTGCTGGACGATCCCCACCTGCTCGATGTGGGCAAATTCGGCCACAAAGTCATAGAGTTTATCCACAACTTCTTCGCGGCTTTGCACCTTCTCCAGCGGGATCAACCTGCCATCCTCCATTGTTAACATGGCCTTGATGCCGAGCATGGTCCCCAATACGCTTTGGGCCGCGCCCAGGTGCGCTGACCGTTCCAGATAATTGAGGGTTTCTGCGAAAAAGGTAACGTAAAGATGGGGCACAGCGCCGTTGATGATCCTGGCGATTTCGTGTAGATTGGCCCCTTCCACCGCAGCTTTGCCCGCCAGTTCGACCAGCACGCCCAACCCTAAGGATGTACTCAGGCTGTCGATGACGCGGATGCGATAGCGCCCCATCATCATTTCGGCGGCCTTACGCGACTGCGCCCACATGGGGCTGAGATGGCTACTCATGTGGATGGAGACAATTTCATCAGCCTCGCGTGTGATCTGCTGGTAACAATCCAGAATTCGGTTGATGTTCGGGGCCTCTAGCTCAGGCATCAACAGCGGCCCCCCATTCTGTTTCTCGCGCAGGATCTGAAAGAGGCGCTCGACGGTTAGATCGGGTGTTTCATCAATACGCTCCTGCCCAAAGCGGATGGTATGGGGAATGACCTTGATTGGATATTCTTCTAGAATCTCCCTTGGCAGGGATGCATTGCTATCGGTGACGATACAAACTTTACCCACGTCAATACTCCAAACTTGTACAGTTTCCAGTGATATAGACTTTCACCCGGTGTCGGCAAAACGAACAAGCAATGCCAGGGTTTCCTATCGCCCATTTTTTGACAGCCGAACAGCCGTGTGATAGAGTTCAACAGTTATATAACGAACTAGGCGAGCCCAATTTTGTTGCCTTTGTGCAGGCGCGAAAGGGATCGACCACTTTTTATGAGGGAGTGTGAATCATGGCTAAGTGCGAAAATTGTGGCAAAGGCCCTCAATTTGGCAACAATCGCCCCTGGTCGAAGAAAGCCACCCGCACCAAGTGGAACGTTAACATCCAGAAGGTGCGAGTTACGGAGAAGGGTCAAACGCTCTCCAAACGGCTTTGCACTAGCTGCATCAAGACGCTGAGCAAGGTCTAGGCCAGTTGAGGCGAAAGCCGCCGAATCGGGAAGCACAGGCGCCAGTCTATCTAGACTGGCGTTTTTGCTTTTGGGCCATCGGCTAAAACAGGCATGGTCCGACGCGTCCTCAAGGATCCGCCGGTTGAAACCGTTGTGAATGGATGGATCTCCCATCATCCGCCGGTTGAAACCGGCGGCTAACAGAAAAAGTGCGCTGAAGTGCACTGGGCTTTGTGGTTGAGTCGTTGGTTGTTTGATCATGCGGCCCTACGCGCTGCGCTTGCCTGGCGCAGTTGACCACAACCGGCGTTGATCTCAATGCCGCGGCGCAGGCGCACCGTCGCCGGTACCCCATGTTCGCGCAAAATCTGCACAAACCGTTCTGTGTCCTCGTCGCTGGTGGGTTGAAACGGGCTGTCCGGGATCGGGTTGAGCGGGATGACGTTGACGTGGCAGAGCAGCGGCGCCAGTTTTTCACCCAATTCCGCGGCCAGTTCCGGGCTGTCGTTGACGCCGCGCATAAGCGCGTACTCGAAGGTGACGCGGCGATGGGTCTTCTCAATGTAACGCGCCACTGCGGCCAATAGATCGTCCACCTTCCAGCGCCGGTTGATGGGGACCAGTTGCCCGCGCAGATCGTCGTTGGGCGCGTGCAGACTCACCGCCAGGTTGATCTGAAGCCCTTCCTCGGCCATGCGGTCGATCATGGGGATCAGCCCCACTGTACTCAACGTGATATTACGCGCGCCCAACCCAAACGCATCCCCATCGGTGAGGCGGCGCAGCGCGGTCCAAACGTTGTCGTAGTTGTGCATCGGTTCGCCCATACCCATGAGTACAATGTTGGTCACCGCCGTGGGTCGTTCCAGATCCATCTGCGGTTCCGCCTCAGGATCGGCCAAAAAGCCCGCGAAAAAGAGGACCTGCGCCACGATCTCGCCGGCGCTGAGGTTACGCGCCAATCCACCCTGAGCCGTGGCGCAGAAGGTACAGCCCATGGCGCACCCGGCCTGGCTGCTGATACAGAGTGTGCGCCGCTTGTCATAGACCATCAACACGGTCTCGATGGTCTGGCCGTCGGGCAGACGAAAGAGTACCTTCTGCGTGTCGCGTGCCTGCGACACGATCTGCGTGACAATGGTCAACGGGTAGAGGATGGCCTCGTCCTTCAACTGTTCGCGCAACACTTTGGGCAGGTTGCTCATCTCGTCGAAGCTACGCGCATAACGTTTGTAGATCCATTCCCAGATCTGACGCGCCCGATAAGCGGGTTGGCCCAGGCGAGCGAGATATTCAGTTAATTCTTCAAGCGAAAGATCGAGCAGCGCCACCTTCTCCATTGTCGCGCCACTCTCGATCTCCAAATTGATTTCAGTCATACCCTTGATTCTAGCGCAGATGTTCGGAGCGGGTCAAAAAGATGTGGCGAGGCGAGGAGTAGAAGAAGGAAGAAGAGTGGAGTGAGAAGGGTGAAGGGTGAAGGGTGAACATCTTTATCTCACCCTTCACCCTTCTCATTTCATCCTTCGTCTTTCCCGTCCGCCTCACGGAACGCGTCGAGCAACGCGGGCAGCCCGCTGAGGATCAGATCGGGCGGGGGCGCGGCGGCCTCAAATTCCTCGCGGCTGTTGATGCCGGTAGTGACGGCGGCGGTGACAAACCCCATGGCAATCGCGCCGACGATGTCGGTCTCGTAGCGGTCACCGATCATCAGCGTGTTTTCCGGCTCTGTACCCAGCCGGTGCAGGATCTGCCGGAACATGCCGGGGAAAGGCTTGCCGATGATGGTCGGTTTGACGCCGCTGGCGGCTTCGAGCAGGGCCAGCACCGATCCCGTGCCGGGGATCTGCCCGCGTTCGGTGGGATAGGTGGGATCGATGTTGGTGCCGATGAAGCGGGCGCCGTTGCGGATGCCCAGGGTGGCGTCTTCCAACATGCGATAGGTGAGGCTGAAGTTGATGCCAGAGACGACAAATTCGGCATCAAAGGGATCCTCTACCAGGGTGAAGCCGGCGTCGGTGATAGCGGTGATCAGCCCGGCTTCGCCCAGCGCGTAGACCTTGCCGCGGTTGGGGAACTCCTCGGCCATCCACCACGCCGTAACCAGCGAACTGGTGAGGATATGATCAGCGGGCACGCGCATGCCCATCCCCTGCACCTTGTCGGCGAACATCTGCGGCGTGCGTGTGGAATTGTTGGTGACAAAGGACCAGACGCGGCCTGTGGCGTCGAGATAGTCGAGCAGATCCTGTACGCCGGGCAGGGCCTGGTTGCCCACGTAGACAACGCCGTCCATATCGAAGAGGACGGCGCGCACATGCTTGAGGCGGGAAATGTTGGTCAATGTAGATTCTCCGTGTTGAGAGGGTGATTAGGGATTGGTGATTAGGGATTGGGCGCGTTGGGGCAGGAAGATCTTGTCCAATCTGGCGCTAAAACCGGGCACAGCGTCGCCGCCCGATAAGATGTCGTCGCCGTGGATGCGAATGATCTGCCCGGCGGTGTGGACCATTACCTGGCGCTGGGCGGGTTCCACCACCCAGACGGCCTTGACGCCCCAGTCCAGATAGGCCGCTACTTTTTGCTGCAAATAGCCGTAGAGATCGCCCGGCGAGACGATCTCCACCGCCAGATCAGGCGCAATGGTGATGAAGCCAACAGGTTCTTCCTCTCCCAGCAGCCGCCCCACCAGGATCACAGAAACGTCGGGCGAAAGCACGTTACCATTGGGCAGGCGGTATCCCGTGCTGGAGTCAAAGAGATGATCCGACTCTTCAAGACTTTCTCCCAATAAGATAATCAAACGAGTTGCGATCCACCCGTGGCGTCCTCCGGCTGGCGACATGGCTCTGGCCTCCCCGTTGATATATTCGTAGCGGTGATCGTCGTCGGGCAGCGCCGCGAATTGCTCAATCGTCATGCGCTGGCCATGGAAGCGTGGGGAGGGCGCGTCCAAATCTGACCTCTCAGCTGTGGTTGCTTCGGCGTGTGTGGTTGCAATCATGAGAATCTCCTGGCGTGGTACGTGTTCCGGATTCGTCCATTCAGTCGATGTTCTCTTACTCTGTATGCAATTCTACTTCATCCCCCGTCCTCTGATCCAGCCGCGATCCCGGCTTCGGCCACATCCTCCTCCACGTCCACGGCGGCGGCGGCTACGGCCCACGAGACAAGGAACCAGCTTCCCCCGCCGATGAGCAGGGCCATGCCAATGCTGGCCGGGGTGAGCGGTACATTGCCGCGGATGATGCCCACGACGGTCAGCGCGATGCCCAGCGCGGCGAAGCCTATGGCAATTTTCAATGGAAGCGAAAGTCGTCGAACCATAATCATATCTCCGTAAAAGGTTTGCAGGTTTGCAAGTTGCAGGTGGCAGAGAGCCGTTAGCTGTTGGCGGTTAGCAGGTAGCGCAGAAAAGGCATATGCCCAGTCCCCAATCCCAGTCCCCAATCTTCACTCCGCTGCTCTCAAATCCTGCACATTCCACTGTAAACTGGGCCGCCCCTGCCATTCGTTCCGCTCAAGATGGTAGACAACGTCGAGGATGGCGCCGGCGTCGAGTTGGGCCGCCAGGCTGCCCAGGCCAAAGCCAATGGCGTCGTAGACTTTTTCGCCAGGCGGGTTAAAGGTGAGTTTGAGATGTTGCCCTTCGCGGCCCACGGCGCGCACATCGCGTACATAGCAGTGACGCGTGAGAAAGAGCGGCGATTGATTTTCCTGGCCCACCGGTTCGAGACGCGCCAGTTGGGCGTGGAGCGCCCAGTCGATATCGGTTAACTTTAATTCATGATCGATCCAGAGCGTGGGGCGCAGTTCCGGGTGTTGGTTAAGCTCGCTGGCGGCGCGTTGGGTGAGTTCCTCTATGAGTTCGGGCAGATGTTCATTTTTCACTGTAAAACCGGCGGCGCGGCTGTGTCCCCCGTGGCGGACAAGCAGATGGCTCACTTGATCCAGGGCGGCGGTGATGTTGAATTCGTCAATGCTGCGCGCGCTGCCGCGCGATTCCTCTTCACCCTGCATGACCACAATCGAAGGCCGGTAAAATCGATCCACCAGACGACCGGCCACCAATCCGACAATCCCATATTGAAATTGGTCGCTGGCTGCAAAGATCAGCGGTGGATAGGCTTCTCGGTCGAAGATCAGTTGTGATTCGGCGAGTTTCTGCGCAGCATGGGTCAGATCTTGCCGCTTCCGATTAAGGAGTTCGAGCTGCATCGCTTGATCGTAGGCAGCTTCGTAGGCTTGACAGCGCAGTAGCTCATAGGCCAGCCGGGCATGTTGCAGCCGTCCGGCGGCGTTGATGCGCGGGGCGATGCGAAAACTGATGATGGTGCTATCCACCGATTTGGGGGACGTTGAAGCGCTTTCGAGCAGGGCGAAGAGGCCGACACGCTGGCCGCGGCGCATCTCTTCCAATCCGCGCCGCACAAGGGATCGGTTTTCCCCGATCAGGGGCAGCATGTCGGCAATTGTCCCCACGGCGACAAGATCGAGCAGAGAGCGTTCGGTCTCGGCGGCCTCGTCAGGAGACTGTTTGCTCCACGGCGCCTCGGCCACGGCGCGCAGGACAGCCTGCGCCAGCCGGAAAGCCACGCCTACCCCGGCCAGTCGTTTGAAAGAGCTGCCACAATCGGCGCGTTGTGGGTTGATCACGGCCAGCGCTGGCGGCAGATCCGGGCCAACCGAATGGTGATCGGTGATGATCACATCTATGCCCATCTTGACGGCGGCGGCGATTTCGGCCAGGCTGCGGATACCACAATCGACGGTGATGAGGAGCTTTGCCTTGCCTGCGATGCGTTCCTCAATGGAAGAGATATTGAGGCCGTAGCCCTCGTCCACGCGGTCGGGGATGTACGCGCCGACGCGTCCCCCGGCGGCCTGTAACGCTTCCACCAGCAGCGTTGTCGCCGTTACGCCATCGGCGTCAAAATCGCCGTAGACGCAGATCACCTCTTTCTTTTCGATGGCGCGCATAATCCGCGCGACAGCCGCATCCATATCTTTGAGACGGTAGGGGTTCTCCAGCAGCGCATCCTCGCCGTTGAGGAAACCAGCCACCGCTGCTGCATCCCACACGCCCCGGTTGTAGACAATCTGCAACAGGACGGGATGCTCGGCGCAGCCTTCAATAAATTCCTTGGGCGCAATCGGATGGTGCTGCCAGCGTTTGGACTGCAAAAATTACCTCCGTGATTGGGGACTGAAGATTAGGGATTGGGAATGCTCCCTTCCCCGCTTCTCTGCTCCTCCGCATTCCGCACTTCGCACTCCTCATTATACTGATCCCTCACGGAAACGTGAACTTGTCGAAGGCTGGCGTCGGTGTTTTCCGTGCGGGTCGATCTTCGGGTACAATTGGGACAATTCTTTGTTCACGGAGCGAACCTGTGTCATCCACTTTGGATCGTCTGCGCCGCCTCCACGGACTGCGCCCCCAACCGCACACCGAACCCGATCTGCCGGAGCCGATCTCCCACACTGCGCCGCCCAAGAGTCGCCGGCTGGATACGCTCGTCCCTGGCGCAGAGTTGGAGACCGAGCATGGTCCATGCTATGTGGTCACCGCACGCTACCCATTGGAGACGATGCGCGGTCAACGCTGTATTGAGGAACTCCTGGCGCGCACGCCGCAGACGCTCGCCCCGCTCTACCCATCCTCGGCATTGGACGACGCAACCGATTTCAGCCGCATTGCCTTCATCGACACCGAAACCACAGGATTGGGCGGCGGCGCCGGCGTCTATGCCTTTATGGTCGGCGTGGGGATATTTGAAGAAGGCAAAAGGCAATTTTCAAAAGGCAAAAATGGTGAAGACGAGGATTCTGCGCAATTCGCAACTCGCAATTCGCAATTTGTCATCCGCCAGTTTTTCATGCGTCATCCTGGCGAGGAGTTGGCGCTGCTGACAGCGTTGGCGGAGTTGTTGGGGGATCGGATCGGGCTGGTCACCTTCAACGGGCGTTCTTTTGATGTTCCTCTGCTGCGCGGACGTTACAAATTGAACCGCCATTACTTGAATGTGGATGCCCCCTACGCACTCTGGAACGACGCTGCGCCTCATCTCGATCTGCTGCACCCGGCGCGGCGGCTCTGGAAAGGACGGCTGCCGAGTTGCGCGCTCAGCGCGCTGGAACGGGCGATCCTCGCCCACGAGCGCAGTGGGGAAGATGTGCCGGGCAGCCTGATCCCTATGCTCTACCAGCAATTTTTAATCAATGGCGACGCCCGCACCATGCGCCAGGTCTTCTATCATAATTTGGAAGATATCCTTTCCATGACCTTTTTGGCCGAGCGGATCTGCCGCCACTTTGCCGATCCGCTGGATGAGGGCGAGGATGCAGAGCTATACGGCGCCGATCTGCTGGCATTGGGGCAAGTCCACGAGCAGATGGGACGCAGCGAGCAAGCGGAACGGGCCCTGCGCCGTTCCCTGTCGCTGCTTGAACCGGCGGCGCGGGCGGAGGTCTTTTGTACATTGGGGCGTCTGCTCAAACGCCAGGAGCGCTGGTCCGAGGCCGCCGAAATCTGGCAGGAGTGGATCACGACCATCCCTGGCCCGGACGTGCGGCCTTATGAGGAACTCGCCAAATATTGTGAATGGCAGATCATCGATCTGGAGCAGGCCCTCATGTGGACAGGCTGGGCTTTGCACAATCAGCAGAACGCCTCATCCTGGCAACGCTCGCGCCAGAACATTGACGCCCTCACCCATCGCCTCGAACGTCTCAAGGCGAAGCTGGCCGGGCAGGGCGATCACATGCCAGAAACATAGTCGGCACTTCGCCGGTTTATGGTTTTTGAAACGATGATTAGGGATTGGTGATTGGGGATAGGTGACTGGGAAAGGAACCTGTCTGCTCTGGACCTAATCCCCAATCACCAATCCCCAATCACTCATAATCAGGAAAGGACAACGCCAATGGCCGCTAAATTCCCCAGCCAGGAGTGGGCCGACGCCATGAACGCCCAGATCAACAGCAGCGAGGCTTACGCCAAAGCTGCCAAAGATTGGGAAGGAGATTTTTATTTCGTCATCCAGGAGACAGGTGAGATCGTCTATATGGATCTCTGGCATGGCGCCTGCCGTGAAGCTACCTTCACCACTGATCCGGGCTACAAAAATCCGGCCTATAAAATCACGGCCAAGGTTGAGAATTGGAAGAAGGTCCTCGACGGCAAGCTGGATCCGGTGCAGGGGATGATAACGCGCCAGTTAAAACTCGACGGCAACCTGGTCCAGATTATGAAGAATGTCAAGGCCGCGCAGGAACTGGTGCGTTGCGCGGCGAAAGTGGATACAGAATTTTAGGGATCGGGGACTGGGGATTGGGTATAGTCCCTCAAATCTCCTAATTACTCAATCTCTTGACAGCGATTGGGCGATTAAGAGATTTCAGAATCTTAACCCAGTCCCCGATCCCTAGTCCCCAATCCCCTCTCACAAGGAGCTTGTCCATGTGGTTCTTTTCTTCGCCTGAGATCATTTTTGGGGAAGATGCGCTAAGCTATTTGGAGGAAGTGCGGGGCGCGCGCGCGCTGATCGTCACCGACCCCACGCTGCACAAGTTAGGATTCACCGAGCGGATCGGCGCTCCTCTGCGTGCAGCTGGGCTGGCCGTTGAAGTCTTTGCCGAAGTGGAGCCAGAGCCAAGTTTGCAGACCGTGCGCTGTGGGGTCGAGCGGATGCGCTCCTTCCAGCCGGATTGGATTGTGGGGCTGGGCGGCGGCAGCGCCATGGACGCGGCCAAGGCCATGTGGGCGCTCTATGAACGCCCCGATCTTGCGCCTGAGGAGATCTCTCCTGTCTTCGCGTTGGGGCTGCACAAGGTGAAGATGATCGCCATCCCCACCACCAGCGGCACGGGCAGCGAAGCGACCTGGGCCACCGTGCTGACCGATGTGGAATCGAAGCGGAAGTTGGCGCTGGGCAATCGAGAACTGACGCCGACGCTCGCCATTGTCGATCCAGCCCTCAGCGCTGATCTGCCGCCGCATATCACCGCCGACACTGGCCTTGACGTGCTGACCCACGCCATTGAGGGGTACAGCGCCAATTTTCACAGCGATTTCACCGATCCACTCTGTTTAAAGGCGGCGGAATTGGTCTTTGCTTATCTGCCCCGCGCCGTCGCCCACGGCTCATCCGATCCCCAGGCGCGCGAGAAGATGGCGAACGCTGCCACCATCGCTGGTCTTGGGTTTGGAAATTCTTTGGTTGGCCTGGCCCACGCGTTGGGACACAGTTTCGGCGGGATCTTCAAAGTGCCGCATGGCCGCGCCGTCAGCCTCTTCTTGCCCTATGTGATCGAGTTTTCTGCGCGGATGGATGTTGGGCGTTACGACGAGATCGCGCGCTATCTGCGCTTTACCGATGGCGAGAACTTCTCAGCCTCTGCAACAGCGCTTATCGAAGCGATCCGATGCCTGCAAAAGGAGATCGGGCAACCTACTTCCATCGCCGAGCTGGGCATCGCCGCCGCCGACCTTGAAGATCAAATGGATCTCCTCTGCGCCAATGCCATCGGCGACAACTCCACCGTCGCTGCCCCGCGCCCGGTGGAGTGGGAGGAGTTGCAGCAGCTTTTCCTCTGCGCCTATGCAGGAAAACCGATTGATTTCTGATCTGTAGGACGGGCTGACAGCCCGTCCTAGCCATCCCCTCACGTCCTCGGTAGTTTTTCAAACGGCCCAATTTGCGCTAGAGTAGAGGCAGGCCAACCTGCTTTCCGCACCCCGCCGACATCGCCGACCACCAACCACCAGCGAGGATCTCCATGAGTCGAGATGAACTGAATTCGTTATTGATCGAAATCCGCCAGCTTCGCGAGGAGAGTCTTGCCCTGTGCGCGGATCTCACCGAGGTGGATTTTTCGCGCCCCACCGATATGTACCGCTGGGACGACGCGCGCCGGGTGCTGTTGCGCTTTGGCGATCACATGCGCGAACATGCCAGCCAGATCGAAGGCATCCGCGCTGCGTTGATGCGCTCCCCGACCCCGCCTGAACGGATGTTGGCCGAGGCCGAAGTGGCCTGGGGCAAACTCCTGGCCGCTACCGTCAACCTCACCGACGCCGATCTGGACCAGATTCCGCCGGAAGGTGGCTGGTCGATCCGCCAGACGCTGGCGCACCTTGCACAGGGCGAGCGTAACTATCAGGAGGCCATCCGCACGGCCAAACAATCAGGCCAACCCACGGGATAACCCTTCCCGCCGCTATCCAACCACACGAAAGGTATTGTCATGTCTAAAGGACGAATTTTCCACGATCCGCAGTTTCGCTATATCGACAACGTCAGCAACCGCGAGATCCTGCGCCTCACCGACTATCTGGGCCATTCCAACCATTTCTACTTCACCGACCCGTGTTGGTTCAACCACAATCGATCCTTCCTCTTTACTTCGGATCGGGAGAACCAGAGCAATCTCTTCCGCTATGATTTGGATGGGGGCAAGATCACGCAGGTCACCGACCTGCAGGGGAAAGGACGACCGGGCGGCTGTGTGAGCGAGGTCAACAACGCTGTTTACTTCTGGTGGCAGAACGACCTCATCGAGTTGAAGCTGGACACGCTGGCCGAACGAATCATCCGTACAGCGGAACGGCCCATGCTGCCCGCCGGACGCGCCAATCCTACGGCGGACGGCCAGTATATCTGCACCATGCTCGTCGAGGAACAGCCCCAGGATAAGCCGCGTGTCTCGTTTGCCTATTCCCGCTTTGTGGAATTCTTCGAGACCAAACCCTTCACTCAGATCGTGCGCATTGACATGAACAGCGGCGCGCAGGAGGTGATCCACGAGGATCGGCGCTATATGGGCCACGTCAACACGTCGCCTGCCCTGCCCAATCTACTCACCTATTGCCATGAAGGGCCGTGGGCGCGCATTGATCAGCGCATTTGGGGGTTGGACATCCACAGCGGCAAGACCTGGAAGATCCGCCCGCAGGATGGCGACAACTACGCCGTCGGCCATGAGTACTGGTTCGCCGACGGCGAGCGCATCGGCTATCACGGACGGCCGCGCGATGGGCAGGGAAACCATGTCTTCGGCCACATCAAGTGGGATAACAGCGACCACATCGAGGTCAACTTCCCCTTCCATTCGACCCATTTCCATAGCCTGGATGAGTCGATGATGGTGGGGGATGGCACGCCAGCCTTCCGCACCGATGCCCAGCCCTATATCCAACTCTTCCGCTGGGATGGGGAACGCTATGTAGGGCCGCGCATCCTGGCCTATCATCGCAGCACCTTCAACGATCAGCACGCCCACTGCCATCCGCGCTTTACGCCCGACGGCAAGTCGATCCTCTACACATCGGATCTGACAGCCTATTCCAACATGTATCTCGTGGAGATGGGCGACTTTGAGGAACTGCCGCTAATGGCCGATGTGCTGCAAAAATAAGATTATATGATGCAGTTCATGCCCGGCGGTTTCTATCCGATCCAGGCGCAGTTTCGCAACGCGGTCTATCAGGCGCTGGTCGATTGAAATTTGGGTATTGGATATTGTCAGATGGCGGCGACTTGCAGCCATATCAATATGCAATACCCAATACCCAACCTCCCATCACGCCTTCTCGGCCTGCTTCTTCTTCTCTTCCTCTACCAGCACGCGGCGTAGGATCTTGCCTACCTGGCTCTTGGGCAGTTCACTGCGGAACTCGACCATCGTGGGCACTTTGTACGGGGCAAGATTCTCTTTGCAGAAGCTGCGGATCTCGTCCACGGTGCTGCTTTGCCCTTCCTTGAGGATGACATACGCCTTCACTGTCTCGCCGCGATGGGCGTCAGGCACGCCGGCTACCACGACTTCCTGCACTTTAGGGTGCATGTAGAGGACTTCTTCCACCTCTCGCGGCACAATGTTGTAGCCGCTGGCAATGATTAGATCCTTCTTACGGTCCACGATTCTGAACCAGCCCTGTTCGTCCATCACCCCAATGTCGCCGGTGTGGAACCAGCCTTCTTTATCGATCACATTGGCGGTCTCGTCCTCTTTTTGCCAGTAGCCCTTCATAACCTGCGGGCCGCGCACAACGATCTCGCCTTCCTCGCCTACGGGCATGAGTTTGTAGCTGCCGTCTGGGCTGGCGTCCAATGCCACAATCGCAGCTTCGGTCGAGGAGACGGGCAGACCGATACAGCCTGGCTTGCGCTCACCGTTTACCGGGTTGGCATGGGCCACTGGCGAGGTTTCCGTAAGGCCATAGCCTTCCACCAGCTTGCCGCCGGTGATCTCTTCGAACTTCCGCTGCACCTCTACCGGCAGGGCCATGCCGCCAGAGAGACACGCCTTTACCGAGTGCAGGTCATATTCCTGTACTTTGGGATGGTTGATGATGGCCGTGTACATGGTGGGGATGCCTGGATAGAGCGAGACCTTCTCGCGGTGGATGATCTCCAGGATCAACTGTGTCTGCCGTGGATCGGGGGTGATGATCAGCTCGCCGCCGGCATAGATGGTCAACAACATGCTGACGGTCATGCCGTAGACATGGAAGGCGGGCAGCGCGCCCAACGTCTTCTCTTTGCCATACTCAATATTGGTTAGCCATGCCTCCATTTGCAGCACATTGCTGACCAGATTCTTGTGGGTCAGCATGGCAGCTTTGGGCGTGCCGGTAGTGCCGCCCGTGTATTGGAAGAGCAGCACATCGTCCGGCTTGACGTTGATCTTGGGCGGCTGTGGCGGGCTGGTCTTGAGCAAGGTATCAAAGCGATAGATCCCCGGCCCATCGGGGATGTCGACCATCCTGCCGCTGGCGCGCACGGTGCGCTCGACCAGCCGGTTGAAGGGAAATCCCAACGCGTCGGGAATGTCGGCGATGATCACGTTCTTGGGCCTGATCTCCGCTGGGATGGGATCCAATAGACTGTAAAGGCCACTGAGCATCAGGATGGTCTGCGCGCCGCTGTCCTTTAACTGGTGTTCCAACTCGCGCGTCGTGTAGGTGGGGTTGGTATTGACGATGATGACCCCTGCCTTCAACGCGCCGTAGAAGGCGGTCACCTGTTGCGGGGTATTGGGCATCATAATCGCCATGCGATCCCCTTCTTTCACGCCCAGGTTGCGCAGCGCCGCCGCAAACCGGTCGGTGGCGTCCTTCAATTCTTGATAGGTCATCTTGGATTGAATCGCGATCCCCAGGGGCAGGTACTTGAGAAGAAAACGCACGGCGACATTGTTGGGGTATTTTTGGGCAGCCGCATCAAGTGTTTGGTGCAACAACTGCCCTTTGTACTCAATGGTCTGGGGAACGCCCGCTTCATAGCTGGAGAGCCAGGGTTTCTGATCGTACATGGGTTTCCTCCTACGGAATGAGTGATAGGATTTGAGGGAGGCCGCAGGTATGAGCCTGCGACTCCGTCATTGGTCAACTTGGCAAATCGGAAAGCGACACGACCGAATACAAAATCAAACAGGAATCGAGGGTGGCTATAGTATAGCGCAAGAAAGGGCTAAACAACAGTACGAATTTTCGTCAAGCCTGGAGGACGGTATCCACAGTTTACGATCTGAAATTGTGGCAGTGTTGCGAATATGTTGGGGCATGATCCCAATACCAGTAGCTCACGATTTAGGCTCCCGCCAGGTCCATGACCTGGTGGTGGCCGGTCACGGACCGACCCAGAGCCTATGAAATCGTGAACTACTGAATATGAGAATCTGATCAGCAAAAGTGAAACATACTCGCTATTCTCCCCTACTTTGACATCTTGGATTGGCGAAGTTTATACTCTGTGGACGATCCAGGCGAATGTAATCTCGCAATAAGGAAGAAAAATGTCTCTCATTCAAAAATATGCCAACGAGCCAGTGTGGGCTGTCGTGGGCGCCAGCAACGACCGCAGCAAGTTTGGCAATCGCATCTATCGAACACTGCGCAACGCCGGGTACACGGTCTATGCCGTCAATCCGCGCGAAGAGGAGATCGAGGGCGACAAGGCGTATAAATGGGTCTCGGATCTGCCCGAAGCGCCCACGGTGGTGGATATGGTGATCCCGCCCCGCTTTGCCCTGAGTACCGTGCAGCAGGCTAAAGAGATCGGCGCCAAGGCCATCTGGTTTCAGCCCGGCGCCGAAGATCCCGAAGCCATCCAATGGGCGCGGGAGAACGGAATGGACGTGGTGGAAAGCTGTATCCTTGTCCATCATGTGCAGAATCCGCAAGGAAGCAGTTAGCAGTTAGCACAGAGGACAGAGAAGGCAAAAAGCAGCCCGACCGCTGCGGTCGGCAACCAAAAGGCAAAAGTGGTGCAGGTGGCAAGTGGCAACCAAGCTTGTTCACGCACTACGGAAAGATTTTTCATGTCCAAAGCACGCGTGAAGTGGATCGAAGAGACAACTTACCTGGGCATTGACGCCAACGGCAGGAGTACAGTGATCAGCGCCAGTAGCAATGGCCCCGGCGTCAGCCCCATGCAGATGTTGCTGTTGGGGCTAGGCGGCTGCACCATGTACGACGTTGTCAACATTTTGCAGAAACAGCGACAATCCCTCACCAATGTGGAAATTGAGATCGACGGTCAGCGTGGCGGCGAAGGCGCCCGCCCCTGGCAGACCATCCACCTGCACTACATCGTCAGCGGCAGCGATCTCGACCCCACAAAAGTCGAGCGCGCCATCGATCTCAGCGTCGAAAAGTATTGCGGCGCCCACGCCACCCTGTCCGGCGTGGCGACGATCACCCATGATTTTGAGATTCGGAAAGAAGAATAGATATTGGGTATTGGATATTAAAAATCGTTTGGTGATTCCTCTCTCCCCAATATCTAATACCCAATATCCAATACCTCTCTTGGGAGTACACCATGCGCATTTCGAAGCTTTTCTTCCAAACCTTGCGGCAGGTTTCTGCTGACGCCGATGTGATCAGCCATCAGTTGATGGTGCGGGCCGGGCTGGTGCGCCAGGTCGCCGCCGGGATCTTTGATTTCCTGCCATTGGGGCTGCGCGTCAAACAGAAGTTCGAGCAGATCATGCGCGAGGAGATGGACGCCATCGACGGTCAAGAGGTGAGCCTGCCCATTGTGCAGCCCGCCGAACTGTGGGAACGCAGCGGGCGCTGGCAGGCCATCGGCGACGACATGGCCCGCCTCAAGGATCGGGGTGGGCGCGATTACTGCCTGGGCATGACCCACGAAGAGGTCATCACAGACATGGCCGGGCAGGTCGTCAGCAGCTATCGTCAACTGCCCTTTATGCTCTACCAGATTCAGACCAAATTCCGCGATGAGCCGCGACCGCGCGCCGGGCTGATCCGCGTGCGCGAGTTCACCATGAAGGATGGCTATTCGTTCCACGCCGACTTTGAGGATCTGGATCGCTACTATCCGCGCGTCTATCAAGCCTACTTCAACATCTTCCGCCGCGCCGGGCTGGACGTGATCGCGGTCGAGAGCGACACCGGCATGATGGGCGGCACCATGGCCCACGAATTTATGGCGATTACCCCCATCGGCGAGGATACGCTGCTGATCTGCGAGGATTGCGGCTACAAGGCTAATCGGCAGATCGCCACCTTCGTCAAGCCTCAGCCAGAGGCCGAAGAAGCGCAGGCCATTGAAGAGGTGGAAACCCCAGGCGTCAACACCATCGCATCCCTGGCCCAATTTTTGGGGATCCCTGAAAGCCGCACGGCCAAAGCGATCTTTTTGATGGCGACGGTGGAGGGCAAGGATGGTGAGCCTCGCGAGCAGTTTGTCTTTGTGGTCGTGCGCGGGGATATGGAACTCAACGAGACCAAGCTGACCAACGCCATCAAGGCGCGGCGCATCCGCCCGGCGCTGCCCGACGAGATCCGCGCGATTGGCGCATCCCCTGGCTACGGATCGCCCGTGGGCATCGACCGCGCCAACGTGCTGCTGATCGTGGACGATCTCATCGCGGTCAGCCCTAATTTGGTGGCCGGGGCCAACCGCGATCACTGGCACTACAGGAACGTCAACTATGGCCGCGACTACGAAGCCGACATTGTCACCGATCTGGCGGCGGCGGCGGAAGGCTACGCCTGCCCCGTCTGCGGCGGATCGCTGAAATCGGTGCGCGGCGTCGAAGTGGGCAATATCTTCAAACTGGGGACGAAGTACAGCGCGGCCATGGGCGCGACCTTCCTCGATGAAAAGGGCGAGAGCCACCCCATGGTGATGGGCTGCTACGGCATCGGCTCCGGGCGGCTGATGGCCAGCGTCATTGAGGAGAGCCACGACGACAATGGCATTATCTGGCCGGTAAGCATTGCACCCTATCACCTTTATTTAGCCAGCCTCGCCACCGACCGCACGCCCGAAGTCACCGCCGCTGCGGATCGGGTCTACGCTCAACTGAGCGAAGCTGGCGTTGAGGTCCTCTACGACGACCGCGACGAGCGCGCCGGCGTCAAGTTCAACGACGCCGATCTGATCGGCCTTCCCCTGCGCCTCACTGTGGGCAAGCGCGGCGTGGACAACGGCATCGCCGAACTCAAGTTCCGCCGCACCGGCGAGGTGCGTGAGGTAGCGCTGAACGACATCGTCGCCGGCGTCCGTACCGCACTCGACCAAGAGTGGGCGCTGATCCACGCGCTGTTGAAAAACGAAGCAATGGGGTAAGCCGACCGCTGACAGCAGACCGCGGCCAGAAGATCGAGATCACAGAGCCCGGCCTTATTTGATCGTAGCCGCTGCTTTTAGCTGCGGTTCTGGTCTGGTCATCGTAGCCGCTGCTGCGGTTCTGCTCTGAAGATTGGTCATCGTAGCCGCTGCTTTTAGCTGCGGTTCTGCTCTGAAGACGAAGCTGTGCGGCTGAAGTCCGACCGATGCGGGCCAACGTTAGTCACACTCGACAAACAACAGCGTGAACGAGGTCAGGCCGTGGTGACCGTGATTGAGCCATAACTAGGCGCTTGCAATACACCCTTGACGTGGTAGACTGTCGCCAAAGTGTGAATTTGTGGACGGAGGCTAGAATGCTTACTCAATACATTGAAGCCGCCCTGCGTTACATCGAAATCGAAGAGAGCGAGGACGGGGACGAATTCCCTGATCAGCGCTTTATCGGCACCATCCCCCCTTGTCGGGGCGTTATCGGTATCGGCGCAACCCGCGAGGACTGTATTGCCGATACCCGCGAATCGCTGGAAAGCTGGATCCTGGTTAGCGTACGCAACGGCCTGGACCTGCCTACCATTGACGCCATTGACATCAACCCAGTCCCCGTGACGGTGTAAACATGCCGCCATTTGGCCCTGTCAAGCGCAAAGTCTTGATCCGTTCGTTGCGCCAACTCAGCTTCAAAGGGCCGGAGTCTGGCGGTCGCCACCAGCATATGATCCGCGGCGCTGTACGCGTGGACATCCCCAATCCGCACAACGGAGACATCGGGCGCGGCCTCCTGGCTACCATCCTCAAGCAGGCCGGCATCAGTCGGGACGAATGGGAGAGCGTCTGACTTTTTGTGCAGCAAGCTTAGGAGAGTCCAGAGATGAATACCGAAGTAAAGCGCATCGCATATGAGGAATTTGCTAACAATCTATCCAGCGTTCTGGATCGTGTGATCCATGAAAACGCCGTTGTGGTTGTCGAAACCGCAGACGGTGAACTGGCCCTGCTCCGTTCTCTTGCCCCAGAGGAACTCTCGACCAAAAGCGAAGCCGATTATGCGGCTTTTCGTTCCGCCGCAGGCAGTTGGGCAGAGTGTCCCCAGATGTTATCAGACTGGGTTGAATTCGGGCTTGCTGTGAGCCTCATCAACTACGGGGAAGTCTACGAGGGCATATACTTTAGCCAAAAGCCGGACCAACAGCAAGCCGACTTTACGCGTCACTTTCAGCCTATCCCTGGACTATTGCTCTACGATTTTGGTACTCAACAGCGATAATCTTTTCAGCGTGGCAACATCCTCTGAAAGTTCAGCTACATCATAGTGCGGATGGATCTCGCGCAGCGCAAGAATCTGTCTGAATTCCCAAAGGGACTTGTCCGCCAGTTCTTGCGCCTTGCCCAAACCAAGTCTGCCCTCGGCATAAAGATGGATAGCCAGTTCTACGCGTAGCTCGTCCACAGTCAAGCGGGCAGAATCGAGTATATCCTGAGACACTTCCAATACCTGATTCATCTGTTTTCCCCTCTCAACACCCTTTTCCCTCCCATCAGAACCTTCAGGATACCAGAATTCAGCATGGTTCAGATTGTGGCGAGGTCACCTTTACAAATGCTGTGGAGGGAGTACGCCCACGTGCGGCTTTGACTCGACAGGAACCTGCACGAGGCTTGCCTACTCTGCATCCTAATTGTAAAGGTCATGCACCGACGATCTGAACCATGCCCAGAATTCCAAAAATCAGAAAAACAGCGTGAACGAGGTCAGGCCGTGGTGACTGTTATCGAGCCAGTGTAAAGGTTTGGGGAGAGAACCTTCCGGGAAGCGAAAGAAGCTTCCCGGAAGGGCAGAGGGCGTTCGATACTCCCCCCTTCCAGGAAGATGTTTTTCCTTCTAGGAAGATATCCATGCCCAGAAGTCGCCACGATGGATGAAAAAACTTCTGAATCCGTCCATTCCGTTGATCCGTGCTCTATTTTCAGGGCAGGTTACTGCCCCCAATTTGACCCCCATGTAGACCTGCTGGATCAGATAAAGCGCGGAGTGAGCACCCCCAGGTGCGGATTTTTGCAGGCAAGTAGGCACAATACGAAAAAATTCGCGCGGCCGCCGCCTATGGCGGCGGCCCAGAAGGGGGGCTTCGCCCCCACAGAACCTTCAGAAAGCCAGAATTCCAGAGACCAGAACCCCAGAATCATGGCGAGCGGACAGACCGAAAACCGTCGTAGCCGTTCCAGTAGTCAGGATGGAGGTCGCCCCGGTAGGCGGAACGGACGCCGTTACCGCTGTAGCCCCACGACCCGCCCCGCAACACGCGGTAGTCGCCTGTGGCCGGCCCCTGCGGGTTGGCATCCGGCGCTCCGCTGTAGTAGTCGCTATTATACCAGTCATTGACCCATTCCCAAACATTGCCGGCCATGTCCAACGCCCCATAGGGGCTGGCGCCGTCGGGGTAGCTGCCCACCGGCGCCGTGTACGCATAGCCGTCGTCATAATCGCTGTCTTTCCAATCGTGTGGGCAATTCACATCACAGAAATTGAGCAGCGCGCCGTCAAAGTCATCGCCCCAGGGGAAGGTACGTCCATCTGTCCCGCGTGCGGCCTTCTCCCATTCGGCCTCGGTGGGCAGGCGGTAGCTTTCGCCGGTGGTCTCGCTCAACCAGCGCATATAGGCGTCGGCCTCGTACCAACTGACACAGACCACTGGCTGGTCCGGGGCGTTAAAATCATCATCATCCAGACAGCGGGGTCCTGTCCAATCTTCCGCTCTGCGCCTCTGCCACCCTTCATCGCTCCAGTACCGCTCTGTGGTATAGCCGCCGGCGTCGACAAAGTACTGAAACTGGGCATTGGTCACCTCGGTCTGCCCGATCCAGTAGTCGTCCAGGTAGACGAGGCGTTGGGGCTGTTCGTCCGACGGGCCATCCTCCGATCCCATGACAAACTCACCAGCAGGAACGAAAACGAACGCCATGCCGGTGGTCGGCTCCACCAGCAGGTCCCCGTCAGTAGCAGATTGAGGGCGCGTACGCGCCAACGCCAGGGTCACGGCGGCGTCGAGCATGGCCGGGTTGTCCAGATCGGTCAGCAGCGTGCGCTCGGCGTTGTCGGCCACCCTATGCAGGCCCTCCGTTGCAGCCTGCCAATCCTCCCCGCGCAGGGTGTTGATCAGTGTGAGCAGATTGGGGATGCGCCCGCTGGCGGCGACGCCGTCGGCGTAGGCATGGTAGGCCGAGACCGCGGCCAGGGCATCCAACAACAGGGCAATGCGGTAGCGCTCTGCCAGGTCGCCGTCGTAGACGTCGGCGCGCTGGCTGGCCTGACGCTGTACATCGGCAGCGGCGGCGCCGAAAGTGGCGCGCAGATCTTCGCTGCGTCGGGCCAGTTGGAAGTTCGCCACCAGATCGTCGGTGCCGTAGAGCAGGCTGTTCACCGTCAGCCCCACCGATACCGCCGAGAGCAGGCTGGCGACTGCCTGAGCGGAGAGCGATGTGCCATACTTGGCGGCAAGCCCGGCAATCAAATCGGCGGCGGCTTGCTGGGTCAAGCGCGATCCACCCTGTACAAGCGCCTTCGTCCCCTCTAACCTGGCAAAGTCCACCACCAGATTGAGGCGCTGTTGGTACTCCTCTTCGGCTTCGGCCAATACCGTCGCCGTCGCCCGCAGTTGGTCGCGGTTCAAGCCGCCCACGCCGCTGGGGAAGCTATCCACGTACGTTTGCAGCCAACCCGCCCGTGCTTGTTGGTGTTGGCTGAGAAGCAGCAGTTCCCCCACCAGACGCAACAACGTCAGGCCGGCGCCGCCCCACGCCACGGTCTCCTGGCTGGATTCATAGGCCAGCTTCAAATCGGCGTGCAGGGCAATCAGCGCCTGGTTGGTCCCATACTGCTCCTCGATGATCGCCGCCAATACCTCCAGCGCCGTTTCCGCATCATTGGCGTCGGCCAGCGCGTCGTCCAGGATGCGCAGCGTCCCGTCCTCGCCGTTCCACACGCTGAGCATGGCGCGCAGCGCGGCGGCGTTCTGGTTGCGCGCCGAGGTGAGGAAGCGCGCCGGCGACATCGCCATCAGCAGCGGATTGCCCAACACCGTCTCCAGTTCTTCGCCCAGCAGGGGCAACAGATCCGGCGGCGGTTCCACGTAAAGATGGTAGGCGGCGTGGTAGCGTTGAAAAATCTGGCGCAGCAGATCGTCACCCGTCACCGCTCTGCCGTCGCTGGTGACCACCAATCCGCGGATCTCCTGATCGGCGAAGAACGACGGCGAGGCCAGATGGAAAAATTCTGCGTCGCGGCGCTGTAACGTGCCGGTGGTGAGATAGGAGATCCGGTAGCGTTTGCCGTTGTAGAGCAGCGGCGGCTCCAGCGTAACCAGCCGCTCACCCGGTCCCATAAAGCGCAAAGCAGAGGGATCCAGCGGTGGGGCCGGTCGCCACGCCGGCTGGGATGCGCCTTCCGCCACGGCCACTTCGGCACCGTTGAGGGTATTGACTACGACCACGCCCCACAACTCCGCCGTAGCCGGATCGTCGCTTTCCAGGTAGCGTTCCGCGGCCAGGAAGGTGCCATCCGCCGAAAAGCTAGGCGCGGCCAGCCAGGGGAAATCACGGCCATCGTTGTCGTTGAACCAATCAATGTCGATGCCTTTGGCCGCCTGCATACCTTCGCAAGATCCGCCAGTTTGCTCGAAAGCCACGGCCAGGGCTAACAGATCGTCGCCATTACTTTCTGGAACCGTCACCGCGTCGGCGCTCAAGGCGCTACAGCCCTCTTCGCCCAGCGCCTCCTCGCCGCTTTCGGTCCATAAATTGATCACAATCACATCGCGATGGATATCCAGGCTCGTTTCGGCGATGATTTCGAGCGGCGCCAACAGGTACTGATCGCTCACCCAGTCCAATTTGCCCACCGGGTAAGCGCCGCGCCCATAGGTGAGCGGGTCCACCAGCGTCTCCTCCCCTGAACCGTCAGGGCGTACGCTGCGCAGCGCCGGCTCCTCCCCGCTCAGGTCCACATAGGCGATGCGTTCGCCGTCGGGCGACCATGCACCGCAGCAGGCCTGCTCCATCAGCAATTCGGCTTCGCCTCCATTCTCCACATCCAACAGGTAGAGATCGGCGGACTCCAGATCCGCGCCGCGGCTGTAGACCAGATAGCGGCCATCAGGAGACCAGTTTGGCTCCATGGTATCGCCGTCTGTCGTCAACTGGCGAGCTTGCGCGCCCGTCAAGTCGTAGAGCCAGAGATCGCCGTCCAGCACATAGGCGATCTCGCCTTGAAAGGGAGTCGTCCCCTGGCGAACGGGGACCGTCGGGTTGTCGGCAAAAAGCGCGGCGGGGGGCAACAGCGCAATCAGCAAACAGGCCACAAGGAAAGCAGTCAGGCGAGTGTTCATCTCCAAACTCCTTGGTTAGATGAGGGGACAGTGATTGTACGTTACGCAGCCACCGGAATGCGACGAAGAGGAGGGCGATGAAGGTACAGACGGACGCTGCGTCCGCGTGTACCCTTCCGGTTGGGGATAGTATAGCATGGATGCATGGGCGCTACGAAGGAAGAATCCTCCGGGATGATCAGACAAATAGATTGACAGGGAATAACCGCTTACATACACTAGGTATCACAATAATTGGCCTTGACACGTATATACCAGGTGATACAATAATGGCAATCATACGCATACCGCAGCCAATTGCTTTTGAGTGGGATGATGGCAACGAAGAGAAAATCTGGGTAAGGCATGGGGTGTCGGCAACGGAAGCAGAAGAGTGCTTTTTCGACAGAGACAAACGTCTACTGCATGACCATCTACATACAACCGATTTTGAAGCCCGTTATATTTTGCTCGGCAGAACCCGTCGCTCGCGTTTGTTGTTGATCGTCTTTACAGTACGCGGCGACAGTGTGCGGGTCATTTCTGCACGGGACTGTACGCCAAAGGAGCGCAAACTCTATGCAAAACGAACTTAGGTTACCCGAATTTGCCAATGAAGACGAAGAACGAGAATTCTGGGCCAACCTGGATCTGGCCGATTATGCGGAGGCCGAGGATTTCGAGCCGGTAGTCTTCCCCAATTTGAAGCCTACCACCCGGCCCGTTTCCATCCGCTTCCCTGAGTATGTCATCGACGCCGTCAAAGAGCGGGCCAACGAAATGGGCGTGCCCTATCAGGCGCTGATCAAAGAAACGATTGCCCGCATCTTTGTCCCCACGGATCGCACCTGAGCGAGTCCTCAGGACAATCAGACTTTACACGATCCACGAAGGGACACGAAATTCACAAAGAAAATCATACCCTTCGTGTTTCTTCGTGTCGCTTCGTGGATCATCAGATATTATCGGCAATAAGACCCGCCAGATTGCAGAAAACCTGGCAGGTCTCGTAACATCATGGCTATCCCAAAAATCGGCCATCTCCTCAAAAGAGTCAAAGGTTTCGGGTAAAGGGTCTACTCCGGTTTTAGCGTCTTGTATAGCGTCTTCTTTCCCCTAATCTCCAGAACACTCCAGTGATTTCGTCGCCATTCCTAAACAGCTACAGCGGCCTGCTCCGCGACCGGCGCGTGGACGGCGGCCAGCAGGCCAGCCACCATCTCTTCAGGGTGTGCGGGGAGCGACTTCTGCTGGAACATGAGTACACTGACCAACGGCATATCAGCGAACATCACCATGATGTCCATGCCGATAGCGCCCTCGTTGCTCTCCTGCCCGCCGCCGAAGATCTGGCGCGCGGCGGCTTGCATCTGCGCGTAGATCGGTCCAAAGACAACCTGGCCGCGCGGATCGGCCAGCCACTCGCGGATGGTCGATTCTTTGTCGAGGATGCAGGGCAGCTCGACGGTCGATTGCAGTGTCACTGTCAGCGTGTGGCGAATGTCGGCGGCAGAGGCGGCGATGAATAGATCGAAGTCGCCGTCCTCGGTGATCCACTCTTTGTATTCGGGATGGTAGTAGGCAAAGGCTCGGAAGTCGAGCGCAATCGAGACAGTTTTGGTCTCACCGGGTTGGAGCGCGACTTTGGCAAAGCCTTTCAACTCTTTCTGCGGGCGCGCCAACCCCGATTGCCGGTCATGGACGTAGATCTGCACGATCTCCTTGCCCGCCATCTCGCCGGTGTTGGTCACATCCACGGAGACTGTGACGCCGTCCACGTCCTTGAAGGTGGTTGCCGACACCTGCGGGTTGCTGTAAGCAAAGGTGGTGTAGCTCAACCCATGACCAAAGGGGAAAAGGACCGGCATCTGTTTGGCGTCGTAATAGCGGTAGCCGATGAAGATCCCTTCGCCGTAGCGCACCACACCGGCGTCGCCGGGCCAGTTGAGATAGGCCGGGGTGTCCGCAGTTTTCAGCGGGAAGGTTTCGGCCAGTTTGCCGCAGGGGTTCACCTTGCCAAAGAGGATGTCGGCAATCGACACGCCGCCCGCCTGCCCCATCATCCACCCTTCGAGGACGGCGGCGACATCGTTGATCCACGCGCTCATGGCGACGGGCGCGCCGTTGTTGAGGACGACCACTGTCTTGGGTTGGACGGCGGCCACGGCCTTGATCAACGCGATCTGCTGGTCGGTCAGATCGAGATCGACGCGATCATAGCCTTCGGATTCCTTGAAGGTGGGCAGCGCAATGTAGAGGACGGCCACATCAGCAGCCTGCGACAGCGTTACTGCTTCGTCGATCATCTCTTGTCGGAAGGAGTTGTCGATGGGGTAGCCCTCGGCATAGGTCACTTCGGCGTCGCCAGCACGAGATTGGAACTCTTGGAAGGGGACGGCTACCCGCGTAGGGTTGATGTGCGAACTGCCGCCGCCCTGAAAGTGAGCATGTTCGGCGGCGCGGCCAATCACCGCGATCTGCTGGTGACCTTTGAGGGGGAGCAAGCCGTCGTTCTTGAGCAACACCATCCCCTCGGCGGCAATGTCGCTCGCCAGTTTGTGGTGGGCGTCCACGTCGAAACTGCCGCCTTTGGGCGTTTCCGCCGCTTTGAAGACGATGCGCAGAATCCGGCGCGCCGATTCATCCAAGACCGCTTCGTCCAATTCACCGGCGCGGACAGCGTCGATCACCGCTTGCACGCGGCGCGGTTGCGGACCGGGCATCTCCCAATCCAGTCCGCCTTTCAACGCAGCCACGCGGTCGCGTACCGCGCCCCAGTCAGAGACAACCAGCCCCTCAAATCCCCACTCGTCTTTGAGGATCTGGGTGAGCAGGCGGTGATGTTCCGAAGCGAATACGCCGTTGACCTTGTTGTACGCGCACATCACCGTCCACGGTTGGGCCTGTTTGACAGCCTTTTCAAACGCGGCCAGGTAGATCTCGCGCAGCGTGCGCTCGTCCACTTCGGCGTTGATGCTAAAGCGCTGGTATTCCTGATTGTTGACGGCATAATGTTTGAGCGATGTGCCCACGCCTTTGCGCTGCACACCCTCGATGAAGGCGACGGCCAATTCCCCGGCCAGGTAAGGGTCCTCGGAGAAATATTCGAAATTGCGCCCACACAGCGGGGATCGTTTCATGTTCGCCCCTGGCCCCAGGATCACATCCACATTGAGGGCGATACACTCCTCGGCCAGCGCTTCACCCATCTTGCGGATCAGATCCACATCCCACGTGGCGGCCAGGCATGAGGCGGTGGGGAAGCAGGTAGCGGGAAAGCTATCCAACATTATTTCGTGTACGTTCGGCACCCGGCGCACGCCGTGTGGGCCGTCGGAGACGATCATCTCGGGGACGCCCAGCCGTTTCACAGGCGTACTCGACCAGGCGCTGGCGCCCGTACAGAGCGCTGCTTTCTCTTCAAGCGTCATCTGTTTGACGATTAGATCAATGTCCATCTGCTATATTCCTTTATCCACTGTTTTGCCAGGCAAGTTGCAAGGCGCGATAGTCGAGAAGAACAATGCCCTCGTTTTCGACTGTCTCCTTTGCCTGTTTTGAAAATAAGGCATGGTTCAGATCGGCTAGGTATGACCTTTACAATTGAGAATGTGGAGTAGGCACGCCTCGTGCTCTGGTTCTAGTCGAGTCCAAGCCGCACGTAGGCGTGCTCCCTCCGCCGGAATTTGTAAAGATGAGCCCGACCCAAAATCAACCATGCCGAAAATAGAAGAGACCGACAAGCCCAATCACCAATCAGCCAGTCTCTAATCACCTGCCTACACAGTCGAAAGATCCCACTCCTCGTAGATCTTAGGGACATCGCTCAAGAGCCGTTTGGTGTAGGGTTCTTTGGGGTTCAGGATCACATCGTCGGCGGAGCCGCTTTCGACGAAGCGACCGCGTTCCATAATGTAGATGTTGTCGGAGACGTAGTAGGCCAAGCCGATGTCGTGGGTGATGAAGATGACTGTCATGCCGATCTCGCTGCGCAGTTGCATCAACATGTCGAGGATCGTTGCCCGCGAGCAGGCGTCGATCATCGACGTGGGTTCATCCGCCACCAGGATCTGCGGTTTGAGCAAAAAGATGCGGGCGATCATCAAGCGCTGCTGCTGTCCACCAGAAAGCTCGAAGGGATATTTGTTGGTCAACTCTTCGTATTTCAAGTTGACGAAACTGCACGCTTCTGCCATCAGCTCGACTTTCTTCTCGCGCGGCAACCAGCGCCCGCCGCGCATGTTGATGCAGTCGAGCAGCACGGTGTCGATCTTGTTGAAGATATTGAAAGAGGAGAACGGGTCTTGGAAGATGGCCTGGATGTTCTTCCAATATTCCCGTCGTTTGCTGTGAGAGCGAATGTCGCGCTTCTTCCCCTGGAAATAGATCTCGCCCTCGGTTTCGTTGATCAACCCCAAGATCACCTTGGCCAGCGTCGTTTTGCCGCTGCCCGATTCGCCCACAATGGAGATGACCTCGCCCTCGTGCAGTTCGAGATCTACGCGATCGACGGCTACTGTCTTCTTACGGCCTATACCAAAGACTTTGGAGACGCCGCGCGCGCTCAGGCAGATTTTCTTCTCATCGCTCATGTTCGTAGATCCCCCTCAACTCTTCTTCCGAAAGGATGCAGCGGTAAGTACGGCCATGGCCGGGTGTGCGCAGCGGCGGCGAGACATTACATTCGAGTCGCGCGTACTTGCAGCGTTCGGCAAAACGACAGCCCGCCGGCGGCTTCTTCAAGTTGGGCGGCACACCGGGGATGGCGGTCAGCTTGACATCGCGCAGACCGGCTTCGGGCACAATGATCGATCCCATCAACCCTTTGGAGTAAGGGTGCAGCGGATCGAAGACGGCATGGTCCGCGCTGGCTAACTCTACCAACTGGCCGGCGTACATCACCATAATCTCGTCGGTCACATTGTAGAGCAGCGGCAGTTCGTGGGTGATGAAGATCATGGCCTTGATGTAGCCCATCTCCATCAAATTGCGCAACATTTTGATCACCATCTTCTGCGAGGTGACGTCGAGCGCGGAGGATGGTTCATCCGCGATCAAGACTTTGGGGCCGAGGATGACGGAAATGGCAATGACCGTGCGCTGTTTCATGCCGCCCGAAAGCTCAACCGGGTACTTCTGTAGGACTTCCGCCGGTAGCCCCAGTACTTCAAAACTCTCACGCGCCATCTGGTAGATCTCTTGCTTCTTGGCCGTCGGATCGTGCGCCCGCACCACATCCTCGATCAGGTTGATGATCCGGCGCGTGGGGTTGAGCGCATTCATGGCCGCCTGGGGAATATAGGCGATCTCTTTGCCCAGGATCGATTTGCGGACATCGTCTGGGGCCATGTTGGTGATGGTGCGCCCGTCGATGATAATTTCCCCGCTGGTGTAATGCAGCGGTGGAAAGTAATAGCCCATCAGGCTCAGGGCCAGCGTCGACTTACCGCATCCTGACTCGCCGGCGATCCCCAGCGATTTGCCTTCCTCTACCTTGAAGGAGACATGATCCACGGCGTAGACATCTTCGCGAAAGCGGGTGATGTATTTGGTCGTCAGATCTTTAACTTCTAATATCACCTTTGACATCGTTGCTCCCTAATCCCGCAAGGCCGGGTTAAATACCTGATCGAGGCCGGTGTTCATTAAATTCATCGAGAATGTAATCAGCGCAATGGTCAAGATCACCGGGAAGTAGGCCCACCACTTGCCCAGGACGTGCGCCTGGTAGATCATCGCCCAGTTCATCATCAGGCCCAGCGTTGGCACTTCGGTGGTGCGCGGCCCCAGACCCAGGATCGACAACCCGGCCTCGGCCAGGATGCCTGAGGAGATCTGTAAGATGAAGGCCATCACCACGTAGGAAGCGATATAGGGCAGAATATCCCTGAGGATGATGTGGACAATCGAGTGGCCCGACAGCTTGGACAAATTGACGTGATCGCGGTTGCGCAAGGAGATTACCTGGGATCGCACGGCCCTGGCCGTCCATACCCAAGAGGTGAAGCCGATCACCGTGGCAATGGTGAATGCGCCACGCTGGTTTTGGCCGATGCTAAACGAGATCAAAATCAGCAGCACAAAACTGGGGATCACCGTGAAGAGGTTGGTGATGAACATGATGATATCGTCCACAATACCGCCCACGTAACCAGACAACAGCCCCAAGATCAGCCCGATCATGGTGGCAATCGAGCCGGCCACAAAACCAATTTGCAGCGAGACGCGGGTCGCCGCCACCAATTGGGTCAACACATCGCGCCCGAAGTTGTCCGTCCCCAGCGGGAGGATGCGCACGTTGGCTACCTGGTTGACGTTCACATAGGAAGTCTGTATGACGCTGCTGGCTTCTTCGAGCGCGCCCGTCTCCGCATCCCTTCTCGCCAGAATTGCGTTTTCGGTGGAGAGAAGACCCTGGATCGAGCCGTTGAGCCGGATGTAGTAATTGCGCTGGGCATTGGTCATGCCAGCGATCCGCCGGGCTGGATCGTAGTTGCTGAACCACTGATCGAGCAACTTTTCGGTATTTTCAATCTGGATGTCATCTTCGGGGATGTCGGCGGCGATCAGCCATGCTTTGATGGCAAGCCGATCATTGTCATTTAGGCGGCTGGCAATGCGTTTGGTGGCGGCGTCGTCAAGGTTGAGGATGTATTGCGGCGCGCCGAGACTGTCATAGACGTTGACATAAATGCCAGGCCGGAAAAATGTCCCCTGGCCGATGATCGTCAACGGCGGGTCCTTGATCAACAAGGGATAGACAGTCACAACCAGCAAAATCGTCGCCAGGATGGAAAAGCCGACAATGAACTTGCCAGAGCGAAATATCTGCTGAATAAATGGCTTCATAACGACAATCTTTCCTTTAGTCAGCCTGCGCGGCTTTGATACGCGGATCCAGCAGGCCATAGACGATCTCGAGGAGGAAGTTCGCAACCAGCACCATGATGGTAATGATCAGCGTTGTTGCCGAGATCAAGGGATAGTCCTGGCCCAACACCGCCGTTAAAATCGTGGAACCCAGCCCTGGATAGCTGAAGATAATCTCTGCCACCAGCGCGCCGCCGACCATCGTACCGATAGAGAGCGCCAGACCGGTCACCTGCGGCAGCATGGCGTTCCGAAAAACGTAGCCGACGATGGTGCGATCTTTGATGCCCATGAAGCGGCTATACTTCACATAGTCCGCGTTCAGTTCATAGATCGACATGGATCGCATCCCAATCGCCTGCCCGCCGATGGTGATCAACACAATCGACCAGAAGGGCAGTTGATAGTGAATGAAGACAGACCAGAAGAATTTCAAACTCATGTTGGGGATGAGATCGAACCCGTAGCCGCCTGAAGTGGGGAACCACCTCAGCGTCACCGCAAAGATCACCATGAGGATGACGGCCATGCCGAAGGCCGGTAGATTGCTGACGAAAAGGCTAACCGGCATGAGTACCTTGTCGAAGCCGCCGCGGATATAGGCAGCCAACGCGCCCAGGGTGTTGCCGATCAACCAGCCGACGATGATAGCAGGGAACTGTAGGCCGATTGTCCACAAAATCGAGGATCGGATGACATCAGCTACCGTGCGGGGATATTGGCTGAAGGAGAACCCGAAATCACCCTGGAGGACGTTTCGCACATAGAGGAAAAATTGCTCAATCAGGGGCCGATTGGTGCCGAAAAGTTCCGTGTACTGCTGATAGATCGCCTGCACCCCTGCCGTGTTCGAGATCCCCTGCGCCAGCCTCGCCACAATCGCCGCCACCGGGTCCCCAGGCATGAGACGTGGCAAGATAAAATTCAGCATAAAGGCGGCCACCAATGTGACCAGGAACCACGCAAACTTGTTGACGAAATAACCTGCGTATCCTTTCAACATCCCCTCCTTGTATCAATGGTGAATGGTGAATGGTGATTGGTGACTGGGGCAGATCTTATCTCTGCCCCAGTCACCAATCCCTAATCCCTAATCACCAATCACCTACTTACGGATTCACGAGCTCTAGATTGTAGAGACACGCAACGCCCCAACCGTCAGAGCAGATCATTGGCGGCACAGGCGGGTTCGTGCCATCGCCATCAAACGGGAAGTTCGTCCACACACTTTCGTTCACCGTGTGGAAGACCTGCGGGCGATACATGAGCGTAAAGGAGGGCACATCGGTCAGGTACAAGCGGACCAGTTCGGTGTACATATCCTTCAGCGCCGCTTCGTCAGTTTCGCTGGGGATGGCCTGGATCAGCGCATCGGCCTCGGGGTTCACATAGCCGCCCCAGTTGCCGGTCCAGTTGCTTGCCATACCGACGAATTCAGAGCTGATCAAACCGCGGATACGGCCCCAGGGCTGAGTCGGTCCAGCGCCGCCGCTCCACATCATGAAGATGTCGTAGCCAGCGGGCAGGGGCGCGTCCGACTTGGTGACCACGGTCTGGTAGACAGACCATTCGGGGAAGTTGGTGGTGATGTCGATGCCAATCTTGGCGCCGGCAGCAGCAACTACCTCAATGGCCGCCTGCCAGTCTGACCAGCCGTTGGGGCAGGTGGCGATGTAGCTCAACTTCTCACCGTTGAATTCGCGCCAGCCGTCGCCGTCGCTGTCCACAATACCGGCTTCATCGAGCAGCGCCTTGGCGCCTTCAATGTCGTTGCCGGCCCATTGCAAGTCGGCGACCGCTTCGCGGTCGTAGAGGGCCTGCTCACCGGGAGTCGGGTTCATCAACGAGCGCGGAACCTGATCGAAGGTGGCAGATTGGTTGGTCATGGCGTTGGCAATAATCGTGGGGTAGTCGACGGCCATGGCAATCGCCTTGCGGACGGCAACCTGATCCAGCCCCGGCGAGTTCAAGTTGAAGAACGCGGTGGGCAGGCTGGCGCCGATACCATAGGGCGCTTCGGGCAAGTAGGTAGAGACGGGCAGATTGTCTTGCAGCCAGAGTTCCTGTACGTTGGAGTTGAACTGCTGGCTCACATCCACTTCACCGGCTTTCAAAGCAGTGGTGCCAGCGGCGTTGTCCTTAAAGATGGCGTGGGCAATGTACTTCGGCGCAGGCAGTTTGCCCCACATAGAGGCATCCTGCCCCCAATAGCTGTCATTGCGCACAAGGACGACTTTGGTGTCATCGGTGAAGTACTTGCTGTACGGCCCGGAGAAGACGACATCCTCAGCAGGATCGGCCAGCAGCGCCGTTGCGTCGGCGGAGCGGCCTTCCAGCGTCTCGGTCCACGCCTTCTGAATCACGTAGTTGGTACTCAGGTAAGCCGCTACCAACAACGGATTGATGGCCTCACCTGCATCGTTCAACTTGGCCTTGACCACCACGGTCTGACCATCAACGGCGACGATATCTTCGATGTAATCAACGTTGGCTGCGCCGGTGGGGGTGTTGTACTTAACGTGGGTGGCCCATGTATAAGCAACATCTTCAGCAGTGACTGGGGCGCCGTCACTCCATTTGGCCGCGGCCTTGATCTTGAAAGTGATTTCAGTGCGATCTTCATTCCACTCGTAGTCGCCATCCGCCAGCAGAGGATAGACCTGACCATCGAGCATGTTGTAGAGGTACGGGGTCTCGAACATGAGGACGCGGGCGCTATCCCCTTGAGCAATGGCTAACCCATTGTTGTTGCTGCTGGAGTAAGGATTCCAGCCCACAACCGATCCCCACTGGAGACCATTGTAGTAGAGGGTCTCGTTGCGGGGCAGGGAATTAGGATCGGCTGCCGTGGCCGGCGCAGCTTCTTCTGCGGGTGCGGTTGCCTCTTCTGCTGGCGCTGTGGTGGGGGCGGCCTCTGGGGTCGGCGCGGCGGGTTGGGCAGCCGGCGCCGCGGGTGCTGGCGTTGGTTCCGCTGCGCCGCCACAGGCGGCAAATACCAGGCTGAAAACCAGGAGCAAAACGGTGAATAAATAGATCTTCTTCTTCATAGATCTCTCCTTAGAAGACAATGGATACTTCGAAGTAAAACTGTTTTACTGGGGTTGATTGACTGCCGTGGTCATTCATTTCTGTGAAATTCACTTCGAGGATCATTCACCTCCTTTCTTTTTTATAGACCGGATATGCGTGTTCATGCGGGCATCCGCAGGAACCCCGGATCACAGTTTCGGTGGAGAGTAAGATCAGGGGATCTACGTCTCGTCCTGCCAGTAAATCGAACAAACTCTTTGCAGCGGCCCGGCCCACCTCTTCGGTCGGCGCGCGCACTGTCGTAAGTGGCGGATTCAAGAATAGAGATAACTCAAGATCATCGAACCCAACCACGCTGACATCTTCTGGAACATGCAGACCGGCTTCATAGAGCGCATTCATAATGCCGATGGCCGAATCGTCGTTGCCAGCGAAGATAGCATCGAACTCAGGCGGATTGTTGTTCAAAAAATCAGTCATGGTTCGATAGGCATGGCCCCGGTCGAACCTGCCGGAGATGATCAAACGTGGATCATACTCAATGCCGTGGGCTTCCAATGACGCTCGATAGCCCTCCTGGCGTTGGTGAGAATCTTCTTGCGTTGCGGGGCCTTGCACAAAGACAATTCTGCGTCTGCAATGTGCCTCAATCAGGTGATCGATCAACTTTGTCGTTGCCGTTTTGTTGTCTACTCGGATGGACGGAATGGCGGATCCTGATGGAGACGAGCGATAAATCAATACCAGCGGGAATCCGGCCCCATGCAACTCCAGGATTTCACAGTCGCTCAACGTCTCGACAAAGACGATCATGCCATCCGCGTTGTGCTGCCCGATGGGGATAGGCTTGTTGGTCTGATTTACCGAGGAATAAGTGGCAACCAACAAATTGTACTCCTCATTGCGAACCATTGCCTCGATCCCGCCGATCAACGGCATGAAGAACGCATGATTCATATCTGTCAATAACAGCCCAACGGCGTGGGATCGTTGGGTTGCCAGGTGCCGGGCTGCCATGTGGGGAACATAGCGCAACTCATCCATCACCGCCTGAATACGTTGCGCAGTCTGCCCGGAAACCGGAACATCTTTGTTGATGTAACGGCTCACCGTAGCAGGCGACACCCCTGCGCGTTTCGCCACATCACGAATTGTGATCGAAGAGGTTCGGCGCTCCATAAACTCACTCAAAAACAGTAACGCCCAAAGAACCCGACCCTTAGAAGGCCAGGCTGGTCGCCATAGGATTCAACAGTATAGGATATTTAGAAAGTTATGCGAATGGGTTGACAACATCTGCTACACGGACTCCATCGTCCTAAGCAAAATGAAAATGTGGGATGGTGTTGCGGTCTCAGATCCATGCAAGAATCCAATGAAGAAATCGGATTCTTGTCCTTCGGCTCTGCGCGACAGGGGGATGTTCGACAGAAACCGCAGACCCCAGGAAGAGGCCATATGATATGAAACCGGTTTCATTGTCGCGCACTATTTTTTCAATGTCAAGGCAAAAAATCATTCAAAATACCGTCCGCGGTTAAAGATAGGCTACCCCGGCCACCGTTACCGCGGATGTATTGTGATCATCCGCGGGGCAGGATTGGTAGGCCATCTCCTGGCCGTGGACATTGCCCATGAGTTTGAGGGCAAGATAGCCGGGCGTTGCGCCGCAGACGTTGTGCCGGTTGCGGATGCGCCGGATCGAGTCGAAGAAGCCGTCGGCGTCGCCGGCGCAGAGGTGGGTGAGCAGATCCCGATCGGCGCTGCGGACCTGAAGACGATCCTGTTGGGTGAGGGGCGCGCCGCCAAAAGCAGGACCAACATGGGCCAGATCGCCCGACGCTACTACGAAGACGTTGCGCCCGGCGCAGTGGCGTTCCATCGTCTCTAGGAATTGCCCAATGGGCGCGTGGTCCGCTGGGCTGTGGCCGTTGGCGTAGAAACGATGCAGCGATCCACAGAGGACGGGTACAATCTCTAGTGGACGCCCGCCGCGCATGTGATGCAACCAGACCGCCACCAATTCCAGCGAATGCTCGTTACAGTGGCGCATCTCTCCGGCATAGGCGGCCTCCTCACCCAGCGCCGCTGCCAGATCGTCCACGATGATCGTATTTGTCGGCAGCATTCCATAGGGGGTTGCGTAATTTTGACGAGTGAGCGTAAAGAGATCATCCCCATAGTGATCGGTGCCGATGAGGATCGCCAAATCCGCGGATTGGACAGCATCCTCCACGGTTTTCCATGTGGGCGCGTAGACAGTTCCCCCGCGCGGATAGTCGATGTGTGGGCTGAAGATGCCGGGCTTGGGTGGATGTCCACTCTGCCCATTGCGCCGTCCAGGGGCAGCGCCGTTGGCGCGCCCGTTCCGCGTGGGGACGGTCTGCTCAATGTAGCCATCCAGCAATTGGGCCAGTGCGCGCCGCTCCGCTGGATAAGAAAGACCGGCCAGCGTCGCCGTGCGGAAGGGAAGCCGCCGGTACGCCTCTCGCTTGCGCGCTAATGCTGCCACCGTCCGCTCATTTTCCAACAGCAGCGCCTCGTCCAATGCCGAGAGCAGATCGCCGATCATGCCTGCGTCGATGTTCATCCCATATCGAGCCATCAGCGTTACGCCCAAGGCCCGTGCATCCTCCAGCGTACCATCACAAAGCGCCAGCAGCGGTCCAAAATATTGGGGGACGAGCAGCGAGCCTTCGCTCAGGTCCAGCGGATCGCGCAGCAAATAGTAGGGCTGCCCGTTCTGCTGATAAGGACGCACATCCACAGGGCGCAGCTTGGGGAAGACGATTCGATTGGCAATGGGCATAAGTGAAACCTCAATGAATGCTAATAATCATGTGAAGAATTCGTATGATCCACGAAGCCACACCAAGTGACACACAGAAACCCAAAAGGCGAGTTTGTTGCTTTCTGTCTTCGTGCTTCTTCGTGTGGCTTCGTGGATCATCTCTGGGTAAGTATCAGAACGCGATGGGGACACTCCCGCGGATCTGTTCGACGATCCGCGGCAATTTGGCGAGGACGTACTCGATCTGCTCTGGGGTGTTGCTTCGGCCAAGACTCAGGCGCAGACCGCCGACTGCATCCTGCGCGGGGATGCCCATGGCTTCGAGGACATGGCTGGGCTTCTGCGCGGCGCTGGTACAGGCGCTGCCGCTGCTGGCGGCGATTCCCGCCAGATCCAGGCCGATCAAGACGCCTTCGGCCTCGACGCCGTTGATGAGAAAGCTGGCATGGTTGGGCAGGCGGTGGAAGGGCGAACCGGTGAGATGTACCCCATCCACCTTTTCGAGGATGCCGCCAATCAACCAATCGCGCAAGAGTTGTAGCCGCCTCATCTCTACCTCGCGTTCGATTTCGGCCAATTCGAGCGCTTTCGCCATGGCCACGATCCCTGCCACGTTTTCGGTGCCGGCGCGACGGCTGCCTTCGTGGCTGCCGCCGGTCAACGTGGGCTGAAAGGGCGTGCCCTGGCGCAAATAGAGGAACCCCACCCCTTTGGGACCGTAAAACTTGTGCGCGCCGCCGCTGAGCGCGTCCACGCGCAGGGAGTGGACATCAAGGGGTAATTTGCCCGCGGCCTGCACCGCGTCCGTGTGGAAGGGGATGCCCCGCGCCCGGCAGATCGCGCCAATCTCGCCAACCGGCTGGATCGTGCCAACCTCGTTGTTGGCGAGCATGACGCTGACCACGGCTACATCCTCGCCCAGGAGTGGAGCGACATCATCGACGCGCGCCATCCCATCCCCATCCACAGGGATGAGGGTGACGTCAAACCCAAAGTGATCGCGCAGATCCAACGCCGTTTCGAGGACTGCTTTGTGTTCCACCACCGTGGTGACAATGCGGTTGGCCCCGGTTTGGCGACGGCGGGCCAACGCGATCCCGCGCAGGGCTGTGTTATCGCTTTCCGAACCACCGCTGGTGAAGATGATCTCGTTGGTCTTTGCGCCGAGGATATCGGCAATTGTGCGCCGCGCCCCATCCAACCCGGCGTGGGCTTTGCGCCCAATCCCGTGGATGCTCGACGAGTTGCCGTAAAAGTCAGTCAAATAGGGCAGCATCGCCTCCACCACTTCGGGGCGCACTGGCGTTGTCGCCGCGTGATCCAGGTAGACGTTCATAGGTGAGTTCCCTTGTTTGCAATTGTCGCCAATCCCCATCTCCACATTCGCCCGATTTTAGCACTGCCCGCGGAGTGGGTCAATATCATCGGAAATTGTTGAAAGTTGCCGAGAACCACATTGCCGTCTACAATGATCAAATTCTCTGTAAACCGGTACAGAAACACCGCCTTGATCTACCCAAAGGGCCAATGATGACAAAACCCCCTCACAAGGAGCGCTCGCGCGCCCATGATCCCTATGCTGCTTTTCGCATCCCCGAGTATCGACTTTACATTGTCGGCTGGTTCATCGCCATGGCGGGGACGCGCATCCAGAGCGTTGCCATCGGTTGGGAGATGTACCAGCGCACGGGGGAAGCGCTTTCGCTGGGGCTGGTTGGGTTGGCCCAGGCCATCCCGACCATGTTGTTGGCGCTGCCCGCTGGCTATTTGGCGGATCGCTTCGATCGCTCGCGATTGGTGATGCTCAGTTTGCTGGCGATGACGTTGACTTCGCTGGGGCTGGCGTGGCTCTCATACACCGAGGGTTCGGTTTCGTGGATGTACTTTCTGCTTTTCATGGATGCCGCCGTCGTGATGGTCGGGCGACCGGCGCGGGTGGCGTTGTTGCCGCAAATCGTGCCGGCCCACGCCTTCCCCAACGCTGTGGCGTGGAATACGAGTTTGATGCAGATATCCGGTGTGGCCGGGCCAGCGTTGGGCGGTTTGGTGATCGTCTTTAGTGTGCCGCTGGCCTATGTGATCGCCGCATCGACCTCGCTGCTCTTTATTCTGATGCTCTCTTACTTCAAGTTTAACTCAGATACGAAACCCACGGGCGCGGCTTCATTCAAAACCCTGGTCGCCGGTATCCATTTTGTGTGGAACACACGCATTATCCTGGCGATGATCTCGCTTGATCTCTTCGCCGTGTTGCTGGGTGGAGCTGTCTATCTGCTGCCCATCTATGCTGAGGATATCCTCAAGGTGGGCGCGACCGGCTTTGGCTGGCTGCGCGCGGCTCCGGCGATTGGCGCTTTTCTCATGGCTATTGCCATGGTCTACCTGCCGCCCATGCAGCGGGCTGGGCGTACGCTCCTCATCACTGTGGCGGGTTTTGGCGTAGCAACCATCATCTTTGGCCTGTCCACCAACTTCTGGCTCTCGTTCGCCATGCTCTTCCTCACCGGCGCCTTTGACAACGTCAGCATGATCATCCGCGGGACGTTGCAGCAGTTGCTCACGCCCGATCACATGCGCGGACGGGTGGCGGCAGTGAGCAGCGTCTTCGTGGGCGCGTCGAATGAACTGGGTGGTTTTGAATCGGGCGCGGTGGCGCAGGCGTTTGGTCCTGTGGTGTCAGTGGTCAGCGGCGGTATTGGCACGTTGATCGTCGTGGGCGTCACTGCGTGGATCTCGCCGCGGCTGCGCGCGTTTGGTTCGCTGCATGATGCGCGTCCTGAAGAGGAACAAATTGAGGTCAGGGGGAAAGGCAAGGTTGCAGAATCCTCGGCAGATTGAATTGGGTCCCAATCATCGGTGTGTCAACTCGCCATGATATCGATCACCTCGATCCCAGGCGACGGGGACACTAATCATTCTGTGGCTCCATTTTTTGCCCAGTAGATCGATAAGGAGCGAGGCTCTGATCCACCCACTGCTCTTCTTCCTCGGAGAGTGGCGGCGGGGGCGCAGCTTCCCGATAGTCGATCTGAACGTCATAGCCGCCCCGCTCATAGACGGCTGCGACCACCTGCGCCAGATTGAGGGTGGCGTCTGGGTCGCCATGCGCAAGGGGAACGGGAATCGTGGGCAGGCGTGCGTTCAGCGGAATTGGCCAGACCAGAATCTTAGGACGCTGTCCTTCACGGCTCAATGAAACGTAGTAAGGCGCTGGCGGCACGGGCCGGTCCAGCGGGGAGCGTTCACCCGCGCGCAGGAAATCGATTTCGATGAAGTGAACGTTGGAGCGTAGCAGTTCGCGCCGTTTGCGCTGGTAATCCCGGTGCGCCTCGTGGCCCCTCTGCTTGTTCACCGGAGAGAGGATCTCTATCGCCGTTACCAGATATTCTTCGCTGGCATGGCGAATTTCAATGCTCATAATCTCAAGCGGGGCTTCCATTTTGACGATACTTTCCACAGGCGCAGGTTCAGTCAAGGTGGCTGTTCCCGCGTGTGGCAGAAGGGGCCTCCGCTGCATCACGCCAACATCAGGGCGTACCCCTTGCAAGCGAGACTGGGCAACTTCAATGACTTCATAGGTCGTGTAGGGCGTCAGCCGAGCAAAATAGGCAGGGCGAATCTGTGCATTGAGATACGCACGAATTTCAGAGGCCAGATCGCTGTGGAAATCTGCCCAGATACGGCTCTGCTCAATATAGGGATCCATGCCTGGGAAAGGCGAAGCCATGTTTCACCTCCGTCACTTGCGCCTACAATACCCTTGTTGCTGAGATTGTAGAGGGATTTTCAGCACACGTCAACCAACTTGTTACTACTTTCTCCTCCAAATCGATTGTGATTTCTGTCGATCTGCGCTATAGTGTTGGATGGGTCTGTACGGGTTTTTGTGATATAGGCTCAAGATTCTATCAAAGCAATTCCGCAATTGCGGATTCAATTGGAGGCTCTCATGACATTGATTGAAGCGATTGTTGGCCGGCAGGTTTTGGACAGCCGCGGCAATCCAACAGTGGAAGTAGATGTTGTCCTTGACGGCGGCGCGTTTGGCCGCGCCGCCGTCCCCAGCGGCGCCAGCACCGGCGCTCACGAAGCTGTAGAACTGCGCGACGGCGACAAATCGAACTACGGCGGCAAGAGCGTCGAACAAGCTGTGGAAAATGTAAACACAGTCCTCGCCAACGAACTGCTCGGCGCGGACGCGCTGGATCAAGTCGCCATCGACGAATATATGCTTGAACTAGACGGCACGGAAAACAAAGGCAATCTGGGCGCTAACGCCATCCTCGGCGTGAGCCTGGCCGTCGCCAAAGCCGCTGCGGATGCTGTCGGGCTGCCGCTTTACCGCTATCTGGGCGGTGTGGGCGCGCGCACCCTGCCCGTGCCCATGATGAACATCCTCAACGGCGGCAAACATGCCGTCAACAGCACCGATTTTCAGGAATTCATGGTGATGCCCGTGGGCGCTGAATCTTTCAGCGAAGGTCTGCGCTGGGGATCGGAGATCTACCAATCGCTCAAAAAGGTACTTCATGACGCCGGTCACAGCACCAATGTGGGCGACGAAGGCGGCTTTGCGCCTAGCCTGGGCGGCAATGTGGCCGCGGTCGAGGTTATCCTCAAGGCGGTGGAGAAGGCGGGCTACCGGCCCGGCGAAGATATCTTCATTGCGCTCGACCCGGCCATGAGCGAACTCTACGACAAATCCAGCGGACGCTACAAATTGGAGATCGAAGGCAAGGAACTCTCTAGCGAAGAACTGGCCGAACTGTGGACTGATTGGTCCAACCGCTTCCCCATCATCTCAATTGAGGACGGCATGGACGAAGACGACTGGGACGGCTGGAAGTTGCTCTATCAGAAGATCGGGGATCGAGTGCAATTGGTGGGCGACGATCTGCTGGTAACCAACGTCAACCGCATCGAGCGCGCCATCCATGAGAAAGCCTGCAATGCGCTGCTCTGCAAGGTCAACCAGATCGGCACACTCACCGAGAGCATCGCCGCCATCGAGATGAGCCACCGCGCCGGCTGGGCCGCCATTGTCAGCCATCGCTCCGGCGAAACCGAGGACGCCACTATCGCCGATCTCGTCGTCGCCTTCAACACCGGCCAGATCAAAACCGGCGCGCCCGCCCGCAGCGACCGCGTCGCCAAGTATAACCAGCTCCTCCGCATTGAAGAAGAACTCGACGCCATCGGCCTCTACGCTGGCATCAAAGCCTTCCCGCACAAGCGGTAAAGGAAGGGTATTGGATATTAGATATTGGGTATTGGGCGACTGTCGCCCAATACCCAATATCTAATATCCAATACCTCCCTCCCTCCCTCTTTTTGCACACTGCCCCCGATTCGTGTAAAGTGATGGCGTTCCCCAATTGCTGTTCCTATTGTCATTGAATTGATTTGTATCCCAAAGGAGATCCGATGATTAGACGTCGATCAACAATTTTGCTTGCGTTGTTGCTGGCGTTGGCGTTGATGCTGGCCGCCTGCCCAGCGCCCGTTGCGCCGACGACTGGTACTGCGGATAGTGGCGCTGCGCCCGCGCCACAGCCAGCCGCCGACCCTCTGGCGAACACACTCATTGTCGCCATTGCCGAGGACACAGCTTCCTACGACCCACAACGGGCGTATGAAACCCTGCCCTCTATCGTTCACAAGGTGACCTACCAGACGCTGATCACCTTCCCCGCCGACTCTGTGGAACAGGTGATCCCCAGTTTGGCCGAATCGTGGGAAATCTCTGAGGATGGTACTGTCTACACCTTTTCGCTCGACCCGAACGCTCTCTTCTCGGATGGTTCCCCGGTGACCGCTGATGATGTGGTCTTCTCGTTCAATCGGCTTGCCAACGTCACCGGCAACCCCTCCTTCCTGGCCAATGGCATCGTCTCGGTGGAAGCCGCCGACGAGCAGACCGTCGTCCTCACGCTGGAGCAGCCGGACCCTGCCATCCTTGCCAAGATGGTCTTCGGTGGTTTTAGCGTCGTCAATCAAGCCGTGGTGGAAGCCCAGGGCGGCAGCGCCGCTGAGGATGCCTCCACTGCCGACACCGCTGAAACCTGGCTCAACCAGAACAGCGCGGGCAGCGGTCCTTATGTACTCGAACGCTGGGAACCGGGCGTGGAGACGGTGCTGGTGCGCAACGACAATTACTGGGGAGATGCACCCGCCATCGAGCGCGTGATCTTCCGCAACATCCCCGAATCCGCCACCCAGAAGATCCAGTTGGAAGCGGGCGACATCGACATCGCCTTTGATCTCAGCCAGGATCAACTACCTTCGCTCGAAGGCAACCCCAACGTCACCATCTATCAGGGGCTCAGCGATACGTTGGTCTTCCTCAAGGGCAACCAAAACCCAGAGGTGGGCGGCCCCATGAGCGATCCGCTGGTGCAGGCTGCTGTCCGCTATGCGTTGGACTATGAAGGCATCCGCTTGCTGGCGGGCGGCGAATCGGTGACCCCTGCCTCTATGCTGCCGGTTGGCTTCCTGGGCGCGTACGAGGCCAATTCGGGCATTCAACGCGATCTGGATCGGGCGCGTGAACTGCTGGCCGAGGCGGGCTACGCCGACGGTGTGACCATCGACCTGGCCTATCCTGACTTTACCTTTGCTGGCGTCAACTTTGGCACCTTCGCCCAAAAGGTCCAGGCGGATCTGGCCGAGGCTGGCATCAATGCGGCGCTGGCCCCCGCCGAGGTGCAGGTTGCGCTCCAGGCTTACCGCAGTGGAACAGAGCCTTTCGGCCTCTGGCTCTGGCTGCCCGACTACCGCGATTCGTTGGATTATGTTGAATTCCTGCCTGCGGGCGTGGTGGGCACACGCACCGGTTGGGTGGACGAGACCGCCGACGCGGAGATTCTCGCCCTGCGCGATGCGCTGCGCGTCGAGACTGACGACGATGTGCGCGAGGGTATGTTCCAAGAGATGCAGGATTACCTGATGGAGCAGGGTCCCTATGCGCCCATCCTCCAACCGGGTCTGCAAATTGGCCTTTCCAGCCGCGTCCAGGGCTTCATCTACAATCCCCAGTGGCGCGTGGACGTCAGCCTGATCAGCAAGCAGTAACGTAGATCCACCACAGGGAGACGGCGAAATCTGTGGTCAAGTTTCGCCGTCTCCCTGTGGTGGATTTCTTCGTGAGGTAACCGCGTGGATTGTCGTGTTGGCTGTGGCGCCTGCTGCATCGCCCTCTCTATCTCTTCCCCCATCCCTGGAATGCCCGATGGGAAGCCGTCGGGTGTGCGCTGTGTGCAGTTGACCGATGATAACCGCTGCAAGCTCTTTGGCAAGCCAGAACGCCCCACGGTCTGCACTCGTCTGCGCCCCATGGCTGAAATGTGCGGCGAAAGCGCCGAGGATGCCATGCGTTATCTTTTCGACCTCGAAACCCTTACCGCACCCGCGCTGCAGACTCCGCTTCAACGATCACAACTATTTTTGAAGAAGTACCCTCTACAGTTACAATTACCATAATTTAAAGTGAACGCAAATAGAAACCGGTAGTATGTAGGGGCGATCCGCTGTGGTCGCCCGCAGTGGGCAGGCACAGGGGCCTACCCCTACGAAGTAACGTTTTCAAACTGATTTCACTTTAGTTACCTTTTCTCGACGATCAACTAGGAACGGGACTCCGCTCTCTTCCATCGCTGCACGCCGTTCCGCCCAGGAATCCCCTAGTTGGAGCCGGAGATATGATCTTGCCTATCAGAAATTTTTGTCTGCTGATGCTTGCTGCACTCTTTTCGATGAGTGTGGCTGCTTGTGGTGAAGGTGTATTTGAGGCCGTTGAACCGACGCCTTCGCCTACACCCCAGGTCGAGGACGCCGCTGCAATCGCCGCGGCAACGCCGATAGTTTCTGCGGTGGATGCGCCAACGCCGATCCCCACGGCGTTGCCAACACCGGCGATTGTCTTGCCAGCGCCGCTTTACTTCCTCAGCGATGGGCAGATCCAGCGTTTGGAGACGGATGGTCAGATCCTCACCCAGTTGACGCAGGAAGCGGAGCCGATCACCGATTTCGACGTGTCGCCCATTGACGCCAGCCTCGTCTATGTGACGGACAACACGCTGATCGAGGCCAACCCACAATATGGCACGCGCATTGTCAAGGTGAGAGGGGAAACGTTCGACGAGAATGTGCCCGGCGACGCCATCACGAAGCGCATCAGCGATCCCCGCTTTTCGACCGATGGATCGCAGATTGCGTTTGGGCTGAATGGCGTCAACATGATCCCCGTGGGGGATGTGATCACCTATACAACCCTTTTGCAGAGCGATCCCTACCCCGATCTCAACAACCCGCCGCGCACCAATGTGCGCTTTTTTGTGCCTGGCAGTTGGTCTCCCGATGGTCAGAATTTAATGGTCCGCTTCAGCTATTGGCCCGAAGCGGGTGGGCTGGCGATCCTCGACCTGGCGAACAATTCGCTGATCCCCCTGACTGCGGATGATCCCAACACGCCGCTCTGTTGTGATTGGGCCTGGAGCCGGGAAGGTACGGCATCCTTCATTGCCAGCAACCTGCTGGCCTACGGCGTCCCTGGCCTCGCGCGTGTGGATGTGAACAGCGGCGCGGCGACGCTGCTCATCCCCGGTTTTCAGTCGGATGGCGCGGTGACGGCTGAACATCCGCTCTATCTCTTCCGCAGCCCTCATCCCCAAGGCGCGGATTTGCTCTTCGCTTTTGTCAGCCAGATGCAAAGCATGGATCAACAGGTGCGCTACCGCATGACCCGCCTTGAGATCGGCGCTGATGAGTTAAACCCTCTGGGCAATGACGAATTTGAGACAGATGGCGACATCCTCTGGGCGCGTGATGGGAGCGGCGCCGCGCTGGCCAATGTCAATGTTTCAGGACCGCTCGGCTTTGCAGGTCCGATCCTCTGGTTGCCCGCCAACGGCGGATCGGCTATCTCTCTCCCCGCCTATGGCGAACAGTTGCGCTGGGGACCGTCGGCCACAGCGCCGGTGGTCACAGCGCCGACCGAAGTGGAGGCAGAAGACGATCCAACCGTAGACGATATGGATGGGGAAGGGGCGACATTGATCGCGCAAGTCCTCGTCAACGTGCGCAGTGGACCCAGCACAGCTTACGCGATTGTGGGCGATCTGGATACAGGGGAATCGGCGCGCATTACCGGTGTTTCGCCGGATGGCGGCTGGTGGCAGATCGTCTACCCGCCCGATAGCGAGGAACGGGCCTGGGTCATCGGCGATTCGCAGTTTACCCAGGCTCAAAATATTGAAGATATCGCTGTGGTGACGCCGCCGCCGCTGCCGCGCTCCGTCGGGCGCATCTTCTATTCTGCCCCCAGCCCGGACGGTCTCCAGTCGATCCTGGCGCAGAGTCTGGCACCTGGCGCATCCCCCCAGGTGATCCTCGTGGATGCGTCGCAACCTGCCATCCGCAATGGACGGCTGGCCGTGCGTAGCAACCGCAGCGATCTGTTGGGCATTGGCATCTTCGACATCCCCAGCGGTCAGCTTACGGGCATCACCAGCCATCTGGAAGACAGCAACCCCAATTGGAGTCCTGACGGCGGACGGTTGGTCTTTGCCAGCACTCGCCACGGCGATAGACGCTGGCGGATCTACACAACGCCTGCAGGCAGCAACCAGACGGCGCAGGAACTTACCTTTGGGCTAGATCCCGATTGGCATCCCAGCGCAGATCGGATCGTCTACAAGGGCTGTGATGATAGCGGCGAACGCTGTGGTCTGTGGACCATGAACAGCAGCGGCGGCAACCGCACACCGCTGACCGCAGACAAGACCGATTCCCGCCCGATCTGGTCGGCGGATGGGCGCACGATTGTCTTTATGAGCGAGTCGCGCCACGGCAATTGGGAGATCTACACCGTGGATGTGAACAGCGGCGCTGTGACCCGTCTCACCGATAGCCCTGCGCTCGACGGGCTTCCCGCGGTCAGCCCGGATGGCAGCCGCGTGGCCTTTGTCAGCAATCGCGGCGGCAGTTGGGGGATCTGGGTGGTCCCCATCACGGGCGGCAACGCCCAAGCGGTGATCACCATCGGCGCCGATTTGCCCAACTGGCTCGAACAGGGCATCGATTGGGCGGAGTGAGCGGGAGGCAAGGGGCAAATTGCAAGTTTGCAGGTGACAATTATTTTCGCAACTCACAATTCGCAACTCGCAACTCGCAATTCGCATAGAAGAAGCGACGCCAGCGGTTCATCATCTCAGAAGCCGGTGAAGCAGATTGGCTTTTGATGCCAGAGGAAGAGTTGATGCACGGCGTCAAGGTAGCCCCAATCATCCAACTCGGCCAGGCCGGTCTGCGCCAGCCAGCGCAGGTTGACAGCGCCGACGAGCAGCGGTGAGAAGTCGCGCACATGCAGCCGCAGCATCACATCCCACGCGCCGTCGGAGACAAGCCGCGCTCGCCCGTCCGCCACATGCAGGATGGTCGTCCCTGCGTTTTCGGGCAAGAAGTCATCGAGCAGATCGAGGCGCAGGCGCACCGACTGCGCGCCAAAATTGTGATCGGCCAGCGCCGCGAAGATCCTCGCTGTGTCCACGACGCGCGGCATCAGGCCCACCGCCTGGGTGTTGCTTTCGTGATACCCACCCGTCAGCCGATTTGAACCGTTGAGCGGATTTTCCAGCAGCAGGGCGAAAAATTCATCCTGCGTGCTGAGGACAACGCGCGATGTCTGATCAAATTGAAGGTGGATGAAGCTGAGGATCTCGTTCAACGCTGCCGGGTTCTCGTAGATCACCTCGCGTACGTGTAGATCGCTGGAAAGGTAGTTCCCCGGTATGGGGGTGAACTGATAGGTCAGATAGCCGCGAATCTGATCCTCTTCCCAATAGACCACACAGCGGATTTCGGGTTTGTTGAAAAATTGATCGAAATCCTTCTCGCGCCGGCGGATCATGCCATTGGTGACAGCGGCGTAGCGGTTGTAGCTGTCGGTCAGGGCAGCGCGGTCTTCTTCAGTGGCAAAGCGCAGATGATCCACCCCACTGCGGCGCGCAAAAGCTGTCGGTTCAAGGCGATATTGGTTCAACTTGGTTCCGTAACCAAAGCCCATGCGCCGGTAAAAGTCCGGGCGAAAGGGATAGAGCCAGGCCAGCGGTTGATCCTTGCGGCGGCAGTCGCGCACAAAATGCTGGAGCAGTTGATAGGCTACCCGCTGTTTTTTGTGCAACAGCGCCACCGCCACGCCGCCGATCCCACCCACGGTCACCGGTCGGTCGAGGAGAGTCATCACGAAATCATAATGTTGGTACGCGCCCAGCAACTTGCCATCCCGAAAGAGACCCCAAAAGTGGATGTGATCCTGGGCAAAATTGCGCTGATAGCGCTCTAAAATTTGTTCCGCCGAAAGCTGCACGCCTGGGTACGCGTCCGCGCCAATCTGTGCATAGAGCGGCAGATCCGCTTCGGTTAACTGACGGATTTCGGTCATACTCTCTCCAAAAAGCGGATGTCGTTGCTGAAGAAGTAGCGGATGTCGTCGACGCCCAGTTTGAGCATGGCGGAGCGCTCGACGCCCATGCCGAAGGCGTAACCGCTGTAGACCGCCGGATCGTAGCCGCCGTTGTGCAGCACGGTCGGGTTGACCATCCCCGCGCCCATGATCTCCAGCCAGCCGGTATATTTGCAGACTCGACAGCCTTTGCCCTCACAAAGGACGCAATCCACGTCCACTTCCACGCTGGGTTCGGTGAAGGGGAAGTAGCTCTTGCGGAAGCGCAACTTGCGCCCCTCCCCAAACATCTGATTGGCGAAGGCGACAACCGTCCCCTTGAGATCGCTGAAGGTGATATTTTTGCCCACAACCAGACCCTCGACCTGATGGAACATCATCTCGGAGCGAGCGGTGACATCCTCATAGCGGAAGCATTTGCCGGGCAGGATCACGCGGATGGGCTGTGGGCAATATTCGCGCATGGCGTGGATCTGGCCGGGGCTGGTATGTGTGCGCAGCAGCACCCCCGGTGTGGTGGTGTAGAACGTGTCCCACATGTCGCGGGCGGGGTGGCCGTCGGGCATGTTGAGCAATCCGAAGTTGTATTCGTCGGTCTCCACTTCGGGCGCGTCGTAGACTTGAAAGCCCATTTGCATGAAGATATTGTTGATCTGGCGCAGCGCGGCGTTGCTGGGGTGGATCTTGCCCACATTTTGCGGGCGACCGGGCAGGGTCACATCTACGCCTTCGGCGCTGAGCGCGGCCTCCATCTCGGCGTTGGCGATCTCCTGCTGGCGCGCTTCCAGAGCCGTAGTCAGCGCCACCTTGACCTGATTGGCTACTTTGCCGATCAGCGGGCGTTCTTCGGCAGAGAGGCTGCCGATCCCTTGCAGCGCGTTGGTCAGCGCGCCCTTGCGACCGAGATAGTCCCGAAACCAGGCTTCTGTCTCGGCGCTGCTCTGCGCCTTGGTCAGCATCGCCTCGGCCTCAACCTGAAGCGCCTCTAACTTTTTTACAAGCTCGCTCATCGTTTTATGCTCCTTGTGTTGCCAATCTCTCCAATAAAAAAAGCACCTACGCCCATCAGGACGAGGTGCTCGCTCGCGGTGCCACCTGATTTCCCGCATGGATCGCAATCCGCGCAGGCTCTCTCAACCCGGTAACGGCGGGGACCGGAGCCGCCTACATCTTTTCAGCGGTTCGACTCAGGAGCGAATTCAACGGTGCGATTCCGAAGCGCCCTTTCAGCCGGCGGGGCGCTCTCTCTGGCGGTCGTCAGCCGTCCACGATCTCCGTCACAGTCTCTACGGGGTATCCTATGCTAAAGGGTCAGCGTTGTCAATCTTGGGCGGATTGGGGATTGCAGTTCAAATCGGGGGCATGTGAAGTGCCGGGGACTTTTGAAGTCCCCGGCACTTTCGTCTCAAAAATGAACTGCATCCCGGATTGGGGATTGCACTTTTTATCAACGCGGATGCGCTGCATTTTGTGGCGGATCTGTTATACTGCCAGGGTAAGGATAGCGACGCGGTGCTGAGCAAAATCCAGACCGACAAGCGAGGCGCGGGCCATCCTGGCTGGCGTCTATCTTACTGCTACAAAATCAACTTCTAACTCAACAGGATGCCCTCTATGTCAGAACTGGCTCAACTTACCGAAAAATTTCGCACCCGCCAGGCCCACGTCGCCGTGATTGGATTGGGCTATGTCGGTTTGCCCCTGGCTATCGTCTTCGCTGAGGCGGGCTACTGCGTCACCGGCATTGACGTGGACGAACGCAGGGTCGATGCCATCAATCGTGGGGAGTCGTATATTGAGGATATTCCGTCGGCGCGGCTAGCGGCCTTGGTGGGGGCGGCAGAAGTGATTGGTGACTGGGGACAGGTGACGGGGAAGAACCATACGGCGTCTGCCCAATCCCCAATCACCAGTCATCAGTCCCCTCGCCTTTCGGCGACGACCGACTTCTCTGTCCTTGCCGATTGCGACGCCGTCTCCATCTGCGTGCCGACGCCGCTGAACAAAACGGGTGATCCTGACATCTCGTATATCATTGCCTGCGGCGAACAGATCGCCCGCTACCTCCACCCTGGCATGGTCGTCGTCCTCGAATCGACTACCTACCCCGGAACGACGACGGAGGTGTTGTTGCCGTTGTTGGAGAAGGGGATCGGTGACTGGGGATTGGTGACTGGGGATAGCGCAGAGCGCCCACTTCGTGATCAGGCATCCGTTCCCAATCCCCAATCCCCAGTCCCCAGTCCCCAATCTCTTCTCTCTGTCGGTCGAGACTTCTTCCTGGCCTTCTCACCCGAACGGGTGGACCCAGGACGCACAGATTGGACGACGATCAACACGCCCAAGGTGATGGGCGGGGTGACGCCAGCCTGTTTGGAGGCAGCGCTGGCCTATTATGGATCTGCAATCCAGACGCTGGTGCCGGTCTCTTCGCCCCAGGCTGCCGAGATGACCAAACTGCTGGAGAATACCTTCCGCTCGGTGAATATTGGCCTTGCCAATGAATTGCTCCTTATGTGCGATAAGCTTGGGCTGGACGCCTGGGAGGTGATCGAGGCCGCTTCCACCAAACCTTTTGGCTTTATGAAATTTACGCCAGGCCCAGGGTTGGGCGGCCATTGTATCCCCATTGACCCGCTCTACCTCTCTTGGAAACTGCGCACCCTCCAATACAACGCTCGCTTCATCGAACTTGCCAGCGAGATCAACACGGAGATGCCGCGCTATTGGGTGCAAAAGGTTCAGGATATCCTCAACGATGTCGGCAAGGCGGTCAAGGGCAGCAAGATCCTTGTCCTGGGCGTGGCCTACAAAAAGGATGTGAGCGATCTGCGCGAATCGCCGGCGCTGGACATTATCGGTCTACTTGAGGCGAAGGGCGCCCATGTGCGCTACCACGACCCCCACATTCCCGCCTTTCAACACGATGGCCTGGAGATGGTCGGTGTGGCTGACTTAGAGCAGAGTCTGCGCGAGGCTGATTGCGTCGTCGTCGCCACCGATCATTCTGTTTACAATTGGCGCAAGATCGCCAACGCTGCGCCCCTGGTGGTGGATACGCGGCATGTAGTAGTCCGGCCCTGAAGAGCCGGGCTACAGAAGGATGCCCACTGAAGGGGGCTGGGGACTAAGTATACGGGCAAGTGCCGGGGACTTTTCGCCGCAGCGAGACCGCATGTTCAACGGGAAGTCCCCGGCACTTTCGTGAGACGTTAGCGCCTATGCCCTGAAGGGGGCTGGGCGCTTGTCGGTTCACGCTGTTCAAGCCAGATTTTGAAAGTTACTGTGGTATACTCTTCGAGGATATGGCGCTACACCACATAGCCAGGGAGGAGAGTACCCAATTTTTTGTCCACGCGAGCGGTCCAGGTGGATAACTGACACCTGATTTCGTGAAGCGCCGGGGACTTTGCCCAAGGAAGGTGCGCCGAGAGGAGAAGAAGAGGTGTCTGCAAATCTGGAGATGAAGACATTGCTGCGAGCCGACGAACTGGGCATCCGGCTGGAGATTGTACGAGGACTGCCGCTGTGGGAGGCGCAGCCAGTCGTGCGTCACCAGCGCGCCATCGACCGCATTCGCAATACGATCCGCCCAACACCGCCGACGAGCGTCCAGGGTGGGGGTTGCGGTTGTGTACACCTATCCGATGTCTACGTGCAATTCCCTGATGGATCACTCAAACGACCGGACATCTCCATCTTTTGTCAGGAGCCAGACGAAGAGGATGACGCCGTACAGTTGTTGCCAGAGGCTGTGATTGAAGTGGTGAGCCGGGGGTTTGAGGCCAAAGATTTGGAGATTGGACCACCCTTCTATTTGAGTCAGGGCGTCAAGGATGTGGTGGTCTTCGATCCGCATACGTTGCTTGTCCTGCACGTACAGCACAAAGACGTTTGGCGGCATACGTCGCCGGTGGATTTGGCCCTGCGCTGTGGCTGTACATGCCGGGTATAAGGCAGCGTAGTGCGTCGTGCGTGTCCCCGTCTCGATCATGAACTTTCATTGGATAGTAATCTTTTGAAGTGGCTCAATCTATGACCATCCAACTGGCGCGCAAGCTCTTTACCGTAACCGAATATGAGCAGATGATAACCGCAGGCATCTTGGGCGAAGAGGACCGGGTTGAACTACTCGACGGGAGATCGTGCAGATGAGTCCCAATGGTAGCCGCCATGCTGCTTGTGTAAAACGGTTGACCCAACTGCTGGTGCATCAACTAGGAGAGCAGGCGATTATAGGGGTTCAAGATCCTGTGCAATTGGATACCTATTCTGTACCAGAGCCTGATTTATCTGTGCTGACCTATCGCGAGGATTTCTACGCACAAGCACACCCCACCGCTGAAGATGTCCTGCTGCTGATCGCGGTTGCGGACAGTTCGCTTGAAACAGATCAAGCCGTCAAATTGCCCATCTACGCACGGGCTGGGATTCCTGAAGTCTGGTTGGTGGACGTAGACGCGGGGGGTGATCGACGCCTACCGGACCCCATCGGCCAGCGGTTATCTACTGCGCCAACGCTACCTGCCTGGGCAACTCATCTCCGCCTTGGGTGGATTGGCCATCACCGTTGCCGTCGATAATATACTCGCCTAGCATTATTTCCAGAATTGACGGCGGATAAGGCTGATTGAGCAGATGATGGCGGATTTTTCAGAGAACAGCAAATGACCACCTACTTTGCCAATGAGCGGAAATAGAACGCAGGGTACGCAGATTGTCATGATGAACGCAGATAGCAGAATGTCCATTCGAGGACGGCGCCGATATCGTCCAAGACATTTTGGTTAGCGAACAGTTGAGCGAATCCGAATATTTTCTTCGGTTGCAACCACGAAGTGATCAGCAAGTTTTTCAACATGTTCAGTCAACACCGCAACGAGCACACGAAGTTTGGTTTCAACAAGGTCATCGGATAAGCGCAAGAGTACGATACCCTTATGTGCGCGCTGATCACGAAAGACCATATCACCAAAATCTTTGTCATTGGTTATGACAATCCGCTCTTCAATGATTGCACGCTGTAAAATGTCGACATCAACCGCTTGCGGCATAGACTCGCTGACGCTAATCGTGTCATAGCCCTGCTTGCGCAGAAAGTGAACGACTGACATACCGGTACACTCGTCGACGATGAACTTGGGCATCAGGCAGCTTTTAAGGTAATGGGAAAGACAGTTTCATTGGCAACGACGGCCGCAGCATAGAATAGCGCAGCTTGAATATCCTCCGCCTGTAGACGTGGATATTCGGCCAGGATTTCTGATTGTTCGATCCCTTGTGCTACCATGCGTACAATCAGATCAACCGGAATACGGGTACCCCGAATCACCGGTTTGCCTGTCATAATGTCGGGATTATGGGTGATACGCATGAGAAGGGGTGTATTCATAAAAATGTCCTCTTTCGATACGGTATGGTGAACGAATTCTGCACTATTGTAGAGCAGGCTAGATGATTGTTCAAGAGATATACTCTGCATGAACAGGCGTCTGGCCTGGGCTATCCGGAGACACTGTTGCGCTAAATGACCCTTATCTTTGCCAATGCGCAGAAATAGAACGCAGAGTACGCGGACGCAGCGTCCGCGATTGTCATGATGAACGCAGATAGCAGAATGTCCACGACTCATCTGATCTGCGAGTATCTGCGGATATCCGCGTCATCTGCGTTCAACTTCGGGCCGTCAAGAGACCTTATCCACCCTATCCGGTCCACTCAGCGGTCGATTCTTCTGTCATTCTTATCTGCAAATTCGTCTAATTTGACGCTTCGTGGTTTAATGCCAAACTGAAGACTGAATCTCAGGAGCGTTAACAATACACAACATGACATTGTTGCCTCTCATCTCTTGTATTTGGAGACTCAAAATGAAAAAACTTTCCATCATTCTATGTTCGACTCTGTTGTTGGCCCTGTTTGCTCTTTCATTTCGGTTTGGATGGCAGCCACAGCAGGCTGTCGCCGCGCCCAGTGAACAGGGTTTGATGGGTCTTCCACTAGAGTTTTACCTGTTAGTCAACCAGCGCAGCGATCTCTGGCTGGTGCGTATGGATATGCGAGATGTTTATTTGCCCGATATTAATCTGTCGAATGCAAACCTGAGCGAAGCATTATTGACTCGGGCAACTCTTGCTAATGCTAACCTTAGCGGAGCGCGCCTTAGCAGAACAAATTTTGTTAGTGCCAACTTGAGTGGTGTCAATCTGACGGGAGCAGATTTAACCCGTGCCCTTTTGCAGAGTTCAGATCTGCGTGGCGCTGATCTGACTGATGCAATTTTGGACAATGCTAATTTCGCTGGTTCTAGATATGATGATTCTACTATTTGGCCTGAAGGGTTTGATGTTGAGGCAAGCGGCGCTACCTCAACGGGGCCAACATCCGAAATAGCCTCTACTCCGTAATTTAATTGCTGCCTATATGTTCAGCTCTGCCTGCTCCTCTGAGAATGTTGCGTCTATTTACATTCCCGGAGGAGCAGGCGTATTATGGAAGACAGTCACAGACCGCTTAGGGTTGATTATGATAAGAAGAATTGCGCGAAAAATAATCAGCTTAATCTATAAGAAACCAAATTACTTTGATGCGAATTTCTTAAATACCTTAAGTTCAGACGAGGTCTATTCACTAGTTCTACATGATTGCCATCGTATTGAAAAAGCTCATTACAACGATATTTTTAATGACAAGAAAGATTATTACGATAGATTGCTCTGCCGGGTTCAGACAAATCTAGCGATTCTTGAGAAACGGCAAGCTCTGCCCAATGGTAGTAGCCCCTCTACACAGTGGATTCAGAGAATTGTTCAGGAATACGATTCTTTAGAAACAAGCTTTATTCAACCCATGAGCCTGGAGAGACGTGCCTTTGATGTAGTAAAGGTAAAGGACTCTCTTGACCTGTTCAGACAAAGACGCAGTTGCCGCGTATGGGATCAGCAACAACCAAGCCAGGAGGAACTGTTCAGCATTGGAATCATGCTTGTTGACTGTGCAAGATGGGCACCAAACTCTGGCAATCGTCAGGCTTGGCGGTTTGCACTTGTTGCTGACAAAGATGAGAAACGACTATTAAAGGGATTGAAAGAGGAGCACTGTTACAATGCCCCTCTGTTGATTTTCGTAGGTATGGATAGCAGACTTTACAAAGCATCTGGACATTTGGACGATTGTATGTTCCTGGACGCTGGTGCAGCTATTTCGCAAATGATTCAAGCAGCGCATAGCGCTGGACTCGGTACATGTTGGAACCATCTTGGCAAGGATCTCGTAAATTCAAGACCTCAAAATAAAAAGGCATATGAATTATTCTGCCAAAAGATCGGAATTCCCGAATTTGTGACACCGGCCGGTTTGTTAGCAATCGGGATTCCTGCATTTTTACCTCCTGTTCCAGAAAGATTAGAAGTTTCAAAGTTAGTAGTCAATTGGAAGAATCTCCCCATCCAAGTCCAGGCGTTGTCCGGCCATGAATAGCATTATTGGAAACTTTCGGCGTCACCTCCCCAGCTCGTTGTGGAATCTAATACGACCTGGGGCGCAGAAAATTCGCTCACAAGTACAGCAGTATCATTTTGTTCGGCAATGGCAGCATCTAAAAGGTCGCCGCAAAATAGTCTATGCATTGGTGCCTCACCCTGCATTGAGCAATATCGGCGATCATGCTCAAGTGGTTGCGATTCAAAAATGGATCCATCAACACTTTCCGTCCTTTCCTGTGCTTGAAGTCGATAAATTGGATGTTTTGACCTGTATAGAGATACTAAAGAAATTTGTCACCCCGCAAGATCTGATACTCATTCATAGTGGTGGTAATCTTGGTGATCGGGGTATCACCTCTGAAAAAGGACGACGGCTCTTAATAGAGTCGTTTCCTGACAATTTGATTATTAGCCTGCCCCAAACCATCCACTTTAGCCAGACAACGCACGGGCAAAGTGAGTTGGCAAGCTCTACCCAGGTCTATAATGCCCATTCTCATCTAACTGTGTTGGCAAGAGACTCAATCAGTGGCGAATTTGCGCGTCAATATTTCCCCCAATCTCATGTTGATGTATATCCAGACTTCGTTCTCTCTTTGCCAGGAGAACAGGGCGAGTTACCTGTGAAGCGAATCGTGCAAAAGGTTCTGCTCTGCCTGCGCAACGACTCCGAATCAAATTTGTCTATCGATGATCATCGTAGAATTGTGAATAGTTTGCCTTATGAAACTACTTTATTCGACACCACCTTTCGCCAGCCAATTCAGCGTGGTGAACGGGAGCGAAAGTTGCAAGAGACTCTTGAGTTGTTTCGCTCTCATGATGCAGTGGTGACTGATCGGTTTCACGGCCTGATTTTTGCTGTTCTCATGGGATTACCAACCGTTGTGCTAAAAACCGTCGATCACAAACTGACTTCAGGACTTGATTGGTTTGAAGAAATTACTTTTGTGACCTACGCAGAAAGTCTTGATGAAATCGAACAGAAGATTCAGGAAAGCCTTAGCGCTTCCTCTTGCTATATGCCAGACTGGAATCATCTCTATTTTGATCCATTAGCTGCCTATACTCTAAAAACCTGGCAGACATTTCTTGGTAACCCAAGCTAAGATACCCTCTCACTATGGCCGGACCAACGATTGCGATCTATACAGGACGCTTTTTATCTATATCAATGACATTTATTTATCGACAAACTATTGGTGTTTCTGATGCCTTTCGCCCCATTGTCTTTACTAGCCAACGGGACAATTCATCAGCCTTCCCCTTTACCCCCATCTTTGAACAGCCAGGTAGAAGCGGGTGGTCACGTCGGCTGCTTGACAAGGCAGAACGAATCCTTAGTCAGAAGTATGCCCTCTTGAGCAAAAAGCAACTGAATTATTGGTGTCAGGTTGCCAGGAATGAGGGCGTCGTTCTCATCCATGCACATTTCGGGTATGGCGGCCTGCAGATGTTGCCAGTAGCCAAAGCCCTGAAGATACCCCTGCTCACCACCTTTCACGGCTTTGATGCCAGCCAATTGCTGCGCAATCGAATGTATCGGCAGAATCTCCAGGAGCTTTTCGCATACTCCCATATCATCGCTATCTCCAGGCAGATGGGTGAGCGGCTGAAATCGTTAGGCGCGCTGCCAGATCGGCTCCATCAACATTATATCGGCGTCCCCCTGGAGGATTTTGCGCCTGTAGCAAAATTGACAATCCCCGAAAAGCTACAACAAAGTCTTCCTATACAATTTCTGCAGGTATCGAACTTTGTCGAAAAGAAGGGCCATCTCTATACCCTTGAGGCGTTTCGAGACTTTTATCAAAAATATCCGTCCAGCCGCCTGGTCCTGGCTGGCGACGGTCCGTTGCGTCCCAATATGGTGCGGGTATGTCAGCAGTTGGGGATTTCCCATGTTGTGAATTTCGTTGGTCCAGTTTACAAAGAAGAAGTTGTGGCGCTGATGCAACAGTCCGATATATTTGTGCATCACAGTGTCACATCCAAAGACGGGGATCAAGAAGGAATTCCGACAGTCCTGATGGAAGCAATGGCCATGAATCTACCCGTGCTGAGTACCTACCATTCTGGCATCCCGGAATTGGTGCGTGATGGGGTGGATGGGTATCTGGTGGAGGAGCGGGATGTTTCCGCCTATGCAGCCCGCATGGCTGATATTCTTACGTTTCCGCCCGTCTCGTCCCGCGCCTGGGTAACACAACAATTTGATATAGCAAAAAATAATCGGGAACTGGTACATATTTACCAACATATCCTGGATGGCCCCAAAGCAGCCGGGCATTATGTCTGATAGTAATTGAGGTACACTTTGCGCAATCAGGATCAATGGCAACCCAGCAAATATGTAATCAAGAGTGGGAAGCTACAGGCCTCTTCTGATTCCAACCAGGTATCCATACCTGCCAGGGTCAGCATCAACCCAACCGCTTCTGTGCTTGAATATGCGCTCAAGACCTATGCCTCTGGCCGGTTGCTCGATCTTGGCTGTGGCAAAGTCCCATTATATCAAACCTACCGTTCGCTGGTAACGGATGTTGTGTGCGCAGATTGGTCAAATTCGATTCATGGCGGAGCGTACTGGGATCTAATTTGTGATCTCAATACTCCGTTGCCCTTTGCAGAGGGGTATTTTGACACTGTTCTGTTAACATCCGTCCTGGAACACATTGCCAATCCACAGGACCTTTTGCATGAAGTCTACCGCCTCCTCAAGCCGGGCGGGAGACTGATCGCCAATGTCCCTTTTCTGTATAGTCTGCACGAAGTACCCTGGGACTACTATCGGTATACTCGTTACGGTCTCAGCCATCTCAGTAACAATAGCGGCTTTCACGTAGAGTATCTTGTAGAAACCGGCGGTGTTGTCGATGTTGTGACTTTGCTCACCCTGCAAAGTACCTATCGCAGATCGCTATCTCCTTTGTTTTCCATAGCCTATTCTGTGATCAGCCCGATCATTGAAAATCGATTTGTGCGCATGTGGCAAACTCAGAGTACCCCCCGATACCCTTTGGGATACGTATTGGTTGCTCAAAGGCAAGGGCTATAACATA
>JAHBVG010000079.1 GCA_019637695.1 Caldilineaceae bacterium | reverse complement strand
GTAGTTACGTTTTCTGAGAATTGTCTATGCACAGCTTATTCCGGCCCTTCCTGTTGGTAATTGCGTTGATGACCACCCTGTTGATCACCGGGTGGCTGGCTTTGACAAGCAATGCTGCCTTTTTGGCGCAATCCACCACGGCAACGCCGCGATCCGTACGCAATGAGATCACCTTTCCCCAGCCAGGCACAGTCGCCTTTGGGATCATGCGCATCCGCGGCACGGGGTTGATCAACGACTTCCAACAATATCATCTCCACATTGCGCCCCACGGCAGCGAGAATTGGCAATGGCTGACCAGTAGCTACAATGTAGTGCGCGATGGCGATCTCTATATACTCAATACCAGCCTCTTCCCCGATGGGTTTTACGATCTGCGGCTGCGTGCGCTCCAACAGACGGGGAATTATTCGGAATCCTTTGTGCGCCGATTTGAGATCCGCAACGCCAATCCGCCGACGTTGACGCCGACACCGCTGCCAACGCTGGAGATCACCGCCACAGTGGATCCATTTGCAACGCCCACTCCATTTGCGACGCCGACGCCTCCCTTCCTTTCGCCCATTGAAACGCCGTCCCCATTGGCGACGCCAACGCCAACGCCGGAAAGTTTTATCCCCGGCGGGCAGGGGATCTATTCACCGGCGCGTGGCGCACTGCTGCGCGGATCAGTGCGGATTGTGGGCACAGCCAATGGCAAAGACCCCTGGCATCGCTTCCAACGTTATGAGCTTTATCTTAGCCCTACCGGTCAGGAAACGTGGACATGGATCTTCAGCAGCCAAATTCAGCATTTCAACGATACGCTCTATGTACTCGATACCACCCAATTGCCCAACGGCTTTTATGATCTGCGTCTGCGCATTGTCTATCGAGATTCCAACTATGATCAATACCATGTGCGCAACCTGCGCGTTGACAACGACGCCAGCGTTCAAGGGGATGTCTCGATTGTGCGCATTACATCGCCGCGCGAGAACAGCAGGCTGAGCGGTGTTACCGATATTGCTGGCACAATTCTCCACCCCCGTTTGCAGCGTTGGGAGATCTACTGGGCCAAACACGGAACCACCCCGCAGGAATGGTTATTCCTCTATCGCGGGGATTATCAAGTACTCAACGATCTCATCGCGCGCATCGATCTCAGTCAGGTTCCCACGGGGATCTACGATCTGCGCTTGCGTGTTGTAAAGCTGGATGGCAATTATGACGACTACATAATCAGACGATTACATGTCGCTCTGCCTACGTCAACACAGTAAAGTACGAAGGAAGTCTAAAGAAGCGAAAATCGCTGGAATTTAAAGCTAGTAATTAGATAGTTAAATTGGATGTATACCCTTTGCGCTGTATAATTCTCTACTGTGTAATGTCTATTCGTGGCTTTATGCCCTTTACACAAATGGATAATTTCATTTCGTACTTTTTGGTCAACGAACGCTGCCGTAAAGAAAGAGCGTTCACATTATCGGCATTTTATTGCCAAATTAACTGGAGGTAAGAATGACTCTAAGGAATAAGCTATGGCAGACAATGGCTTTGATCATGGTTGTGGCTATGCTGGTCAGCGCCTTACCGGCGATGCCCGTAGCCGCGCAGGCGACGCCCATTGTCTCATCGAGTGTGCGCGGTGAACTGAGCGAGCAGTTCGCCAAGCATTATTTGGAGCTGCGCGTCACCAATCCCAGCGCTCAGGTCCGCATTACGATGGAGGTCAACCCACAAGATCGCCAGGAATTGGACAGCCGCGCCAGCTTCTACGTCTTTGACGAAACCGGGTTCAGCCGTCTCGTTAACAGTGGGGATACCAACAATAATCTGGCCGTGGGCGCGCTACAGACCGTCGGCGGCGTCAAACAGCGGGTAGCCGTGATCGCCAATCCTGTTGGCGGTTTTACGGTTGTCCCCTTCAATGATTCCAATGTGCCGATGGATTACACATTGACCGTTGAAAACGGCGTCTTCGTGGATGGCTCCGGCGAACAAGTCACCAATGCCTTGGCAGCACCCCAGACAGTTGCACAACCCGTTGCGGCTGAGGCAACCCCCACGCCAGCGGCAGCCACAACAACCACTGTTGCGGCGACGGCGGCAGTGACACCGACCACGGTTGCGGCCCCTGCCGCGGCGACAGTTGTGCAAGTCGTTTCGCGTGTCGTTCGCGTGGCCGAACTGGAAGGCGAACTGAATGAACGCTTCGCCAAGCACTACTTCGAGTTGGAGACAGAGGACATTTCCCGCCCTGTGGTGCTGCAAATGACCTACAACCCGCAGGATCAGCAGGCTGTCGATAATGGGCTGAACTTCTACGTCCTCACCGAGGATCAATTCCGCGCGTGGACCAATACCAGCCAGCCGAACACCGCCGTTGGTAGCATGCTCAGCGGCACGCCGAAGACCAAGCAAGCCACCATTCAACAGCCCCTGCGCAACTACACCGTCGTTGTGGGCAACGATTCGGATATCGCAGCCGATTACACCCTGACCGTGCAAAATGCGATCCTGATTGACGAGTCCGGCCAATCTACCACGGCGCAGGCGTTGGGCGCCACCGGCGTGACAACCACTACCGTCGTTCCTGGAACCACCACAGCGGTGACGGATACAACCACGACCGCCGCGGCGACGACCACGGCTGCCCCTGCGGCAGATGCGATTACGCCGCCCACCACCTATACCGTAGTCCGCGGCGATACGATGGGAACCATTGCCCGCCGCGCCTATGGCAATATTCAGCTCTTCCAGCAGCTTTGCGCCTTCAACAATATTGCTGACTGCAACCGCATTGAAATCGGCGATCAAATCCAGATCCCGTTGCAGAGTCAGCTAGGCGGAACGGCAACAACGACAACCGCTGCCGCCGCGGCGCCAACACCCGCGCCAGCGGCTGCACCAGCAGCGACCACAGTTGTCACCACCACAGCGCCCGCTACCACCACCACAACGACCACAACTCCGGCCAATGCTGGTGCCAGTGGAAATCTGGTAGCGACGACAGGATCGCTGAGTGTACTCGATACGTTGGGTCTTCTGCTTGATCTGCTGGAACTGGAACAGGATCAGAGCAACAATGTGAAGGCGATCCTCCAGGGCGGGACATACACCTTCTTCGCCCCCACCGATACCGCTTTCACCTCGTTGGATGAAGCGACATTGGAAAGCCTGATCGCCAACCCGACCCAGTTGGCGAATGTCCTCAAGGCGCACATTGTGCCCGGCCAACTTCGCGCCGCCAATCTGACCAATGGACAGTCGTTGCAGACCCTGGCTGGCACCTCGCTGCCGGTCACTGTCAGCGGCAATGTTGTCAGCGTCGGCAACGCCCGAGTCTCACAGGCTGACGTGCTGGCGACCAACGGCGTCATCCACATTATTGATAGTGTACTCGTGCAGTAACAGCAAGCGACTGAGAGATTAGGCGATTGGGGGACTCGACGATTGACGCGGTTACTCAATCGCTTAATCGGGCCAATTGCTAGATAGGGAAGGCAAGCGCCTTGATGTGTAAGAAATCAGGATTGCCAAGCAAGCGATTGATGTAGATGCACAAAGTATGGGCAGTCAACTTGGTATAGAGACGAAGCGCAAAGGCCCCAGAAGGAATGGGCGTGATTGGTTTCGATATGAGCACGCTCGGTCAATTGCCGTTGTTGACGGTCTCGTGATCTGGCGCACGCTGTTGAAGAGGCGACGCATGGAAGCAGGAATGCTGTTTCTGGTTACGTCTGGGCAGGGTCTGCAAACGGATGCGATTGTTGCGCCAGAGGTGAGCGGCGCATCCGGCGCAGCCTTCATCACCGATGACGGTAGAGATCCGGTAATGTTCAACCAGGAGTTCAAGCCTACCTCGAGATCGGTCTCTGTGGCTGGTGCTAGCACCCGAAATCCCAGAATCAATACATTGGTAATGAGCATGTGCAACTTAGCAGCGAAGATAGTCTCTTTCTTCGAGGAGACCTTGCCAAGGTTTTGTGATGGGCTGGCAATCTCCGGTAGAACTGGGCGCAGGTGGAACTGAACCACGGGAATGGGCAGGCTGTCGATGACACTGGTTGTCCTGCGCCAGATCAACTGGCTCAGCAGAAGTGCGCCGGATGCAGTTCATGATGAACATCAGGTTGCGTCTGCGCCGATTGAAGCGGCTCGTCTCGGGCAGATGGGGAAAAGAAGATACCGGTAGGACTGCATGTTGCTCAGTAACTCGCTTTCCGCCCACCGCTTTTGCACTCTCAATCAGGCATAGGGCGTTAACTCACTGTCGCTACCACACGGGCACAGGACCCCGGACGCCGGCTGGGTTCCAGTTGTGGCAGATATCGTCACGATGGCGTGAACTACTAGGCGAAGTCGTCAAAGGTGTAATAATGAAGTACTCGCTTTAGTTTGTATAGGTCGATTTGATACCGCTCCTGTTACCATACCAAAAGGAGTTTCCTTCAACTTCTATCAGCAATTACAGCCTGTCATCGCTTAATCTCTTAGCCTGGATGACAGATCTACAATTTGATTCCTTGGGTGGCGCCTCCGTTGAAAACCGGGGGCGTCACTTTTTTCTTCAAGCTTACTTGTCGGGTTAGTACACCCGTGCTACACTGGTCCCATGAGCAAAACGCACGACTTCCCAGCCGATTCGTACAATCCAATCGAGCCATTTTACGTCAACGACGAAGACGAATGGCCCAACGCCATCCACGAGGATGGTCCGCCCCATCGCGAGGAAAATGAGGAACACACCCATCACCCTTCGCTTTTAGAGGAGACGGATCTGGCCCACTTCTTTGGGACCACAGGCCCCGTGGCAGCGCTCTTTGAAGGGTACGAACTACGGCCCAGCCAACTCCAAATGGCGCAGGCAGTCAAGGATGCGATCTTAGCGCGCAAAACCGCCTTAATGGATGCGCCCACGGGAACGGGCAAATCTATGGCCTATCTGCTGCCTGCCATCCTCAGCGGACGCACGGTCGTCGTCGCCACGGCCAACAAATCGCTGCAAAATCAGCTTTACACCAAAGAGATCCCCTTCCTCTCGAAAGTGCTGGGACGAGAGATCAACGCTGTGCTGGTCAAAGGACGCAGCAACTATCTCTGCGCCTACAAATGGGAAAACGAAGCCCAGGAACAGAAACAGTTCGCCCTCTACGACCGCGAGGATGAACAGTTTACCTATCTGCGCACATGGATCGATGAGACTGACAGCGGCGACGTGGACGATCTGCCCTTTTTGCTCAGCGCCGATCTGCGCCCGCGCGTGGTCAGCTTCCCCGATGACTGTTTGCAGCGCAACTGCCGTCACTTCTTCGACAACTGTTTCGTCAACCTCATGCGCGACCGCGCCGCCAACGCCCAGGTGTTGATCACCAACCATCATCTGCTGCTCAATGCCTTAGAATTGGGCGAGATGGGTGGGCGGCTGCTCCCCCCCGCCTCGATCTATGTCATCGACGAAGCGCACCAATTAGAAGATACGGCCACGTCGGTTTTTGAGGTGGAAGTCACCAATTACACGCTGCCGCTGTTGCTCGCCCGTGGGGTGATCAAAGAATACACAGAAGCGGAACGGATCAACGACCTCGATTTGCAGAATATGATCGCCTTTGCCGAGGTGGAACGGCTCAAGGATGATCCTTCGTTCCGCATTGAAACCGAGTTGGAGGGCATGAAGACGCTTGCTTCCCAGCTCAAACAACTCCTGGACGATCTCCGCCAGAAGCATCCTTACCCCAAAAGCGACGACAAGAAAAAAGAGGACGAGAGTGTGGGCGAAAAGCGCGCCCAATACGACCTGGCTTTAGAAGCGCTGAGTTCGCTCATCATCAAGCTGGGGGTCATTGCCACCGCCAGTCGCGACGACCGCATGGTCCGCTATGCCGAGCGCGTCTTCGATCGTCGCCATGTGCGCCTGACTATCCACGCTGCGCCTATCGACCCGGCCAGCTATCTGCGCGAGTTCCTTTTTGAGGATGAAAAACGCACGGTGATCTGCACCAGCGCTACCCTCGCCACCGACGGCCATTTTGGACATTTCAAGCGGCGCTGCGGCGTGGTGGGGGAGACTATCGAGCGCGTGCTGCCGCCGGTCTTCGATTACCCGAATCAGGCGTTGCTCTACCAGCCCGCGCTGCCCGCCTATGACTGGCGCAACAAAGAACCCTACTACGACGCCGTCGCCCACGAAATCGCCCGTCTGTTGGAGGTGAGCCGCGGGCGGGCGCTCTGCCTCTTCACCAATTGGAGCGGGCTGCAACAGGTCCATGCTCGGCTCAAGGATCTGGAAAAGGGTGTGGCCTGGCCCATGCAGGCGCAAGGAGAGACCCCGCGCAACGCGCTGCTCTCCTGGTTTGTGAAGACGCCGCACAGTGTGCTGCTCGCCACCCGCTCTTTTTGGGAAGGCGTGGATTTGCCCGGCGATGATCTGAGCCTGGTGGTGCTGGACAAAATGCCCTTTCCCACCCCCAACGATCCCCTGCACAGCGCGCGTATGCAACGGCTCGACGCCGCCGTGGAAAGCAGCAGCTTTGGCGATTACATGCTGCCGTTGATGAATTTGACGCTCAAACAGGGCTTTGGTCGTCTTGTCCGCCGCAGCACGGATCGGGGTGTGGTCGCCATCCTCGACGAGCGGTTGACGAGCAAATCCTATGGCCGCCGCACCCGCGAGGATCTGCCGCCGGCGCGCTTTAGCCGCAACTTCCGCGATGTACATGGTTTCTTTCGCGAGGCGCTGGGCAGCCGCGCCGACTTCGCCCTTAACGTACACGCCTGGGAGGATGGGGCGTCGGTGCGCTGGCGCTGGCAGCTCTTCCGCCTGCAAGATGGCGCGGGCGATGGGGAAAGCGGATCGTCGCGGGGCAACGATAGAGCCACAGCGGAGATCGAAGCAGCGGTGACGGCGCTCCACAACCTCAAAGGCCGCATCGACCGCGCCGGGCGTAAGCCCAACAACTTCGGCGTGGAACTCCGTTGCAGCGCCGAGACAGAACTGGCGCTGGTCGATGGCGTACTCAAAGAGAGCCTGCGCAAGAAGTGGATCAACGAAAGCGCAATCTGGGGTGCTTTCCATGTGATTGGGTTGAAACGCCAGTCTGAATTAGAGTCGTAGCGGAGAAGAAATGCCATGAGCCACTTGGATCAACTCAAACTCGATTTGGCGGCCAAGCAGTCAATGAGCAATCACAATCGCCTTCCGTTTGACAATGTGCATGTCACCACCGGACATGGCATTCTCTTCAGCGATATATTGAGGAAGAATTTGTAGAAGCGCAGAATTTCCCCATTGTGATTATTGCTGTTGAACATGATGGTTCCACTGCGGAGGCGCTTCCAAAGCAGAAGCGGCGCAGTTAAGGATAGAGGGTAGTTGTCTGAAAATAGTACCTCAATGGTAAACCTAAAACGCTGGCTGTTGATCTTGATCGGGCTGGGATGTCTGACCATTATCCCTATGCAGATGCTGCGCGCTCAGACGACGCCAGTGGATTCGCCGCGTGTGAGCGGTACGTTGGCCGTGCAATTTGATCGGGATTACCTCGTCTTGCGCGTGCGCGATCAGCGGCGTCCGCTGCGCATTGTGATGGAATATACGCCCCAGAATCGTTGGGAACTAGACGACCGATCTAACTTTTTCGTCTTCGACCCGGAGGGTCTTGAGGCGTACTTGGGCGGCGCCAATCCAGGTGCGACTGCCATCGCCGCCGGGGATCGGTTGCCCGGTCAAGGACGGCGACTGCAAGCTGTGATCCATCAGCCGAGCCGCGACCTCTACCATGTGGTGGTCTTTAACGATTCGGCCATCCCCATGAACTACATTTTGACCACCGACAACGGCACTTTTGGCGATCCTATCGGCGGGCAGATTATTGATCTCTACAATCCACCGCCCAGCCGCGGCGGCGACGTGCCCTTGATTGTGGTGCCGGGACCAACAGCAACACCCTTGCCGCCCCCGCCGCCGCCGCTCCGCACCCGTTCGCTGCAAGGTGTGCTGACAAGACGCTATGCAAGCAACTATTACGAGTTGATTGTCCTCGACACCAACCTGCCGCTGCGCATCCAGATGACCTACGATCCGCCCGAACAGTTCCGCCAGGACAAGGGCTTCGAGTTCAACATTTTCACCGAACACCAGTTCCGGGTGATGACCCGCGACTTTATCCTGCCCTGGCGCGCCGAGGACATGGCCGAAGGGCATCTGACGGTGACGCCCGATGGCGTCTACATTTGGGAAGCGGAAATTGTAGAACCTTTGGACCGGTATATGGTCGTGGTGAGCCAGTGGCGATACGCCCTGCTCTGGCTCAGTTATCGGCTCACGGTGGAGAACGGGGTCTTCCTCATCCCGCAAGTGCCAACACCCACGCCCACGCCCGTCTCGCCGTTGCCACAGCCTGCTGCAGGTCCTTATGTGGTGGTGCAGGTACAGCGGCTGCCGACGCCAACGCCGACATTCACTCCCTTTGTGGAAAGTCCACTGCCGACGCCGACGTTCGATCCCTTTGCGCCGACGCCCGATCCCTTTGCGCCATCACCCACTCCTTTTGGCATGGCCCCGCAGAACGGCGCGCTTGTGGATGCCATCTCCACACCCACGCCTGTGGACGCCCCGCTGGCCGTTGCGCCCACCGAGACGCCGATCCCCGATTCGGCGCTTGCGTTCAACTTCCGCTCGGCGGCGGAACCGGAAATCACACCTGAATCCACCTATCAGATCTTCCTCCCGATGACGGTGCGATAGAGCGCAAACGGCTGACCACTGGTCACTTCGCCAATCTAGGCAAGTAGACACGGTTGGATGGCGGCTCTCCTGCCTTCCAGTTTTCGAGGAGAAGGCGCAGCGCTTCGGGTGGGTTCTGTGGATGGCCGTTCCCCTTTTGATCCAACTCGCTGAGGCCGTGACACGAGGCGCAGACGCGCACCTCGCCCGGCTGAAAGGTGAGCCAGTAGCGCTCGCGCACAACGCCGTTGCCAGCGTCGTCGGTCAGTTGCCAGGTCATCGCCCGCCGCGCAGGGATGAAAGCGGCCATTGAGCCATCAAGCGCAATTTCCACGCTGCCCACCGGATCATCGTCCTCGCGAGGATTGGCGGTCAGCGCCGCCGGGTCGTGGAGATGTTGGGCCAACACACGCCGTCCTGGGCGCGGCTGGCTGCCGCCAAAGGTGAGCCCTCGCAGTTGGTCCGCCTGGAAGAACTGCATGTAAGAGATTTCGTAAACCATCCCCGATTTGGCGATAGTCTCCGCGCCACCCGGCACGCGCAGATTAAAGGGTTGCTGTAGATCGAGATCATCGCGGTTGGTGACGTCGCGGGTGACGGCGAGCGCCAAATTGTTCTGGCGCATGAAGTGCTGCAACTCGGCCAGATCCACGCCGGTCTCGGCGAAGATCTGGGCTTCGGGTGCGGGGAGGGGCGTCACCCGCCGGGGTGGTTTCGGGCGGGCGCGCACTTCCACCGGCTGGAGTTCCCACAGTTCCCCGCTGTAGGTGAGCAACTGATCGGGCGTCCAATAGCTGATCGTCTCGCTGATCCCCGTGGTGAGCAGGGATGTAGCCGCGTAGACGCCGGCGCCGCGATCCTCGACAAAGCGGATGCGGAAATCGTAGCGCGAGCGCGGGGCCGTCGCCGTGCCTTCGTTTTCGTCGGCGCGGGTCTCGGCGGTGTGGATGGCGAGCAGCTTCCCGTCGGAAAGCGGCAGTGGATCGCGGTAAAGACCAGAGTGATCCGCGCCCGGCGTATCCGTGTAGGATCGGGTATCCTTGTGCGTCACGTAGACCACGGCGATATGATCGGCGTTGACATCGGGCGCCGCGTCTATGCGCAGGATCTGGCCGGAGGCGTGGGTGGAAAATTCGGGCGCATCAACGCCGTAGTAGCGCCCCGGCGTTATAGGATCTTCCTTGATTTGGAGGAAATTCAGCAGGTTGTTCTGATTGAAGCGGCCGTATTGCCCATAATAATCCAAGAGGTTACTGTCATCGGTGATTGCGCTGGGGATGTAGCCGTGCAATTCGTGGCGACCCAGATGGTTGAGTACCTCGCCATCGCTGCCATCCTCGTTGATCGTCCACGGGAAGAAGTGATTGAAACTGTGACCGGCCAGATTTGTCCCCGCCAGCAAATTGGTGCGCGACGAGCGCGGTTCGGGGAAGACTTCGCTGCGATCATCGAGAATCTGCGCGTCCGTCGATTCGTCGCTGTAGTTGAAAGTTCCATAACTGCCGCTGCCCATTGCGTCGGCGTCAGCCTGCTGATCGCGCTGCAAATGATCCCATTGGGTGAAGATGACGCGACCAAAGCTGTCGATGGAGGGTGTAAAATCCCCCGACGGCGCATGGTTGAGGATAAAGAGATCGCCCGTCTGCGGCTCCAAACTCCAGAGGCCGGAGACGGTGGGCGCTTCCTCGTATTCGTCGAGTTGCGGATAGAGATGACGTTCCCCACTGCGCGGGCGATCCGATGTAAAGATGATACGATCATCGGTGGCGTAGATGGGGGTGATGTTGTTGAAATCCGCTGGCTGATTGGGCACTTTAGCGATAACCGGTGTGTCGTTTTTGCCCAATCCGCTGATCTCGTAGATCTGCCAATAGTAGCTCTGCGCTTGATATTGGCGGGTGGGCGCGCCGATCACCATGCTGAAGAGCGCCTTGCTCCCATCCCAATGGACGGAGGGATCGCGCACAGCAATGGCCTGCGCGCCCTGTTGTCCCTCCTCGCCGAAGCCGGCGGCGACAGTGAGATTTTTGAGCGCGCCGTCGGGGTAGCGGATCCAGAGATCACCGCCACGCCCCACTGAACTCATCGACGCCCGGTGGTTGCCGAAGACCGATCCAATCGTCGTAAAATCCGCGGGGATGGGGATCTGTGTCACAAAGAGGATGGGGTACGGCGTTGTCAACTCGCGGCCTCGTGCGATCCGTCCTGGCGACGGCGAGGCAGAGAGCAAGATCCCCAACAGAAGCAACAGTCCCAACCGAAACAGACGCAGAGACGGACGCATAGGGGTTATCCTTTTTGTGGTGAAAGGGTCAATTTGGGCAGGGGATCAGTGTATCACAGGGGGAAAATTTAGGCATGGTTCAGATCGAACCATGCCAGCTTCCTCAAAAGTAACGTTATGTTTGCGTCGGTTCTGCTCTGTTCTGACTTCATCCCACTCGAATTGGAGTATCGTTGGCTATTTGGAATCAGCGCGGCGGATGCATAGGCATGACGACGTGGAGGAATTCCTCGTTGCCGATGCCAACCGGGCGGATGCTGCCAGGGCGGTTGGCCTGAGTGGTCTCCAAAACGATCTGAGATTCGCTGATCTGGCTGAGGACATCGATCAGATAGCGGGCATTGAAGGCGATCTCTACATCGTTCCCCTCGACAAGGGCATCGAGTTCGTTGACGTTGTCGCCCATTTCGGTGCTGGTGGCGGTGAGGCGGATGGCGCCAGGTCCTTCACCGTTGCCGGGCTGCACGGCAAGGCGGATGATGTTTGAGTTGTCGCGCGCAAAGAGTTGGGCCACGCGCACGGCTTTGAGCAGCGCATCGGTTGTGACGACGGTGCGGGTGGTGTAGCTTTTGGGAATGATGGCGCGATAGTCTGGGAAGCGGGCGTCGATGAGCGAGCTCACCACATCCACCTGTAAGAACGCGCCACGCGCCTCGTTGCCTTTGCCCCACACGCGGAAGAGGATCTGGTTGCGCGCCTGTGTTACCGTCACTTGCACCGAGCGTTCTTCGTCAGCGTCACCGATCACACGCGCCAACTCGCTAAGGCTCTTGGCGGGGATAATCACCGTCAAATCCTCGTTCAGCGAATGGTCCAATTCCACACTGCGTACACTGAGACGGTAACCGTCAGTCGCCGCCATCACCAATCGATCCCCTTTGAACGAGACTTCCACACCGGTAAGGGTAGGACGGCTCTCATCGGTCGCCGCGGCGAAGACAACCTGATCGATCATCTTACGGAGTCCGGCGGTCTCCAGGGTGATGGTGCTGCCCTCTAGCACCTCGGCGATCTGCTCCGGTCCTTCGCCGTTGTCTACGGTGGGCACGATGGGGAATTCGGCAGCGTCGATACCTTTGATATTGGCATCGTAGCGCGCACAACTCAGGTGAAGTGTCTGCGTGCGCACTGCCAGTTCCATATCGATCCGTTCCGGGGGCAGACTGTTGACAAATTCTGACAACAGGCGCGCTGGCACTGTGATCGCGCCTTCGTCCTCGACCCTGGCGCCGATCCAGCAGTTGATGCCGATCTCCAGATTGGTGGCCGAGAGACGAAGATGGTTATCCTTCGCTTCCAGCAAGATGTTGCCCAACACGGGTAGCGTGCTGCGCGAGGCGACAGCACGCCCTACAATTGACAGCCCCTTGGCTAGATTTTCTTGAAAGCAGCTAACCCGCACAGCTTCCTCCTGCTTGTGGCAAACAAAATGAGCCTGGTTGGTTTTGATCCGTTGAGTATCTTCTGTAAGGGTATCTGACAACAAAAACTCAGGTGGATTTAAGCAACTATAGCACAGCTACACGTCCTCCACAAACAAACGTCAAGGAGGGCTAAAGAATTGAGGGGTGCAGTTCAAGTTAGGGGCAGGCCAAGTGCCGGGGACTTATCGCCGCACTGAGACTGCATCTTCTCTTTCGTCGCCACGTCCTTTGTGAAGTCCCCGGCACTTTCGCCCCCAGCTTGAAATGAACCCCACACAGAGGATAGTTTGCTCCGATAGGTCTACAAATCCTATAATGAGTGGACGGTATGCCATCGCTCAATCGTCACCGTAACGATTGGGGATATAAGGTGTTATAGAACATGAAGCGTTGTTTTTACTCAAAAGGATCGGCCTATGTCGGTTGATCCTGAGAGCAGAAAAGTGAACCCATCGCCGCTCTCGTCAGACAGAACGACGGCTGAGGGCGCTCCAAAGGGTGTTGAGAGCAGTGGCTCCACAGCAGCCAGCCAGCCTGGACAAGGTCTTGCTGAGGCAGAATGGGTGGCCCAGGCGAAAGTAGATCCGCAGGCGTTTGGTGTACTCTATGAACGCTATGTAGACCGCATCTATGCCTACATCTTTCACCGCATTCACAACCAGCAAGAGGCCGAGGATCTGACGGCGCGCACCTTTTATCGAGCGCTCTCCCGGCTTTACACCTACGAAGATCGGGGATTGCCCTTTTCGGCCTGGCTCTATCGCATTGCCCACAATTTGGTAGCCAACTGGCATCGCGATCAGGGGCGTCGTCGTTTTCTCTCGTTGGATGATCTGCGGTTGCCTGGTCTCAAACGGGCAGAGCCAGAAGTTGTCGTGGCCCAGATTGAGGAAAATGAAGCCTTGTGGGCTGCCATTGATCGCTTGCCAGAGGATCGCCGCGATCTCTTGATCTACAAATTTGGCAATCATCTCTCTAATTTGGAGATTGGTTCGTTGATGGGCAAGAGTGAAGGCGCGATCAAATCGCTCTATTTCCGTACATTGTCGGCGCTGCGCAGGGATCTCCAGGCGCGTGATTGGGATCGTCAAGAAGAGGATACAAAAGATGGAAACGAACGAAACGGGTAAATTTTTCACCTGGCCGGTTCGCTGGCCCGATTGGCGTCTCCCTTCGCTTGTTGATCGAGATGACTCCGTTTTTGCGCTGTTGGGCAATACCGAAACGGCTGAACTCTTTGACGAAGCTGAAATGGTGGAGCTAAATCAGATGGCTGAGGACCTCGCCCACTTGATCACACCCGTGATTCCCGATCCGAAATTCCGCGCAGAGTTGAAGACCACACTGCTGATCGGCCACGCGCAGCAGCGGACGCGCCGCAATTTCTTTCCGTCTATGGCCGACTATCCACTGCGCTCGTGGCAGGTGATCGCCACTGTTCCCGTGCTGGTGGGTGTGGCCGCTCTGATCTGGCGCTATTCCCAGCGCGCGACTGGGCAGTCGCTTAAGGCTGCTTGAACAGAGTATCGTCTGCGTAAATTATAATCGAATCGACAAAATGAATAAGGAGTAATGAGTAGTTATCTGGCTACTCATTACTCCTTATTCATTTGCTTTTGATCTGTTACCAACTGTTGCGCCGGAGTTACTACGATCCCATGTAGAGGTTGTCGTGCAGGATCTCGGCGTAGCGTTCCATCCGCTCTTCCTGACCTACAGCGCTTCCCCCATCCTCGTTCTGGCGAGCGCGGACGCCCAGGCGTGTAGCCCCTACCCCTGGCACATCAATGCTATACGATGCGTTGGCCTGGTGCAGTTTGAGGATGCCATCGGCCAGGGCCGCGCCTGCCTCTTCTCGCTTTTTAAGGGCGAGGCTGGCCGTGAGATTCCGCACATGGGTGATCAGCCCCAAAATGTCGTGGATCGGCTTTGTCCCCGCGCCGATGACAATGCCACTGAGGATAATATCCCAGTTGATCGGCACGTTGCCCAGCAGGGTAGGGACAAAAGGCGTCAGGTAGACAAGCAGACGCACACCGCCATAATTGGCAATGAGGATGCCCAGGGCGAGACCGGCCAGCAGGCTGGTTCCACTCTTGAATTGGACATAACTGGGCGTCTTCAGATCCCCAGGCCGCCAGCGGAAAAAGCGGATCAAGATCCATTCAAGGTAGTTCCAACCTAGCTCAATTGCCCGCTCCACCACCACAGCCGCGATCAGCAGCGCAACGGCCAGCGATCCAATCGGCAGACGGTCGGTTTGGGACAGCGATTCGAGCATTGGTGCCGCAGACGCCTGGGCTACAGTCAGGATTGACAAGATCAAGGCGACCGCCGCACTGCCGACGATCTTCGACAAGTGCTGCTGCACAGATCCATGCAGCGCTCGCAAAATTGTATGGATTCCCCATCTTTGCATGGACATTTCCTCCAGCCGCACGGCCAATGGTAAAAAAGAAGATACTTGCTGTTATTCTGGTCTACAGGCTGCAAGTTGCCGGTTGCAGGTAATTTCATCTATGGTGTTTCGCATTACTGGTTACCCACAATCGAGCCCGGTTGGCTAATCAGATCGATAAGCAGCCGTACACCGAAACCGGTAGCGCCCTTAGGAAGCTCTGCCCTGGCTGTATCCGTCCAGACGACATTGGCAATGTCCAGATGGGCCCAGGGATAATCTTCGACAAAATGCTCCAAGAATTTGGCGCTGGTGCTGACGCCACCCGTACGCCCGCCGCTATTTTTCACCTCGGCCATGTCGCTGCGGATCACTTCTTTGTACTCATCCCACATTGGCATGGGCCAGATTCGCTCGCCGCTCCGTTCTGAGGCAGCCAGCAGCGCCGCCTGAAGTTGATCGTTGTTGGAGAAGCAACCGGCGGCCTGTTTGCCCAACGCAATGCCGATAGCGCTAGTCAGCGTTGCCAAGTCGATCACGGCCTGAGGCTTGAAGCGGGACACGTAGGCCAGCGCATCGGCGAGGATCATGCGACCCTCGGCGTCGGTGCTGATGATCTCTGCGGTTTTGCCCTTCATGCCGGTGACAATGTCGCCAGGGCGGAACGATTTGCCGTCGGGCATATTCTCCACACAGACGGCGACACCGATTACGCGGCGGGGCAGATTCAGACGGCCAACCGCGCCCATGGTGGCGATGACAGTCGCCGCGCCGCCCATGTCGTTCTTCATCCGCCACATTTCATCGGCAGCTTTGATGCTGATGCCGCCTGTATCAAAGGTGATCCCCTTGCCGACGAGGATGAGCGGTTGATCCCCTTCGTGGCCTTCGGGCGCGTGCTCCATGATGACAAATTGCGCTTCGTGCTGGCTGCCGGCGCTGACAGCGAGGATCAGATTCATCCCAATCTGCTGCATCTCATCCTCGCCGATGACGGCGTATTGCATATCCCCTTCCTGGGCGATACGACGGGCGCGGGCGGCCAATTCCCCAGGCGTCAACACATTGGGCGGTTCACTCACGAGATCGCGGGCGCGGCAGACGGCGCGAGCGATGATCTCTCCCCGTTCCACACCCTGTTCGACTTCGGCGATCTTGTTGCTGTCCGATTCAAAGATCAGGGCGTAGTTCAGGGCGACTGTATCGTCTTTGCGCCGGTATTTCCGTACTCGATAGGTTGCCAGGATAATCCCTTCGGCGACAGCCTGGCTGGCTGCGTTTGCATCCAGGCCGCCGATGCCCGCCCCATGAACGATGGTAGCGAAGGTCTTAACTCCCTTGAGCTTTTGTAACTCGCGCGCCGCCGTGGCTGCTGCGCGTCGTACACCTTCAAGATCGAAACGGTCGCGTCGCCCCAACCCTACGATCATAACCCGTTCCGCCGGGATCTGCCCATTGGTGTAGAGCAACGCCGTTTTCCCGGCTTCCCCTGTAAAATCGCCGCTGGCAATCAGTCGCTGGATCGCGCCATTCAAGGCTTTGTCTACGGCGCCGGTTGCGCCGGCAGGTTCTTTCACCCCTTCAAAAAGATTAACGACAATGCAATTGGTTTCAAATTCGAGAATGTTGCCATTAACAACCTGCAAGTTCATCGAATTGCACGCTCCTTCTGCGTGGTAATCCAGGTGGATAGGTGAGAGATGATGGTTTTATGAAAGTTTGGCGCGTAACCGACGAGATGCTTCGTCTAACACAGACTCTGTTTTACAGAAACAAAAACGCGCCAGATCCCTGGCCAGATGTTTATGTTCAGCGCAATAAAAGGCGGAAGGAGGGATCGCCGCCACACCAATTTCGGCAGTCAGCCAACGGCAAATCGCAAAATCGCGAGGATCCTGACCCTGGGAGGGCGGCGACGGCAGTTGGCCGGTCTCCACCAAAATGAAATAAGAGCCATCGGGCTGGATTGGGGGTAATCCGGCATGGGTGAGTGCGACCATTAATTTGTCGCGCTTGGCCTGGTACATGGCGCGCAATTCGGCAAAATAGCCGCGGCGGTCCGCCTGCTCAAATGCCACCCCTACGGCTTCTTGCAGCGGCGTCGCCACGCAATAGGGGATCCATTGATGGGCCATGAGGACGGCGTGGGCCAGAGGCGACGGCGCAATCGTCCATCCGATCTTCCAGCCGGTCACCGAGAAGGTTTTGCCGGCGCTGCCCAGGGTGATGGTGCGCTCCCACATGCCGGGGAGCGTGGCAATGCGCATGTGCTGCACATCGTCGTAGACCATCCACTCGTAGACTTCATCGCTGAGCAGCAAGAGATCGTGCTTTTTGACAAGTTGGGCAATTGCTGTCAGTTCTTCTCTATCGAAGACTTTGCCGATGGGGTTTGACGGCGTATTGATGATCAACAGCCGTGTGCGCGGGGAGATGGCAGCTTCCAACTCAGCCATGTCCAGCCGCCATGCCGCCGCGCTGTGCGATCCGGGCTGAGGACGCATCGGCACGTAGACGGGGGCGCCGCCAGCCATGATCACCGCCGCCGGGTAGCTATCGTAGAAAGGCTCGATCAAGATTACTTCATCGCCAGGGCTCACCAACGCCTGCACGGTGGCGAAGATCCCCTCGGTTGCGCCCACGGTTACCACAATTTCGCTCAGGGGATCGATCTTGCGGCCAAAGAGCGGGCTGTAAACCGTCGAAATGGCGTTGACCAGCCGCAGATGGCCCGCCCCGCGGCTGTATTGGTTGATGTGCCGCCCCAGCGCTTCCTGCGCAGCTTCGATGATGAAATCTGGCGCGGGGAAATCCGGGAAACCCTGACCAAGATTGACGGCATTTTTTTCAATGGCTAAGGTTGTAAACTCGCTGAAGACCGTCGTCCCGAAAGATCGGATGCGCTGGGCTGGCTGGAACGAAGAGGGGGCGAGTGTAGAGTTCGCAAGCGACACGCGATCTTCTCCCAATGAACGGTAATTGAGGCGTTAGTGTAGAGCGAATCATAGCATAGAGGGATGGGAATGTCATCTTGAATTACCGGATTTTTGCCCCCCCAATCGACGAGAGGACCACATACCCCTGCAACCGCTTCTCTCGCTCGCGCCAGTCGGGTAAGTACATGCCTATACTCACCTGCCATCCCTGCCGGTGGTCGGGGAAGAAAAGGTGCAGCAGTTCATGGACGACGATATACTCGGCCAGGTCATAGGGAAGGTTCAGAATGTCGTCGGCGAGGGTGAGCGTGCCCGCCGTGGAGATGCTCCCCCACTTATTGCGCATGGTGCGGATTTGGGTGCGCTCGACGTGTACGCGGATTTTCTGCGACCAGACCGTCACCAGGTCATGGACCTCGGCCTGGGTCAGCGGTTCGGTGACCGGCTCCGGCTGGGGGAGCTTTTCCAGGCTCTTGCGGATGAACGTTTGCACGCTCTCGCCTTCTGGGTCCAGATGATGCGGAATCAGCACCGCGGCTCCCGTGGACGTCAGTTGGAAGGCTAGGCTCTTGCGCTTTTGGCGGCGGATGGTGACGTTCATGGTCTACAGGGTAATCCTGTGCATACGCAGCAAGTCGTCCACAATGTCGTTGGCTCGTTTCGGGTTGAATGGTTTTGTCATGTGGGGCAATAGCCGCTTGTAAAGCTCCAGACGGACCTGAGATTTGAGACGCTCGTTGTGCGGCCAACCGGCATGCTCGTGCAGATAAGAGGCAATCTCCTGGGCCAGGTCATTGATTGTCCCCTCGTCCTGGTTAACCAGGGCCTGAGCGGCGCGCAGGCTAACGCACAGGGCAAAGGCCAAGTCTCCCAAACTGCTGCCGGTGCGCTCTTCTTGATAGGTAACCGCTGCCTCCGCCTGGCTCTGGATGCGTTCCAGGGCCGTCTGTACGCTGATTTGCTTCTGGCGCAGCAGTTCCGCAACCCGTTCCACTTCGTCGCCGATGCTGGCTAGATAGGGCGCACGCTCGATGTTTTCCTCAATGTAAGCGGTGAGGCTACGCTGCAAGTTGATGACCTTCACCCGCTCGTCAATCCCGTCCTGGGCAATGACATCGGCAATGTTGCGGTCGATGCGGTAGAGGGGCAAGGGTTCGGCCACCCGGTCCACATGGACATGCTCACGAATCAGGTACTCGGTCTTTTGCAGCAGTTGCGCCTGCTGGCGGCGGCTCTCGTCCTGGTTGGCAAAGTAGGAACGCACGGTCGTGTAAATGTCGGCGATGGCGGCATAGGCGTCTCTGTAGTCGTAGAGGAAGGGGTCAGGGGAGAGTACCTCGTAGACCATCTGCAAATCTTTGAACTGAAGCGTAAAGGCTTCCCGTTGCTCTTCGTCCCAGAAGTGTTCAATCAGACGCCCTGTGCGCCCATCAGGGTTGTGCGGGTCGGTAGGGGCCAGGGTCTGCTGCGTCTGGGCCAGGAGCGCAACAAAGCGCCCCTTGAGTGTCTCCAGGTCGATGAGGCCACGATTGACGCTGCTGGGGTCGAAGCCCAGCGCCCGCTGCAAATCTTTGAAAACGCCGATGTAATCGACAATCAACCCGTTGCGCTTGTTAGGATAGGGACGGTTGACGCGGGCGATGGCTTGTAGCAGGGTATGGTCCTTGAGCGGCTTGTCCAGGTACATGACATAGGCCACCGGCGCATCAAAACCGGTGAGCAGCTTCTGCGTGACAATCAGCAGCTTCGGCTCCTTCTTGGGGTCGCGGAAGGCTTTACGCACGGCCTTCTCGGCGTCGTCCTCCAGGTAGAACGACTGCATCAGGTCGCTGTCCTTCTTGGCGTTCTCTGAATAAACGACGGTACTCCATTCAACGGGCAGGTACTGGTCCAGCGCGGCTTTGTAGAGGGCGCAGGCTTCGCGGTCGGGGGTGACGACCAGCCCCTTGAAGCCCAACGGCTGCACGTTCTCTTGGAAATGCCCGGCAATGTGAGCGGCAATGGTTTCAATGCGCTGAGGAGACTTGAGTACGGCCATGAGTTTGTCGGCCCGCCCCAGCAGACGGCTCAACGCTTCCTGCGTGCCTGCGCCTTCCTCGTCAATTATCTGCCAGAATTCCTCTAGCAACGTGGAAAATTCACTTTCCAGCGCCAGCTTATCCACCCAAATCTTGGTGGGGGCCAGCGTGTAATAGAGAGGCAGGGTCGTGCCATCTTCAATGCTCTCATTGATGGTGTAGGCGTCGTGGACACCGTTGGGGTCGGCGGGATGGCCGAAGAGTTCAAAGGTTCCCCGGCCTACCTTGCCGCGGTCGATGGGCGTACCGGTAAAGCCAAAGTGGAAAGCGTTGGGCAATGCCGCACGCAGAAAGATGCCCAGGTCGCCCTCCTGGGAACGGTGCGCCTCGTCCACCAGCACGACCACATTGCGCCGCTCTGTGCGCCCCTTGGCCATGCCCTCAAACTTGTGGATGGTGGTGACGATGACACTGCGCGTCGCGTTGTCGAGCAGGCGGCGCAGATGGTCCCGGCTCTCGGCGCGGATGGCGTCCAGCCCGAACGCTTCCAGATTCTGGCCCATCTGGGTTTCCAGGTCGATGCGGTCCACCACAATCAAAATCGTGGGGTTCTGCAAGAGAGGATGGCGGCGCAGTTTGTGCGCGGTCACAATCATGGTCAGCGTCTTGCCCGACCCCTGTGTGTGCCATTCCAGCCCGCTGCTGGACGGTCCAGGCGATTGCAGCCCTGCTGCCACCCGCTCGACAATCCCCTCGACACAGCGTATTTGGTGGGGACGCAACAGGAACTTGGAGAGGGCGTCATCCATGCGATAGAAGATGGTGTAGTCTTGCAGCATCCGCAGAGTCATCTGCTGCGCAAAGAAAGACTTGCTCAATTCCTCCAGCCCGTAGTCCCTGGCCCCTGCCTTCCATTTGTAGAAGGCGTTGAGGCTGGGGTTCCAGGTGACGCCATATTCCAGACGGCTGGCGCAGATGGCGAAGGGGATGGGATATTTGGTGAATTCGGGAATGTTCTGGGTGTAGGTATGCTGCACCTGATCGAAACCCTCCATGCCAGGGTCTTGGAGCCTGGGCGATTTGTTCTCAATGAGCAGCACAGGCAGCCCGTTGACCCAAAGGACCATGTCCATGCGCCGCCGGTCCCGGCCCTGGAACCAGACTTCTTCGCTAAAGTGGAAGGTGTTGGCCTTGAGGTTGTCATAATCGACGAGGGCGACGTTGAACTCCCGCTGCTGCGCTTTGTCGTAGACTGTCCACCCGCCGCGCAGGGCCTTGAGGTATTGCTCGTTGCCCTCAATGTTGGCAGAGACCAGCCGCAACCGGCGCGCCACCTCGTCGACGCGGGGGTCAATCTCGGCCCAACCGTTGAGCCGGGCAATCTGGTTGTGGAGAACATCGGGCAGGAAGGGTTCGGCCTCGTCCCCATTGCGCCAGGCCGGCAGCTCCCCCTGTTCGATGAAAGTCCAGCCGATGCCCTTGAGATAGTGGATCAACTGGTCCTGAACATCGCGCTTTTCGGTGATGCGGGACATGGGCGGCTCCCGATGAGACGTGGATTTTACAAGGTAATGCGTAATCCGTAATGCGTAATGGATGGAGTTACACGGCTGTTGTGACCTGTAGCCGTCGGGCTAACTCAGCTACGACACGCGGCCACTCATACAGCACCCGCTCCTTTTGCTCGTTCCACGCTCTGCATCAGAAACTGCATAGACCGATGTGAACGATATCCGGCGCTCTACCCAGTATTGACATAGTGATAGTTCAACTCTAAAATCAGCCCTATCAGCAGTATAACTCATCTTTCGCGAATTGAGAGCCAAGCAGCGGAATGATGGAGATAAAGCAGCAAAAAATCGAAATAGTGGGATAACCGATGCCAAAGATAACAAAAACACCAACATGACAGGAATGGAAAGAGATTGCCAACGATGCCGCCCATTGGCAGAACCATTGGGAACGTGGCCTGCTCAAAGCACAGCACGTCCGTGACTATATCCTGCGACTCTGGTTCGAGGAAGAACTGGACGAGGCTATCTATGAATTGGATTTTGCCCCTCTCTTCCGCGACGACAACCCTGGCGGCGTCTTTGCTGTGCTCAAGGAACCAGAGCGATTTGCGCTGGTGATCGGGGACTACGCCCTGGCCTGGCTCGATCCAGAGAGCGGCGTCTACGATGTAGGACTTACGCAAAATCCTGAATAAATCCACGAATGAACGCAAATGGACGCGAATCTTCACGAAAATCTCCATAGAATTTGCGTCCATTCGTGCAGATTCGTGGATCAAAAAGCTATTCTGCGTAAGTCCTGCGATGACCGAAGTATCGATATTGCCCCGGAATGTATCCGCTTCTTTTGCGAGCGCTACGGCACGGTGATCAAAGCGCCGGGCGAAGCAGCCCATCCTGAACGGGTGGCAGTGTAGCCATTCAACTGTGTGTATATAGATAATCTTAATGGAGCTTGTCAGATGGAAACACAAACCCTGCTGAAACGGATTACGCTTGATCCTGAAATATGCCACGGCAAGCCTTGTATTCGCGGCCTGCGTTATCCGGTCGAAATGATTTTAGAGCTATTAAGCGCCGGTATGAGTAGCGAAGAGATTTTGGCCGATTATGAAGATCTGGAATATGAAGATATTCTGGCCTCGCTGACTTTTGCAACCCGGCTCAGTCAACTCAAACGGTTGGAGAGTGTGTTTGCATGAAATTCCTGGTCGATGCACACCTGCCCAAAAAGTTAGCAAATCAACTGACCTCGGCTGGGCATGATGCAGTTCACACCCTCGACCTCCCCCTGAAAAACCGTACCACCGATGCGATGATCAACCAGATCTCAATCGATGAGCAGCGAGTTGTGATCACCAAAGACGCAGACTTTCGGGATTCCCATCTGCTCAAGGGTGAACCCTATAAGTTATTGCTGGTTTCAACCGGCAACATACGGAACGCTGACCTGCTCTCCCTGTTTGAACGCAATCTTGAGCGCATTGTCGAAGTCTTGCAATCGCACACGTATGTTGAGATAGATCGTCACTTTTTGACCAGTCATCAGTGATCAGTCATCAGTCGCCGCCACCGGCAGCCCCTCATCGCTGCGCAGGCGAATCTGCCCGGTCATGAGTTGGTGGAGCATGGACTTGAAGAGGGCTTGCAGGGCAGACAGGCGGTCCTCTTCGACGGCGATTTTGGCATCGATTGATTCAAGGGCAATTGCAATATCTTTTTGTTCCGTCGTATGAGGTCGTGGCACTTTGAATGCCCTGACAAAACTAAGGTTTAGATGTGAAATATGTCCACGCATACCATCAGCACGCAAATCGTCGTACTTACCGAGTAAGTACTGCCACAAAAACACAGGCATGATGCTTTTGTCAGGAACGATAGCCGCTGCGTTTTGAGTAATTGAAGCAGGTATCTCAAGTAGAGATACTTGTCCTCTTGTCTTTCCTTGACCATACATAGCCATGAGGATGGTACCTGATGGAAAAACTTTGAGGTTATAGTCGGCAATTGCAGCGTCGCTTATATGCGTTTCTGCCTGCCTAATCCTGGTATTGGCTACTTCAGCAGTCTTTATGAAAGGGTTGCTCCCCTCATAGTAATCATGTCTCTGTGTCGATGGTGTTGTGCCAGTCGAAATCGAACAACAATCACCTAATTCCACCACCTCCCAATGCACAGGAATCTCGCCAATCTCCGTCTCCTTGGTGGCGGACGGTTGGCGGCCCGGCCCGTAGGTGAAGAGGCGGTGCATGAGGCTACGCTTGAACGCACGCGCCGCGGCGATGACATCTTCCTGAGCGGCGATGGCGTCCTGAATGGCGGTGAGCACCGCAGCAATCCGCCGCTGTTCCTCAAGGGGCGGCAGGGGGAGGAGTTGCTCTTGAAGCAGTTTATAGTGCCGATTATACCCTTTGTTTGGAATGGTAAGGCCGGAAAGCGCAAAGTAGTAATAAGTCGGCTCAATGATGTCAATATTCGGCACCAAAACCTTCACGCCATCTGCCCCACAGACAAATTTGAAATCAACAAACTTGAAGACACGCGTATGGTCACCGAATATAATGACTGGAAGGTCGCCTTCGTAAACAAGGCTTGCATCATCTGTATATCCAGCAATATGGGTTTGGCTTTGGTCAACAACAGGATAGCAACCATAGGACTGGTAGTCCCGTTGTTGCACCTTCCCGACTTTTGGACGAACACTCCGAAGAGTTTTTGGAAAAGGAATCACATCCCAATCCGCTGGAATCGGACCGATTTCCGTCTCTTGGAAAGCGGCGGCGTCGGGGGTGTGATCTGCGGTCGCCCTATTGCTCATCGGTTGCCCTTGCGTTTTTCGTCCAGATACCCGTCCCAAACCGCGAGGAAGCGGGAGAGGCGGTCCGCTTCGGCGAGGGTTGCCATTTCAACAGAGGGATGAGATTTGGCGCTTTCGTTGAAGATGGTCACCCCTGGAATGGCGCGAATTTTGTCGCTCAGGAAACCGGGTGAATCCACTTTTCCATTGGTCCAACAACGAAACGTGGTGTGCAGTTCGTCGCCAATTCTCAGTTTAGGGCCAAAGTATCCTGTATGGTCCCCTTTGCCCCAGGTAATCTCCAGCCCACGCCCAATCGCCCAATCTACCAGACGTTGGGCAACGGCGGCGGCGTCATCCCCGTACTTTGCGCGCAAAACCGCTATAAATCGTTTCTCATCCCAGGTTGCGATAGCCATTTGAACTCTCCTCAATTTGCGGGACATTGGCGCGCCGCTCGAACCCCAACGCCGTCAGTACCTTGTCCAGTTTGGCGTCGGCTTCGGCGCGGGCTTCTTCGGCTTCCTGCAACAGCACCACGGCGTCCTCCAAAGGCAGCGGCGGCTCTACGTCATTGCTGGCGACGTAGCGGCTGGGGCTAAGGTTGTAGTCGTTGCGCACCACCTCCGCCTGTTTGACCACCACGCTGATGTTAGCTTCCTCTTGCCAATTCAGATAGAGGTCACCCACCTTCGCCACCTGAGCGGCGCTCATCTCGTTCTTGGGCCGCCCTTTGACGTAGAGGCCGCTGGCGTTGATGAGCAGAATCTCCCCGGCGTGGGGGCGTGGGTGTTCCCGTCCACCTTCTGCGCCACCAGGATGATGCCAGGGCGGAGGGGTGTTGGAAGAAGTTCATGTTGTCGGGCAGCAGAATCACCGCATCCACAGCCCCGGCCTCCACAAATGCCTTGCGAATGTCCCGCTCGGCGTTGCGTCCCTTGTTGCCGCTGCCCCGGCTGGCTGCGCCCGTATCCAGCACCACAGCCATGCGGCCCCCTGGCTCCAGACTGGCGTACATGTGCTGCAACCATCCCCAATCGGCGCTGCTGGCAGGCGGGATGCCCCACTCAAAGCGCCCATAGCCGTCGTTGTCGTAGAGTTCGGCGGGGGCGTCCTGATTCCACATGGGGTTGGCCCCAATCTTGCGGAAGCGGCGCAGACTGCCATCGTTGAGGAAGAGGGGATTGCGCAGCGTGTTGCCCTGGCGCACATCGGCGCGCATATCGTGGATAAAGGCGTTCATCTTGCCCGCGGCCACGTTGTCGGCCTGAAGTTCCTGGCCGTAGAGATAGATAGGGTTGGGGTCGTCGTCGGGCGTCAGTTCACGCGCGGACTTTCCCAGCCTGGCGGCGAGCTTTTGGCGGTGGCGCAGTTGGGTCTTGATGAGCAAGCCAAGCGAACCACCCGCCGGGTCGTAGACATCATCGCCCGGCTCCGGGTCGAGAATGCACGCAATCAGATGGCCCACATCCGTAGGGGTGAAGAATTCCCCAGCGCTGCTGCCCCGTTCGGCAAACTTGCGCAGCAGATACTCATACGAGCGACCCAGGATGTCGGGCTGCACATCGTCCAGCCCCAGGCGCTGTTCGCTGAGAATGTCCACCAGTCGGGCCAGGGTGTTGTCGTCCAATACCCGCTGATTGCCCTCGGTGGCGTTAAAGTCCCTGCGGTCGATGACGCCGCTCAAGTCTGGATTCTCGCGGGCAATGGCGCGCAGCGTATCGGTGAGCAACATACCCATGCCCGTGGTGCGTCCGCGCACGGCGCGCCAACGCGCGTCCTGAGGCAGGTAGAAGCGCACCAGCGAGCGGTCGGTCTCGGCAAAGAGTTCGGCGGTGCGCGCGTCAATGCCCAGACTGTTGCCCAGCCGGGTCAGTTCGTCCTCGTAGACATCGTCAAGTCGTTTGTAGAAGACCAGGGGCAGAATGTAATCCTTGTAGCGGGCGGCGTCCACCTCACCACGGATAGAGCAGGCGGCTCTCCACAACCAGGATTGGAGGGTATTCAGGTCCATAGAGAATGTTGATTCCTTGCACAGAGAGTGGCTTTTCAATGGCGCTTGGTTAAGCCCTGTGGTGGAGATCAGGGGATTAAGCGATTGGCGCTATTTTACCGTAAAAAGAGGAGCAATGCGAAACGTTGTGGGCGGGGGGCGATTTTTGTCGAACCATCCTGAGGGGCACAGGTGGGGGCGGATCAGACATCGGGTCGATAACGGCCACGCTTCCCGCCTCCACCCGTACTCCTGCTGCCGTATAACAGAGAAGCCCTCCAACCACTACATATCGTAGTAGCTGGAGGGCTTCTCTCAACATATCGTACAAGGCTCCTCGACTTGGACTCGAACCAAGAACCCTCCGGTTAACAGCCGGATGCTCTGCCGATTGAGCTATCGAGGATTATGGCGCGCTGCAATTGCAACGTCGATCAGTATACAAAAGTTGGGCCAGGGCGTCAAATTTCGGTATTGGGTATTGGATGTCCTCATGAAAAATATCCAATACCCAATATCCAATATCTTGCTCTCTACCCCAGATAATCGCGCAACTTGCGACTGCGCAGGGGATGGCGCAATTTGCGTAGGGCTTTGGCTTCGATCTGGCGCACGCGCTCGCGGGTGACGTTGAACTCGCGACCTACGTCCTCTAAGGTGCGGCTCATGCCATCTTCCAGCCCGAAACGCATGATCAGTACTTTGCGCTCGCGCTCGGTCAGCCCTTCGAGGATCTCGTTCATCTGCTCTTTGAGCAGATGACGGCTGGCGCTGTCCACAGGACCAGGCATACTTTCATCCTCGATGAAGTCACCCAGGTAGCTATTTTCTTCCGTACCCACCGGCGTCTCCAGGCTGATCGGTTCCTGGCTCAGCCGCTGGATGCGCTGGACCTTGGCGGCAGCGCGCTCCATGGCGTGTTTGAGTTCGCCTTCCAGGGGTTTGTCGTTCTTCCAGGCCCGGCGGATGTCGAGGATCTGGTCGGGTTCGACAAACTCCATCTCCAGCGCGATTTCCTCGGGGGTTGGTTCGCGGCCCAACTCCTGCTGCAACCGTCGCCCCGTGCGCACCTGCCGGTTGATGGTTTCCACCATGTGTACGGGAATGCGGATGGTACGCGCCTGATCGGCAATCGCCCGGCTGATGGCCTGGCGGATCCACCAGGTGGCGTAGGTGCTAAATTTGAAGCCGAGCGTGTGATCAAACTTTTCCACTGCACGCAACAGGCCAACGTTGCCCTCTTGGATCAGATCCTGAAAGTTAAGGCCGCGGCCAATGTAGCGTTTGGCTACGCTGACCACAAGTCGGAGATTGCTCTGCGCCAGTTGATCTTGGGCCAGTTTGCCGTCACGAATCTGTTTCTTCAACAGATCGATTTCGTCCCAGTCGATGCCATCGGAGCCATATTCTTCAAGAAGTTCACCTTTGTCTTGGCGCAAAGCCTCCATTCGTTCCTCGGCCCTTGCGCCCAGGGCAATCCGCTTGGCGAGGGCTACTTCCTCTTCAGCGGTGAGCAGATCGTGCTGGCCGATCTCGCGCAGATACATCCGCACGGGGTCCAGCACCTGGCTCAGTTCCTGTACATCCTCCAGCACCTTCTCAACAGGAACGTACTTCTCCAGTTCGATCTCCTCTTCCAGTTTGAGATCGCGTTCAATGCGGGGCAACGGGGCGTTGTCGTCGTCCGCATCTTCTTGCATATCCTCGAACAGATCCTCCTCTTCTTCCTGAGATTCACCCAGGTGGATGTATTCGTCCAGTTCGCTCTCGGTACTGGGGCCTGGGCGGTTTGGACGCTCTTCGGATCGGCTGTTCGGTGTCATTCGTCTTCTGGCCATGTTTCTTCCTGATCAGAGATAAAAATTAGGCAATACGGATGCCTTGCTCAAAGCGTTTTGAGCCATAAGAGACTCGGTTCAATCGTTGTAATACATGTTCCAGGTGATGGCGGTCACGTCGATGGGCGTTGATGGCGGTTGAATATCCCAATACTGCTTCGCGGTCATCAGTCTGCTGCGCATCTTGAAGCAGGAATTGCATTGCGTAGAGATCCTCGCGCAGCCGTTCGCGGCGCAGGCGGATCACGGCCTTGAGGACAGCTTCTTGCATTTCGACAATATTTCGCTCAGGTAGGGCCACCGCCTGTTGGATCAGATCGGCAAGCCGTCCATGCAGGTTTGGCGATAGCGTCTCCTGAAAAGCTTCTAGATCCCAAAGCTCATCGCCGGTAATGAACTGCTTCAAGCTGAAAAATATCTGTTGGTGTTCGGTCCGCTGTAATTCATCCATGCCCAGCGGCGGAATCTCCAATTGGGCCGCCATGCCTGCCAACCATACCAGCAGGTTTGGTTCTTGGAGCAGATTGGCGAGCAAGAAGCGTTCGAGAGCGGTCTGTGAATCTGCCGGTTCGGGCGGTATGTGCCGTCGATTGGCTGACTGTGGCAGCGCTTCAGCCCGCTCATCATCGGCCTCAAGTGCAGCGGAAGCGCTGGGGCGTCGATCCTGTGATTGGCTGCGCGGGCGACTCGCCTTACGGCTCTCTTCGCGAGCCATGGTGCGCGCCGCCGCCTGTACGCGATGAGCAATGGTCTGTTCGTCGATCTGCACCAGACGGCTCAACTGCTGCGTATAATGCTGGCGTTCGATCTCGTCGTCAAGTTCGGCAATCAGCGGAACAAGTTCAGCGACGGCTTCCGCTTTGCCCTGCGCGCTCTCCAAATTGGTGTGGACGCTGACTACGTTGATAAAAAAATCGACCAGTGGCTGCGCGCTTTGAACAAGCGCCGGCCACCCTTGCGGATCTTTGCGGATGATATCGTCAGGATCCTTGCCGTCGGTGAGGGCGACGATGCGCAAGTTGGCCGCCAATCGGTTCTCGATCCGCACCCGGCCCGATGGCGTCACAACGGGTTTGCGCACACGCTTCAGCGCCTGACGAGCTCCATTCAAGCCACGGATCGTCGCCTGTTGCCCGGCATTGTCGGCATCCAACGCCAGCACAAAGTTGTTGGTGTAGCGTTGAAGTTGACGCAGTTGATCTTCGGTCAATGCGGTACCTAAACAGGCCACCACGTTATTGTACCCGAACTGATGGGCAGCAATCACATCCATGTACCCTTCGACAATCACCACCGCATCGGCCTCACGGATCGCTCGATGCGCGCGATCCAAACCATAGACGGTTTGCGACTTGTTAAAGATCGGCGTATCCGCCGTATTCAAATATTTGGGTACACTTTTGTCGAGAACGCGACCACCAAAACCAGTGATGCGTCCCTGTCGGTCGGCAATGGGGATAATCAGGCGGTTGCGGAAGGCGTCATAGTAACTATCCCGATCCTCGTTGTACTTGAGCACCCCGGCTTGATGCTGTTCATCTGTGGTATAGCCCAGGGCCAACAGATGGTTGCGCAGTGAATCCCAACTTTCGGGGGCAAATCCCAGTTGGAAGGATTCGGCTACCTGTGCATTGATGCCACGACGTTGTAGATAGCTACGAGCTTCGTTGGCAGCCGAATGGCGGTGCAGTTGATTGCGAAAGAACTGAGCGGCGTGGGCGTTGATGACGTAGAGCCGTTCGCGAATCTGACTCTCATCATCGACTTGCGGCTCTTCAAGCTGGATGCCCGCCTCACGCGCCAACTCTTGAATGGCGTCGCGGAAATCCATATTTTCTCGTTTCATCAGGAACGAGAAAATGTCACCGCCAGTTGCGCAGGCCCCAAAACAACGCCATGTACCTGATTCGGGAAAGACGACAAAACTGGGTGTCTTCTCCTGGTGAAAGGGACAATTTGCCTTATAAGACCGTCCAGCTCGTTTCAGAGGAACATAACGGGAGATGAAGTCGACGATGTCAATACGCGCCTTAATTTCGTCTGTAACGTCCATTCTACTCCTTCCCCCATCTGCTGGGCAGCAGATCGGCGCATGGGGAAATTATAGCCTGTGTGCAAAAGGGTGTCAAAGCAGGTTTCCTTATTGTAAACCCTTCTCTGCCAAAACTTGGGGATAGGCGCGTTCCGCTTCTCGAAAGAGATCGGTCAATTTGGTCGCCCGCATAATATTGCCTTTGGTTTTGATCTCGCCGTTAAAGAAGGCTTCGCGCAGCCGTTTGTTGCCCAGCCAGATCTTATGCAGATCATCGGCCTGCATTGTCAGCTCCAGATCAGCGCGACCAGGCCGATTTCCATAGAAGACTTCCAACGGAGGTTGGCGTCCATCGAGCAAGATCTCGGCGCTAGGCGCATGAAACCGCATACGGATTACCAAATTGCTCTTTGTAAAGGTCTCTATATATTCCGGTTTCTGACGCACTCGCTCAAAGACCGATGCGAGTACATCGTAGAGTTGTTCTTCTGTCTGGTAAAAAGGCATGAGAACTTCCGTGATGATAATCTGCACGATTCACACAATGTTACAGGGATGACGCAGACACGCACCCCAAGTCGCACACAGCGATGTGGGCTACCATTATAAAATGGGGATGAAGGCGCGTCAAAAGCGATTTCAAGCGCGGTAGAGTATCTAGCTACAGAGATCTCTGTTTTCAAAATTCCAGTGAAGCCCATTACACTACATTTGGGGGCTTGACAAAGCGTGTCCGCGTTCGATCTTGTGAGGGTGCTGTGAGACGAGTGATTTTTCTCTTTTTAGATGGGGTGGGCGTCGGCGCCGACGAGGCGGCGATCAACCCGCTGGCGGCGGCGCGTATGCCCACCCTCGCCGCGCTCATGGATGGCTACCCGCCCACCCTCCGCACAGGACGATTCGCCGCGGCGCACGCGCACTTCATCCCCACCGACGCGCACCTGGGCGTGGCGGGGCGTCCCCAAAGCGCCACCGGGCAGACGGCCATCCTCACGGGGATCAACGCGCCGGCGCGGCTGGGCGAACACTACGGTCCGCGCCCCGATCAGCGCGTCCGCGCGATTTTGGACGAAGCCAGCCTCTTCGCCCGCCTCAACCGGATGGATCTGCCCGCCTATTTTTGCAACGCCTACCCCGAACGCTATTTCGCCGCTGTGGATCGCGGAAAGCGGCTGCTCAGCGCCGTCCCCTATGCGGCGCAGGTGGGCGGCCAAAATCTGCTCACCGTGGACGATCTGCGCGCCCGGCGCGCGCTCAGCGCCACCTTCACCACTGAGGGCTGGCGCACAGAGTTGGGCTACACCGATGTCCCGCTCACGACCGCCGCCGAGAATGGCGCGCAGCTTTGGCGCATCGCCCAGGACTATCGATTTGTCTTCTTCGAGCATTGGCTCACCGATTATCTGGGCCATCACCGCAACCATGCCGCCGCCGTGGAGAATTTTGATCAATTCGACGGCTTCCTCGCCGGTCTGCTTGCCGCCGCTGATCTCGACGAGACCATGATCATCGTCGGCAGCGATCACGGCAATGTGGAAGATTGCAGCGACCGCAAACACACGGACAACCCCGCGCTCACCCTGCTCCTCGGCGCGGGGCGCGACACCTACGCGGATCGCATCCACCGCCTTGACGACTTCGCGCCGGTGATCGTCGACTTTCTACGCGGATGACCCACTATCTTTGCGTTCTTGACGACTTTGCGGTGAGATTGGATCTGACAGTTTCCGCGTTGACCCGCTGCAAAGGATATTGATCGAAATGACCGACTCTCCGACCCCGACGCGCGCCCAACGCGTGGACGCGTTCATCCAACAGGTGCGCCATCGGCTGATCGTCTCGTGCCAGGCGTTGCCCCACGAACCGCTGCACGGCGCGGAGATCATGGCGCGCATGGCATTGGCGGCGCAACAAGGCGGCGCATCGGCAATCCGCGCCAACGGACCCGCCGACATCCGCGCCATCCGTGCCACGGTGTATCTGCCCATCATCGGCCTCTTCAAAGACGACATCCCCGGCTACCCGGTCTACATCACGCCGACGATAGCCCATGTGCGCGCCGTGGTCGACGCCGGGGCGGACATTGTCGCCATCGACGCCACCGCCCGTCCGCGCCCGCAGCCGGGGACGCTGGCCGACTTCATCGCCGCTATCCACACGGAGACCGGTTGCCCCGTTCTTGCCGACATCGCCACCTTTGAGGAAGGGCTGGCCGCCGAAGCCGCCGGCGCGGATCTCATCTCCACCACCATGTCGGGCTACACCGAGAATACCCCAAAGCAGGCTGATCCCGATCTCGAATTGGTGCGTCAACTCGCGCCGCGGCTGCGCGTTCCCTTGCTGGCCGAAGGACGCTATCGCACGCCCGAACAGATCCGCCGGGCCTTCGACTACGGCGCGCGCTCCGCCATCGTCGGCGGCGCTATCACCCGCCCGCAGGAGATCACCCGTTGGTTTGTCGAAAATATCGAACGTAATGCGTGATACGTAATTGGTTTACAATGTTGGCCGCCAATTGGCGAGTGACGTTGTCTACGAATCACGCATTACGAATTCACATGACTCTCTACCTATCCCTATCACTCACGGTTTCTTACGCCCATGTCACCATCCATCGCCATTCTCCCACTAGATGATCGTCCGCCGAACTATGAATTCCCCGCGTTGTTGGCGCGGGCTGCCGGGTATGAGCCAATTTTGCCGCCCAAGAATTGGCTGGGCACACCCTGGCGCGCCGGCGAAATGGAGCAACTTGCCACCTGGCTGGAAGAAGTCGCCCCCCAATCCGACGCGCTGATCCTGGCGCTGGATACGCTGGGCTATGGCGGGTTGGTCAACTCGCGGCGTTCCACCGATCCGGCGGATGTTGTCCTCGACCGGCTGAGTACTGTGCGCCACCTCAAAGAACGACATCCGCGCCTGACCCTATTGGGCTATTCGATCCTCATGCGGGTGACACGCGGCAACGACGCTGAGGAAGAGAAAGCCTATTGGGGAAGCTACGGCGCACGCCTTTTCCGCATCTCCTATTTGGAGGATCGGCTGGCGATGCTGGTGGGCAACCCCGCCGAGGACGAAGCCGAAGTAGCGCGGCTGCGCGCTGAGATCCCTGCCGAGATTGTGCAGGATTATCTCGATGGTCGCGCCCGCAACCACCTCATCAACCGCGCCATGATCGAGTGGACCGCCGCTGGCATCCTCGACTATCTCATTATCCCCCAGGACGACACGGTGGAGTACGGATGGAACATTGCCGAGGCGCGCCATCTGCGTCAACTGGCGCGGCAGTTGGGCGTCGCCGACCGCGTCTCGGTTTACCCCGGCGCCGATGAGACCGACATGCTGCTGATCGCCCGTTTCACCGCGCAGCAGGCCGAGTTCCGCCCCTGTGTGTGGACGCGTTACAGCAGCGTGCGCGCCGGCGAAATCATCACCGCCTACGAAGATCGCCCGATGGAGGAGTTGATCAAGGCCCATTTGGGTCCGCTGGCCGGGGTGATCGCGGAGACGCCCGACCGCGCCGACATTCTCCTTTACGTCAACTCGCCCGCCGAGGTGCAGGGCAACGGCTTTGATCAGATGGTGGCGCAGCGTGGATCGCCTCCACTCGATCTGCCCCCTGATCTACAAGCGCGCTGGGATGAATACCGGCGCTCGTCGGGGCTGCGCAATTCGCTGCGCGAGATCCATTCGGTGCAGCGCAACGTGGACGAGTTCGCCCGCAGTCTGGCCGCGTCCGTGGCCGAGGGGAAGAATGTCGCCGTCGTCGACGTGGCCTTTGTCAACGGCGGCGACATTGAATTGGGTGAAGCGCTGCGCCGTCATGTGGATCTGGCCCAACTCGCCGCTTTCGGCGGATGGAACACCGCCGGCAACACATTGGGGACCGTCCTCGCCCAGAGCGTGATCCGCCATCTGCAACAGAGCCGCGGCGCGTCGCCATCTGCGCTGGCCGCTCACGTCGAATTCCTCTTCCTCCGCTTTGTGGACGATTATCTCTACCAGGGATTGGTCCGCTCGCAGGTGGCGCTGGACGTGCTGCCCCGGCTGGGTATCCTCCCCAAGATGACCAATTTGGAGGAGGCCGCCGCCCACGTCGAGGCCGAAGTCAACACCCGGCTGATCTCCGCCGCCGCCGACTTTGCGCAGATCCACTTTGCCGGGCAGACTATCCACGCCGGGGAAAGTCGCCTCACCATCGACGATCTCGGCGTCAGCCGCGTTATTTTCCCCTGGGGGCGGCTCTTTGAGATCGGCTGCGAAATGCGATTGGAGATTCGCTGACGATGGAGTAGGCTTAGAAGATGCAGGGATCGGTGACTGAGGATTGGGGAATAGGTGTTGGATATTAGAGATTGGGTACTGGAGCGAGGCTCTTGACGCTTCTATCGGCTCTCTTTTTGCATCGCAGCGATTGCCGACCGCTGCGGTCGGCGCGATTAAGCGATTTCAAAAACTCGACACGCTCAATCCCCAATCCCTAATATTCAATATCTACTCTCCCTATAATCAGTAAACTTCAATGATAGACAAGGAATCTCAACCATGAAATTGAGTGTCAGTATGTGGAGTGTGGTCCACCCGGTACGCGCAGGGAAGATGGACCTGCCGGGATTTATCGACTTTGCCGCCCGCCAGGATGTGGAGGGCGTGGAATTGCTCGACTATTTCTGGACCGACAAAGAGGCGCAACTGTCGCAGGTGAAAAAGCAGATCGCCGACGCCGGGCTGGAATTGGCGGTCTACTCCGTGGGCAATGACTTTTTTCAACCAGAGCGGGAAGTGCGGGAGAAGCAGATGGCCGATCTGCTCAAGGGGATCGACACGGCCAACGCCCTCGAAGTCGGGCTAATGCGCGTCTTCAGCGGCAACCACAAGCCCGGCTATACCCTGGCCGACGGCATGGAATGGATCATCGAAGGCTTGAACGATGGGGCTGAGTACGCCCGCCAGCACGGGGTGGTCCTTGCCCTGGAGAACCACGGGCTGATGGCCGGGCGCAGCGATCAAGTGCGCGAGATCATCGAACGGGTCAACTCGCCGTCGTTACGCGCCAACCTCGACACCGGCAACTTCCTGCTTGTGGGCGAGAACCCCACCGACGCCGCCCATGCCCTCGCCGATCTGGTGGCGCTCGTCCACCTCAAAGATTTCGCCGTAGCGCCCGAAGGCCAGACATCCCATATCTACAAAGGACTCGACGGCGTCGGCTACACCGGAACCGTTGTCGGCGAAGGCCAGGTGGATTTGCCCCACATCATCTCGATCCTGCAGGAAGCGGGCTACGACGGCTGGCTCTCGCTCGAATACGAAGGCGGCCAAGATCCGCTGACGATTGGCGTGCCGGAAAGTCTTGCCGCCGCGCGGAAATTGTTGAAGCAATGAGTAAGGAGTAATGAGTAGGTCGAGTTTCTCGTTGCCTAAACTTGCATCATTGGCGGTTGAGACCACATCTACTTATTACTCATTACTCAATGTCATTAAGTTAACGAGTCGGTTTGTAGGTAGAAGGGAAACGGC
>JAHBVG010000078.1 GCA_019637695.1 Caldilineaceae bacterium | reverse complement strand
ATTTTGAGTACTTTCACGGATAAGTATGGGCTGAAGATCCGTTACATTATAGTATAATCTGGACAGAAAATTAAGATCCGCTTCGCTTTACCCCCAACGTATAGGACGGTTGCATGTTGACGATAAATCGCTCAGATCAAGAGAGCCCGTTGCATCCAACTGAAAATGGACTCGCACTCTCCTCCGCTCAGTCAACATTCTGGCTTGATCTGCTGGAACTGAATCACTTGTTGAAGAACAACCAGGATCAGAACTATTGGCAACTTTCAGCCGAACTAATCCTGCGGTATACCCTGGTCAAAGCAGGTAGTCTCTGGCTCTTCCGCACCCATACTTCGGTTCCCGAAATTTCAGTGCAGGTCGGCGCTTTTGATCCGATCTGGCTTTCTCGAATTCGCCGCTGGGAGATAGCGCTTCGCAGTTATTCGAGTGATGAATTTCAATCTACCCGTTCTGACGATGTGGAACTAGGGTTGGGACGGCGCGACGAAGATCAGCCGATCATCCACATGCGCCTGCGCATGGATGGCATTTTGTTGGGCGGCATTAGCTTGATCTTCCCGGCGGATGCCCTTCCTGCCAATCAAAATTATGATGAATTGATAGGGTTCATCCATCTTATCCTTGACGGCGGCTTACGGGCGCGTCAATTGGCTATCACCCGACAGCGTTTGGAGCAGATGAGCTTGATCGCCCAGGTCAGCCAATCGCTCAACAGTACGCTCGATCTAGAAACGGTACTGCGCGATACCACAGAGATGAGCGCCATGACCCTCCACGCGCAGGCAGCCACCCTCTTTGTGGTAGATGAACGCAACCGTGAGTTGATCTTTTACATGCCCACTGGGGCGGCTGGCGGGCTGCTACGCGAACGCCGCATTCCTCAAAATCAGGGGGTAGCCGGTTGGACTTCCGTGAATCGCAAGTCGATCATCGTCAACGATGTGAATCGAGATGCGCGCTTTACCTCGCATGTGGACGATTCCACGGGCTTTAAGACCCGCAACATCCTCTGTGTGCCGTTGATGGTCCAGGGACGGCTAGTCGGCGTATTAGAAGTCCTCAACAAGGAGAATGAAGAAGATTTTACCGAAGAGGATAAAAACTGGTTGGAGAAGATGGGGAGTCAGGCTGCGATTGCGCTAGAAAATGCCCGGCTCTATCAGAATTTGCGCAACGAACAGGAACGGATCATCAAAGCCCAAGAGGAAGTGCGCCATCAATTGGCGCGTGATCTGCATGATGGACCTGCCCAGATTCTGAGCTTGATCATTATGAATGTGGATGTTGCGCGCCGCCTGTTAGCGCGGGAACGATACGAAACCGTCCGTTCCGAGTTGGATCTATTGGAAGATCTGGGGCGACAGGCCAACCGGGAATTGCGCACGCTGCTCTTTGAACTGCGACCCATCATCCTGGAGAGCCGGGGGTTGGTCCCAGCGCTCCATTTCTACCATGAACAGTTGAGCAATATGATATCTTCTCAGTTCCATTTAGAGCTGACTGACCTCCCCTTTACACTGAAGGCCAAAGTCGCCAACAATATCTTCTCTATTTTGCAGGAAGCCATTACCAACATTCGCAAACACGCCAACGCCCAAAACATTTGGATCCGGTTGTGGATCGATGAATCTTTCCTCTGGTTCGAGAGCGAGGATGACGGCAGAGGTTTTGATGTAAACTTGCTCAAACACTCCTATGATGACCGGGGCAGCTTTGGTCTACTCAACATGCACGAACGTTCAGAAATGATGAATGGGCAGCTCATTGTACAATCGCCCAGTCCGCGGCTTGGCTGTGGAACGCTCGTCCAGGGGAAGATCCCCCTTGCAGATGTCCGTTAAGGCTCCCGTTGTCGCACTTGCTCAGCATCCAACCCTTTTTCCTTCCTGTTCTGTTTTCCTTCCTCACCGGCCTGCTCTACCTGTCCGCGCCGTTGCAGCCAGCGGGTTAACATCCAACAGAGAATCGCCCACACGCCCCCCATTACCCAACCGGCCAGCACGTCCGACGGCCAGTGGACGCCTAAATAGATGCGGCTGATACCCACGATCACTGTGATGAGGATGGCTGCGCCCATGAAATAACCCTGAATATGGCGGCGCGTGTGCAGGCGGACCAACAACACCCCTAATGTCAGGTAGAACGCGGCGGCGCTCATGGCGTGTCCACTTGGGAAACTGGCCTGATAGACCATCATCCCATGGGGAACTAGATCGGGGCGCGGTCGCTCAAAGAGTTCCTTGAGCAGAGAGTTAAGGACCCACGCCCCGACGATAGCTGAAATTAGCAACAACATCGCATTATACTTGCGGATCAGAATCAAATAGCCGCAGACCAGGGTTAGGATCATCGTCTGCAAACCGGCGCCCCCCAATGCCGTAAAATCTCTTGTCATTTCCCCCAGCCAGGGCGGTCCTAACGGATCGGCGTTGTCGCCTGGTTCGCGCATCGCAAGCAGGATCTGGATGTCCAGCGTACGCGGATCCCTGCCCACGACCTGATCCGCCAGGAAGATGAAAAGCCATACTCCTCCCGCTAATAAGACCAAAGCCAGCAAAACTCGACCCTCATATCGATTCATCCAACCGATACTCCGCTGCATTGAACGGGGCCATCTCTGGGATCTTGATTGTGCCGGCTCGTTCTCCTGTTTTTGGTGCTGTTCTGCCATGATTGCTCCTCAATAAAAAGGGCGCAGCACCCTGCGCCCGTCCTGCCTGTCTTTAGCGTATTTGCCGCCAACGCTGCTGTCATGCATCTCGATATAGAAACGAGATACAAACGCCGACACAATTTCTAGATTTAATCCCAAAGCAGTCGCATCATCGATCTCTTTGATAAAGGGCCGGGCGTCGATGGTGGAGCGCAGGTAGCCCCTGGCGGATCTTGTCCTGGCTGGCGTAGTCGATATCGGCGAAGATGACGCACTCACGTTCGGGCGCACGCGCCAACACCGTTCCCCACGGATCGACGATCATGGCGTTGCCGAAACAATGTTTGCCCGGCGGATGGCTGCCAAACTGCGCCGGCGAGACCATGTAGACCTGATTCTCGATGGCACGCGCTCGGATCAACGTCTCCCAATGATCCTTGCCGGTATAGAGGGTGAAAGCCGCAGGTTGAAAGATCACCCGCGCGCCGGCCAGGGTCAGCGCCCGGTAAAGTTCGGGAAAGCGGATGTCGTAGCAGATGGTCAACCCGAACTGACCGTGTTCGGTCTCGAAGGTGACCATCTCCTGCCCCGCCTCAAAGCGCGAGGACTCGTTGTCCGCCACGTGGCCGGTCACGTCAATATCGAAAAGGTGGATCTTGTTGTAGCGGGCAATCAACTCACCCTGCGGATCGTAGACCAGCGTGGTGTTCCACGATTTGTCGCTGTCGTCCACCGCCACGGGGATGCTGCCGCCGTGGATGTAGATCCCATGTTCTTGGGCCTTGCGCTGCAAAAAAGCGCTCGTCGGGCCGGGGATGGGTTCACGCGCAGCGCGCACAACCTCGTTCGGGCCTAAGATGTTGAACATTTCGGGCAGCGCCACCAACTGCGCGCCCAACCGGACCGCTTCGTCGATCAACGCCTCGGCCTTTTGCAGATTTTTCTCTTTATTATCCTGTGTGTTCATCTGCACAGCGGCAATGCGAAAACCCATCGGCTCCTCCTCAGCGGGTGATGGCGCGGGGTGCGCCCATGCGCGCCAGTTCATCATCCATGCGCAGACGCAAGATTTCCATATTGGGGATGGGCAACGCTAAATTTAGATCGCGAATGCGCCGGTTGAGATCGGCCAGGCGGGTTTCCCAGGCGTCCACTGTGCGCTTCCATTCCTCCGGCCCCATCTTTCCCGCCTGTACGCGATCCCATTCCCGTTGCATCTCCGTGCGGAACGTTTCGATCTCGGCAAAAATTGCCTTGCGGTCGGCGATCCAGCCTGGCGTCAGATCGTTATTTTTGAGGATCTTGTGCGCCATCTGCATATCCGGCGGCTCATTGGGGTTCTCGTTCAAGCGCAACGGCTTGCCCTTGCCAGGCAGGTTATCAAACACGCCCGACTGTATGGCTTCCTCAATGCGGCTGTTGATCAACTCGTCCCATTGGTCGAGCGGTTCCTGATCGCCGGAGATGCGACGCTTGGGCTTAGGGCGCGTCTCTGTGCCTTCCGATTTATCTTGATGTTCGTTGTTCATGTTTATTCCTCCACCGTCACATCTACGTTGAAGTACTTTTGCAGATCGCCCAACAGCCGCTCGCTGACGGTGCAGAAGTCGTTGGGGAAGGAGAGCTGGTGACGGCGACCTTCGGATTCCATAATGATCAAGAATTGATCGCGTCCCTTGGGATCGCGCACGGCGTCGACGATCTCGCGCAGCCGGTACTTGTCCCGATCCAATTGGCCGCAGCGCGAGAAGACGATCCGAAGCGTGCGGCGACCGCGGGCATGGCCGTTGGTTTCGCTGTGGCCGTTGGTCGCTTTGTGACCGTTGCGGGCGCTCTGAGCGCTTGCGTGTTGCGTGTTGCGTGGCTCAGTCGCTGACATCTCTTTTTGGATCGGCGCGCTGTCCGTCGACTCAGGCTCTGGCCCTACCGCTCTGGGCGTGGGCGGTGTTTGCTCAATTTTGGGCTCCCAAACAACTGGCTCCACTGCCTCGACAGCCGCCAATGTCGGCGTTGGCTCCTCTATCACATTTTCCTTTTGGTTTTTGTCTTTTGCCTTCTCTTCCATCTCCTCGGGCGGCAGCCAATCAGGCATGTCATGGGCAAAGGGGCTTTCTTCGTCCATCACCGGCGCGCTCTCCAGATCATAGCCGTCTATGCCGGGATCCCAACTGGCGGTGGCAGGCTTGGCGGTGGATCGTCCGTTAAAGGTGGGCATCTCGATCAACTTCTCCTGATAGCGGTTCTCTTCGACGCTGACGACCTCGCGCGCGATCTCCAAACTGGTCTTGATCTCCTCGGCGAGGACGCTGGTGCGCCCGTTGCGCGCCTGCGCCTTCCCCACGACGAGGATCACCCGATCCGGCTCCAACTGATCTTTGTACTGCTCATAGGTGCGCGGGAAGAGGACAACTTCGCATTGGCCCAGCATATCCTCAATGCGCAGGAAGGCCATCTTGTCGCCCTTTTTGGTGATCGTCGTGCGGATGTCGGCGATCATGCCGCCGACGGTGACCGTCTTCTCGTCGTGACTTTCATTCAGTTCCGCACACGAGCAGGTGACGATCTCCATCAGGTCAACCTTCAACTGCTGGAGTGGATGGCTGCTGGCAAAGACGCCCAACAACTCTTTTTCCCATTGCAGCCGCTCGCGGCTCTTGACTTCCTCGATCTTAGGCAAGATGATGGGCACCTCTTGCGGCTCTCCAGCGTCGCCAATTAGATCGAACATGGAAAGCTGTCCGCTCTCTGCGGCGCTGCGGGCCGCTGCCGAGCGCGCTACCATCTGATCCAGCACGTGCAGAAGCTGGCTGCGGGTTCCGAAGCGATCCAGCGCGCCGACTTTGATCAGACATTCCAGAGAGCGCTTGTTGACGTGGCGCAGATCGACCCGGTCACAGAAATCTTCCAGCGTGCGGAACGGTCCACCCCCTTTGCGTTCAGCGAGGATCACGCTCACCGGCCCTTCGCCCACATTTTTCACCGCGGCCATGCCGAAGCGGATGGCCGCGCCCGGCGGCACTGGGAAGTTGTAGGCAATACTAGGATCTTTGGTGAGCGCTTTGTGCGCCAATTCCGCGGGCACGGCCTGGCTCTCAAAGTCCATGCCGCTGTAGTTCACATCCGGCGGCAACACCTGAATGCCCATACGCCGGCACTCATTGATGAAGTTGATCACCTTCTCGGTCTTGTCACGCTCGACCAAGAGCAGCGCCGCCATATACTCAACCGGATAGTGGGCCTTGAGGTAGGCTGTCTGCACGGTGATCACCGCATAGTCGGCGGCATGACTATTGTGGACCAAGATATCGTTGGCGATGAAGTTGTGAGTGCCGGGGACCTCCAAATCGTAGGTCTGCTTTTCGCCCACGTACTCGATGGACTCCACTTCGTCCCAATAGATGTCGTTATAGGCATAGCGACGCAGATCGATGTCGTCGAAATAGGTTGCAAGCCGCTCTATCGTCTGCCGGGTAAACCCATTCTTCAGCGCCGCATTCTTCGGATAAAACTCACGCTGCGCTACCTGACATTCGGCGTTGAGTTGCGTCCATGTGATCCCCGTGCGATCCTTGGCGGCTCGCACCATCTCCTTAACGCCCAGCGGAACTACATCGCGCGTACCATTGGCCGCGGGCGTCTCGATCTGAAGTCGATTCAGCTTTTCTTGGCGTAACTGGCTGACAAAATGAACGCCAATCTGCGCGGCAAAAGATCGAATATTCTCGTTGCCAGTGATGAAAAGTTGATAGCCGGTGCGTCCATCGTTGTACGGGAAGGTGACAGTGCGCAAGCGGCTCACAATGCCCAGGCGCAAGAGTAGATGCTGCATCTGCTGCGCCATCCGTTCGGAGGCAGTGGCATAATAGAGGCTACGGCCCTTGACGTTGATGTGGCCGTCGCCTTCCCACATGCGGCTGAGGAGCAGGCCAATCTGCGCGTTAGTGAGTTCAAAGACCGCCGCCGGGATCTCTTTGGTGTGAGCATCCTTGCCCCAGATGCCAATCTGTTTAGCCCAGCGCACAATACCCGGTTCACGCTGTCTATCCACACGTTTGGCGTAAATCGAGAAGGTCTCTTTGTGGCTGGCAACGCTGCATTTGACATTCTCAAACTGCTCGGCGGCGGCGATGTAATCCTCAACCTGTGCCCAATCCTGGCTGTAAAAGTAGACCGAATGAGGATGGCAGAGATTGCCCTCGGCCAAGAGATGGCCCAGTGCGATGACTTCGTACTGCGGCCAAACCTGACTGCCTTCAACGGGGACGCGCCGCGGCGTGGCGATCTGCAACCCGGGTTTTAACTCCTCCAACAGCCGCCAACCGTCAAAGGTATAGAAAGGATGATTGGCGGTCGCCTCGATCTGTCGTCCTAAGCGAGTCGTGAGTCGATAGACCGGCTTGATCCCGTTGTCCGTCACCGCGGAAATACGCCCGGATCTCATCGTGAGATCCGATGTATCGCAGGTGAGGGTAGCGTCAATCTGCGCCGCGCCTGTGTAGAGATCCTCAATGCGCACAGAACGGCCTGTGGCGGCGTCGAGTACCTCCACATCTCCCGGCAGACACTTGTTAAATCCGTACCGCGCGAAGAACTCAATATCTTCATAAATGGCGGTGGCTGCGTCTTTGGGGATGCCGTTTTTGCCGCAGCCTTCCACAAAGATCTTTTTGTGATACTCAATATCCGACGCCTTCTTCTTGCTGATGGCGCGGCGCACCAGGTCCGCTTCGCCGGGGGTATAGCCGGCCAATTTGCTCAAGATCTGGATGATCTGCTCCTGATAGACACAATTATGGACAACAATATTGTCCGCCACAAAGCTATGCAGACCTTCCACCGTCAGATCATAAACGTGTTCTGGTCCTACATATTCAATGGAGGTAATCTCTTCCCAGGCTATATGGAGTTTTTTTGAAGTCTCTGGCAGGGCCAGGGCAGTTGTCAAAGGCGCAATCACATGCGAGTAGATGCGTTGACGGGTGCGCCCACGCGGATAAAAATGCTGGCGGTCAATTCCATACGCTTTCATCAACCCGCGATAGGAGAGCGTACGCACCTGTTCAACTTCCGCCAGAAAGGGGGCGCGCTCAATGGTTGTACGGCTTTGTCGGGTACACCGTTTTTCTCGTTTCACCGAAACCATATGAGGTTGGAGCAGCGCCGCAAATTTTGCTGTATCGTAGAGGGTCACCTGGTAACCGGTACGCGATCTCTCCTGTTGAGCGCCAATCGTATAATCTGCCTGGTAAGTGACGGAATGAATGCCCAGCCGCAACAGGAGTGTCTGTACGTCCTTTGCCAGACGTGGAGAGACTGTTTTGTAGTGGCACAGCCGATTGTCGATGTAGCCATCACATTCCCACAACGACGCCAGGAAGAAGGTAATGTCGTCTTTGCCCAGTTCAAAGACAAAATCGGGGACATACTTTTCGTTGCTGCGCAACCCCCCTGGACGTTGCCCCGCAGGATGTTTCAGGCCCAGTTCGCGCAACCAGCGCAAAAGCGCATTTGGCTCGTGATAGTGAGCCTCTCTATCCGACTTGGTAGCGCCAATACGGGTAACGCCGCGAATTTGCGCCGTGAAGCTCGGACGCACATCACCAAAGGCGACCAGACAGCGTTGATACTCGGCCAGCAGGTTTTCATCTTTAGAGACAAAATCAACAGATGCCATACTGGCCAGACTGCCATCTGCCAACAAATAGGCCAGCACGCGCAGTTTGCGCCGATCGATTGGATGCGGCGTCTGTTGCGGCCCAACGAGATAGGGAGGGGTTGCCACATAGTCACCCACCTGCAACTCGTTCAGTGGACGCCATCCCGCTTCGGTGAGCAGGCGATGATCCTCGGTGACTTTGAGGCTGGCTCCATTGCGCAGCGTAAGCCGGAAGACAGGTTTGATCCCGCTATCGATCCAATGGGTGACGCGACCTACAGCGGGCTGCCAATTGTCATCTACGCCTTGAACGTAGAATTCATCCAGTTGCCCAATCTCATCCAATCGGTAGCGTTGACCGCTGCGCGCTTCGGTGATCAAAGCGTCACCGCTCACGCAGATCCCATACGTCTCACCCAGGATTGACTCTAGAGAAGGATGTTTGTACTCTATTTCCTCGTTGCCATGCAGACGGCGGATGAAGTTAGGAATATACTCCAACGGGCCGGGACGGTAAAGCGAGATCGTCGCCACAATGTGTTCGAAGGAGCTGGGCCGCATCTCGGTGAGGACGCGGCGCATCCCCTGTGACTCCACCTGAAAGACGCCGCTTACCTCGCCGCTGGAGAGCAGCTTAAACGCCTCTACGGCCTCATCTCCCTCAAAGGGGATGGTGTCGAGCCGCCATTCGACGCCGTGCTGCTCCTGGATTAGGCGGCAGGCTTCGCGCAGCACCGTCAATGTACTCAGTCCCAAAAAGTCGACTTTGAGCAGACCAATCGACTCCAGAATGGGAAATTCGTATTGGGTGACAGTCTCGGTGATGGTGGACTTGGAGCCGCGCATGAGCGGCGTATAATGATCGAGTTTGCGATCTGCCACGATCACCGCGGCGGCGTGGATGCCCGAATGGCGCGCGACTCCCTCCAACTGCATAGAGGTATCGAGCAGATCGCGTACCCACTCCTCTTTATTGTAAAGCGCTACCAGCTCTGTGTCGTAGAATTCATGACCTTCGGTCAGCACCTCGCGGATCGTCACCGGCTTGCCGGGGATGGCGGGGATCAACTTGGCAAGGCGATCTACCCGATCCAGCGGCACATCCTTAGCGCGGCCCACATCGCGGATGGCGGCACGCGCCTTCATGCGCCCGAAGGTGACGATCTGCGCCACCTGATCGCTGCCGTACTTTTGCACCGTGTAGCGGATCATCTCCTCGCGTTGATCGTCGGGGTAGTCGAGATCGAAGTCGGGCATACTGACACGGCCCGGGTTGAGGAAGCGCTCGAAGATCAGATTGTTCTTGAGCGGGTCCAGCCCGGTGATGCCGGTGCAATAGGCCACCAGCGACCCTGCGCCCGATCCGCGCACGTTCCACCAGATGTTGCGGCTGCGGGCAAAGTCGCAGAGATCGGCCACGATCAAAAAGTAGACGTCAAAGCCCATCTCGCCGATGATGCGCAGTTCACGCTCTTTGCGCTCCTGCACTTCGGGATCGTTGGCGCGCTCGCCGTAAAGCCGTTCCAGCCCCTCTTCGGTGAGATGGCGCAGATAGGACGCGTAGGTGAAGCCTGCGGGGATGGGCAGATCGGGCAGGTGATAGGTGGGATCTTCCAGATCCACGTCGCACATCTCGGCGATGCGCAACGAATTGTCGAAGGCGCTCGGCGGTAGATCGATGAACGGGCGGAAGGTCGCTTCCATCTGCGCCCGGCTTTTGAGGAAGTAGCTCTGATCGCTCAACCGCATCCGCTTCTCGTCCTGCATACGCGTGCCTGTTTGCACACAGAGAAGTACCTCGTGGGGGGTGCTATCCCCTTCGCGCACATAGTGGACATCGTTGGTGACGAGCAGTTGCAGCCCGAATTTATTCGCCCAGGGAACCAAGATCTTGTTGACTTCTTTCAACTCGTCGATGGAGTGTTCCTGAAGTTCGATGAAGAAGTTCTCTTTGCCGAAGAGATCCACATACCAGCCCAGCCGCTCGTAGGCTTCCTTCTCCTTGCCCTGCATGAGCAACTGCGGAACCTCTGCCCCCAGGCAGCCAGTGGTGCAGATCAAGCCGTCGGCGTGTTGTTCGAGCAAGGCATGATCAATGCGCGGCTTATAATAGAAGCCGTGAACATTGCTATCGCTGACCAGTTTGAGCAAATTGCGATAACCAGTCATGTTTTTGGCGATCAGAAGCTGATGGTAATTCTCCTTATCGAACTGTGGATCGCGGCCTTCCTTGCGTCGTCCCCAGAGCGTTTGATAGGTCTCCACGCCGATGATAGGTTTGATATCGGCCCCTTTACAGGCGCGGAAGAATTCAACCGCGCCGTGCATCGCCCCATGATCGGTGATCGCCAGCGCTGTCTGGCCCAGTCGTCTGGCTTCTTTGACCAGATCCTTTACGCGGCCCAGGCCATCAAGCAGCGAATATTCGGAATGGGTATGGATGTGGACAAAATCATCGGCCATTGGAAGATCCCATTTACTCTATGATAGACCCGGTCGGGTGAGCGCTGTCAGAAGTCGTTTCAGCGGAGATGGTTCTGGTCTCTCTATCATACTATATTGGGGGCCATTGAGAAAACAGCTTGGGGATTCCAATTGAAGAGAATGAGTAATGAGTAACGAGTAGGTTGAGTTTCTCGTCGCCTAAACTTACACCATCGGCGGTTGAGACAAGACCTACCCATTACGCATTACTCATTACTCGTTACTCCTGCACCGCGGACTCATTCTCTCGCGCCACGCCACGCCCGGAAACAGCCGCTTCAGCAAAGGTTGCCATTTCGTTAAGCGTGGCAATGGCCGCCTCGAGTAGAGGAAGGGCGAGCAACGCGCCCGTGCCTTCGCCCAGTCGCAAATCGAGATCGAGCAGGGGGATCAACCCCAAATAATCGAGCAGGGCGCGATGCCCTGGCTCTTGTGAGCAGTGCCCCGCCACCATGAAGGCTTTGCAATCGCTGTTTAAGAGTGAAGCCATCACTGCGCCAGCCGTCGCAATCACGCCGTCGAGCAGAACGGGGACGCGTGCGGCTGCCCCAGCCAGCACAATCCCGGCGATGGCGGCGATCTCCAATCCACCCACAGCGCTGAGGATGCTGACAGCGTCTGTGTTGTCCACACGGTGGAGGGTGAGGGCGCGGCGGATCACAGCGCATTTGTGCTGCCACCCGGCAATGTGAATGCCTGTCCCCAACCCGGTTACCCTTTCCACATCCTCGCCGGTGAGGATGGCGGCGATGGCGGCGCTGGGCGTGGTATTGCCGATCCCCATCTCGCCGGGGATGAGCAGCCGCGCTCCCTGGTCGATCTGGCGATTGGCGGCCTCAATGCCGATTTTGATGGCGGCGACGACTTCGGCGCTGCTCATGGCTGGCTCCACGGCCAGATTGCCTGTGCCCCGTCGCACCGTGGCCTTGATTAAGTTCGGATGGTCGGGCAGATCGGCGGCCACGCCCACGTCGAGTACAGTGACGCTGGCGTTCATCTGCCGCGCCAGTACATTGACAGCGGCGCCGCCCGCCAAAAAGTTGAGTACCATCTGCGCAGTGACCGCCGAAGGATACGCGCTGACCCCTTCGGCGGTCACCCCGTGATCCCCGGCGCAGATGATAACGGCGCGCGGCGTTAAGGGCGCGTTGAGCCGTCCATAGATACCGGCCAGTTGAATACTGAGCGTTTCCAACCGTCCCAAGGCCCCCGTTGGCTTGGTAAGTTGATCCTGACGCAGACGAGCTGCGATCATCGCTGCTTCGTCCAGCGGACGGATCGCAGCAATCGTTGAAGAAAGAGAGGCAGTCATGGAGTTCCTCAAAGAGTGGATGAGGGGGACGGACAGAAGGAAATCGGCAGAATGGATCGGGTTACCGCTTATGCAGAAACATGAACCGTGATCCCCCAATCACGTTCGCGTTTTGCTATCGTAGGGGCATGGGTGCGGGCAGAATCGTACGTCGGTTCAACGACGAGCTTTATCACTGCCCGCACCCATGCCCCTACAAGAATAACGTGGCCGGCCTATGCGGCATTACATGAGATCTTACTGTTCGACAAAGCCGCGTCCGCCGTCAAGGCGAGTCTGCGCCCCATCGACGAGGCGGTTGTAATGAGGTCCCAGCGCGATAACGGTGGGGATGTGCCAGATCCGCGCCGCGGCCACAATCGGATCCAGCGGCGTGCCAGCGGCAGCCAAAAGTCCGCCCGCCACCGGCAGGGAAGGCGCCCAGCCACTATCAAATTGGCGAGCGCCCACGACTGCCTGATCGCACACAAGCGGCTGCACGCCTTTATGGCGGCGGAGCGGACCGGTCGCTTCACCCACCACACCCGGCAGCCCACTGTGGGTAGGGTATGCCTCAGCTTCGTCGAAGAGCAGGTCGCCGGGTTGGGCCTGTTGCCATTCGTTGTAGCTGGCGCGACGTTTCGTCACAGCTTCCCGAATTTCGGCAGTATGGGTCACATTCCACTCGCCGGTCATCATCTGCTTCAACTCTTCCACCTCAAAAAAGAAGCTATCCTCTGGCGAAAGCAGGCGTTGATCCTCGGCGGCTTCGTGCCCGGCGGCTTTGGCCCAGAAGCGCGTCCCTGCGAGGATGTAAGCAAAGGCGTTCATCGCCCGGCTTTGGAGTACCGAAAGCTGACGGATCTGCGCCAAAGTCTGTTCGGCAGGTTTGCGCTGCTGAGGATTCAGCGTGTCGAGCAATTGCTGAACCGCCCCCGCCGAAGGAATGCGCGCCGGCTGTTTGGCGTTGTGTTCCGCGCAGGCCAGGATGCCTTTGAAGAGGAAATCGGGCTGCTCGAACCAGCGCAGATGGGCCATCTCGCCTTCGCCGGCAGCCCGATGCCCGTAATTGTCCATCAATCGGTGCAGACGATGACCGAACTCATGATCCGCCCAGTGGCTGCTCCAATCTTCAAATTGATCGCCGCCCAACCACTTGAGGATCGACGGATGCTGCCGCGCAATGTTCGCCAGCGCCAGCAATTCGTCGGTGAGCGCGATTTCGCTCAGCCCTTGCAGATCCGAGAGCGTATTGTTGATCATCTGGATGCGGTCAATGGGCTTGCTGCTCCCGTCCATCCCTAGCAATCGATTGTAGGCGCGTTCCAAATTGTGGCGCGCCGCATAGAAGACCATCAACGGTTCAGCGCCATAGCGCTCGATTTCTTCCATAATTTGGAGAATCTCGGCCTGGCTCCAACGCATTACTTTTACTTTTTCATACCACCTGCGCGCACTCGCCGTGATCGCGTCGATCTCTTGCGTAAGTTTTTCAAGTTGATCGGTCAGGCGGCGCTGACTGAGTCCATTACGGATGCCGCCCAACAGGTTCGGTTTTGTCCAGTCACAAATGGAAACCGTTTCGCCGTTAATGCGGAAAAAGAGCGGTTCGATCCCAGCCATCTCCACATCGCGCTGGCAGATCCACTTGATATCCAAATAAGGGCGGCCAAAATGGGAGCGCATCAGCTTGCGGGGGGCGAAGGGCAGCTTCAGCCCCATCCGTTCGTAATAACGAAACCAGGCGCGTTTGCTGATCTCCGCCAGAACGCTATAGCTGAATGGCGTCAAAATCTCCGAAAACGGCTGTAGCGGAATGCAACTCCAAACATGGTGGGGCTGTTGAAGAGAGCGGCCATCACAAGTGTACTCGTACAATCAAAACCTCACTTCGTCTGAGAAAAAGGGTAGCCATGAAAGTTCAACTGGTTGCCTTCCGAAAACCATCGGTTATTCTCGACAGAAAGGGGAAAGCTGTCAATTTTCGACGGCTGGCTTGTGGATGCAGGTTTGCCTTTTTCCTCGTTGTAATGTTCAATATCCCTGCCTGACCCAATCAGGCCCGAATCTTTTGTAGAACAGAGGAGTTGATGATGACGCGATTTTCGCGTAATGTCGCAAAAATTAAAAAAACGACGGAAACGCCGCTGCTGGCGTTTGTCGATGCCGATATTATCAGCGGGCAAGATGAGATTGCCCGCGAACAGCTATTGAACAACCTGCGCGAGTATCAGTCTCATGCAGTGGCGCCGCTGTGGGTGAACTGGCTGCGCCAGCGCGCCGATCTACGCTTTGCCTGCTTTGTGCGGGATGTGCGCGAGTTCAATTCCTTTATGCTCGATGTCGTCCGCTGTGTGGAAGGGGTGCGCCAGACGCGCACCATGTTGAGTTTTGGCGGTCGCGCCAACATTGACGCGCTGTTGGAGTTGGAGATGGAGGTTAGCCCCAACAGCCAGACCGTCGCCACGACCGTCCTGATTGACGTGGAACCAGGGCTGGATCGTCGCTGTTTCCAATCGCTGGTGGATCTGCCTCAGCACCCCGACGTCCGCCGGGTCTGGTTGCTCAACAGCTATCATAGCAACGATTCAGATTTGATGCTGCTGCTCCTGGGCAATGATGTGGCCGCGCTCACAGGATATGTGATGAGTTGGGTGCGCACGACAGAAGGGGTGGTCGACACCGAGATGAATATGATGTTGGATTGGCGCTGGTTGGCCGGCCCCGATGACATTGTGGATGTGTGCGAACACTTCTTTATCCAAGAGCGTCATCGCACGGCTTTCCGCTAGCCGATTGGAGATTTTGCAGGGCCTGGGCGACATAGCGATGGCTCAAGGCGCGAAACTTTCCCCAATCTCCCCAGTCTGGATCAACCTCGCCGATGCGCTCAAGTCGCTCGGCGGTGGTCCCCATCTCCTCGCCTGAGCGCCAGAGCCAATCGGCAACCTGCTCTTCCGGATCGAGAGAGACCGGCAGCGCATCGGCTGGAGCAGCGACCAAGAAGTGATAGGTGGCGAACCGATGGATAGATCCCTGTGAGCGATGCTGAAACTCGTAGGCCAGCGTCCCCAAAAAAGCTTGTAAGAGGACGGCGCTTCCCTGCGGAGAGGGATGGAGTGACGCTGAGGGCGGAATCTCCAGATGAAAACTGGTCTCCTCTTCGATTTCGCGTGCCAGCGTCTCCAAGACACTTTCCCCCACATGGATGCCACCAGTGGGGAGCCGATAGGCATCCATCGGGTAAAACGCCTTGCGGTGAAGCAACACCCCTGCGTGTGGATCGCCCCGGTGCATCACATAGCAGATCTCAGCCCGTCGCCCATCTGAGGTCAATCGTTGATGGTTGCCGTCTAAAAAGGGCGTATCCACTGCCAGAGGATAGTGGGCATAGGCGACGAGACCAAATCGTTGGTGGAGCGTGTGGAGTTCTTCGGCGTCAACGGGAAGGGTATACAACATGGTCAACTGCCCAGGGTGTGTTGGACAAGCGCGCTGATAAAGAGGAGAACGAAGAGTGCCAGCAACAGAACTCCTACTACCCATAACCCCGACAGCCCAACAATCAGGATAGCCATCACTACCACCGTCATGGCGATAAGGGTAAGCGTTGAACCTCGCCAGGGAGTAGCCAATAGCCCTTGCCTCCACCAAAGCCATCCGCCACCGACAACCGCCGCCAGCCCCCCCAGTAGCCATATCGTCACCAGCAGTGAACCTTTAACCCAGGGAAAATTGATCACGAAGATTCCACAGGCAGCCCCTTCTGAGGGCATGGGGGCCTGCCGTAGCGCGCTGACGCGGGCCAGGATCAAATAACCATAGGCTGCATCAGCCGCTGTCACATTCCAGATCCAGCGTTGGCGTTCGCCCGGCTGCAAGGGGAGTTGGACATTCTCTTCGCGGTAGAGGGTAACAAATCCTTCGCTGATATGGGCGCGGATGGCCCGATTGACTGGCCGCTGGCCTGTGTTCTCGAAGCTGGCCGAGATCTGCCCGGTCTCTTGACGTGTGATCAGCACAGGGCATCTCAGCGAGCGTAGAGATCGCTCTGGCCGAATCGACACGTCGAAGAGTGACGCCTCTAGATCTCCCCAGATTGCCACCGCGCCCAGCGCCAACAGCGCTATCATGCCCACGGTGTAGAGGAGGAAGGCCAGGCTGCGTTGGGGGGAACGCTCTGGCGGAGCTGTCGGTCTCATCTCATTCCTGCCGTTCGCGCACAAAGAGCGCGCTGCCGATCACGCCCATGATCAGCCCGCCGACTGACGCCATATAGGAAAGAAAGACGAGCAGAAAGCCCGGCTCCACAAGTTGGATCACCATCAGGAAGGGGAGAGCGAACCCGATAGCCAGGAATACGAAGCCGATCAGCATGAGACCGACAGGACCGAGGAGTCTCATCGATAGAGCCAACACGCGGCCAGATGTCCGGGCTGAACCTCAAAGTCGGGGGGCACTTCTGCGTCACACAGATCGGCCATAAAATGAGGGCAGCGCGGATGAAAACGGCAGCCAGCGGGTGGATTGACCAGGCTGGGGGGTTCACCCGGCGGCACATCGCGGAAAACAGCCGCGTTGGCCGCATCGGGATCCGAAGTGGCCTCGATCAGCGCCTGGGTATAGGGGTGTTTGGGCGAACGCAGCAGATCGTCGACCTTTCCCTGCTCGACCACCTGCCCGGCGTACATGACCATGATCCGCTCGGAAAAATAGCGGACGGTGGAGAGATCGTGGGTGATGTAGATCACGGCCAGGTTGTGGGTGGCCTGTAAGCCGCGCAGAAGGCGCAAAATTTCCACGCGCACCGAGGCATCGAGCATCGAAACCGGCTCGTCGGCCACCAGCAACTTAGGTTCCATGATCATGGCCCGCGCGATGACAATGCGCTGCTGTTGTCCGCCACTGAGCATGTGGGGGAACTTAGGCAGGAAGTCGTCCACCGGGCTCATTTTGACTTCTTCCAAAACGCGACGAATGCGCTGTTCCCGTTCCCCGGCGTTTTTGATCCCGCTGATGATCAACGGTTCATTTAAGATGCGTTCGACGCTCATAAAAGGGGGAAGCGCCCCGTAGGGATCTTGCTGGACATAGCCCACCTGCGAGCGATACCATTGCATTTCGTTGCGAGAGAGATCGTTCAGCCGTCTATCTTCAAAGATCACCTCGCCCTGAGTAGGACGGTTCAAGCCCAGGATCGTCTTCATCAGGCTGGATTTACCACAACCGCTCTCGCCGACGACGGCGATGGTTTCACCGTAGGCAAGGTCAAAGTTTACCCCATCCACGGCGCGCACATAGCCAGCATGACCAAAGCCAAAACGGCGTAACTCGAACCAGACCCGCAGATCGCGCACGGTCAGCAACGGCTGGCGATTACGCCCATTCGGGCTGACCGTGCCTGGTACAGATTGTTGGGTTGAGTCCACCACAGTCATATCACTCTGAGTCATTTCCGTCTCCCCGCCTTACGTGTATAGCCAACATTTGACAAGTCGCCCGTCGAGTTCAACCGTAGGCGGCTCCTGGGTACAGCGATCAAAGCGCTTGGGGCAACGATCCGCAAAGCGGCAGCCTGTGGGGGGATTGATCAGGCTGGGCGGCTGCCCGGTAATGAATTCTGGATCCTTTGTCTCGCGCAGCCGGGGGACGCTCGCCATCAATTTGTATGAGTAGGGGTGGAGCGGTTCCTGGAAGAAACGGAGAGCATCCCCCACCTCAACGATCTGCCCGGCGTACATCACCGCTACCCGGTCTGCCAGCTCGCTGGAGGTAGCAATATCATGGGTGATGAGGATGAAGCTCATGCCCATATCCTGCTTAATGCGCTTGAGCTGGTTCATAATGTTGGCCTGGGTTAACACATCCAGCGCCGAGGTAGGCTCATCCAAAATGATCAGATCGGGCGAGGTGACCAGCGCCATGGCCAGCGCCACCCGCTGTCTCATGCCGCCGCTCAACTCAAACGCATAGCGGTTGATGAAATCCGCGGGGACGCCCACCAGTTGAAACATCTTTTGGGCTTGTTCCAGGGCCTTGGTTTTGGTCAGCCCCTGGTGGAAGATGGCCGGCTCAGAGACCTGATCCCCCACCCGGATCACCGGGTTGAGGGCATTCATGGCGGCCTGGGGGACCATCGCCATACGGCTCCAGCGGATGTTACGCCGGAAGTCCTCCTCGGAGAGGGTCATGACATCCGATCCCGTCAGCAGCACCTTGCCTGAAAATTTGTGAATGTTGCGGGGCAACAGACGTAGCATTGCCTTCGCCAGCGAGGTCTTTCCACAGCCGGATTCACCGATTACGACCACCGCTTCGTTGTGATTGAGGACAAAATTGACGCCATCGACGGCCTGTACAACCCCCTTGCTGGTCCGAAAGTGCAGCAAAAGATTCTCCACACGCAGCAATTTCTCTTCGGGCATGGTTCTTATAGACCTCGTAATCTGGGATTGAAGACACGGTCTAAGGCAAAGCCGACCATGGCAAAACCCAGACCCGTAATGATCAGCAGGGCAGCCGGTTGCAGCACCCAGTAGTAATAGCCGTTGAAGAGCGCGCCATTTCGGCTGGCGTCGTCAATGACCTTGCCCCACGTAGGCAAAACTGGATCGCCCAGGCCGAGAACAGCCAGCGATGCTTCTAGAAAGACATAACTGGGGATAAGGACAACAAGCTGTGGAATCAACAAGGGAATAATGCGCGGGATCATATACTGGACGATAATGCGCAGGTTGCCTGCGCCATAGGCCCGCGCTGCCTCAATGTAAGGCGATTCCTTGACCTGGAGGAAGATGGCCCGATAGCTTTTGATGCCAGCGCCAAAGATACTGAGGAGAATCACCACGCCCAGGATCACCCAGATCGAGCGCGAATAGAAAGTGCCCACCATGATCAAAATGGGCAACAGCGGCAAGATCAGTACCACTTCTGTCAGCCGCTGGATCACGGCGTCCACAACGGAGCCGAACCAGACACCAAAGGCGGCGATGAACATGGTGGTGAGGGTTGTGCCCAGAGCGGCCAGCAGCCCGAAAGCCAGGGCGATGGGCGTGCCCCACAAGATCGCCACGCTCAAATCGCGGCGTCGATGGTCCGTCCCAGCGATGCCGTGGACGCGTCCATAGGAGACAAAGCGGGCGTCTACGTCGCCGCCTTCCTCAAAGACCAGGGCGTTGAGTGTCAGGGTATAGGTTCCCTTGAGCGGGGTGAGCGGCTCTACATCGGGTACGGCAAAGAGCGCCTGCTGGGGAGGTACGTTGCGTAGACGCCGCGCCAGCCGCGAATCCCCTTCAAAGCGATAGGAGTCTGTGGTGCGCGGCGAGATCTCGCCGATGCGAATCTCACGGCCATCGGGCGTCTGCCAGGTCATCTCCACATGGGGTTGCTTCTGTCTGTAGACAGTATTAAAGAAGATAGCCAGCTCCGGTGGGAAGGCGTCGGCCTGAAAATTAAAGGTATAGGTCAGCGTTATTTCGCTCACATCGCCGCGGGTCTCCACCACTTTCTGGGCAGCGCCTGTCCGGCTGTCGAGCAGGATTGTGGAGGGTAGATTGGCGCGCGTGAAATAATTGGTCCATGACGGGCTGGCTGTGCGCGGGTAGTTTTGCCAGATATCTTCACCGCCGCGCCAGAGCCGCACGGCCTCACTCAGGGGCATGGTTATGACGGCATACAGGGCCAGCGCTACAAGAAGCGCAATCACCACCAGCCCAGCTATGGCGGAGGGGTACTTGCTCAGATCGTTCAACGCTCTCATGATCGGGCGCCTCCCCCAACTTTCACCCGCGGATCGACCAGGGCGTAGGTGAAATCAAGCAAAAAGACAGTTAACGCCAGCAGATAGGCGTATATGACAGTGCTGCCCACAATAATCGGCGTATCGAACAGCCCAATGGCCTGGTAAAGCAGGCGACCCAGTCCCGGCCAGTTAAAGATAGTTTCGAGGATGATAGCTCCGGTCCACAGGCCGATCAAGAGCAGGGCAAAGTTGGTGATGATGGTAGGCAGTGTGGGGCGCAGGATATAGCGACGTTCAATGGTGCTGGCGGGCAATCCTTTTGCTTTCGCCATCTCCACATAGTCCTCGCTGGAATAGATCAAGAAAAACGTGCGCCAGTTGTAGATTGTCAAAAAGATAGCGCTCAGGACAATGGCGGAGACAGGCAAGATCAGATGGCGCAGCACACTGAGCGCATATTGGGAGGGATCGGCTGGAGGGGGCGCGGAGACCATTCCCCCAAAGGGCAACCATCCCAAGAAAGCTGCAAAGAAGAGCAGCAGAAAAATACCATAGAACCACCCCGGTGCCGCGGAAGTGGGAGCCAGCGCAATCACCATTCTGTCTGCAGTGCTGCCATAGCGCCTGGAGAGGGAAAGCGCCGCAAAAATGCTGAAGAAAAAGAGAAAAATGTTGGCCGTGGCAAAGAGGACCAGCGTCGGCGGTAGACGCTCCAGAATGACCAGGCGTACCTGTTTCGAGCCGCTATCGCTGGTCAGATAGTTGGTCCGCCCCAGGTTGAGCGTCAGCGCATCGCGCAGCGATCCAAAGCTGCGCAGGATGAAGGGACGATCCAATCCCAGCCGTTCTTCCTCGGTGCGTACAATGCTCTCCACCAGTTGGTTGCGCTGGGCAGCCGTCAGAGTGCGGCTGCTGGGATCCAGCCCTATGGCAATAGAGACCTGTTCACGGATCTGTCCCCGTTTGATTTCGTCCACATAGCCACCCATGTTGGCGATCAGGATGGTCAGATAGACGCCGACGACAACTGTAGCAAACAGCGCGATCATACGCGTCGCTGTGTACTTGAATACCCTGCTCAGAGTGCTCCACATGGGGCTGTCTGTGATGGACGATCTGGCGCGCGAGCCTGGGGCCAGGGATGCTTCTGCCATGTCATACCTCTTTACGTCGAAGCTGTCAGAATTAAACAGGGGCGAGGTACCGCCTCGCCCCTGTTTAATTCTGACAGTTAAGCTAGCGTGTTGCAGTCTGATTTCGATAACATACTGTAGGGGCACGGGTTGGGGCGAAACAAACGTTGGTTCAATAGCAAGTTTTCTTTCGCCCCAACCCGTGCCCTTACGTAGCTGTATAGTTATCAGATAAGAAAGTATAGTAGGATCTGGACAGTTGAATCAAATTTCCTCGGGTACGGGTAGGGATACTCCTACCCGTACCAACCACTTCATCCTCCTACCCTACTCTCTCTCGATTGAAATCAGCCTGCCAACCTGTCCGTTTGCTACGGAGCGGTGACAAACTGCAAGTCGGTGAAGCTGGGCAGCGCCACCAGCCGAGAGACAACCACGACCTCGATGCGGTTAGAACCGGCTTCGAGCGCGCCCGTGGTCTCTGGGCTGAGCGTCACCTGCCACAGACCGTCCTCAATCGCCTCGGCTGTGCCGACTTCGGCCAACGCGCCAGTGGCGTCGAAGAGCAGGTACTTGACCTCGGAGATATCATCCATCGAGTAAGGTTCACCGGCGAAGTCAACGAAGACGTCGAAGGTGGCTTCCTCACCAATCGTCACACGGGTGGAACCGTCGATCTCGATCTCGGCGATGGCGGGAGCGCTGAAGCGGGCCCACTTGTCGCTTGCATCAGGATGATCGGCGTAGCGCTGCAAGACGATGGTCTTCTCGACCGGGAAGGCGCGCTCCAGGTAGAAGACGCCGGTGCCGATCCAGAAGTGGCCGTACTGGTCATACCACGCCCGCAGATTGGCATAACGTTCAGCCGCCTCGTCCGCGCTGATGTAATTGCTCAGCGTCGGCGCATAGGGGATGAAGCCTTCGTCCTCAGCGATATCAAGCTGATTGGCGAGCATCTCGATCACCGGACCGGCGATCATGCTCATGTACTCGACCTGGAGTTCATCGGACTTGGCGGTGCTGAAGGTGGCTTCGCCAGCCGTCTCCGTCAAGATACCCAGTGCCAGCGCGTGCCATGAACCCTGGCCTTGTGCGTAGTACGGCCACCAGGCGTTGACGTTCTGCTCGGCATCCAGCAGCAGGCTATCGCTGTAGGTCTCGATCACCAGCGGGTCGGTGGAGAGGATCTTCACGCCGCGGAAGGCAGCCATGAAGGAGTCGAACCCGGCCACTGCCGATGCATCATAGATGCCGCTGGCTTCCTTGGCCCGATCAAAGGTCAGGATCATCGCCATGACGATATCAGCGGCGGAGAATGCGCTGCCGTCGTGCCAGGTAACCGTATCATAGAGATCGGCCGGATAGTAGACCACGCTCTTGCGAGCCACAGTCACAGGTTCGTCATAGGCTTCGTCGGCGGTAATGAAGACCTGGTTCTCAGCATCCCAATCTACCCAGGCGTCGCCAGGGACTTCAATGCTGGCTTCGAATTGCAGGTCAACCCAATCGTGGGTAACACCAACCGGTCGGCCTTCTTCCACAACGAGTTCCATGCGCTCAATGCGGTTGGGCAGAGCAAGACCTGTGTACGGATCGGGCACAGTGGCGAATTCACCCGTGCCGCGGATCGGCATCTGGTCATAGATCCAGTTGGTGCCGGCAATTGGGTTCCAGGGGTTGGTGAGGATACTAGGCATGGCGATACGCATCTCACCGCCCACTTCACCCTCGCGCTGCATCGTGGTGGCCCACAGCGGCGTGCCCGCGATGGAGCCATAGAGATCGGCGGCTACATCCACCTCGTTGCGTACTGGGGTCACGCTCAGGCGGTCTACCAGCCAGACGCGGACCGAGTCTTCAAAGGCCAATTCGAGAGCCTGCGCCATCAGATCGCGGCGTTCTTCAAGTGTTGTGTAGAGTTGGTTGTCCAACTGCTCGGCAACGCTGTTGAACTCTTCGGTGGGGGTGTATGCCTGCCACAAGGGCGATCCCAGACCGCTGGGGGTGTAGAAGAAGGCAAAGTTGTTGCCCAGGTCACGCGGCACTGCGGTAGAGATCCAGCCACCGGTGTAAATGTGGAAGAGACCATCGCCAGGGTTGCCGTTGATCCAGATGGGGGACGCTTCCGCAGCGGTCTTGTAGTCGCGGATGGCAGTGAAGCCGATGCTCTCAAGCTGGGTCGCCACATAGTCGCCCACAAGGCGTCGCTCGTCCTCGGTGCGGATCAGCACGCTGATCTCAACCGGTTCGCCTTCATACTGCCAGACGCCGTTGACAAGGGTCGCGCCCAGGGCTTCCATCTCGGCAGAGATCACCTCATTGGCCCGCTCTGGGTTGTAGGCGTATTGAGCTTCCAATGCGCGGATTACGTCGGCCATCAACGCATAGTCGCCCGATGCTGTGTTGAAGGGCACATAGCGGGGAATCGCCAGGCCGCCCATCAGCTCCTGGGCGACGTATTGGCGGTCGATCAGCCAGTTCATGGCCTCGCGCACAGCAGGCACCGCAAATGGATTGAGCTTGCCCGTACTCTCGAAGACCGGGCCGACCGGATTGAAGCTCAACTCGTTGTACGAGCCTGAAGAGCTATAGGTCTTCAGTTCCGAGGCTTCTGCAACCCTGGCCGCGACTTCTCGATTGCTGACCTGGAACGCATAGATGTCAATGTCGCCAGTTTGGAGACGGGTTACAGCAGCATCCGCCGAAGGCTCTTCGACGATGATCACTGTATCGAGCCACGCGCCATTGCGGTCCGTGGTGGGTGTGGTCGGCTCTGCGGGTTCTTCTGCTGGAGCTGCTGTCGCTTCTGGCTGAGCAGCCGGGGCCTCTGGCGCCGGGGCCTCAACGGCTGGCGCGGCCGGTTGCGCACAACCTGCAAATACCAGCAGACCAACCAGCAGTGCGATCAGGATGGTTAACCTTTTCTGTTGCATGCTTTATCCTCCGTGGGTGATGTGTCCTTTGCACAAGGGATGCAAAGGCAAAAACGAGTAAAAGAGTAGATTGGGGCCAAGAGGACTGGCCCAAATGCAGCGGAGTTACAAATCCTTCGATTCCTACCTGAAAACAGCAGGCAAATAGTAGCACTAGCCTTAACTTCTGTCAACCTTAATTTTGAGCCTGTTTCGCCTTTCTGTAACTGTGCTTTCCGTTCTAACCTGTAAGTTTTGAGTACAATGAGCCTATCGTGATCTAACTTGAAAAGGAATGATGATGGCTCATTCGTCCGATCCCCAACATACAAATCGCTTGATCGAAGAAACGTCTCCCTATCTGTTGCAACATGCCCGCAACCCGGTGGATTGGTACCCCTGGGGTGAGGAAGCGCTGCAACGCGCCCGCGCCGAGGACAAACCGATTTTCCTCAGCATTGGCTACAGCGCCTGTCATTGGTGCCATGTGATGGAGCGGGAGAGCTTTGAGAATGAACAGACCGCCGGGTTGATGAATGAACGCTACATCAACATCAAGGTGGATCGCGAGGAACGGCCCGATCTCGATTCGATTTATATGGAAGCGGTGCAGGCCATGACCGGTCATGGCGGCTGGCCCATGAGCGTCTTCCTCACGCCCGAGGGACAGCCCTTTTACGGCGGAACCTACTATCCGCCGGAGCCGCGCTACGGTATGCCCAGTTTCAAACAGGTCCTCGTGGCCGTGGACGAAGCCTACCGCACCCGCCGCGAGGAGATCCTGGGCCAGGCCGAACGGCTGACCGAGGCGCTCAATCGTTCCGGCAGCATTGAAAGCGGGGATCAGGATCTGGGGACCGATATCCTCGACGAGGCGGTCCAACGGTTGCAACATCATTTTGACGAGCATCACGGCGGCTTTGGCGATCAGCCCAAGTTCCCCCAACCGATGACGCTCGACTTTGCCATGAGCCAGTTCAGACGCACCGGCGATCTCGACGCCCTTTACCTGGCTGAGTTGACGCTGGAAAAGATGGCCGACGGCGGCATCTACGATCACCTGGGCGGCGGCTTCAGCCGTTACAGCGTGGACCGCATCTGGCTCGTCCCCCATTTTGAGAAGATGCTCTACGACAACGCTCAACTCCTGCGCGCCTATTTGCACCTCTGGCAGATCACGGATCGCACCAGGTTCCGCCGTGTCATCGAGGAGACCGTTGATTATGTTCTGCGCGAGATGACATCGCCGGAGGGTGGATTCTACAGCACACAGGATGCCGACAGCGAGGGGGAGGAGGGCAAGTTCTTTGTCTGGTCGCCTGAAGAGATCGAAGCTGTGTTGAGCGCTGCGGATGCGAAAATCTTTAACCGAGTCTACGGTGTAACGGCGATGGGTAACTTTGAAGGCAAGAATATCCTCAATGTCGCCCGCCCTTTGGATAAAAGCGCTGAGAGCCTGGGCATGAGTCTTGAGGAACTGACCACCCGGCTGGTGGGAATGCGCAAAAAGCTTTTCAATGTGCGCGAGAAACGGATCAAACCGGGCCGCGACGAAAAGATTCTCACCGAGTGGAACGGCTTGATGATCCACGCGCTGGCTGAAGTCGGCGTGACATTGGAACGGGACGACGCGCTGGCAGCCGCCGTCAACGCCGCCAACTTCATCCTCGCGTCCATGAGCCAGGCGGACGGCAAGCTCTATCGCTCGTACAAAGATAGGCAGGCCAGGTTCAACGCCTATTTGGAGGACTACGCCGCTTTCATCCGTGGGTTGATTGCCCTTTACGAAGCCACCTTCGATCCGCGCTGGCTGGCCGAAGCCAGCCGCCTTACGAAGATAATGCTGGCGCAATTCCTTGACGCTGAACGGGGCGGCTTCTTCCAAACGGGAGCGGACCACGAAACGCTGGTCGTCCGGCGTAAAGATTTTGTGGACAACGCCATCCCCAGCGGCAATTCGCTGGCGGCAGAATCGTTGATCCGGCTGGCGAAACTCACTGGCAACGACGAGTACCGCGCCCAGGCCGCGCGCGTCTTCTATCTCATGAAGTCGGCTATGGCGCAGCAGCCCACCGGTTTTGGCCGTCTGCTCGGCGCGCTTAACGACTATCTCTCGCCCAGCCAGGAAGTCGCCATCATCGGCGATCCCGCGGACGACGCCACCCAGGATCTGCTCTGGGAGGTGCGCCGCCGCTACCTGCCCAACACCGTCCTCGCCCTCAAACGGCCCGACGAAGAGAGCTTCCTGCCTTTGCTCGAAGGACGTACCCTGGTGGACAACAAACCGGCAGCCTACGTCTGCGAAAATTACGCATGTAAGCTGCCGGTGACGGAGAGTGAGGCGCTTTCTCGGTTGTTGGAGTTGTGAAAAAGAATGAAGAATGGGGAGTGTCCACTCCCCATTCTTCATTCTTTATTTCAGCACCTGCATCGGATCAACGTATTCCATTCCAAACGCATCGGCCACCGCTTTGTAGGTGATATGGCCGGCGTGGGTGTTGAGTCCGTGCTGCAATGGAACGCTCTTGCGGATGGCGTCCAATCCCTGCTCAGCCAGTTGCAGGGTGTAGGGGAGCGTCTGGTTGGTGAGGGCAAAGGTGCTGGTGCGCGGGACCGCGCCAGGCATGTTGGCAACACAGTAATGGACCACGCCATCGATCTCAAAGGTGGGGTTGCTGTGGGTGGTGGGGCGACTTGTCTCCACACAGCCGCCTTGATCGACCGAGACATCGACGATCACCGATCCCTTTTGCATCTGCGGCAGCATCTCACGCGTGATGAGCCAGGGCGCCCGCCCGCCAGGGATGAGGACCGCGCCGATGATGAGATCGGCGGCGAAGACGGTTTCCTCGATGTTAGCTTCGTTGCTGGTCAGCGTCTCCAATTGTCCGCGGAAGACATCGTCCAGATATTGCAGCCGGTTATGGCTCAGATCGAGGACGGTGACATGCGCGCCCAGCCCCAGCGCCATCTTGGCGGCGTTGGTCCCCACAATCCCGCCGCCGAGGATCGCCACCCGACCCGGCGGCACCCCCGGCACGCCGCCCAACAACACGCCGCGGCCGCCATTGTTCCGCTGCAAATAGGATGCGCCGACCTGCGTCGCCATGCGCCCGGCCACCTCGCTCATGGGCATGAGCAGAGGCAACCGATTGTCTGCCGTTTGCACCGTTTCGTAGGCGACGGCAGTGGTCCTGGCTTCGACCAGCCGCTCGGTGAGATGTCGATCCGCAGCCAGATGCAGATAGGTGAAGAGCAGCAGATCCTGGCGCAGGTAGCCATATTCCGCGGGAACCGGCTCTTTGACCTTGACCACCATCTGCGCTGACCAGGCATCCTCTGCCGTCGGTACGATCTGCGCGCCGGCGTCCACATATTCCTCATCGTGGATAGCGCTGCCTTCGCCGGCGTCCTTTTGGACCAGCACCTGATGGCCGCGCCGGGTCAGCGTACGCACCGCGCCAGCAGTCAGCCCCACCCGATTTTCACTGTCTTTCACTTCCCGCGGAAGGCCGATAATCATCCTGATTCTCCTTTGAATGTTGAGATAACCCTGTGGCTCGAACCCCGTTGTCCGCGCCCGGTAACTGCTGCAAGTGTATCAACAAGCCATTGCATCAAGCAAGCGAATCGGCCCCAGTTTGTTGAGGATGCGCCGCGCGGGGTATAGTGGAAAGCGGAATACAGAGGGGCAAGTGGCAGGTTGCAAGTTTGCAAGTGACAACCTATGCTCGTTTACGCACTATGCACTACGAATTACGCCGTGAAGGATCACCAACCATGAAGTGGCTCCACCCCGTGGGCAAGGCCCTGGCGCGAGGATTTGAACAACTGGGACAACTCTGGCAGCGCCTGCTCTGCTGGCTTTTCAACATGCGCCGGGGCTGGGGACGGCGGCGCTGGCCGGATTATGTGGTCTTCACGCTCGAAGGGGAACTTGTCGAGCGAACGCCGATCCAGCCGCGTTATTATTCGCTGCTGCCCTTTTTTCAGACGCCGATCACCTTTGAGTCATTGACCGATGCGTTGCGCCCTATTGCCCAGGACCCCGATGTACGCGGCGTCCTCTTTTTGGTGAAGGGCGCGAGTTTGAGCCTGGCCCAGGCGCAGAGTCTGGGATCTCTTTTTAAACGCTTCCGCCGCTGGGACGGGGAGAGCAACGGGCAGCGCGCCGCTTTCCACCCCAAAGAGGTCGTCGTCTTTTTGGAGCAGACAGGCAACGCGCTCTGCGCGCTGGCGGCTTCCGCGGATCGAACCGTGCTGCCGCCACTCACCGATTGGAACGCAACTGGCCTCCACAGCGAACCGACCTATCTGGCCGATACGTTGGCGCAGGTGGGCATCCACTTTGATGTGATCAAAGTCGCGCCGTGGAAGACCGCCTACGACCGCTTTAACCGTTCCACCATGAGCGAGGCCGAAGCGGATCAACTGGGCTGGCTGCTCGATGGCCTCTACGCTGATCTCGTCGCAGCCATCGCTAATGGACGGAATCTGCCGCCTGCGGATGTACGCGAACTCATCGACAACGCGCCTCTCACCGCTCAGGATGCATTCTACTCTGACTTGATCGACGAGATCGCCTACGAAGACGAACTCCCCTGGCTGCTGCGCGTGACCGATCAGACCAAAGACGGCAAACTGCAGGAACGGGAAGCGCGGCTGCTCACCTTTGCCAAAGCTCGTCGCTATCTGCTGCGCCATCCGCGGAAACGCGCCGCCGGATCGGTGGGCGTGATCAGCCTCAGCGGCGCCATCATGCCCGGCAAAAGTCGTCGCTTCCCTGTGGAACTGCCCATGATCGGCGATAGCATCATCGGCAGTTCCACAGTGCAGCAGACAGTGCGCGCAGCAATGGACAACGACGATCTGGCCGCAGTGGTCCTCCATATCGACTCCGGCGGCGGATCGGCGCTGGCGAGCGATCTCATGTGGCGAGAGTTGGAGCTGCTGGCGCGCAAGAAGCCGTTGGTTGTCTATATGGGCAATATCGCCGCCAGCGGCGGCTATTACATCGCCACCCCGGCCAATCGTATCGTCGCCCAATCCGCTACCCTCACCGGCAGCATCGGCGTCATCTCCGGCAAACCGGTCACCCGCGGCGTCTACGACAAGATCGGGGCCAACCGCTACAGCATCCGTCGCGGCGACAATGCGGATATCTTCACCGATCAGAGAGCGTGGGAAGGCGAACAGCGCGCCAAGATCGAAGCGCAGATCGACCATTCGTACAGCAATTTCAAAGCGCGAGTGGCGGAAGGGCGCAAGTTGCCCTATGCGGATCTCGATCCCATTTGCAGCGGCAAGGTGTGGACGGGATCGCAGGCGCTCGCCCACGGCTTGATCGATCAACTGGGCGATTTTTCGGCGGCGTTGGACGCAGCCTGTGAGCTGGCGAACCTGCCCGTCAATGGCAGCGTTGCCGCTGTCACCGTGCAAGCGGACCGCCCACGCCTGCCCATCTCTGCCCGCAAACTCAGCCTTGACGACGATCAACTGGCTTTCGCCGATCTCGCCAGCATCCTTCTCCGCCGCGACTGGGAAAGGCTGATCGGCGCCGAGCGGATCTGGTATCTGGCCGATGGTCTGCCAAGATTTTAGGGATTGGTGATTAGTGACTGGTGGCTGGGAAGGACATTCTGCGCCCAATCACCAATCCCCGGTCACCAATCCCTAATCTCTAATATCCAATCTCTAGTATCCAATCCCCAGAAGGAGTCACGCAATGCTCAACCCGCGCGAAATCCGGCGGCAATTCCCGGCGCTGCAAGAGGAGTTCAACGGACGCCCCGCCATCTTCTTTGACAACCCCGGCGGTACACAGGTCCACGCCAGCGTGATTGAGGCGATGACCGATTATCTGATCCGCCGCAACGCCAACGTCCACGGCATTTTCGAAACGAGCCATCGTACCGATGCAGTGGTGGCCGGTGCGCACGAGGCGATGGCCGATCTGCTGGGCTGCGACGCCGATGAGATCGCCTTCGGCAACAATATGACCAGCCTTACCTTCGCCATGAGCCGTTCTCTGGCGCGTGAGTTCCGCCCCAGAGATGAGATCGTCGTCACCCGTCTCGATCACGACGCCAATGTAATGCCGTGGGTGCTGGCGGCTGAGGATATGGGGGCGTCGGTGCAGTGGGTGGACATCGATTTGGAGACATGCACCATCGACATGGACGACATGCGCCAGAAGATCACACCGCGCACCAAACTGGTGGCGGTTGGTTATGCCAGCAACGCCACTGGCACGATTAACGATGTGGCGACAGTGGTTAAATGGGCCAGGGAGGTGGGCGCTTACAGCTACATCGACGCCGTCCAATATGCGCCGCACGGCCTGATCGACGTGAGAAAGCTGGGCTGTGATTTCCTCGCCTGTTCCTCGTACAAATTTTTTGGTCCTCACAGTGGACAACTCTACGGCAAGGGCGAACATCTAGAACGGCTAGAAGCGTACAAAGTACGCCCCGCCGACAATCGTCCTCCTGGCAAATGGGAGACGGGGACGCAGAACCACGAAGCGATGGCTGGCGTGACCGCGGCGGTCAATTATCTGGCTCGGGTGGGCGTGGTCTACGGCAAAGCGAGGGAAAGCGCCAGCCGCCGCGAACAGTTGATCTCGGCGTGGGAAGCGATCCAGGATTATGAAACAATGCTGATCGAAGCGCTGATCACAGGACTGCACAGCATCCCCGGTGTGCGCATCTACGGTCTTACTGACCGCAGCGATTGGCGCAAACGGGTGGCGACAGTGGCGATACGCAAGAGTGGAACCACCCCCCAACAATTGGCCCAGGTCCTGGCCGCCGAAAACATCTTCTGCTGGAACGGCAACTTCTACGCCGTCAGCGTGAGTGAACGTCTCGGCGTTGAGGAAAGCGGAGGCTTCCTGCGTATCGGATTGGCCCATTACAATACGCTCGAAGAGATTGATCGCTGTCTGTCCGTGATCGACCGTGTTTGAGATTGGGTATCAGAGATTGGAGATTGAAGGTCTCATAGAGGCTCTAAAATCGCTTAATCTCCCAATCGCCAGGAGTTAGAGATTAGGCGATTTTAGAGCCTCTACCCGATCTCCGATCTCCAATCTCTTTAACATTTTGTCCACCATCCACTCCACTGAACAAGGAAAAACCGATGACAACCCTCACAACTGATATCCTCCAAAAGCTGGCCCATTTCGATACACCGACGATCTGCAATGTAATTGAACTCTTTGAAGTGCGCCCTCAAAACGTTGGCTATATGGATGGCCGCATTCAAGCCTGCTTCCCTGAGATGCCGCCGATTGTCGGTTTTGCTGCAACAGCGACCTTTCGTTCCGCAGGCGCGCCCCACGGATCGGGTACGTACAGCAGTTTAGATAATCAAGTAGAACGCTTTGCCGAACTTGACGGCCCACCAATTGTTGTCTTCCAAGATCTGGACAATCCCCCTGCGGCGGCCACCTTTGGCGAGGTGATGTGTACAACCTATAAGGCATTCGGCGCAATCGGGTTGATCACCAGCGGCGCCGGCCGTGATCTGGATCAGGTGCGCGCCATCCACTTCCCTTGCTTTACCAGCGGAACCATCTGCTCGCATGGATATCCGCAGACATTGAACATCCATATTCCTGTGCATGTGGGCGGAACGATGATCTACCCCAACGATCTGCTGCATGGCGACTGCAACGGCGTTACGACGATCCCCGTAGACATTGCCAGCGAAGTGGCGGACATCGCCGGTGAATTCGTCGCCGCGGAGATGATTCTGATCAACGCGTTGCGCGCCGGTACGCCCACCCCTGCCATCCTCAAAGAAGCACGCGCCGCCTCTAAAGATCGCATGGTCGAACTGCGCAATCAAGTGACACGGCGGAAATAGCGATCAGGGACAGAATTTAATCGCCTAATCGCTCAACCTCTTATTTGCAGCGATTAGGCGATTAGGCGATTGATGATTCTCTTCCCGATCCCCGATCCCTAATCCCCACTCCCCTCCTCATTCAATTCAAACATTTTGCTAATGCTACCGATACGCTATGCATATAGAAAACGGATATAGTGGTCTTGTGTATTTGCACACAAAAACGACGTAATGCAGAAAAACGAAGGGCGTAGGCCCACATTTCTTTCGACAGCAATCATTTTTGTTCTGAATGAGGAGGACGATGAGTATGGCAAAAATCATCGGTATTGACTTGGGAACGACAAATAGTGTCGTCGCTGTAATGGAAGCTGGCAACGCCACCGTGATCCCGAACGCAGAGGGAAATCGCACCACACCTTCGGTTGTCGCTTTCACCAAGAGTGGGGAGCGGCTTGTGGGTGTCACAGCCAAGCGACAAGCGGTTGTCAACCCAGAGAATACTATCTATTCGGTTAAGCGCCTCATGGGACGTCGCTCTGACGACCCAGAGACAAAGCGCACGCGCGGGATGGTCCCCTATCAAGTGGTTGAGGGGCAGAACGACGATGCCCGCGTCAGAATCCCCGTCAAAGACAAAGTCTATTCGCCCCAGGAGATCAGCGCGATGATCCTAGGCAAGCTGAAGCGAGACGCCGAAGCTTACCTGGGTGAGGATGTCAAGCAGGCCGTGATCACTGTGCCTGCCTACTTCAACGACAGCCAACGCCAGGCCACCAAAGACGCCGGTCAGATTGCTGGTTTGGAAGTGCTGCGCATTATCAACGAGCCGACAGCAGCCGCGCTGGCCTATGGCCTTGACAAAAAAGAGGATGAAACAATCCTCGTCTTCGACCTGGGTGGCGGCACCTTTGACGTCTCAATTTTGGAGGTCGGCGATGGCGTCATTGAGGTGAAATCGACAAATGGCGACACACACCTGGGCGGCGACGACTGGGACGAGCGCATCGTCGAGTGGTTGATCGCCGAGTTCAAGAGAGAACAGGGCGTCGATCTCAGCCAGGATCGCCAGGCCCTTCAGCGTCTGCGCGAGGCGGCTGAAAAAGCTAAGATCGAGCTTTCGAGCACGACCCAGAGCGAGATCAACCTGCCCTTTATTACGGCGGATAGCAGTGGCCCGAAGCATTTACAAATGAGTTTGAGCCGCAGCAAATTCGAGCAACTTACTGCCGATTTGGTTGAGCGCTGCAAGAAACCCTTCAATGCTGCGCTCAAGGATGCTGGCCTTTCCGCCAGCCAGTTGGATGAAGTGGTGCTGGTCGGTGGCTCTACTCGCATGCCCATGATTCAGGATTTGGTGCGCAACCTGACCGGAAAGGAACCCCACAAGGGTGTCAACCCGGATGAAGTTGTGGCCGTAGGCGCCGCATTGCAAGCTGGCGTGCTGGGCGGCGATGTTAAGGATCTGCTCCTGCTCGACGTGACCCCGCTAAGTCTGGGTTTGGAGACACTGGGTGGGGTGATGACTACTCTGATCCAGCGCAACACGACGATCCCCACGCGCAAGACGGAGGTCTTCAGCACGGCTGAGGACAATCAAACAGCGGTGGATATCCATGTGTTGCAGGGTGAACGCCCGATGGCGCGTGACAACAAGACGCTGGGGAACTTCCGACTGGATGGCATTCCATCGGCCCCGCGTGGCATTCCGCAAGTCGAAGTGACCTTCGATATTGACGCCAATGGCATCCTCAATGTCACGGCCAAGGATAAGGCCACCGGCAAAGAGCAGAGCATTCAGATTACGGCGTCCACCAATCTCAGCGATGATGAGGTCGAACGCCTGGTCCAGGAAGCCAAGCGCAATGAGGCTTCTGACCGCAAGCAACGTGAACTGGTGGAAGAGCGCAACCGAGCGGACAGCCTGATCTACGCCACTGAGAAGTCGCTCACCGAACTGACCGACAAGGTGCCTGCTGGCGACCGCGAGCAGATCGAGCAGACCATTGTCGATCTGCGAGAAGCGCTCAAGGGCGAAGATGTTGACCAGATCAAGAGGTTGACGGAGCAACTACAGCAGGCGAGCAATGCTCTGGCGCAGCAGGTTTACCAACAGCAGAGCGCTGCCGAAAATGGCGCCGCCAATCCACAGCCAGGCAAGGGCGGCGACGACGAAGATGTTGTAGAAGGCGAGTATCGTCAGGTCTAGCGTCTCATTTGTTGCGATAGGGAATACTTTTACGAGGCGAGTGGAGTCTCTCCACCCGCCTCGTCTTTTTTGGGGCATATTTCTACCCGAACCAGCATTTCACTCGGCCAATTCTTCAATATTCTGTACTGATCAACGACATGGTGGAATCTGTAGGTGCGGGCCGACCGCTGCGGTCGGACTGCAACCGCACGTTCACCTGTAGACGTGCGGTTACAAACCGCACCTACGTTTCATCATCTTCCTGATCAATACAAAATTCCTCAATATTCTCGCGGATCTTGAAGATTGCCTCGGCAATCTGATCGATGTCGGCTGGCTCCGCTAAGAGGAGATTCTGGGTGAGCCAGATCACCTCGCGGCAGGCTTGCTCAGTCGCCGGGCAAGGGAGCAGACGGCTGCGCGGCGACTGAAGCGGCGGCTGCGCGTAGAGCGGCATTGAATACCCCGTCGAGCAGGGGATGCCTTCTGCGCGCAATGCCTGCACAAAACGGTTGCGAGAGAGACCCTGAAAGCCTTCTGGGAAAAACCGCATAATGAAGAGGTGAAAGGCGTGGAATTCGGCCCGCTCATCCCAGTGGAGCGGCTCTACCCCATCCACCTCGGCCAGGATGGCGTGTAGACGCCGGGCATTTTCCATCCGACGCGCCAATTCATCATCAAAGCGTTCCAACTGCGCCATCAAAATTCCGGCTTGCCAGCCGGTTAAGCGCAGATTGCTGCCCAGATTTCCGTGTTCATACCAGGCGCCGCCCGGTGTGCGTCCTTGATTGATATAGCTCCACAACCCCTCTTTGAGATGATCGTGATTGGTGGTGAGCGCGCCGCCTTCCCCTGCTGTCAGGTTTTTGCTGGCCTGAAAGCTGAACGATCCAATATCGCCTAGCGCGCCGACGGGCTGCCCATGCCAGGTGCTGCCGTGGGCGTGGGCGGCATCCTCGATCACCGCCAGTCCATATTTTTGGGCAAAGGGAATGAGTCGGTCCAGGTCCACGGGCAGCCCGGCAAAGTGGACGGGGATCACAGCCCTGGTGCGCGGTGAGATCGCCGCTTCGAGCAGGGAAATATCGAGGTTGAGGGTGTGAGGTTCAATATCCACAAAGACAGAGGTAGCGCCCACCAATTGGACGGCGTTCGCGGTGGCAATAAATGTATAGGGGGGAACAATCACCTCGTCGCCAGGGCCGATCCCCAACACCTGGAGTGCGGCGACGAGGCTCAGTGTGCCGTTAGAGGCCGTCAGACAATGTTTCACCTGGAGGCGTTTGGCGAAGCGAGATTCAAACTCTTTAACTATCGGGTCAAAACCGCCCCATTCACCCCGTTCGAGTACGGCTTGGATTTGCTCTCGCTCACTTTCGCCCCACTGTGGCCAGCGCGGCCATGGGTTCTGTCGAACTGGTGTACCACCGTTGATCGCTAATCTACTCACGTTCGCTCCTCCTATGCTGGATGTGATTTGGGCTGAGTGCAGATGCTTCCGATCAGCCCCATTATCCCATAGAACGGGCGATGGAGGATAGTTGCCTCTTGTTATACGCTTTTAAATCGGTAGCCAACATTCACTTCGTTGAGCAGATAAACAGGCTGTTTAGGATTGGGCTCAATTTTGCGGCGCAGATGCCAGATATAGACGCGCAGATAATCAACTGCGTCGCCGTATCTAAACCCCCAAACATTTTCCAAAATATGGCGGAATTCAAGCGTACACCCTTGATGGAGAACCAGATAAGCCAATAATTTGTACTCGGTCGGCGTTAGTTTCACAGAAGATCCATTGACCTTCACCTGACGCGTGGAAAGGTTTACGTTTAGATAATTATCGTCATAGG
>JAHBVG010000077.1 GCA_019637695.1 Caldilineaceae bacterium | reverse complement strand
GCGTCGGCATATTTACGCCGCGCTGTACTAGAGCAGGGCTTGTAGTACGATTACGGTTAAACAGAGAGGTCCACCACCTGCAACCCTAGATGGACGACAAAGGGATCGAAGTCTTCATCGCAGTGGAGCAGGATGTGACTTTCCTCGATGACAAAGGTAGCAATCAGACAGTCAATGGTCTTGCGGATGGTAATGCCGCGTCGGCGCAACTGCCGATAGTTGACGGCGCTTTGGATGGCCAGCCGCTGCCCGCCCACCGTGAAGAGGGGGAAGGCAAGCAGAGCGTCGCGGGCGCGCTCGAAATCGGCGTCGTGGCGAAAGCCTTGCAGCACTTCGCACAGGACAATGTCCACCAGGCCCAATTCGCGCTGCCCCAACGACGCGTCGAGTAGATCGGTTGCGGGTGAGGCGACGCCGTTGAAATAGTCGATCCAGACCGAAGAATCAACGATCCACATCGGTTGTCTCGCCATCGGGGTTGAAGCGCGATTCGCGCAGGCTGTTCAGATTACCTTCCCAGCGCAGTTGACCGCGCAGCGAGCGGATCGACTCCTGCGCTTTGAGCCGCACCAGCGTGCGCAGCGCTTCTTCGATCACACCCTTCTTCGTGGTGATGCCAGTACGGCGCATAGCCTCTTCCACGAGTTCGTCGTCAAGGACAATGTTGGTTCGCATGGGATGCTCCTTGATACACATGGATTCGCAGATTTATGTGTATTGTAGCACTGTAGCATGAAGAAAACAACAGGTGAAACCTATGCATCGCATCCTTCAACTTTGGGCTTGTCCTGCTCATTCTCAGGAGTTTGAGATAGAGACGATTTTACCGTTCTCTGATTATATGCCTATAAAATGCTAAATCTGCCAGTGTTCCTGGCTCAAACTCTTCAGCAATGGCGAGGCGTATCCCTCCCTGTGTAATACAAAAAGTCGTTGCATGGCACGACTGGAACCCACATAGAAAAGACGCCGTGCTGCTGCCAAAATATGTTCGTCACTTATTGGTCGCTGAGTTTGCAGTGGTGGCAGGATGCCATCTTCTACAAACGGAAGAATAATAACTGGAAACTCCAATCCTTTGGCCGAGTGCAATGTCATTACTTTGACGTAGGGGGTCTTCAGATCCACGTTGCGCTTATCGACCTGTGTGGCAGGCAGGCCAAACGATGATAAAGCATCTGCAACCTGCTCTGCTAGTTTGTTCGTGGGTACCAGAACCGCTGCCCCGCCGATGGGCGAGCGCAATTCGACTGTAGCACTTTGAATTGCCTCGACCATTAGAACGTAGAGTTCCTCACTATCCTGGCACGAAAGAACCTCGGGGCGAGGGCCAGAATAAACGTGCGTTTGGGAGATGGACTCTTCGTCACCAGAATCAGTTCCATGCAGAATACTCGCAGCAGCCAAAGCAATCTGTTTTGTTGATCGATAGTTGCGCTTTAAAAGTCGAGTGCGCCCCACTACCTTCAGATTATCGTGGACCTTCTGCCAGATGAAACCACGGTTGTAAATGGATTGCGAAGCATCGGCTGTTAGGAAGATTCCCTGTGATGTGCGACAAAGAGAAACCGCCAACGCTATTGCGGTCGGCGTTAGATCCTGGGCTTCATCCAGGATCACGAAATCCCATCTATCACTCCATTGACCAGTCTGCACGTAATACAGAGCCTCCTGGCGGATTTGACCGTAGGTAGACATGTTATATTCTCGACAGAAAGCACGTACTTCACTATATATCTGCCAGATAGCACGACGGTAGTTATCGTTCAGTCCAATGCCTCGGCCGGCACGGTCAACATTAGTCAGATACTCATTCATGGACTGTACGTTTTGTCCTTCGATCACCCACTCGATCTCATCAACCAGATAATCGAGATCAATTCCTGTCGCCTGCTCTTGGAGCAACCTTGCTACGGTAGCATCAGCGTGGTTGCCTATTTTCAGTGCTTCCTTTTGCCTATTTATGCCTGCCTTAATCGCGCCAGATCCATTCACTGTGAGCCGTTTCAGTCCCTGCTTGGAACGGCAGTGATTAACAATTTTGTTAGCAATACTATCTAGAGTGGCAATACATATCTGCTGCTCCGGTAGCATGTCGATGTTTAGCAATGTTTTCAGCAATTGTTCAGAGTAGCCCACTAGCATATTAGTAAAGGTAACGAAGAGTACTCGACCTGCGCGCCGTTGTACCAGTTCTTTGGATCGATAGAGGGCAACTGTAGACTTGCCTGAGCCGGGCCCACCTTTGAGAAGTGTAGGACCATCCAGTCCCCAAGTGATGTAGCGGGACTGCTCGTCGTCCAGTTTGAGTAGGAATCCAATTAGATCACCATCCACATACCGGAAGAGATCCTGAGTTTTTGGCAGTATGTAAGTTGGCTGTTGAACCACCTGATCGGCAGGGCGCGGGTAGAGATAGTCCATTACCTGTTCCACTAGATCAGATGGGGCTGCACATTTTAGAAGATCATCACCAGTGCGGCAGTCCAGAAAGAGTTGATGATAGCTTGGGGGAATCTTCCAGGATTCTAGATCTAACCGAGTGATGTGTCGAGGCAGATTCACAAATTTCTCTTGCTGTTTCTTACGGATCAGGCGCAACCTTTCCTGCTCCCGCTCCGCCCATTCGGGCATACCTTTTTCATTGGATTCAAGCAACGTGTCGATGAGTTTGGTATACATACTGTCGGTGGGACGTGCTGAATCTGAATCAAAAGCATCTGCATCTGAATAGTGATAACGTTCGTAAACTTCACTGCGATGAGCTAGATTGAGAAGTGTGACTAGAAAACCTTTTACTCCATAGACAAGGCGGTAGTCGTCGATTCGATAGCGCCATAGCGACTTAAATCCACCCAATGGCTTGATTGTATCGCCTCTGGGAGATTCCGCCTGAGTACGCAGTTCATCGATAGCCGCCAACACTCTATCACGTAGATTCCGTGGGTAAGACTTTCCATCCAGAGTAAAAGCCTTTTTGAAAGCAATTTCATAAACTGGCATCTCAACCTTTCCTCAATCCCAGCCGATTTCTTAGGCGAATCTACCTCTTAATGTCTGCCTTTTCAATTTTGCCTCCTCAAAACAGCCCAATAGTGCATCAGTAGATTGTCTTCACAAACTTCTGATACAATCTGGAGCGAATGAAAAAAAGAGATCTGCGCATGCACATCGACCTTTCTTTGGGTAGAAGCTTGCATTTGGTAGCATACAGTCAACAATTAGCTTAAACCATTCAGTTACACGATCTTCTTCATCCTTGTATTTAGGAGGAACCTTATTCTCATTTATTTCAATGTACCTACGTAGAAAATAGGCTATGAAATCGGCAACTTGTATTAGCCCTACATCTGTCGAGTCGCCCCAATAAGGCACATCAATGACCTGATCTAACCGAGATTGTTTGGAGTTTTTGTTGTAATAAGTGTCCGTCCACGTAGGTGGATTATTGATCAGGTCTGTAAATCGAAGCTCCTCTCGATATTCATTGTCGAATATGAAGACGGTGTTACCCTTATTTTTTGCGAGTTTTTGGTGTTCTCTTTGGATACCGAGAATCAAATGTAGTCCAAGAAAACGCCAAAGCGTCGTGACATCAGCGTACTCAGGCAACAGCTTGAAACGCTGAAAAAACTCTGCCGTATCTACAGCAGTATAGGCGATTCGATGTCTCCTAGCTTTAACCCATTGCAGTACGGTTGATATATACTCCGCTCGCCTTTGACCGTCGATTGATCGCCATGGCCCATTCCCAGCGTAGAAATCACGCGTGTGGATCTCTGTTACCTTCTGTTTGATGATAGTCGACAGTTCAGCAAGTAGTTCATTCCATTCCTTCTTGGTTACATGCATGCGTTGTGCATCAACGACAACACCGACCATGACCGCAATCGGTTCGTTGCCGGTACCACTTTCGTCAACATAGCAAAACTTCATCTACGATCTCCATGACTTTGGGTTAGGACAGCCAACAGTGCAAGGGTACTTACTGATGGTATGATTTTGTTGCGACCAAGAACTTCTCCCCCTTTCCCCTTTTTTGCCTTGCCCGCCTTTTTTCTCATCATAAAGACCGGCAGCCTTTTCCTCTGCGTACCGCTCATGGTCGCGGACCAACTACCGCGCCAGGACCTTCCCGCATGAGACCCATCTGTGCTAGACTATAGACAGTCAAGACAGCGCTGGATATAGGAGAATCAACGGATGGTTACCCTCACCCTGAACGAAGAACAAGTGTTGGATCTGGTGCGGCAATTGCCGGATGAGCGCCGGGCCTGGCTCTTTCAGCAGTTGCTACAGGATGAATGGCCGGCGTGGACCGAACTTGCCAGCTATGGACAGGATCGAGTACGCGCCGTCGCCGCCGCCCGTGGCGTCAATTGGGACAGTTTGAGCGACGAGGAACGGGAAGAGCGGATCGATACACTGCTCCACGAAACCAGTTGATAACTCTCCAGAGTAGTACACACCACCCCATCATCCCATCATCTCTTCCCCTCTAAAATAACCCCAACTGCGCCTCATCCACCCCTTCCCCTTTTGCCTTTTGCCCGCCGACCGTTGCGGTCGGACTGCCTTTTGCCTTCCCCTTCCCCTTCTTCTCATGCCTCCCCGCGCGGACCTCTTCTTCGTAGCGCGCGTGGTTCAACGCCAACAACCGCGCCAGGACCTGGCGCCGCGCCGACTCGTGGATGGTGTAGCGCATGCCCTGCGCCGTCTCGTGGAAGCCATGCCCCAGCGCAAGATCCCCCCACCCATAGGACGCCGCCACGGCGTTATCCATCTCCACATGCAACCCGCGCAGACGCACGATGTCGGCGGCGCTTTCGCCCGTATCGTGGAACCGATTGTAGGTCGCCGTCAGTCCTTCCTGGCGGGCGCGCATGATGGCGGCGCGGTGCGCGTGGTAGGCTTCGCCGAGGGATTGGAGATTGGGGATTGGGGACTGGGGACTGGGGACTGGGGACTGGGGGAAGGGGAAGTTCTCGAAGCAGTCGGATGGATTGTACAGCATATCCATCTTTAGAGATGAAGCATACTGCCTCGACCAACTCTCATTGATACTCGATTGAATGATGCAATAGCTAATAAAGTCATCAAACGCAAGAATTACCAAACGTTCATTGTAAACCCAACCTTGTGGAACAAAAGCCCAAGCATATTTGTCTGCTACCCGTGACTTGACCAACACCCGCTGCAAAGGAGCAATGGTGGCGTAGAGGGCTGGGCGTTTGTCGCCATAGTGCCACCAATATTTTCTGTGCGCCTCTCGGTTCACCTGTATCCGCACTGGGTAGACCCGCTCTTTTAGGATCTCGTAACAGTCGGCATAATCCGCAGCAACAGGTCCTGGATAGTCGAACGGTACGACGCCATCTCTTGCAGCCTTTTGCTGCTGCTTTGCATCCAGCGCAGACCAGTGGCCTTTGGCAGTTCTTTCACGCGGCCAGTCGAAGAAATTGATCACCCACCGGCTGGGCTGTTGCTCTGGGTGGCTGTTCAAATCTTGTCCGTTGAGGTAGGGAAAAACAACCTCCAGATTACGTGGATCTTTATCAATAAGTCTATGTGCTTCATCAGGTTCCAATACGAATCCCATACCATTGACAAACGAGCCAATGAAGCTTCTGTCCTTATTGTTGATAAGGGTAAATGGATTGCCTGGCGTCTGCTGCTGATCTAGTTGACTTGAGATGAAACTAACCGGATTTTCATCCAAATAGTACGGTCCAGGGAGAGCGTATCTCGCAATATGAACTACGCTGACAACTACAGCCGCATAGCCTGGCCAAGGGAGATTATTGATGGCACGAAAGATTGTTCCTCCATCCTTGACAATAGGTTCTAATCCGCCAAGTCGCGTGTCTCCCTGTGCAATTGTATTCGTAGCGATCAAGCCCAGCGTCCCCTTGGACTGCAATTTGAAAAAGCTACGCAGAAAAAAGAATGCACTGAGATCAGTATTCCCATTGGCTTGAGGAAAAGCAGTATCCAAATAAACCCGATACTTCCCTCCCAGCGTATCTCGAATGCGTTTGCCCCCAATAAACGGTGGATTGCCCACAAAGGCGTCAAAGCCGTTCCGCCCCTCGCCCAAAAAGACTTCGGGGAACTCCAGCGGCCAGTGGAAGGGCTGAAGGCCACCCAAATCGACGTGTTGCCGCCACTTTTCCTCGACGCTGGCCCCGTCGCGCGCCGTCAGCAGCAGCGCCGCCCGCAGCGTCTCCCCCTCGCGCCTGCCCAGATCGTTGAGATAGCTGGCAACCAGCAGGTCGGCGTTGCCCTTGATGGTGTGGGCCAGGGCGTCGGCCTGCGCCAATTTGTAGGCTTTGGCCTCCTGATCGCGCACGTCGATCACCGGCATCTCCTCGATCCCCTGGCGCAGGGCCACCAACCGCTCAATGTCCAATTGCAGCCCAATCGTAAAGAGTTCCGCCGACTGATCCGGGTGCAAATGCCAATGGCTCAACTGCGCCAGATCCACCCCTACCAGCGAATCGCCGCACTTGAGCGCATGGTCGAGAAAGGTGAAGGGCTTGCCTCGGTCCATCGTTATCAGCCAGAGCGAGAGCTTCGCCATCTCCACCGCCAGCGGGTTCTTGTCCACGCCGTAGAGGCAGCGATCCGCCACCAGCCGCCGGCCCAGCGTCAAGCGCTCCTCGTCGCTCTCGGCCTGCTGTAGCAAAGACAAAGCGTTGGACACGGATTGCACGGAGCCAGAGGGGTCGGATCGACCACTTTTGCCTTTTGCTCGCCGACCGCTGCGGTCGGACTGCCTTTTGCCTTCCTCGAGCGCTTCCACCAGCCGCTCAGAGAGATAGCGGCAGCACTGCACAAGGAACGCGCCTGATCCCATGGCCATGTCGCAAACTTTGAGGGCGAGGATCTCGTCGGGGCGGCGCAACTGCCACTCGCCTCGCGGTTTGCCCTCGGCGGGTCCAACATAGACCAGCGGTTCCAACGTATGCTGCACAATCGGTTCGGTGAGCGTGCGCGGGGTATAGTGGGCGCCGGTGGCGCGGCGTTCGGTCCCCGCGGTGACATAGACACTGCCGGCGGGGATGATCAGGGGCCGTCCGTAGTCGTCCTCGCGCAAGAGGGCGTGGAAAGGCAGCACGCGCCGGTAGATCCTCTCATCGTTGTTACAGGCCGTGCGCAGGCGAGCATCCGCCAACAGATCGGGCGGCGGCGCGGTCAGGGCATTGCGCAGCGCGTTGGCGCTCCGCCCCGTCTGCTGGCGCAGGAAGTCAATCAACGCAGATGGATCGCGCCTCTGCGTCAAAAATGCCTCCAACGCGGCGAGAGCAATCTCCGGCTCCTGGTTGCGCGTCCCTTGCAAACCGAGGACGGTATCGGCGGCGCGCACCGCGGTGTGGTCGAGCAATCCTTCGTAGACATGGCCGATCTGCTCAATATCCAGGGCGCGGAAGCTCAACCGCTGCGCCTGCCGTCCCCCGCCGGGAGCGTCCATTTGCAGGAATTGGAGCGCTTCGAGCAGATGCAACACCGTGCGGTTATTGATGCGAAGGGGCGAGGGGCGAGATGCCAGGGGCGAGGTCGGACTGTCATCGCCTAAACGGGCAAGTGCCGGGGACTCTTCGCCGCGTGTGAAGTCCCCGGCACTTTCGCGGGTTAAACGGGCAAGTGCCGGGGACTCTTCGCCGCATGTGAAGTCCCCGGCACTTTCGCGGGTCCTTAACTTAGCGCCTATGCTCCTCGCCCCTCGCCCCTCCAAAAAAGGAAATTCATTGGGATCGAAAAGGCTTCCTCCATACGCGGGCAGGTGCAGCCGATCATGGTAGATGCCGGCGTGGACGACGCGGAAGGTAGCCAGCAGCCGCTGCCAGGCGTCGTGGCGATATTCCAGCACCTCTTCGCCGGTCTGGTCGGCGACGGCGCGCAGTTGCCCTTGCAAGGTAGAGACGGCGTAGTGCTGGCTGTAGAGATCGTCGTCCAGCGGCAGCAGCCCACGCTCCTCGGCGCCCAGCAAAAAGACCAGCCGCATCATCACCGTCACCGCCGAGCGGTAGAGTTCGGGCAAGCTCACCTCGGCCAGCAGCGCGCGTCCGCTCTCCTGATCGGCCCCGTCCAGCGCCTGCACCAGCAGTTCCACGGCGTGGCGCACCTGTCCGCCCAGGCGGTCGGTCACATCCTGTTGATCGGCGGCGCTGGCGGCGAGCAACGCCTCCAGCGTGCTGTCATCAGGGGCAAAAAAGCGCCCGGCGCGCAGCAGCGTAGCAAAGGCGCGCAGGGTCAGCGGCTCATCCAGCCAGAGGCTGGCGTACCAGGAGATAAAGCCGGTGGTCTCTCCGCGTGGCGCGTTGACGAGCATCCACTGTTCGCCGTTGGTGAGCAGCCCCAGCCGCACACCGGCGGCGTGGAGCAGTTCCATCATGCGCGTGCCAGGGAGGGCCTTCCAATGGCGTCCGTGCAGCGGCCTGTCCAATGGCTGATCGGCGGGCAGCCTCATCACCAACAGCCGCGCCCCCTCCCCAGCCTGTCCACGCCTGGGATCGACAAGGGCAACATCGGCGCGCAGGGTTTCACCATACTCGGCCACCGTCAGCGTCCAGCGATCCATCTGCGCGGGGTCGCGCGCCAGCATCGTCCCCGTTAGCTCCAGCACTTCCTCCAACACAAAGTCGATCCAGGCGCTGTGGATGGCGGCGTCGGGCCGCAGCCCCTGCTGGTTGTTCTGCCACTCCTCGTAGGCCGCGCGCAGCCGCGCCGCCAGATCCGGGTCGCGGCTTTCGATCCCCTGCGGGAACTCGTCCCCCAACACGGGGAGCGAGAGGAAGGGGCCGGAAATTTCGAGGAGCGAGAGCCATTCGGCGTGATGTTGGGCAATGGGCATGATAGTTCCTGCTCTGCGTCGGTCCGTGACCGGCGGTCGCTGCTCACCTGAAGCCACCGGGTCACGGACCCGGCGGGAGCAATCCTATTTGTGTAGGCAGCCGTACGGACACGATATGTCGTGTCCGTACGGCCCGAAATTCTGGAACAGCAACGAGATTGACGGTAGCGCCTGGGTTTGATAAAATCAGACTTGGTAAGGTGCCCCGGACTGCACGGGGATGCATAGCAGGATTGAGATATCCTGCGCCTGCTGGATGCGGACTCTGGTCCCACGGTCAAGCGACCGTGGGACCGATCTTTTATGGGATCTTCACCAAGATCGTTTTATGGGCAATCAAATCGAATGCTTTTTCTATTGCTCCTTGCCGTTTTCGCGGTGTGCCTTCATTGGAGATGAAGTCCACCAGATAGGCAGTAAAGTCTGCCAGTTGCAGACCCGCATAAAAGGCACTGAACCCAAACCAGGGGATCTCGATGAGACGAGTTTGACCGCTGCGATTGCCCAACCAATCTCGGTACGCTTCGACTGCGCGTCGATCCTGTACGCTGGAATGCAAATCCGAACGCGCATCCATCAGCACCCTCCCCTGCTCCTCAATCTGCGCCAATTCTAGTTCGATCAGGTCCAGTAAACGCCAAAACGCCAGCCGGTAAAGATGGGTGTCAGAAGATACATATTCGGGCAAATCACGTGTATCAACTTGCACAGCCAGCATCTTACAAGGCACTTCTGCCAACAGGGTGGCGACCTTGAGTATCGCTTCCGCTCGCTGCTCCCAAGGTTGATTGCTGAAAAATTTCTCCCCTCTCCGTAGATCTCGTCCTTTAATCTCAAAGTCCTCAGGTTTTGCCCAACTCACAAGCTCACGCTTCAGGGCGATGACTCTAGCGTCAACTTCGCGACTTACATCAGTAGGGATGGCGGTTGCCGAAAGGACAAAAAAGGGACTTTGTTTGTCTTTTAAGCCGGTCCCGCTTTCATCGATGTAGAACAGAAGCATCGGTCTTTCCTTTGCCAGTTAATCTTCCCAATCATTTTATCTTCCCAGACGTTCCGGCACGAGGAAAGTCACCGCCACCGGGAAGAGCCGGGGCTGGGGATCTGCGTAGCGGCGGCGGATGGCGGCCTGTTCTTCGGCCAGCTCCGCCGGGATCTGCCCCAGACGGGCTTCGAGGGCGCTGAAATTGCGCGCGTACTGGTCTCGTTCCTCCTCGTTGAAGAGGGGCAACTGCGCCGGTTCCTGGTTCAATTCCTGGCGGATGGCGCGCGCCAGTTCGTTGAGGATGGCCTCAATATCGCCCAGTTCCCTGTGCAAGCGCTGCTCCAGCAACCGTTCCAGGCTCTGTACCCGTTCCCCCATGCGCACGTCCAATGCCCGGCTCAACCCTGCTTCCAGATTGGGCCAGAGCGCCGTCAACTTCTGCGCAACCGCCGGCGAGGGTTGGCGGTGGGTGGCGGCTTGCAGCACGCTCTCCATGCGGCCCAGACTCTCGAAGCGGCGGAAGCGCCCTTCGCGGATCTCGCCGCCAGATTGGATGATCTCCTCATGTAGGCGCTGGCTGTCCCCGCCGATGACGACAAGCCGGGCATGGGCCACCACGGCCAGGCTGTTCAAGATGTGATCGGGGACAAGGCGCACGGCGACCCGATGGAGTCGGTTGCGCCCACCCCGGCTCCATACCTCGGCGCGCAACAGGCGTAGCGACATCTGCACCAGCCGATGGTTCAGATGGGCCAGCACCACGTCATCCCGTCCCCGCGACAGGTTATGGTCAAAGACAATCGGGCGCATCTCGCCCGTGTGTGGATGGGCCAATCCTTCGGCGCAGCGCGCCCAACCCGGTCCGCGCAAGGGGGGCAGATGAAAGACGGGACAATGACCATAGCGCCCGCGTTCATCCGGCCAGATGCCGGGAAGCGTAGCCTCTTGCAACCGGGGCTGACCGGCCAGATCCAGCGCGATTTCGACCACCGATTGGATGTTCTGGGGCGAGAGTTGCAGCTCGCGTTTCGTTTCTTGCAACTGTTCGTGAAGTTGGGCAATGCGCGCCGTCAGATCGCGTTCAAACTTGAGCATCTGGCGCACGGGCGCGGCTTCCCGCTCGGCGTCGGCGGTCTGCAAGCGGTCGCGACGGCCCAACATGGCCTCGGTCACCTGATCCGCGATCACAGGGCCAACCTTGCCCAGGTCCTCGCGGATCTGTTCCACCTTGCGCACGGCCAGCATCAGAAATTCCATATCCCATTCCAACGCGCCGGGCGTCTGCGTTGGGGTCAGTGCTGCTGTCCCAAAGGATGCAGCGGATGAGTGTAGCGGCTGGGTTGCGGGCTGAAGATTGTACCCGGCGGGGACAAAGTGGTAGATAGCCGGGTGATGGCGCTGGCCGTGGCGGTCAATGCGGCCGTTGCGCTGTTCCATACGGTTGGGGTTCCACGGGATCTCGTAGTGGATCAGCCGGCGGCAGTGGAGTTGAAGGTCGATCCCTTCCGACGCGGCGTCTGTTGCCAACAGGATGCGCACCGGGCTGACATCGGGTGCTGCCTGAAATGCGGCCTTGATCAGCTCGCGGTCTTGGGGTTTCATGCCGCCGTAGAGGGTGAGCGTTCGTCCATCCCCTGCCAGCCCTGCCCCGGCCAGCAGTCCATGCAGCCAGTTCTGTGTGTCTCGATATTCGGTGAAGATGATCACCCGGCGATCCGTCCACTGCCCGTTGGGGCGGATCTGCGCTTTCAGCCACTCGATCAACACCTGCGCTTTGCTGTCGGAACGCATGGCCGCCTGGTTCGCCCACTGCGCCATTTCACCCAACAGCCGTTTCTCCTCCGGCGTCAGCGGGCTGAAGTTGCTGGCCGCGGTGTGCAGCGCGGTGGCCGTCGCCTCGTCGAAGGAGAGATCGTCGCCGGCGTCTTCTTCCAGATTTTCCAATCGCGCCCGCAAGATCCCCGGCGCTGGCCGTGTCCGCTGGCGCGTCCGCTCCTCATCGGGTTGCCGGCGGACGCCGGAGAGGGTCTCCAGGTGTTTTTCCAATGTTTTGGCAAAGGCAGCCGGCGAGGAAAAGAGGCGCTTCTTGAGCAGTTTCAGCACAAATTCGGTGGCCGTCCGTTCGCTGGCATCAATGGCGTGACGATGGCGCAGGCGCGTGTATGCCTGAAGTTTGCGGTGGATCTCCCGTTCCTCATGGGTGTACTGCACCTCAATGGCCTCCAACCGCCGCTCTGGGAAGCGTGGTTGCCCAAAGTCATCGGGCGGGAGTTCGGTCTTTAATCGTCGCACCATCACTGCCGCCAGATTGGCCGCTTCCGGTTCCACGCCGCGGGCAAAGCGCTGGTTGTCCAATAGTTCGAGCAACGCCGAAAAACTCTCTTTGTAGCCGTTGTGCGGCGTCGCCGTGAGGAAGAGTTTATGCTCAAAATGGGGGACCAATTCGCGCACGGCCCGTGTGCGCAGTGAATCGATGGCGTACCGCCCCCGGCCAGAAGGGGCTACATTGTGGGCTTCGTCCACGATCAGCAGGTCATAGCGGCGGGGGTAGGTGGACTCGTCGCGCGAGGGCAGCGTCTCGCGGAAGAGGCGCATGGGCTGGTCCCGTTTGAGGTAGTCAATGGAGGTAATCAGCCGGGGGAAGTGGCTCCACGGGTTGACATGGATCCCCCGGCTGCGGCGCAGTCCAGCCATGAGATCGCTGTCCACAATGCGGAATTCCAGCCCGAACTTGTCGCGCATCTGATCCTTCCATTGGATCTGCAACGACGAAGGGCAGACGATGAGGACACGGCGGACGTGCTGACGCATGATCAATTCCTGCGCCACCAGTCCGGCTTCAATGGTCTTGCCCAGGCCCACATCGTCGGCGATCAACAGGTTTGCCCGCGGCATCCCAATCGCGCGTACCAGCGGATCGAGTTGGTAATCTTCAATGTCAATGCCGCTGCGGAAGGGCGCCTGCAACGCGCGTCCATCGGCAGAGACCGACGCTCCCCAGCGCACGGCGTTCAAAAAGGCGTCCAATTGGTGGGGTGGATCGAAGCCTGTGGGCGCAGGTAAGGTTGCATTTTCGACGATGCGGCTGTCTGGCTCCCGTTCCCAGATTACCTGAAGTTCCTCGCCCAGCGCGTCGTCCTCTACCGAGGCGAGTGTCACCAGATGGTGGATCTGTCCGCCGTTGATCTCCATCAGATCCACCGGCAGCGTGCTGCGGGCCACCGCTGTCACCACAAAGGGACGACTGCGCACTTCGACGAGTTGTCCTTGTTCAGGAATATTGCTCATAGGGTGGGCTATATCCGATAACGTCTTTGTTTTTTGCAACAATGAATGGACCCAGCGTGGCTGGATCTTCATCAACAGGCGCTGGTGGGGTGATTACGAAGAAGAGAGTGAAGGGTCAACCAGGCGCATGAAATCGATTGGAAATACGATAGTGCCTCCAGTGCCCCCGGCAGGAGTTGAACCTGCGACCAAAGGTTTAGGAAACCTCTGCTCTATCCTCTGAGCTACGGGGACCAATAACCAGGGTAAGATAGCATAAAGTGAGCAGCGCGTCAAAAATCGACAATTTCTCTCCCTGAGGGTTTGTCTTGTTGGGAAAAGGTGGAGTTTCTCCTTTTTGTCGATAGCTTGCCCCATTCCCCTACTCCTCCGCTCCTCACGTCCTACCCAGTTCTGCCAGCAGACGCTGCCACCCCGCGTCAAGAACGTAATCAATACGCGCCAGGGTGGCAGCATATTCATCCCGTTCGCCGCCGTAGGGGTCAGAGAGATTGCTCTTTTCTTCCACCAGTTCATGGAAGAGCAGGATTTTTGACAGGTACTCTGGGGATCGGTTGGAGATTAACTGGCGATGGCTCTCTTCCATCACCAGGATCAGGTCTGCCTTCTCCACTTCTTGTAGCGTTAGCAGGCGAGAGCGGTGGTGGGAGAGATCGATGCCACGCTGGGCCAGCAATTCGACACCATGTCGGCTGGCGGTCGCGCCCTCCAATCCAAGCGTGCCCGCTGAACGCACTTCGATTTGCTCGGATAAGCCTGCCTCTTGGAGCTTCTGGCGTATCAACGCCATCACCATAGGCGAACGACAGATATTGCCGGTGCAGACGATCAGCAGCAGGGCGGGGGAGGGCAAAATGGTATACCCCGATGAAAACTAGCGCGTCACCGCTGGCAGGAAGAGCCGCTGCCAGGGATAGGTCAGGGTTCCGGTCACGGGCAACGACAAGCTCACGTCCATTGTCGATGAGAGAACCACTGTCTGGGTCAGTACTCGCTCCTCCCCGTTTTGGGTCCACAGTTGATAACGCCCACAGGGGATATTGGTGAATTGAAAGTTGCCGTCTGATTGGGAAAGGACCACTCGTTCCGGCCCGGTCGGCTCAACCGCCAGTCGCTGCAAGAAGACAGGCCAGCCACCCAGGAGCATCTCGCCGGCGGAGGGCTGTCCGTTCTCGTCGAGATCGTGGAAGATCGAGCCACTGATCTGTCGATTGGCGGGGGCGCTGCCACTGCTCGTTGTCCCCATGTGCAGGGTGTAGGGAATTGCTGTCCCGTTATCGTCCGAGAGGATCACATTGGCAAGCTGCAAAGGAGATTCACCCAGACACGCCTGGGCGCGCATCCGCACCAAAGCGATGTCGCCGCTGCCAGTACGCGGCGCTTCTGGGGCGAGTTGTGTGTAGGCTAACCTTGCTCTGCCATGCGGCTGATCCACTTGTTGGCGCACCACAAAATCGGCGCTGAGAAATGTACCCGGTTGGATCGCTTCGACCAGTACCACCGACGGATCGAAGAGAAGCTCCAGTTCCAACCCATAGAGGCTTTCAACCTGTTCAATGCGGATGGCGACGGTGACAGGCGCGCCCGCCGATAAATCGGCTGTGGCTGGGTTGAAGCGCAACTGTGTCGAAGATCCAATAGCCCCTACCATCCCCAGAGTTGTGAAAAGCAACGCCGCCATTCCTGCTGCCAGCGCCATCGCCGTAGACAACAGACGAATCGCGCATTGTTTCTCATTCATCCCCAATCTCCATCGCATGATTGAACACAAGAATATCCCCAACCTTGTCGGGATTGTTGTCTAGTCTCACTGCATTCGATTGGCTGATCAGGACAAGGTAAAGAACCCATGGTTCCTGAAAAGCAATACCAAAATTAGCCCCTGATACACCGCCGCCGTTGCTCACCTGCACGTTGATCGTCGCCGATGTCGTCAAAATATAATTGACATCCAGAAGCGGGACGACTTCGATAAAATAGACGCCATCTGGCAGTCGACGGAAATTGTAACTACCATCCGCCTGACTTAGCGTCGTCCATTGCCGCTCAGTGTCGAGGAGATAGAGCTTCACCAGGGCGCGCACGCCGCCTTCGCCGATCTCGCGGATACCGTTGAGATTCACATCCTGAAAGACCTCGCCGGTGATGCTGCCTGTCTCAGCCGCATTGGAGGGTGTGGTAAAGGTAGCAAACTCGCTCAGGTGGGCAAGGCTGACAAAGAGTCGATTGCTCACAAGGTTTCGATCTACGATCTCGATGCCATCGGTGGCCCACGCTCCCTGTAGCCGATTGAAATAGTAGAGCATAATGCTCTCTTCGGCAAGGCCGATCACATCTGCATCCAGGTAGCGGAGTTCGACCTGAATGGGGATCTGGAAAACAAAGCCCTCGATTTTTACGTTGTTGCGATACGCCTCCAGCCAGAAATGGACGCCGGCAAACTGGAGACCCAATGGCCCCGTCGATGGCATCGTCCCTTCTGTATAGACCAGCGTGATCGTATCGGTGACAGCGCCGGCCGGGATCTGGATGGTGATGGGCAGGCCGTTGGTATTGGTGTAGACCAGAGTTGACCCGGCGCCAGGTTCCACAACAATAATGGCGTCGCCGTCGGGTGGCGGAGGCGTAGTCTCGCCCGGTAACACCTCAATGGAACAGCCTTGTAACGTCACCGGGATGGCAACCCCGGTTGGGTCCGACAGCACAACATCGGCAAAACTAAAGCTGACCATGCCGGAGGAAACACCTTTGATAGTGGCGCGCCCCAGTTCCCCTGAGCCGCTGACTGGTTCACTGGGACTTAACTGGGTCAAGGCCAATTGGGCCTGGCCGGTGGTGTTGTTCACATCGTTGAGGACCACAAAATCCGGCGAAAGGAAATCCCCCACCTGAAAATTAACCCCTGCCCTGCCGGGATCAGCATCTTCAAAATGGACACGCGCGCCGTTGAATCTGAGCGTCAATTCATAGCCGTAGAGATCATCGACATTCAGCAGCTCAATCACAAATGTCGCATTGCCAGCGACTGCGATTGATGTGCCGTCCACCCGACAGCGTAAGATCGGCGATTGTTGCGCCGCAGCCTGGCGGCTGGAGAGGAGCGATAAGGCCAAAATGAGCAAGATCCCCATGGCCAGGGCAACGCCTCGCTGCCAGCAGCGGGCGACTGGCAATCTATTCTGCACGCCAGACACAACGCAGAGAGTATGAGTACAAACGTCTTTTTGAAAATCGTATCTATGCGACATGGCAACTTTTCCCAAGGTAAATGTCACGATGATCGAATGGATCAAGATCTGCGCAATCGCCAGGCGGCAACCATCAATACGGATGTCACCAGCAGAAAAATCCAGCCCAGCCTGGGCAATAATAAGTCACGGGTGAGGGGCGGCGCTATCGCCTCAGGTTGCTGGACCATCTCAACGGGCAGCGGCGCAGGCTGGACCACCCGTGCAATCATCAGCGCGGTGGGCGTCGGCGTTGGCGTCGGTTCAACCGTCGCTGTGGGGATGAGGACTTCACCCACTGCTGATGGCAGATCCGTAGCCCCAATCGGTTCTGTCTGCACTACCGGGGCAGCTTCAAGGCTGACGGGAGAGAGTACTTCCTGGCCTGCCGCCGGCATCGGCGATTGTAACTGCGACGCGGTATTGTCTGCCCCGGCCCAGGCAGAAGATTCCCCCACGCTCTGCCCAACCGGTGCAGTCGCGGCTTCGCTCTGGGGAGATTGTACGTCATCCACGCGCAGTGCCGATAGATCGGCTGTTGGGGCAGGTAACGTGGGTGTGGTGACGACAAAAATTGTGGCGGTTGCCGTCGGCGTCTCCGGGGTGATGGCATCCTGCTCATCGGAGAACGTGAATCCCTGTGCAGGGACCGACGTGGGCGTTGGCGGCAGCGGGGTGAATGTAGCAGTCGGCGGTACAGGCGTAAAGGTCGCCGTGGGGACTTGCGCCATGGCCGTCCACGTGGCCGTCGGCGCTGGCGTATTGGTGGGGACCTGTGTTGGCACAGCCGTATGCGTCGGCGTGGGCTGTCCCGATGTGCCGATTTCAACCCAACAATCCTGGCGCTGCACGGGGATGACCTGGCCGTTGTTGTCGGAAAGGATGACATCCGTAAACGCAAAGTTGGCAAAGCCGGCGGCAACGCCGACAAGGGTCGCCCGTGCCAGTATGCCATTGCCGCTGCGGGGAGGATTGGGGGCAAGCTGGGTCAGCACCAGGCTGATCACCCCGTTTTCGGCGCTGTTGAGTACCACAAAATCGGGGCTGATAAATTCCGATACCAGTTGCAGATTGGTCCCCCCCCGCTCGGCGTCGCCGTCCTGGATCTGAACAAGTCCAGGATTGTAGTTCATCTTCAACTCGTACCCGTAGAGATTCTGCACGCCGGCGAGTTCGACTGTCAAAACGGCCTGGCCGTTTACGGCAACTGGGGATGGCTCAATGCGACAGGAGAGACGTGTGCCCTGGGCCTGGGTGGCTGGGGAGAGCAGCAGCCCAACCGCCAACAGCGAGCCGAGCAGAATCAAGCGAAGAAAGGCAGACATGTGCGATCCATTCAATAGGTTTGTTTGAGTGTCAGGGACTGGGGACTGGGGATCAGGAAATACTGGTTCCTGATCCCCAGTCCCTTTATCGCTACCAGCCCTGCGGTCCTTGTGTACCGTAGTTGCTGGCCGCACGGCTGAGATCCAGAATATTGACAATGTCATCCTGGTTGAGATCTGTACAGAGCTGGGCCGGGAGTGGCGTCAAGCCAAAGCGGTTGCCAATCGCCGCCAGATCCTGGATGTTGATGCGGTTGTCGCCGTTGATGTCGCCAGCCAGGAGCGTCACTGTATGCCCGCTGGAAGGCGAATCTACGCCCGTTTTCTCTGCGGTCAGATGACAGGCCGCCACCGCAGTCAGCATAAAGTTATCTCCCGTGGGCAGACTCAAGGCAAAGGGAGCAGCCGATGCTACCTCAACGCTGGCCTGTCCCTGAGCCGAGGAAGAGTCAGTACTCACCCCTGTCACGGCCACAGTGCGTCCTGTGCCGGGGGATTGCAGCGTCACTGCGCCCGTCACCTCTGGAGCCTCATTGATGGTGATGACCAGATTGGCGGGTGCATTGACGGTCAGCGCGTTCCCGGACGCATTTGAGAAGATCAACGGCAACGTATTGGTGATGCCGATGGTGGTGGTGGTCTGCGCAGGGGGGTTCTCTGCCTCCACCAGAATCGAGACGAGCTCAATCGCCCCGGAACCAGAGAGTGTTCCCGCATTGTTCAAGGTGGCTGCGAATTCAATCGTCTCGGCGGCAGAGCCACCGCCAGATGCCGTGGCGCGGGCCACAAAGGTATTGGCCACGGGCCAGGCGCTGCCCGCGCTGACGTTGAGTACGTTGAGTTTGGTGTCATCGTATTGCAGGCTTAACTGCACGCCATACAGCCCGGCGGGGGCTTCCACATTGACGGAGACAAGGAAGCGCTCGTTGCCATCCACGGTGGTTTTCGGCGTCGTTAACGTTACATCCCCCACAGCCGCCAGCGCTGACAACGGCATGGCGATCAACAGGGAGAGAATCAAGAGTATGAAACCAATCGAACGCAGGTGTCTGTTCATAGGGTCCTCGTTTGCTAGTCGATAGAGAACGGAGAGTGGGGAGAGCATGTCAGAACGCTCTCCCCAGATTGCAATTTCTACTCCCAGTTGACTGGATAGCCAGAGAAGGGGCCATTCCCGGTTTGGAGACCATAGTTACCGGCGGCAATGGCAAGATCCTGGATGTTGACGATGCCATCGCCGTTGATGTCAGCGCTGGCAGTGTTCGTGCCAAAGTTGACGCCGATGAGAACCAGGTCCTGGATGTTGATGCGGTCGTCGCCGTTGATGTCGCCGCCGCGCAACGTCAACACACCACCCAGGTCATAGGTCGCCACGTTGGCAGGCAGGGTGAAGTCCTGCACCGCCGCCAGGTACTTGGGAGCGCTGACGCGAGCGGTGTAGCCCCCTGCAGGTACATTGGCAATCTCTAGTTTGCCCGCTGTCACCGTGGCGTCGTAGAGGATGTTGCCGGTGAGCGTCGGCTTGACTTCCAACTGCATCCCCGCATGGTCACTGCGACCCTGCAACGCCACGTCCACAAAGACCGTGGGCGAGGGGTCAACCGTCAGAGCAATCGGGCTGTTCAGGGGCGCTGGCGTGGCCGGGTTGCCGTCCTTGTCGGTGAAGAGCGCTGCGCCCAGAGCAATCTCCCCATTGCCAGCGCTGTGGGCCAGGAAGGTCACTGTCGCCAGGGTCAGGCTGATGCCCGTGGTATTTGTGATATTCGCCCCTAGCTGTGAGTAGGCAAAGCGCAGGGTGCCCAGGCTGTTGTTGTAGGTGTTCACCGCAATCGTGCCCGGCGTCAGCCCACTGCCCAGGGCGATGTTGGTGACGCTGAAGACGGTTGTGCTGAAGTTGAGGCTCACATCCACGCCGAAGAGGGCGTCGGAACCGGCTTCCACCACCACCTGGAAGGTCTCGCCAGCCGCAACAGTGCTTGTGCTGGGGCTGATGCTGATCTCTTCGTTGCCCGCTCCGGTGAAGGGCGTGCCATCCAACTCTGTCAGCTTGGGCACCGATGTATCATCCAGCGTGAAAGTGTAGACACCACCGGATGGGGAGATGGGATTGCCGCCATTCAACACTTCTTTCCACTCGCTGCCGTCGTAGTAGTAGAGATGCCCGCCGCCAGGGGCTGCAGGCAAAACCACGGTCAGACTGTCTGTTGCCGTCGCTCCGCTTACGAAGATGTCATAGAACGCACTCGCCCCAGTGAAGTTCGGCACACCGCTGGGATTCTCCACGAACTTCGACAGCACCACCAGGTAGTTGCCAGGTCCGTTGTTCGTCGCACTGCTCCCGTCGGGGCCGGACAGAACATCATCCTCGTCCAGGATGGCGCCGTCCACTGTAGATACTTCCACACCTAACCAGGGATCAAAGAACACATTGTTCGTTACAACAGCGCCTGTCCCACCGGAATTACTGGCATGGGTCGGGCCGCTGGCATTTCCCCACCAGTTGTTGATGGCATGAATCGCATTGCCGCCGTAATGGTAGATCCCATTGGCTCCACCATTGAAGACATTGAAATGAGCGGAGACATTCGCTCCCACAGCCGAGGAACCCCATCCTTCCAGGTTGTTTCCCGTGAAGGTGTTGCCCACCAGCGTGGTGTTGCTCAGTCCATCCGAACCAATGCCGACGCCAACCCCATTGTTGCTCTCAATCAGGTTGCCGGTAAGCACATGCCCACTGCCGGGGTTCAGATAGATCCCACGCCAGTTGTTGCGGATTGTGCTGTTGCTCACTGTGAGATTGTTATTGCCTGGCTGGGTCGAGATGCCATCGCTCTGGGCCGGCGAAGCAACACTCTCGATAATGGTGTTGGCAATGGTTACAGTTGAGGTAGCAACCGCAACACCAACTTTAACACCACCCGAGGAACGGCCATTCTGAATAGTGAGGCCATCGATCTTTGCGCCCGAGGCAGAGACGATGAAACCGCCGTTGATGATAGTCTCTGCGCCACGCGTGGCTGGATACGCGCCAGCAGCGATGCCAGCATTGGCCCCCTCAATCGTTACTGCCTTATTGAGGTTGATCTCCTCAGTGTACGTCCCCGCTGCTACCTCGATGGTGTCGCCAGCCGTAGCGGCATTGATGGCGGCCTGGAGGGTCGGATGATAGGTATCCGCAGTGACATTGTAGAACGGGGTGATCGTTGCTGTTTTGACATTGTCCCAGAAGGCGTCATACGCATTCCCGGCATTGTAACTTGATCCCAGCGAGGTATCATTGAAGTTGTAGGCCTGTAGAATGATGTTACCGAAATAGGTAGAATTGTTGGATCCCAATCTGCCCACTTCAGCGCTGTTGACTTTATAGACAATGTCAGAACCATCTAACTCCATCGAGAAAGAGTACCAAGCATCATATACAGAGGGGGCGCCCAGATTTACCCACCCTGCACCATCCCAGTAGCTGAGGTTTGGCGAAGCTCCATCTATATTCCGAAAGCCAATGATCGGGTAGAAGGAAACCACATTGGATGCGTTGAACGCCGTGGACCAAATATCCGAGCGGCGAAAGCTTGTTGCCCAATCGGCAGGGATATAGAGGTCCCCAGACAGCTTTGTGACGCCTAATCCCTCCTGGTTGAACTTACGTCCCTGAGTGTTATAGAATGCGCTTGAATATCCACCAGGCCGTAATTGAGCGCCATCCGCTGCGCTGATGGAAAGCTTCAGAGCATTTTCGCCATTCAGAGATGCACTCTCAAAGGCTGCTGGCGGATATCGATCTGGATACCACGCACCATCTGTATTCGTTGCCGCCAAAGGAGGATTTGAGTTGAAATTCTCGTTGAGGTAACTATTGACAGCGAATACACTGGTAGCAGTCAGAATAATTCCCAACACGAGCGTCAGGAGTAGGGCCAGACCTTTCCCGAACTTGGTTACACTTTGTCTTCTGTTCATGTCTAATTTCTCCTCATAGGTATGACTAATAACTACTCCGGGCATGGTTCAGATCCTTTACAATTGAGAATGTGGAGCAGGCACGCCGCGTGCCGGTTCTCGTCGAGTCCAAGCCGCACGTAGGCATACTCCCTCCGCCGGAATTTGTAAAGATGAGCCTGTTCCGAAATGAACCATGCCCTACTCTGATATGCGATTAAAGCCGTAATCAAGGTGATATCGCGTCTCTACGGCTCCCACACATAGATACTCTCCCGCCCAAAGTTTCCCGATACCAACGCCAGATCTTGAATGTTCACCTTCCCATCCCCATTGACATCGGCGGGGGAGACGCCTTCGTAGCCATAGTGGCTGCCCACCCTGGCAAGGTCGAAAATATTGATACGGTTGTCCCCGTTGATATCTCCGGCGTAGAGCCAGAGTTCGGGGAAGGTCACACTAGGAGGAAGATAGCCGCCCACAAGATGATCGCGCAGATCAAGCGTGGCGCGCGGGGTCAGGTAGCCGGGAACGGAAACTTCCAACGTGTAGGTTGGCGTCTCCCCGCTGGCGATGGCGGGCGCATTGGGGATGGAGAATTGTCCGCTGCTGGCGGTGGTGGCCCTCAGCCCTGTACCCGGCCACATGACCACCTCAATACCGCTGTGGTCTGTGCGTCCCTGCCGTTTCAACGCGCCGGTGATGGTCGTGCAGCAGGGTTCTGGGAGGCTGCTGCTGTTTTGAGGGTTGGGGGTGGTACGTAGAACAAAATCGTTGCTATTGTTGTTGCTATCGTACCCATTGCCCAAAGTCGCATGTCCAGCGCCCATATCCACTGCTGTGGAGAAGTAGAAGGCTTTACGTTCAATACTTGCGGTAGCGGAGGGGTTCGGAGCCTGTGATCCTTCAAAGTCGGCAGCCGTCCCGTACCCAACCTTGTCAACCAGGGTAACGCCTGCATCACTGTACAAAAGAACTGTGAAGTTATTGGTAAGGGCGTTGCTTGGAGCAGAATAAGCCACATCCAATGCCACAGTTCCTGTGTAGCCCGTACCATGTCCAATCAGGAAATAGCCATAGGCAGGGATGGTTCCGTTGAGCGTTACCACGAGGTTTTCCTCTGTGCCAGCGCTATTCTTCCGGCGCAATCGCCAACCGCTCATGACAACAGGTGTATCCGTGGGATTATAAAGTTCGACAAATTCGTTGCTACCTGTACCATCATGACGCACCTCGCTGATCACCACATGATCGGCAATCACGTGCGTCGGTGGCAGGGTATCTTCTTCGGCAAGCGGGCGGGCATAGACAGAGGATGCTGCAAAGATCCACAGAGAGGCCAATAGCGAGGCGGCTATCAACAGAGAGGTCGCTCTTCTTCCTGTATACTTTGCAAAGGAGGGGACCCAAAGTACACTTGTCAAGAAAAGGCTACTTCGATATAATTGGAACAGCAAAACCCCTTGACGCATCATGCGATCACTCTCTTGGAGGTTCACGCTCCTGTCTGCTTGGCGGCGGCGGAACGTGGACGGTGGTTTTGTGGCTGCGCTGCTTTGGTCTGCCAACCAAAGCAGCGCTTCTTATTTTTTGACACCCCTTAACCGCATCCCCATAGACGCGGCAGCGCTACAAAATCTTTAGAGCATGATCGGTAGAGTTCTGATGTAGTCTCATCAGCACACAGACACGTATTTAAAAATAGAACGATCTTTTCACGCAAGCTAGTATAGACCTGACCATAACAGCCAGATACTGAACTAAGCCTCGTGCGCTTGCTTTGAGTAGGGTGGCGTAGGCGGCGATGTGGCGAGCGCAGTCGGGGAATTGGAATACCAATCCGAAATATAGCGTAAACCTGAAACGGTACAGTACCGTGATACTATCGGTTTACTCATGCATATCATAGAAGGAGCAATGAAAGCTGTCAAGTCTCGGTTGCTTACAATTAGCTGTCATAAGCATATCTAAAAACATGGCAATCACAAGGCGTCAGCCTCTATAGAGGCGGCTGATCTCAGCGTTTAATCGTACCGACAATGATCCTGTACTACCTGCATGAACCAGCGCATCCGCCCTACACCGGTGCCGGCGGCCAGGGAACCAGCCGTGGTGGCGATTAGCCCGCCGCCCTGCCCGGCTTTGTGGAAGTCTTCGATCATGCGTTGGCGGATTTCGTCGGGGCTGCCGTTGCGCAGGGTGAAGGGCGGCATCTGGCCGTGGATGAGGGCGTCGGGCATCTTCTGGCGAATCAACGCCGCGTCGACCTCTGGCCCGTAGTTGACTTCACGAATGCCCAACGCATACTGTTCCTCAAGCAAGTGGCCCATGGCGCTGTCCGAATGTTGGTAGCGCCGCGCGCCAGCGGGCGCCAATACATTCATCACGCGCTGCAAGACGGGCGCGCAGAATTGACGGTAGAGGGCGCGGTTGAAGAGGGCGCTGTTGTCGTCCAGGATATACCAGCCCGGTTCATGGTTGGCGCTAAAGGCGCGCAGCGTCTGGTTGAGATCGATCATCTTCTGCGCCAGGATATCGCGGAAGCGCCCCATCAGGTCGGGGTAGTCGATCATCCACAGGATCGCCACCTGGGGGTTGAGTACCTGCGTCATAACTGTGGCCGGTCCACGGCTGCCGCCGCCCAACTTGGGCAAAGATTTTCCCGCCCGTTTGCGCGCTTCCCACTCGGCGATAAAGGCATCGGGCAGCGCCCAACTCGCCATGTCGGTCTGTTCAGCGCGGTCGAGGATGCGCGCAAACTCGTCCGGGTCTTCGGTGACGTGAGAAAGCCAGGGCGTACTCGCCTCCAGGTAGAGGAATTCGCTGCCGAAGAGATTTTCAATGCGTTTGGGGCTATGCTCGAAGGTGTCCTCGTCGAAGAAAGCGCGCCCCACATACTGTGTAGTGACGCTGTTGACTTCGCGGTGGATCTGGTCGCGATAGGCTTTGTCTTTGTAGTAGCGGATCGTCGACGGCGCGGCCATAAACTCGAAGATCCAATGATCGTCGGGCGAAAAGGAGACGGCGCAGCGGGGCTTGTCCACTGTAAAGCCCAGGCACTGTTCGTTCTCGGCCCAGAAAGCTGCCAGATCGAGACCCTGGGTCAGATCCAAAAACTCTGCTTCGATGATAGGCATGGGGATTACTCCACCCGATAATTGGTGACCCTATTGCGCAAACTGGCAGTGTGGTTCTCATTATTCTTGAGCAACAGGTTTAGTGGAAAGATGCGCCCTGTCTGTTTTTCCTTTGTAGGGAACCGGTTGTTCAGGTTCAACTCCTGAACAACCGGTTTTAGATCAAACAGACGTTTGCAGGCAGCACCGCAAGGAGTAGGGAAGAAGTCTCAACGTGGCTTACGGCACATAGTACCTTAGCACGATATGCAATGAATTCTATGAGAAAAGATAGCTGGGCTATCGGGTTATTTGCGCATCCTGCATCAGCCGATCCGTCAGGTGGATCAACGCGGTGAGGACATCCTCTTCGTTGCGCGTGGGGTTGACCAGCGCCTGCACGACGATGCGCTGCGCGCCGGAGATGGCATAGACGCCCGCCAGGTGATCGCCACTTGTGCTTTCCTGCCAATACCAGAGGGCGCCGTCGCCCAGTTCGGGCAGGAAAGCCCGGCTCAGGTTGGGAAGCTGGCTCTCCACGTCAGCCAGTTCGACCAGCGCGGCGCGACCCGAGAACTCTCCTAAAAAGCGGTTGAGCCGGCTATGTTCGCGGTCGAGGATGGCGTAGGCCAGGTACATCAACGGATCGGTGGCGGACCCCACCGGCCAGACCGTCACTGCCAGATATTGATGGCTCCCCAGTGGACCAGCGGTTGGCAGCAGATCCTCTTGCCTGGATACCCGATTGGCGGCAACGCTGGCATAGACGCAGTAGCCATAGTTGCTGTCAATCGTCGCTTCGGGCGTCACCCCTTCGCCCAGGATGGCTTCGGCGTCGGCTGGCTGTAGATCGTAACAACGAGCCAATCGCTCTTCCGGGCTGACGACGGCAGGCTGGGCGCTTTCCGCTGGCAGCGGCGCAGATTGGGTGATCGACCCCACAACCGGCGCGCCGCCCTCTGCGAGGATCTCTTGCATGAGATCCACCAGAGCCGCATCGATTTCATCCTGATCTTCTCGTTGGTAGAGGTTGGCGAGCAAGAGGATGAGATCATCGTTGGGGTGGATGGCAACCAGGCCGCGCAGGGTGATCTCGTCCATCTGCCAGACGACGGCAATGACATCGTCGCCGACGTCAGGCTGCACCGTTAGCTGGATGGTCCTCTGGCGAGCAGCAAAGTCGGGGAGCAGGGCGAACGCGCCGCGCAGATCGCCTTCCTCTAACAATTGGTTGATCTGCCGTCGGATCAGCCGGCTGGGGCGAGGACGCTGATCCTCAATGTCGGTTGCGATCTCGTCGAGAATGTCCAGGGCCTCGTCGCCACGGCTGAAGACCAACCCCACCGAAGAGAATTCATCTTCCGACATTGAATCGCCAGCAATGAAGTAGCCACATTCATCTGCCGTCGTCATGTAATTTTCAACTGGACCCCCTAACATGGCCTCGGCTCGCTCCTCGGTCAGGAAGGAACAGGCTGCAGTCAGGCGTTCAGCGGGATCAGAAATGAGCCAACTGCTTTCGCCGGTGAGCCGTTCTGCCAACCCGGCCAGGCCCTCCATCACCAACGGTGGGTAGCTATCTTCGCCCACATGGGCAAAGACCAGAAGCGTGCGCTCCTCGGCGTCGCGACCAATGAACATAATGAAGGGGCCGCCGTCCGCCTCTGGCTTGATAAAAACTATGCCTGGGAAGATACCTCCGTCGCTATCATCGAAGACGATCCAATCGTCGATAGCCAGCAAAATCTCAAGCAAGCCGTGGATGGCGTAGGTCATGTCGCCATCTTCCAATATCTTCATCACGTCTTCGTAAATATCTTCGTTGGCGCGGCGCGTGTCTCGATTGAGCGCTGTCGCCATCCGGCGGAAGAAACTCAGCGCGGCCTCATCGGTCAGGGTTCCAACGGCAACGCCATAGGTAGACCCTAAAGCGAGTGGATCGCCATCCCCCAGGACGATCTCAACCAGCCCGCCGTAGCCGCAGAAGTCAGCGTCGCCATCCATCACAGGGGGGATGACCTCCATGACAATGGCAACGGCTTCGTCAAAACTCACGAAAGGGCAGGCTGCTCCCCTGGCCGGTGTTGCGGACATTGCGGCTAAATTTTCTGGCGCTGGGAGATTTTTGCTGCCTGCGGTAAAGGCTTGGAGTTGTAAGGCCAATGCTGCCCCTTCTTCACCAGCGCTCCAAAAGGAGGATTCCGCCGCCGATTGGGTGATCTGCTGCATTGCGCCTGGCGCGGTTCGGCTGGCCAATGGCAACGGCAGCGCACAGCCGGAGACAAGGATGGTTAACAAAAGGAAGATGGATAGACGTTGGAACGGGTTCATGAATTTTCCTCCACAGGATGGTTTACTCGCGTCGCAAAATTGCTTGTGATTTTGGTGGCGAGTATAACCATCCTGCGTCCGCTGTGCGTCCGAAATGCGTCCGAAGCGGGAAATGGGTATCAGCGATTGAACTGGCGCAAGAAGCGGTTTTCGGCTTCGACTGTGCCGATCAGCACCAGTTCGGCGTCTTTAGGCAGCGGACGGTAGGGATCAGGGTTGATCTCGGTTGTATCGTGCGTGTGCAGTGCGACGACGGTGCAACCGCTCTTGCGGCGGATGTTGGCTTCGGCGATGCTCTTGCCAACCAGCCCATCGGGAATGGCGATCTTGACGATGTCCAATCCCTCGGCCACCATGAGGATGTTGCTGCGGTTGAGCAGATTCATAATGGCGTTGGCGCCCAGCGACGCATAAGAGAGGACAAAGTCCGCGCCGGCGCGGTGAAGGGTGACAATGTTGCGATCCAATCGGGTGCGGCTGATGATCTGTACATCCGGGCGCAGCCGACGGCAATAGATCGTCAGGTAGATATTGGTGTCGTCGTCATGGGTCGTCACAACAACCGCCGGCGTCTTGCGAATGCCAGCTTGCTCTAGTACTGTCAACTCGGCGGCGTTGCCGTGGATATACTTCTCCGGGTCGCGGATGCGTTGCTCCTCCACTTCCACAATGCGATAGTCGAGTCCACGCGCAGCGAGAGAACGGCTCACTGCCCGGCCAACGCGGCCGCCGCCGATGATCACAACGGGTTCGCTCGAAAATTCCTTAGGGCAGACCGAAGCGTCGTAACGCGCGATTTGCTCGCTTGAACCAGCCAATACCAACACTGTATTGTCGGTGATCACCGTATCCGGCTCTGAGCGTTGAAATTTTCCTCGTTCCCAGGTTCCCAACACGGCAATGCCTGTCTTTTCGCGCAGCCCGGTCTGCGCCAGTGTCTTCCCCACCAGCGCTGTACGGCGGACGGTCGCCTCGGCAATCAACAATTCATCAAATTGACCGATCACGTGCGCGGTGGCGTCGCCAGCGGAAACACGGCGCGCCAGCCACTGCCCCATCATCTCGGCCAGTTGGAGGACGTGCGAGCTGCCCGCCAGTTCGAGGATGTCTACCGAGGCCGGGGAATTGGCGGTGGCGATAATGGGCACGCGATCTGAAGTCTCGCGTACGGTAAAGGCGACGTTGGTGTTGATCTGATCACTGGCCGTGGTTGCCACCAGCAACGCGTTCTCGGCGTGGAGTCGCCGGTAGGTCTCCGGGTTGTCCAACTCGCCCAGCACGACTTTGTAGCCCATATCGTTCAAGCGCAGCGCCTCGGTCAGATCGGGGATCAGCAGCACGTAGGGATAGTTATATTCATTGAGCCGTTCGATGAGGGCATTGGTAACAGCATCGTGTTGGGTGAGGATCACGTGGCCGCTGGTCTTGGCGGGCAACCGATTGGGCGCGCGCACAGCCTCTTGCGCCTTCATCCACGGCGTGTAGAAAAATTCGAGAAAGGTAAAGGGCAACAATACGAGCAAAAAGATAATGCCGCTCAACAGCACAGTCATCGAGAAGATACGCCCCAGATCCGAGTGGAAGGTGATATCGCCGAAGCCCAGGGTGGACATCACCGTCAATGTCCAATAGAAGCCGGTGACCCAGCTATACTCGGCGCGCCCCTCGTAGGCCATGAGGAAATGGAAGATGACGCTGTAGAGGGTAACCAGCCCGGCCAGAACGAGCAAAAATCGCCCAAGCGCAATGATATTCATGCGTGTGGGCCGGTCGCGTAGAAAGTAAAGAAGTTGGGAGACGAGGAATTTCATGGATACATGCGGAGATGATCGATCACCAGAACCAGCCTCGCCGCCGTTGGCGCTGGAGTTGCACCCAATGGGCTACCTGTTGTTGCAATGCGCCGAGGGTGCTTTCCAGTGCGCGCAACCGGCTTTCCAACCGCTCTTTACGCGTCTCTTCGCGGCGCTGGTATTCGGCAAGTGTGCGCTCGATCTCCAGCATCCGCTCGCGTAGTTTGCGGTTCTCTTCTTTGAGGTTGAAATTGTCCTGTACCACCACGCCCATGAGATCGCGCAGCGCGCTCTGGCTGTTGAGGATCGCCTGTTGCGTATCGGAGATGGTGTAGATCAGTTCCCCCACGGCATGGGGCAGCATTGTGTTGTTGACAGGGGCCAGGGCATGGCCGCCACCCTCTGCGGGTCTGGCGGGCTGATTCGCCGATTGAAGCACTGCCAGACGATGGGTGATCTGTTCGTAGGTGTTGCCTTCGGCCAGCAATCCACGCACAATCGTCAGCGTTTCCACATCGGTTGAGGTGAAACGCGCGTCCACATCGGTGGAAGCGCCATTCAAAAAGTCGCCGAACCGCTGGATCCAGCGGCGCAACGTGCCGGGCGCGACATCCAACAGTTCGGTGACTTCAGCAAAAGATTGGGTCACTTGATCACTTTGGCGGGAAGGAAGGGTTTGATCGGATGGCATGGTTGGATATTGGGTATTGGATATTGGATATTGGGGATCAGGTATCCTACCCAATATCCAATATCCAATATTCAATCACTCACTTATCATCCACGACGCGCCACTGGCCGGGGATGGTCTTATTGTCTGGTTTGTCGCTCCAAATATCCCAGACGTCGCGATCCGGCTGATCAGAGGGGGTGGGCACACGCAGGTAGCCCAGGCGGATCAGGGCCTGTTCCACGGCCTGGCGCGGGGCCATCTGCACAAAGACGCGGAAGGCAAGGATCATCATCGCCGTGTCGTCAATTGGGCCGATCATTAGATCGAGCGGCGAGATCCAATAGAAGGAAACAAAGAAGATTAACGCCACTTTTAAAAGCAGCGAAACCCGTGGATCTTTCAACAGTTGCCAAGTAACGGCAAAATCCCGTAAAATATCCGAGAATCGCCAGCCACCCATATTGCGCTGGACATGATCATCTGAATGTTTATTTTTTGTCATTATACGCTCCTCTCTAGTTCAGACTGCATCAGTATAGCGAAAATTGCCTTTGCTGACAATAAGCCAGCATTCATTTTGAGAACCGCCATGCCCACGACCACGCAGATGTTTACCGATTACCCAGAAATTTTGTTGCAGGTCATCGCCGAACTGCGTGGCGCTTTTCTGGATGCAGCCGATAGCCGGCGCGAGGCGGTGGAACTCCTCTCGGCGCAGATCACCGATCCCACGTCGATCCTCATGGCCTACCAGGAACTTGTCGATTATCACGCCCAGGCCCAGACAGCGTTGGAGCGCTTGATCAGCGAGGGCGGCGAAATGGTGGAAGCGCAGTTCAGCCGCGAGTTCGGCGGCATCCGCCAGATGGGGCCGGCCAAATTGGAACGGGAGATGCCCTGGCATCACCCAGAAAGCGTGGCCGAGCTTCTCTACTATTATGCGCTGATTGGGCGTGGTTTTAAGGGCGCCGGCCAAAACGCCCATACCATTGTCTACATTCCCAGCGATGTTTCGCCCTGGCTGCCCAACCCCACGAAGACGGAAGGGGGAGGCAGCCTGCCGGTGATCCCGGCGCCGCCGCCGCCCGCCGCCCGTATGTTGCTCACCGAAGACGCGCTGATCGAGGATGTGGGCACGCTGTTGGGCTTCCTGCACACCGATAGTCTGCGCTTGAGCGAGGGTGGACGCCCTCAGGCCGAGGATGTGGCCCGACTGACAGCCCGGCTGCAACATACAGCGCTGGCGCCCCCATCTGCTGCAAACGGCAACACGGAACAGACGCTCGACGATGTACGGATAGCCCTGCTGCTCCATCTCGCCAATCGGATGGGCTGGCTACGCTTGAGCGGCAATCAGGTGCGGTTGACGGGAAATCGCGTCTACGCGTTTTTGGAGCAGACCCGAGCCGAGCAGCGCTTCGCCCTCTGGGACGCCTGGCGTAACTCCACCGAGTGGAACGATCTCTGCCGGACGCCGTCGCTGCACTGTACCGAGACCGGCAACTGGGCAAACGATCCACATCAGACGCGTGAGGCGGTCCTCGATCTGTTGCGCCAACTTCAGCCCGGCGCCTGGTACAGCGGATCCGATGTGATCGCGGCCATCAAGGCGCAACGGCCCGACTTTCAGCGGCCCACGGGCGACTATGAGAGCTGGTATATTCGCAATGTCCATACGCAGGAATTCCTCAAAGGTTTCGAGCATTGGGATGAAGTGGAAGGGGCGCTGCTGCGTTTTCTCTTCAGCGGCCCGCTCTATTGGCTCTCTGCCCTCGATCTGGCGGAGCCGTCGGCGGGCGATGATCTGCTGATCTCGCTCAGTGGATCCGGGGCGCGCTGGCTGGATCTGGACGCGGAATTGCCCAACGAACCACGGCGTCGGCCCATCGTCGTCGAAGAGGATTTTCGGGTCAAGGTTCCACTGGGCACGCCGTTGAGCGACCGCTTCCGCGTCGAACGCTTTGCCGGGTGGCAAGCCAGCTATCCCCAATTTAGCTACCAGATCAACCAGCGCAGCCTGAGCCGCGCCGCCGAGGAAGGTATCCCCCCGCAGCGAGTACTCGACTTCCTGCGCAGCCACTGCCGCCAGATCCCCGAAAAAGTGGAAGCGGGGCTGATGCGCTTCGCCGAGAAACAGAAGGCGTAGATCTGTTTTTCTCGTGTCTTGTAGGTGCGGGCCGACCGCTGCGGTCGGCCCGCACCTACAAATTCCGCTCTTGCGGTGATCCCTGTAGACGTGCGGTTTGCAACCGCACCTACAAATTCCGCTCCCATAGAATGGAGTTTGACACAGATCTAAAAAGCTTGTACTATCTTGGCTACTTTGGGCCTACAGGCACATGGACCAAAGTCTTCTCACCGGATTCCAGCCTTGACAAACGAACCGTTCCCCCTTTACGCATTAGTGTTCAGGCGAATCCGCCCTTTGTGCTGTGATTTTGAATAGAATTTCCCCAGAGCTAGCCTGCTCATCAATTCTGCAAAACTTGTTGCATTGTATTCGTAAGTCCTGCTTCTGCTCAGTTTCCCTTTGCACTCATCCCTTTTGATCAAGGTTTTCATTGTCCACAACCATCAAGTTTCAATGTAAAGGAGAATCAGGTATGGCTCAATCAAAGCGACTCAGGCAATGGCGTTTACTGAGTCTCATCGCAGTACTGGTTTTGCTGATCTCGGCCTGTGCGCCTGCAGCAGCCCCCGACACAGGCGCGCCTGCTCAGCCCGCAGCACCCGCCGAACCAGCCGCCCCGGCTGAACCCGCCCAACGGGGACGCGGCGTCGGCGGCACCCTCCGCATCCTCTACTGGCAAGCGCCCACCATCCTCAACACCCATCTTTCCACCGGCACCAAGGACTATGACGCGTCCCGTCTGATCCTGGAGCCGCTGGCCGCGATTGCGCCGGATGGTTCGATGGTTCCGCTGCTGGTGGAAGATATTCCCACCATCGAGAATGGCGGCGTCGCCGAAGATGGCAGCACCATCACCTGGAAGCTGCGCCAGGACATCAAATGGTCTGATGGGACGGATTTCACAGCGGAGGACGTTGTCTTTACCTTCGATTATTGTAACGATGCGCAGACAGCCTGCACCACGGCAGCCTATTTTGTCGACGTTGATAGCGTTGAGGCGTTGGACGACTACACCGTGCAGATCAACTACAACGGTCCGCGCTCCAACCCCTACTTCGCGTTCACCAGCACCTCTGGCCGTGTGATCCAGAAGGCGCAGTTTGCCAACTGCATCGGCGCAGCCGCTTCCACGGCTGAAGAGTGTCAGACTGCGAATCTGGCCCCCATTGGCACTGGCCCCTACAAGTTGGTCGAGTTCAAACCCGGCGATGTTGTTACCTACGACATCAACGAGTACTACCGCGATGCGGACAAACCCTTCTTCCGCGAAGTGATCTTCAAGGGCGGCGGCGACGCCACATCGGCGGCGCGTGCTGTACTCCAGACCGGCGACACCGACTGGGCGTGGAACCTCCAGGTCGAGGCGTCTGTCCTGCAACAGCTTGAGGCTCAGGGCGACGCTGGCGTATTGGTTATCTATCCCGTTGCCAATGCGGAACGCCTGTTGATCAACTTCACCGATGTCAATCCCGATCTGGGTAACGAACGCGGCCAGTTGGCGCATCCACATCCCTTCCTCACCGACATCCGCGTGCGCCAGGCCCTGCGCGCCGCCATCGATAACCAGGTGATCTCCGAACAGCTCTATGGACCCACTGGCTTCCCCACCTGCGATCTGCTCTTCTACGAACCCTATGCTTCTGGCCCTGACGAATTCTACAGCGGCTGTGAGCAGGATGTGGACGAAGCCAACCGCTTATTGGATGAAGCAGGTTGGGTGCGCGGCAGCGATGGCATCCGCGCCAAGGATGGCGTGCGCCTGAGCATCCTCTTCCAGACCAGCGTCAACCCGTTGCGCCAGAAGACCCAGGAATTGATCAAGCAGTGGTGGGAAGAGATCGGCGTTGAGACCGAGTTGAAGAGCGTGGACGCGGGCGTCTACTTTGGCGCTGACGCTGGCAACCCCGACAACATCGGCCACTTCTTCGCCGACATCCAGATGTACACCACTGGCGCCGGTGAACCTGATGCCATCGCCCACCTCTGCCAGTGGGTCTCCAGCGAAGCCTCCCAGGCGGAGAACGAATGGCGCGGCAACAACAACATGCGTTGGCAGAATGAAGAGTTCGACGCCACCTGCGCCCAGGCGTTTGCTTCCGTCGATCCTGAAGAACGCCGCCAGCTTGCCAATCGGCTCAACGACCTTATCAACGAGGATGTGGCTATGATCCCGTTGGTTGCTCGCCCTCGTGTGGCTGGCGCGGCCAACAGCCTGCGCGGCTACAACCCCTCTGGTTGGGATTCCGAAATGTGGGACGTCGCCAACTGGTATTCGGAATAGTTCCCTTGCTGTTGTGATGTGTGAGTGAAGAGTATGGTTAGGAGCCAGGTGGTTCCTAACCATACTCCATTTTACCGACCTTTTTTGAAAGTTCTCTTGATGGGGCCTGTATGGGTATTTATATTCTTCGTCGCCTGTTAATTTCTATCCCCACATTAATTGGGATCAGTATGGTGCTGTATCTGATCCTGGCAATGGCGCCTGGCGATCCACTTTCTCAATTTGCGGCGGATCCCTCCGTTCCCCCAGAGGTGCGCGAAAATATTCGCCGACAATTGGGGTTGAACGATCCTGTTTATATTCAATATTTCAAATGGCTGCGTTCGATGGTTACTGGCGATTGGGGATTTTCATTTGCCACGCGCGCGCCGGTTTCCATGTTGATCCAGCAACGTCTACCGCAGACATTGCTGGTAGTCGGTCTGGCTTATATTCTTTCTGTACTCCTCGCCATTCCGATTGGCGTCCTCTCATCCATCAAGCCTTATTCCTGGTTTGACAATATCGCCACCACCTTTGCTTTTATTGGCTTCTCCGTGCCCACCTTTTTTACAGGACTTCTTCTGATCCTTATTTTTAGCGTCAATTTACGCTGGTTGCCCTTTATCTACGATTCGACGCTCAGGGTCGATAACTGGGATGCACTTATCAAACAGATCCGGCAGATGATCATGCCGGTGACCGTGCTGACGCTCTTTCAAACGGGGACCATGACGCGCTATGTACGCGCCTCGATGCTCGACAACTTGCCTCAGGATTATACGCGTACAGCCCGCTCGAAGGGCCTGGCGAAACAGACAGTGATCATCCGCCATGTATTGCGCAACAGTCTGATCCCTGTAGTGACGCTGGTGGCGTTAGGCGTGCCGACGATCTTTTCGGGTGCAATTGTCACCGAGCAGATCTTCCGCATTAACGGTATCGGCGAATTGTTGATCAAATCGATTCAGAACTCGGATACACCGGTCGTGATGGCGATCACCTTTATTTTTGCCTCATTGGTGGTCATCTTTAATCTGGTAGCCGATGTGCTTTACGGCATTCTCGATCCACGGATTCGTTATCATTAGTGTATTTGTCGTCTTTGAGGATTTGTTATGACCAACGCGACTTCACTCAAGCAATCCACGCCAACAGGCAGTGCTGTCACCGCCGCTATCATCGGCAAACAGCGCCCACCGCGAACATTATGGGGCGATGCCTGGCGACGTTTTCGCCAACACCGTTTGGCGATGGCCGCGGCCATTATCCTAACTTCTATGTTCCTGATCTCTTATCTCGGGCCCGTTGTTTATACGGATAGCCCAAGAAGGATCGATTTTTCACAGTCGATCAAGCCGCCGAGTTCTGAACATTGGATGGGCACCGACGATTTAGGGCGCGATATGTTGGCTCGCATTATGTTGGGTGGGCGTATTTCGCTGGCTGTTGGCATCGCCGCAATGGCAGTCGCCATGAGTCTGGGCACTATCATTGGGGCGGTGGCAGGCTATTGGGGCGGTCATATCGATAACGTTCTCATGCGTATCACCGATCTGTTTTTGGCCTTGCCCGTGGTTCCTCTGCTCTTGCTGCTCATCTTTCTTTTTCGTGATCGGCTGCGCCAGTTGATGGGTCCAGAAATGGGCATCTTCTGGCTGATCATCTTCGTCATTGGGATTTTGAATTGGATGGTGGTGGCTCGTTTGGTGCGCGGCTCATTTTTGTCGCTCAAAGAGCGGGAATTTGTAGAGGCAGCGACCTGTATTGGGGTCAGTCGCCTGTCGATCATGTTTAAGCATATTTTGCCCAACACACTAGGACCCATTATCGTGGCCGCCACCTTAAGCGTCGGCGCGGCGATTATCACTGAATCGGTGCTTTCTTTTTTGGGGTTGGGCTTCCCGCCGGATACCCCTACGTGGGGGCGACTGCTCTACGACGGCCAAAATTATCTCGATCTTGCGCCGTGGATGGTCCTCTTCCCTGGGTTCTTTATTTTCCTCACCGTCCTCAGTATCAACTTCATCGGCGATGGTCTACGCGATGCGCTAGATCCGCGACAACGACAGTAAGAGCCTGTCATCAAATAACTGTTAGGAATTACGCTGATCTCCAGACCAGTATCATCGATCAGTTTCTGGAGTTGGGTTTTCCATAGCCGCACGCGCGTGCCTTGCTGCTCCCACCATCGGCGGTAATCAACGGGCACAGTAATAACGCAACTGCCCCTTTCCACTTTTGAGCCAT
>JAHBVG010000076.1 GCA_019637695.1 Caldilineaceae bacterium | reverse complement strand
ATCGCGCTATAGCCGAAGGGGGGACGGTAGTTCAACTGACCGCTGTCTGTGAGATCCCTGGTAGTGATGATGATTGTGTTGGAACCTTCACCTACATAGACTGGGCATTCAAACCCAAATCCAGCGTCACAGCCCATCACGAAGGCGATGGCGATTTCGTCGTCACCCTCTTCCGCGAGGATAACTCTAGCGAGGTGATCTTCTCCGCCACCGGCGTCTACACCTCCGAAACCGTCATCCTTGAAACTACGGGTGTTGTGAGCATGACCGTACAATCCACCGGTCCTTGGGAAGTTGATTTCAAACGCGCTCAGTAACCCACGACAAGACACTTCTTTCCAAGAAACAGCCCTGCCGAAATCCTGCGGCAGGGCTGTTTGATCTCCCACATGAATAGAACGCGGATGCTGTGGATAAAGCGGATCGTGCCAGATTTTTCTGGAGAATCCGCCTAAATCTACCAAACGCCGCGCAAGCCGTGTTCTAACCACGGCGGGCGCGACGTTTAGCCTCGCGCAACCGCTCCATTGGATCTTCCGAGACGGGCGGCGGATCTGTGGGTGCGGATGGCTGGGGATCTTCCGCTACAGGCGGCGCAACGGCGGACGCCTCCGGTGGGCGCGCTTGTTGCGAACGGACACGCTCACGGGCGTTGAAAAGCTGCCCCAGCACAGGATCACGTTCGCGGTCCTCTGGCTGACGAGAGGGCAGCCGCGATTGGACCCAACCCGTCGCCCGGCGCAGATCCGATGAGCCGAACATCACGCGGCGCAAGGCCACATCCAGCGGAAAGAGGAGGGCGACGATCAGCAGCAGCGCCGCCCAGATCTCGCGCACCTGCGCGGAGAAGGGCAGGGTGCGCGCGAACGCCGCCAGCGGATCGGGCAACTCGCCGCCGCCGGTAATGGCCGCCAGCCGCCCCAACAGACTTCGATCCGCGCCGCCCAACTGATATTCGGGCGAATAGGGCGCGACCATCCCCAATGTCTGCCCGCCAAGTGGAGAGCCATCCGCACCCACGGACAAATTGACCAGATACGCGCCCGGCTGCGCGGCGTCGACCTCGGCGGCATATTGGCCCGCGCCGGTCTGCGTCAATTTCACTTCGGTCGCGCCCAGGTTGGGATCGATCACCGTAGCCGTCACATTGAGGAAGTTGCGCGGACGTCCGACTTCGTCCACGGCGCTGACCTCAATGCGGGCCTGCCCCTCCTCGTAGCGGACGGCGGCGTCCAGCCCTTCCACGCCGGGCGCAGGCAGCGTCCACCCTACGAGTTGGCCCATCAATTGGGGGAAGCCTGCCCACGTCACCCACTCGGTGGCCCAGCGGCCCTTGACATCCGAATGCCAGGTGGCGGCGCGGCCCAATCCATACTGCCAGGTCGCCAGCAGCGGATCGCCCTGCGGCGTGGTCAGCACCACCTGCGCCGTGCGTTTGGGCGTGGATCCATTGTAGCCCCAGAGCAAGGGCAGGCCGGCCACGTCCACCCCTTGCAGCACAGGACTCGACCGCGAGAGGAAGGGGTAAAACGGCTCCTCGACGATGTAGCGGCCTACGGCCTGCACCGTCTCTTTGAGGAAGAAATCGGGTACGCGCAAAATGTCGGTGGCGGGATAGTAGCGACCGCCGCCCGCTTCGGCCAGCCCCATGAGATAGAGCGCCGATCCGCCGCCCGCCGCCACCACGCTGAGGGTGATGCCCTCCCCGCTCATCTGCACCGCCAGCGTGGAAAGTTCCCCTTCGCGCAGCCAGCCGTCGGTGAGGAGGATAATGTGCTTGAGCCGCGCGTCCACGCCCTGCAACGAGCGGTACGCGCTCTCCACCCCGGCGCTGATGTTGGTCTGCCCGGCAGCCTCAATGCCGCCGATGGCGTTTTCGATGGTCGTCAGCCCTTCCACGGGGTTCATCTGCAAGGCCCAGTGCGCGCTGCTATCGAAGGCGACAACGCCCAGATAATCCTGTGGACCGAGCGCTTTGGCGGCCTGCATCACCGCTTCTTTGGCGATGTCCACTTTGGGCAGCCCCACCGGTCTCCGCTCGTAGCGCTGCTCCAGATCGGGGTTCTCGCAGTGACACGCACCCATGCTGCCCGATTTGTCCACCACCAGCGCCAGGGCCAGATTGGGTGTCTGCTCGCGGCTGCGCACATCCATGTCCACGGGGAGCGTCTCTTCCAGCGCCGTGCGCAGATAGCCGCCGGCGCCGAAGGCATTCTCCCCGCCGGTGACGAGCAGCCCTTTGCCCAGATCGCGCACGTAGATTTGCAACCGTTCCATGCTGCCCGGCGGCAGCGAGGACGCGCCTACGTTGGCGAGGATCACGGCGTCGAAACTGGCAAGTTCGGCCAATCCGGTGGGCAGATCCTGAGGCGCGGCCACGGCGACCTCCATTTCGAGGGAGGAGAGCGCACGCGCCAGGGCGTCGCCATCCTCGGGCGTCCCCTCTACCAAAAGAACGCGCGGCGCGCCGTGGATCACCGTGAACGCGCCAGCCTCGTTGTTTTGAAGCCAGGTGTCGGCGTTGGGGACAACCTGCGCGCGAAAGCGGACAAATCCACCCTGAGCGTCGGTGAAGGGCAGGCGGAAGCGGTTGATCCCGGTTTGCAGACGCACGGCCTGGCTGTGGATGAGCGATCCATCGGCGAAGATGCGCAGGGTGGCGTCGGTGGGCGCGCTGCTGTGGACAGCCACGGCGAGGTCAAAATCCTGGCCGCGGCGCACATCCGCGGGCGCGTCCAACCGTTCTACCAGCACCTCGACCTCGCCCTCCGGCCCATCCAGGGGGATGTACGAAAGCTCAATGCCGTGGAGCGCGGCCAACTCGGCCTGATCCAGCGCCCGCCCCACATTCTCGCGGCCATCCGAAAGCAGGACGAGCCGCCGCGCGCCGTCGTCGGGGAAGAGTGCCATGGCCAGTTGCAGGGCGTCGCCGATGTTGGTGCGGCTTGTCACAGGCGTCGAGGCCAGATCCGCAAAGAAGGGATCGGGCGAAGCCAACCGTTCCACCAGCGCGTCGCCGCCGAAGACAACCACCGCGGCCTGGTCGGCCTGCGGCATTGCTGCGACTGCCTGCCGGATTAACCCCTCTCCGCGCGCCCGTTCCGCCGCGGGGATGCTGTCCGACAGATCGAGGACAAAGACCGTGGTCAACGTGTTGGAGGGTAGCCGCAGTTGTACCCCGGCCAGCGCCAGGATCACGGCGATCATCAGCAGCGAACGCAGGGTCAGCCCGATCCAAAAGCGGACCGGCGTCGGGCGGCGCGGTCCCATCAGCGCCAGCCCCACGGCGAACGGAACCAATACGAGCAGCCAGAGTGCGATTGGGTAGATGAAGGTCAGGGTCATTGGATATCCTTTGGATTAATGAGTAATGAGTAAGGAGTAAGGCTGTGTTGATGAAATTGCTCCCAATAGGCGAACGGCTCGGTCAACCTACTCATTACTCATTGCTCATGACACACGCCGCACCCCATCCACGATCCGCCCCACCGCGCCGCGATGATAGACCATCCACTCGGCGACGAGGAGGGCGAGGGCGAGCAGCGCCAGCGGACGCCACCATTCTTGCCGCGATTGTTCGATCCTCGCGCCGGGGATGGCCGCGCCGCCGAGATCCGCTACAGTCTGCGGTTGCACGGACGATTCCTGTGGGGCGAAGAGGTTGACGGCGAAGCGGGCCTGCACTGCGCCATCCCACGAGAGTTGATAGAGGCCCAGATCGCCCGTCTCGGCGAAGAGGACGCGGCCATTGTCGGGCAGCAGCCGCAGGGATCGTCCACCCGGCGCGAAGACAGTAACAGCATCCACGCTATGTGGCGGCGAAAATTGGATCGGTTCGCCGGGGCGCACCTGCGCCGGGATCTGTGCGCCGCCCGCGGCCAGCCAATCGGTCAGATTGGTCAGCAGCAGCGGGAAAGCCACCTGCAAGGGTAGATCCGAATCTTGCAGGGCAAAGGCGAGGACGGCGATGCGGCGTCCGTCGGTCTCCCCGGCCACGAGGAGCGGCGAAGAGTCATCCCCCCCGCCGTCGATCACCAGCGGACGCGCCCAATCGGGCGTGGGGATGGTCGCAGCCCGCAAGATGCTCACATCCACCAAATTAACGTGCATCAGCAGCGGATCGTTGCGATCCACAACTTGCGGCAGCGGACCTTCCAATTCGCCGGTGACGCTGAAAATGGCGGTGCTGCGCGGCGGCCCCACAAAGAGCAGATTGCCCGCGGGCAGGGTGGCGGTAATGGGCGCATAGCTGTCGAAGATAGTCAAGGCGGCGTCGGCAGCGGGCGTGCGTTCATAATCCGTCGGGCGCACGGTGGTGACGGAGATGCCGGGGAGCAGGGCCAGCGCCGTCTCCAAAAAGCGGTTGCCCGATGTGACCAGCGTCACCGCGGCGGGGTCGTCCGTACGCAGGATAGCCCAGGCGCGGTCGTCGAGCGGCAACGCGTCCTCGCTGTCGAGGATGGCGCTCACAACGGTGGTGTCGGCGGGGAAATCGTCGATCACCACGATCTCCTCTCCCTGCGCGGGGATGGTCAGATCGTAGGCGGCGAAGGTCGGCTCCCCTTCCCCCAAAGCGAGAAGCAGTCGGCGGACGGCGTCGCTCTCGCCGTAGTTGGCGACCTGCACAAAGGCGGTGATCCCATTGGGGCTCGGCTGTAACGAAAAGGCGCTGATGGCCTGGTTGTCCCCGCGGTTGCCGACGGTGAGAAAGCGTACCGCCGCCCCCGACGGCATCCGTGAGCGCAATTGATCCAGATCTGCGCCGGCGAAGTCGGAGAGGAGGACGATCTCGGCGTCGGGCTGGCGGGCGGCGATGGCGACGGCAAGCTCCAGCGCAGCGGAAAGGTTGCTGCCGCCGGGCCGCGCCGTCAATCCTTCCACGACGGCGTGAAGCTGGCGGCGATCCTGGCTGGAAGAGGCGACGACGCGCACTTCGTCTCCGGCGTCGATGACCGTGGCTCTGGCTCCGACCGGCAGCCCGTCAATGAGCGCATAGAGTTGGCGACGCGCATCATCGAGGCGCGTGGGCGATCCGTCGCGGCTGGTCATGCTGGCCGAGGTGTCGATCACAAAGACGGCGGTCTGCCCGCCGATGCCTTCGATCCACAAAAAGGGACGGGCCAACGCGAGGATGAGAACGATCAAAAAGAGCAGCTGCAGCAGCAAGAGCAAGTTGCGGCGCAGACGCTGCCAGGGCGCGTTGGCTTCCACATCGCGCACCATGCGCTGCCAGAGGTAGACGCTGGCGATCACCTGTTCGGTGCGGCGCAGTTTGAGCAGGTACATCGCCACGATGATGGGCAGAAGCAGGGCCAGGGCGAAGGCGGCGGGTGTCAAGAAATTCACGAGAGGACTCCACGCTGGCGCAGCAGGGAAAAGAGCAGTTCCTCGAAGGGGAGCGAGGTCATCACCGGCACATAGTGGATGCCGCGCACGCCGCAGAAATCGCGCAACTCCCTCTGCCACGTCACCACGCTCTGCCGGTAGCGCTGGAGCAGATCATAGTCGGCGGTGATCTCCACCGCCGCGCCGGTTTCAGCGTCGATCAATTTGAGATCGCCGCCCAGCGCCGGATCAACCTCAGCGGGGGCGAGGACATGCAACACGGTGACGTCAAAGCCGCGGGCGGCAAGGGCGCGCAGTCCTTCGGCCCAGCCATCGTCCATCAGATCCGAGATGAGCATGAGCGGCCCTGGCTGATGGGCGCCGGCGGCGTAGCTCTTCAACGACGCAGCCAGCCGGGCCTCGCCCGCGCCGGTCAAATTCTGCAAAAAGGTGAAGAGGGGCAGGGCTTGGGCGCGTCCGCGGCGGGGGGTGAGGTGGCCGCGCCCGCCCAACGCGGTGACGGTGACGCGATCCAGCCCGGCCAGGGAAATGTAGCCCAGCGCGCCCGCGGCGCGCACGCCATATTCGAGTTTGTTGGGTTCGCCCCAATCCATGGATCGGCTGGCGTCTACGAGCAGATGAACGAGCAGATCCTCTTCTTCCACAAAGAGTTTGATGAAGAAGCGCTCCAGGCGACCGTAGGCGTTCCAATCAATGCGGCGGAAGTCGTCGCCGGGCGCGTAGGGTCGATAGTCGGCGAACTCCACCGACTGTCCGCGCTTGGGGCTACGCCGCTCCCCCTGGATCTGCCCGGCCAGGGCGCGCCGTGAGAGGATCGCCAATCGATCCAGTTTGCGCAGAAAGGTTTCGTCAAAGAGTCGGGGTGTGACGATTTCGGTGGCGGGGAGGGGTTGCTCAGCCATCTTGCGCGATCTCGTTGACAATGGCGCCAATCACGGCGTCGGCGCTGATCCCTTCGGCGCCAGCCTCAAAGTTGAGGATCAGGCGGTGGCGCAGCGCGGGCAAGGCCATCTGGCGGATGTCGTCGTAGGCGACGTTGTAGCGGCCATCGAGCAGCGCGCCGATCTTGGCGGCGAGGATCATGGCCTGCATACCGCGCGGGCTGGCCCCAAAGCGAACATAGCGGCGCACGATCTGCGGCGCGTCGGGCTGATCAGGGTGGGTGGCCTTGAGGACGCGGGCGGCGTAGGCGATCACATGGCCGGCAATGGGGACGCCGCGGGCCAGCGCTTGCATGGCGAGCAGCCCTGGGCCATCCGCCACAGGACGGGCGGCAGGTTGATCGTGGCCGGTGGTGCGCACGGCGATCTCCACCAGTTCGTCCACCGTGGGGAAGGGCACGTCGATCTTGAAGAAGAAGCGATCCAACTGCGCTTCGGGCAGTGGATAAGTCCCTTCCATCTCCAGCGGGTTCTGGGTGGCAAGGACGAAGAAGGGCCGGGGCAGGGCGCGCGTCGCTTTGGCCACGGTGACGCTGCCTTCCTGCATGGCCTCTAACATGGCGGATTGGGTTTTGGGCGTGGCGCGGTTGATCTCATCGGCGAGGACGAGATTGGCGAAGATGGGTCCTGGCTCGAATTGGAAGCGGCGTCCGTTCTCGTCCTCAACGATGAGGTTGGTCCCCACAATGTCTGAGGGCATGAGATCGGGCGTGAATTGGATGCGCGAGAAGAGGCAATCGACGGCGCCGGCCAGCGTGCGCACGAGCATCGTCTTCCCCAGACCGGGGACGCCTTCGAGCAGGGCATTGCCACCGGCCAGCAGCGTGATCAAGGTCTGCCGCACCAGCGCCCGCTGCCCCACGATCACCTGCCCGACCTGGGATTCAATGGCGGCGGCTTTGTCGCGAAATTCCTCGGCGGAGATAGTCGTCATGGGTAATCCTTTGTGATGGGCATACATTCATAGGTGAAATGAGTAATGAGTAATGAGTAATTGTTCGACACCTTAACATTCCATTGGATGCTACCAAGCTGGTATATCTACTCATTACTCCTTACTCTTTTCTTCTCATGGTTCAAGTTGCGTAAAATACTCGCGCACATACTCCCGTAGCCTTGCGGGGATGCTCTCGCGCTCCAGGGCCTGGGTAGCGCTGTCGAGATAGTCGCCGTAGACCTCTTGGTAGGGGACAAGCGGCGGCGCGGCGCTGCCGGGAAGTTCCTCCTGACGTTCGCGCACCTGCGTCTCGCCCTGCCCCGTATCCTGGCCGGGGATAAAGATCTCGCCCTCGCCCTCGCCGCGTCGTTCCCACGGCACGTAGACCGATTGATCGTCGGCTCCCTCGGCGGCGGAGCGCCCCGGCCCTTGCGGACGTCCGGCCTGTCCACTGCGGGTGGCGTCGGGCAGGCGGTTTGCTTGCGATCCGCCGCCGCTGCCCGCGTTCTGTCCCTGGCCGGGATTTTGCCCCGGGTTCTGGCCCGCGCCGGGAGATTGCGCCGTGCCCGCAGATGGCCGCGATCCGCTCCCCGCCATGGCCTGCCGCGCCGCGCTGATCTGGTCAAGCGTGCGTTGAAGACGTAATTGGGCGGCGGCGGCGCGTTCGCTCTCGCTCAGCGCGCCTTCGACACGGCGGGCGGATTGGGCGGCGGCGGTGACATCTCCGCTCTGGGCGGCCTGAGCCAGCGCAGCGAGAGATTGGGCCAGATCCGCTTCACCAGTCTGCGCGGCCTGCCCCGCCAGCGCGGTCAAGGATCGGGCCAGCGCTTCGCGTTCGGCGGGCGACATCTCGGCCAGCGCTTCGGCCAGGGCGTCGAGCGCTTCGGCGGCGTCGGTGGGCGCGTCGGCGTCGGCACTCTGCGCCTCGGCCAATGCTTGCAATTGCGCGGCCAGATCGGCCAGCGCATCCTGGCGGGCGGCAAGGTCGGCGTCGATCTGACGGCGCAACGCTTCTTCGAGACGGCTGAGATCGGCCAGCGCCTCCTCGCGGTCGCCGGGATTGGCGCGCAATTGCTCGGCCAACTCAGCCAGTTGACGGGCCAGTTCGGCGCGCTCTTCCGGCGTCAACTCGGCGGCGTTTTCGATCTCCTCGCGCAACTCTTCCATGCGTTCCGCGGCTTCTTCGGCAGCTGCGGCAATGGCGGCCCGCTCGGCCAGGATCGCATCCATCGGGTTGGGCAGCAGCGTCAAGGTGATCAGCGCTGCCGCCAGCATCCCTGCTGCCGCCAGCGGACGCCGCACGATGCGCAGCGGAAAGTCTCGCGCCGGCTCGATCCCCTGCGCGGCGGTGAGTGCGTCGATCCGCTGGCGCGCCACCAATTCGGGATCAAAAAGGGGATCGGGGACTGGGGACTGGGGACTGGGGACTGGTCTACCGTCCGCCGTCCGCGGTCTGCCGTCTGCCGTCTGCGGTCCGCCGTCGATCTCCAGCGCCGTGGAGAGCCGCTCCTTCAGCCGCAGTTCAGCATCGACGCGGCGGGCGATCTGCATGGGCGAGCGCGGACGCAGCAGGGCGACGCCGAGGACGATCCCCAGCCAGAGGGGCGCTGGGAGGAGCATCCACAGCCAAAGATGGGGGAGCGGCCAGAGGCGACCGGCAACGGCGATTCCCAGCGCGGCCAGGATGGGAATCCACAGGGTGCGCTGGGCGAGGAGCCAGCCATCGCGCAGACGCAAGCGGCGACCAAAGCGGTCGAGGAACGCGACTAACTCGTCGTGCGGCAGTCGGCTTACTTGCCCCATGTGGCCCTCGGCTCACCGGTCAATGTCCAATTGTCATTTTCATAGGTCAACAGGTAACTTCCGCCCGTGCTACGTTCGCCGACGGAAAACAGAGTGGCGGAAGCAAGAATACCGCCTTCTACAGGGTGGAGGTTGCCCAACATCAGCACCCTGTCCTCTTCGCCAAGTTCGATGGTGGAGTCGGGCCACTCGTCGATCCATATCACCTGCCCATTCAGCGATGGGATAGCATCTGCGAAGACGCTCTGCAATGCAGACGGTAGATCTTCGGACGGGGCAGAGGGGCCGCCGATATACCCCATCACATCAAATGTTCTGCGCACTAGATAAAGTCTTTCAGGTGGGGGCTCACTTTCTCCCTGCAAAAGATGCACTGCCACAACTGTGTAGATCAACATCGGATCGTCCGCTGTAAGTTCACCCAACGGTGGCAGCGGGGTGGGCAGGGGCGAAGGTGTAGATGTGGGGATGGGGCGGGCTTCCACCCGCGCCACGGCCACGGCGGGCGGCGCCGGCGCGGCCATGGCCATGGCTGCAAAAGGGGCAGGGGTCGGTAATGCACTCGCGGTGTATCGGTCCGCTGTGCTGACAAAGGTCAACGCGGTGCCGCCACCTACGGCCAACAGCAGCCCCACGGCGATCCCCACAGACGCCCAACTGAGCCGCCAGCGACGGATCGGCTGGATCAACCGCGTGGAGAGGAGGTAGAGGATCAGGGTGAAGATGGCGTAGAGGGGCAGGCCATAATGGTAGAGCGGACGCGGAACGCCCGTGGTCATGCCGTTCATCTGCTCCAGGTTGCCGCCCAGCGCCATCCCCAACCCCTGGAAGATCCCGCCCATCCCCACCTGCCCTGAGATAGCGGGCAGAATCGCCGAAAAGAGGACGCTCATGGGGTTGGGGATCAAGATCCAACGTGGGGGGATGCCCTGGCGGATGGCGGCAACGAGGATGTAGATCACCAGCGGTGCGCCGAAAAGCACAAGTACAAAAAGATAGCTGAGGATGGTGGCGCGTCCACTGCGCCCGAACCAGACGGAAAAGAAGAGGCCGACGACGCCCAGCATCACCGCTACCGACACGAGGACGATCAAGGCTTTGAGCATCTCCCACGGGGCGACGCCGCCAAAGATAAAGACGAGGCTCGCCAGCGGCACGGCGGCGAAGATGAGCAGCAGCACATAGCTCAACGCTGCGATCAGCTTGCCCCAGAGGATGCTCCCCGGCGAGAGCGGCGTGGTGAGGAGCATCTCATAGGTCAGCTTTTCGCGCTCGCTGCTGACAGCGCCCGCCGTCACCGCCGGGGTGATGAAGCTGATGATCAAGAGTTCGAGCAGCGCCAGCCCAATGAAGAGTGTCTGGCCGATGTTAGGACTGAGCATCGGCGAATAGCCGTAACTCGACATCACAATCCAATACAGCCCATAGGTAGCGCCGCCCAAAAAGAGCAGCATCCCCGTGAGGACCAAAAACGCGCGCGGACCCCGCATCCGCGAGCGCAGTTCTTTGACGATGATGGGGTTGGGGGAGAGAGTCATGGGTACTCGTTTCATGTGATGAATCAAGAATAATGAATAAAGAATGGTCTCGTCGACGATCTGAACGTAGCATGACGCTCTTGTCCCGACAGTAGCACTACCCACTCATCATTCATTCTTCCGCTCCTCTCGTCAGCCGCAGGAAGACCTCTTCGAGATCACCCCTGCTTTCAGTAAAGGAAAGGATTTGGTGTCCACCGGCAATGAGCGCGGCGAGGAGCGCGGCGGTAGCCGGGTCGTCGCCCACAAAGTCTACTTCGAGCGCGCCGGCGGTGGTCACGATTTCCCCGACGCCGGGCTGAGACGAAAGCAGGCTGCGCGCAGCGTCGGGATCGGAGAGCAGCCGAATCTGCAAGACCCGTCCTTCGCGGGCATGGCGCATGAGATGGGCCATCGGTCCGCTGGCGACCAGCTTCCCCCCTTCGATGATGCCGAGTGAATCGCACAATTCGGCCAGCTCGCTGAGGATGTGCGAACTGACGAGGACCGTCTTGCCCATGGCGCCCAGTTCGCGCAAGAGCTCGCGCATCTCCACCCGCGCCCGCGGATCCAACCCGGATGCTGGTTCGTCGAGCAGCAGCACTTTGGGATCGTGGACGAGGGCATGGGCCAGGCAGAGCCGCTGTCTCATCCCGCGCGAAAGGGTCTCCACATAATCGTCGCGCTTGTGGGCGAGATCCACCAATTCGAGCAGTTCGTCGACGATCTGGCGGCGACGGGCAGCGGGCAAGTTGTAACAACGGGCGAAAAAGTCAAGATATTCCCAGACCAGCATATCCTCGTAGACGCCGAAGAAGTCGGGCATATAGCCGATCTGACGGCGGAAGTGATCCCAATCGCCGTTGGCGCGCTGGCCGTTGAAGATGATCTCGCCGGCGCTCGGCTCTTGCAGACCGGCCAACATGCGCAATGTCGTCGTCTTGCCCGCGCCGTTGGGACCGATCAACCCGAAGATCGATCCGGCAGGGACAGACAGGCTGAGGTCGTCCACAGCCACGAGCGTTCCGTAACGGCGGGTGAGGTTGCGCGTTTCGATAGCAAAAGGGATGGGCTGGCGATCTTCGCTCATGATTGCGCTCCTCGGCGTTGGCCTTCCACGCCCATTTCCAGATAGTAGCAGCCGCCGCCCTGGTTTGCGTCCACGCTCAGCCGCACGCGCAACTGTCCGCTGTCGTCCATCATACCCGGCGCAAAGGCGAGCGAGTTGATCCCTATCTGCGGCGATTCCAGTCCGAGCCAGCGCTCGCCATCCCAATCGTAGACGGCGATTTGCGGCGCTACCCTCCATTCGCCGTCGGTGAGGAGCGAGACATTGAGATGATCTATGGTCAGATCGCCAAATTCGGGTAGGATGGTGAAGTCGAAGATGGCCTCGCCGCGCCCAATGTAGACGGATGTGCTTCCCATTCCACACTGACCGCCCTCCTGCGGGAGTTCCACCAATCGGCCGCTGAGGATGCCTGGCGGCAAGTAGAGTTCACCGCTGGCGGGCCACTGTGGGGGGAAGGTGACATTGAGCAGCGCCGTGGTCTGCTGGCTGGGCGTCTCCCCGGCAATGCGGACGGCCGGCGGCGCTTCGGTGAGCCAGGCCAGCACAGTCACTTCGCGCAGGTTCAGGGGGGCGGGCATCTTGGCGTTCATCGGTTGCAGCCCGCCCATCCCTTGCGAGAGGGTATCGAGAATGTTGCGCTTTATCTCAAGCTCGCGGGGAAAGCGGCCTGTTGTGGTCTCCATTTCGGCCTGATAGATGCGCCAGCCCAGCGAATAGCCCATCATCACACTGGCGTTTGTCGCCATTTCCACCTGCACAGGGACGGTTGCGCCAGCGGGCAGGTCGCCGATCCGTTTGAAATAGTTGCCCCAAAGGATGACGGCATCGGTGAGCGGATAGGCGGTATTGTTGCGGATCTCACCGATCAGCGCGTTCTCGGTGAATTCGAAGTTCCCCTCGACGCGGCCAAAATCGGACCAACGGCTCTCGGCGGTGAAGCTCTGCATCGACCACTGGTTGATCGCCAATCCTTGAAGCCGGCCCGGCGTCCCCTGGATGATCACCATCTCCGCTGCGGATGACCCGGCGCCGCCCATACTCCAGGGATCAGCGTTGCGCACGGTCGGGCTGAGCAGACCATCGCCATCGACTTCAATATCATAGGATTGCTGGGCCGGAGAGAAGATCCCCATAAAGCTGAGGACTTCGGCGGGTCCATCATCGTTGGGGGTGATGAGGGCGATCTTATTGAGGATGAGATCATTGCCGCGCAGGGCGTAGCCGATGCCGAATGCGCCTGCCGAAAAGAGCAGCGTGAGCGCGGGGATGGTGATCCAGGCCAGGTGCAGCCGCCGCCAGTGTCGCAGCAACAGATAGTTGACCGGGCCAATCACGATGATGTAAACGCCGAGCAGGATGGCTAAACTGCGCACCGAAGGTAGATCGAGCGAGGGCAGCATGGAGAGGGCGTAGCTCATCTGCTCGGTCTGCGCCCGCGCCGGCGCCATGTCCGCGGGCATCCACTCAGGGTAGGCTGCGCCGGGGGAGATCAGCTTTTCCCAAAAGGAGGTGACGCCCGTCCAGCCCTGGAAGGGAGCAACGGCGAGGTCGAGCGCGATGATATCGACAAGCCCCTGCCCCAGGCGACGTTCGACAACTAGCGGCAGATCGGCGTCGCCGGCGAGGATCTGCCCCGTGATCTCGTCCCCGCGGGCGACGACAAAGGGACCGGGCACGCGGATTGGGTCCGCGGCGGCGAAGTCAGCCAGGGATGCGAGATTGTCCACGTCGATGGCGCTGCGCGGCGTCATGGGCAGGAGGGACGCGGGCAGCCCCGATGCTGTCGCTCGCGCCGCGCCGCCGCCGCCGATCACCAGTCGTCCGCCGTCATGCACCCAGCTTTCCAGCACTCGGATCTGCGCCGGGCTGAGGGTGGATGTATCGATGTCATTGAGGATAAGCAGATCGAAGGATCGCAACCCTTCAACGCGTTCGGGCAGATCGGCCAGCGGCAGGTCCACAAGGGCGATGGGGCGTTTCTGACCGGGCAGCGTGACGCCATTCAACAATGAGAGCGCGCCCCGTTGCGGCGCGACGATGCCGATCAGATAGGTGATGTTGGGCAACGGTTCGATCTCTACCGTCTGCGAGAGGAGGATGTTGCGCCCGCCGCGGTCGGCGATTTCTACTAATTGCACATCCAACTCGTGGGAGAAGCTGTTGGGCGGCACGTAGAGGGGGACGCGTTTGCGCGATCCGCTCGGCAGCGAGGCGGGCGCGGCATAGGTGATCACCCCGTTGCGGCTGGTGATGCGCGCCTGCACCTGGGCTTCAATGCCGTTTCCGCTATTTTCGACCTGCACCCAAATGGGCAGCCATTCGCCATATTTGAAGTGTCCCTCAAACGCGGGCACGGCGGATAGGGTGATCCCCTGCCCGGTGGCCTGGGCGTACAGGGCGGGCGATGGCATCCACGCACCCAGACACAGCAGTGCGATCCCCAGCAGCATGAGCAATCTAACTCTTGCGCGCAACTTATCCTCCACGGCCAATCATATGAATCGTTTAGCTCAGAAAGCATTTTAACGCAGAGACGCAGAGACGCAGAGAAAGATTTAACACAAAGGTGCAAAGGGAGAAGAAGAGAGGAAGAGTGTCCCTTCTTCTCTTTGTCTCTTCTTCTCTTTGCTTCTTTGCCCTTTGCGACTTTGCGTTATTTTTTTGCCTTCCTCCGCGTCTCTGCCTCTCTACGCCTCTGCGTTAAATAGGCCGCGTTGTACCGGCAATGATCCTAAAACGAACAGCGGGCAGCAAAAGTTTCAAGCTCAACCGGATTTTGAGTAGGGACGCCGATGAAATGTAAAACGTGCGTTCAAAATGGGTTGAAGCGGAGTAGGCACGCCCACGTACCGTCCTGGTCGCACGAAGGCGTACTCACTCCGCGCCCCAACCGAGTTTGAATAGACCCAAATATAAAATGTGATTACGTCCGACCGCTGCGGTCGGCAGGCGCTCTGGTCACGGTTCATGCATCATCTTTGTCAACCACTTGAAATTCAAAAGAACCCGGTTTCAAAACCAGCGGATCTACATCTAAGTCTCCAACGACTCTGAACTATGCCCGATCCACGGGTACGACGGGGTATGAGAGATGTTGACTTCACTACAACAACCTGCTTAAATAAGGGCCTCACCCCCTTTTATAGGTCTCTAGGCTGAAGAGCCGCTCTCCAGTCCCACACCTCGAATTCTTCCCGCTTCCTGGGAAAGAAAGATCTCCATGCGCACCCGCCTCCTGTTCGTCTTATTGGTCATCGCCTTATTGATCCCTGTGTTGGCTGCGTCTTCGCTGCAAGTATCGGCTCAACAAACACCCACCGCGGAGGGAGAGACACTCTTCCTCTTCCTCCCATCTATTCAAAATGGAAGTGGAGCAGGTCCTTCACCCACGCCGTCTGTAACGCCTTCCGCCACGGTAACGGCGACAGCCAGTCCGTCGCCTACATCCAGCGCAACGGCAACCGCTACAGCCACGGCGACCGCCACGACAACCGCGGCCGCCACGGCTTCACCCACTCCCACAACGACAGCCACAGCAACGGCGACAGAGGTCTCTTCCAACCTGCCGCCTGATCCAGCGGAGGTCGCGCCGCCGCTCGATCAGACCACAAGCACCGGCCTGCTGGATGCCACCGCCTTTCTCTACACGGGCAGAAACCCGATCCAGACCGGCGTACTCCCCGACACAATGGAAGCGCGGAGGGTGGCGGTGCTGCGCGGCCGGGTACTGACGAGGGATGACAGACCCCTCCCCGGTGTGATCATCAGCATACTCGGCCACCCGGAGTTCGGGCAGACCCTTACCCGCGCAGACGGTATGTTCGATCTGGCTGTCAACGGCGGTGGGCAGATCACCCTGCGCTATGCAGCAGATGGTTTCCTCCCAGTGCAACGCGCCATTATTGCGCCCTGGCAGAACTACACATGGCTGCCAGATGTGGTATTCATCCCCCTGGACCCAGCGGTCACAGAGATCGACATGGTCAGCGCAGACATGGCTGTTGCTCAGGGCAGCGCAGTGAGCGATGCGGACGGCGCACGCCAGGCCACGATCCTCTTTCCCGCCGACACAACAGCCGAGATGGTGCTGTCCGATGGCATTACCGTGCCGCTGACGACGCTCAACGTGCGCGCCACCGAATTCACCATCGGCGACAACGGCCCAGATGCCATGCCCGCTGGTCTGCCCCCCAGCAGCGGCTACACCTACGCCGCCGAATTCAGCGTGGACGAAGCGATGGCAGCCGGCGCGGTGGACGTGCGTTTCAGCCAGCCGTTACCCATTTACGTCGAGAACTTCCTCGGCTTTCCTGTGGGTGGAGCTGTGCCTGCTGGCTACTACGACCGGGAACGGGGTCAGTGGGTGGCTTCGGCCAACGGGCGGGTGGTGGAGATTCTCAGCATCACGGGCGGCCTGGTCGATCTGGATGTCAACGGCAATGGCGCTGCCGCGGATGCCGTCACTCTTTCTGCGTTGGGGGTCACGGACGAAGAACGGGCGCGGTTGGTGCAACTCTACGCGCCGGGTCAGACGCTCTGGCGCGTGCCCGTCACCCATTTCACGCCCTGGGATTTCAACTGGCCCTACGGCCCGCCGCCGGATGCTATCCCACCCAAAGGCAAGCCGCAGGACAAGCCGAAACCAGACAAACCGAACCAGCAGTGTGGCTCGATCATCGGCTGCGAGGAGCAGACATTGGGCGAGTCGCTGCCTGTAGTGGGCACGCCGTGGCGGCTGCACTACCAAAGCGAGCGCACGCCCGGACGCAAGGATGCCAGCAGCCTGGTCATCGCCGTGAGCGGTGCGACGATCCCAGCAAGTGTGCTCGCCATCCGCGTCGAGGTGAGTATCGCCGGACGACTCTATCAGCAGTCGTTCCTGCCGGCGCCCAATCTTAGCTACACTGTGATCTGGGATGGGATCGACGGCTATGGTCGACCAGTACAGGGCGCGCAGAGCGCTGTGGTGCAGGTGCACTATGACTATGCGCCCCGGTACTACGCGGCGCGCAGCGACTTTGAAAACAGCTTCGCCCGCATGGAAGCGGCGGGCGAGCCGATTGCAGGAACCAGGAGGGCGGGGATTGTCACCCTCTCCAAAATGTGGACAGATCGCGTGGTCTTACCCGAAGTCCGCTCACGTGGACTGGGCGGCTGGAGCCTGAGCATTCACCACGTCTACGACCTTACTTCGCAAACGCTGTTCTTGGGCGATGGGGGGCAGCGCAGAGCCGAGTCACGCTCCTCAGTCATCTCCACTGCGGCTGGGATTGGCCCGTTTCTCCCCTTTGGGGGCGATGGCGGTCTGGCGACAGCAGCGTCTCTGGCAGGCCCTAATGATGTTGCCGTAGGAGCGGATGCCAGCCTCTACATTGCGGACTCCGGAAACGCGCGCGTCCGCCGCGTTGGAGTTGATGGGATTATCACGACCGTAGCGGGTAATGGCGCCGCAGGCACCACCGATGATGGTGGCGCAGCGGTGGCGACGGATCTTCAGGGACCTCTGTGGATAGAGGTAGGCTCAGACGGCGCCCTGTACATAGCCGAAGCTGGCCGTACTCGAATTCGTCATGTCGGGACGGATGGCATCATTACTACCGTGGCGGGCAATGGCATCTCTGGCTACAGCGGTGATGGTGGCCCGGCCACAGCAGCGTCCATAAAAAACGTGAAAGGTCTTGCCGTGGGGCCAGACGGCAGTCTCTATCTTGCGGATACTGACAACAACCGCATCCGGCGCGTTGGCACCGACGGCATCATTACCACCGTGGCGGGCAACGGCATCGCAGGCTACAGTGGTGATGGCGGCCCGGCGACGGCAGCAGCTCTATTTGAGCCAATGAGTGTTGTCGTAGGATCGGACGGCAGCCTGTACATCGCAGACTTCCGAAATCACCGTATCCGACATGTGGGGGCCGATGGCATCATCACCACTGTGGCAGGCAATGGCATCGGTGACATCAGCGGTGATGGTGGCCCCGCAGTCGCCGCCGGTCTCTTTGCCCCTTGGGGCGTCGAGTTTGGTCAGGATGGCGCTCTGTATATCACCTCCGGCGGAACCTCGCGTATTCGCCGGGTAGGGCAAGATGGTATCATCACGACTTTTGCCGGGGGAGGAGGCAATTCCTACACTGGGGATAGCGGCCCTGCAGTTACAGCAGGTCTGCTCAATCCACGCAACACAGCGATGAGCCCAGACGGTAGCTTGTACATCACTGATGCCAGCAGCCGAATCAGGCGCGTGCGCCACCCGCTGCCGAATGCCGCCTTTTCAGACGTCTATTTGCCTTCCGAAAATGGCAGGGAACTCTATCTCTTCGACCGCAACGGTCGCCACTTGAAGACGCTGGACGCTTTGACCGGGGCATTGCGCTACCAGTTCAACTACGACGGCGACGGCTATCTCACTTCAATCACCGACGGCGACGGCAATGTAACCAGCATCGAACGCGTGGGTGCAACGCCCACGGCGATCGTTGCGCCGGGCGGCCAACGCACAACCCTCGGCGTCAATGGCGACGGCTGGCTGTCCAGCATGATCAACCCCGCGGGTGAGATGCATTCGATGGGCTATACCGACGATGGACTCATGACGCAGTTTATCGATCCTCTCGCCAACGTGCATCGCTTCACCTACGATGCGCTGGGGCGGCTGACCAAAGACGAAGACCCGGTGGGTGGCAGCACCACCCTCGTCCGCACAGAAGACATCAACAGCTATACTGTCACCACTACCTCTGCGCTGGGCCGTAGCCGCGCCTACCGGGTGGAATTGCTGCCCAGCGACGTTGTCCGCCGCACGGTGATCGATCCCAGCGGCGCCCGGACTGTTACCCTGATCAACACCGATGGCAGCCAGGAGACCACCTATGCCGATGGCACGGTTGTCACGACGCAAATCGGGCCGGACCCGCGTTGGGGTATGTTGGCCCCGGTTACGAAGCAGGTAACAAGGACGCCCAGCGGCTTGACCCGCACAGTCACATCTATGCGCACTGCCACCCTCACGGACCCCTCCAATCTGTTGAGCGTGTCGATGATGACCCACACCGTCACCGACAACGGCGCTGTGAACACCCTGGTCTACGATGCGGCGGCGCGCGTGATGACCGCCACCACCGCCGCGGGGCGCATTAGCACGGTGCATGTCGACGCGCAGGGGCGGGTGAGCCAAACCCAGCATGCTGCGCTGGCGTCGACTGCTTATGTTTACGATGGACGTGGCCTGCTCAGCACGCTGACCGCCGGGATCGGCCCCGGCAGCCGCATGACGACCCTCACCTACGACGGCGCGCAGGATATCACCGCTGTCACCGACGCGCTGGGGCAGGCGATCCATTTTGTCTACGATCTTGCCGGGCGGCCTGTCAGCCAGACGCGACCCGATGGGCAGGTGATTGACTTTGGGTATAATGCCAACGGCAATCTGGGCCAACTCACCCCGCCTGGCCGCCCTGCCCACAACTTTGCCTACACGCCCGTCGATCTGCTGGCGCAATACGCTCCGCCCGACGTAAACCCAGGCAGCGATGACACCCAATACAGCTACAACGCCGACAGGCGGTTGTCCCTGCGTGTGCGCCCCAGCAATCAAACGTTCAGTGTGGATTATGACAGCGCTGGTCGCGTGGGAACGATCACGATTGCCCGCGGCCAGTTCGGCTACACCTACAACCCAACCACGGCCAATCTCGCCACCGTCAGCGCGCCGGGCGGGATCACCCTCTCCTACACCTATGATGGCGCCTTGCTGACTGGCCAAAACTGGAGTGGCCCGGTCGCGGGCAGTGTCGGGTACGTCTATGACAATCGCTTTCGTTCAACTGTCACGACCGTCAACGGCAGCAGCGCGGTGCAGTTCCAGTACGACAGCGACAGCCTGCTCACCCAGGCGGGCGCACTCGTTTTGAACCACAGTGCGCAGAACGATCTTCTGACAGGCAGCATGTTGGGCAACGTTACGGATACGTGGAGCACCAACGGATTTGGTGAGCCGATCAACTACACTGCGGTCTATAATGCCACCCCCTTGTACTCCATCCAGATGGATCGCGATTCCCTGGGGCGCATCAGCCAGAAGACAGAAACCATCGATGGGGGGACCGCGGTGTACAGCTACACCTACGACCTGGTCGGACGGCTCACAAACGTGCGCAAGAACGGTGTGACCGTGGAAACGTACACGTACGACGCCAATGGCAACCGTCTCGGCGCTGCCGGTCTGAGAGGAACCGTCACCGGCGACTACGATGTGCAGGACCGCCTGACCCAATATGGGGCGGCAACCTTCACCTACACGGCCGCAGGCGATCTCCTCACCAAGACCGCCGGGGCACAGTCCACTACCTACAGCTACGACGCGCTGGGCAATTTGCTTGGCGTCACCCTGCCCGACGGCACGGCCATCACCTATCTGGTGGACGGCCAGAACCAGCGTATCGGCAAGCAGGTGAACGGGGTGCTGCTGCAGGGTTTCCTCTACGAAAGCGCGCTGCGACCAATTGCAGAGTTGGACGGCAACGGGGTTCTGGTCAGCCGCTTTGTCTACGCCACCCGCGTCAACGTGCCGGATTATCTGGTCAAGGCGGGCGTACCCTATCGCATTCTCACCGATCACTTGGGCAGCCCGCGGCTGGTGGTGGATGCGGCCACAGGGGTCATCGCCCAGCGCATGGACTACGACATCTTCGGCAACGTGCTAACCGACACCAATCCCGGCTTTCAGCCTTTTGGCTTTGCCGGCGGGTTATATGACAGCGATACGAAGCTGGTTCGTTTTGGGGCGCGGGACTACGATGCACAGACCGGGCGCTGGACAGCGAAAGATCCGATTGGGTTTGCTGGTGGAGATACGAATCTCTATGCCTATGTTGCAAACGACCCTGCTAATAAAATCGATCCGCTGGGACTCCAGCCAGCCGGATCTTACCCAAAAGTCAATCCGCAGTGCATAGTTGATCATGAATTCATCAACCCATTCTGCCTTGCCGTATGTATAGGATCAAGCCATCCAAATTTTGGTCCCTTGGCTACGGTCTTATTAGCATGGGCGTCCTCTGACTGCAATTGCCTTAACGCTGATATTCTCCAACCGGTCATGGGTGAATGTAAATCGCCTGGACCCAACGACTGTGAGAACGAAGACAATCCGCCTCTTGTCTGCAATCCAGCGCCAGAGTGCATAGCCCCACAAGCCGTGCCAAACTACTCACATAAGGGCCCCCTTTCGTCTGGGGGGTAATGGATGGGGGTGGAACCAAATAATTGAGCTGCCAGCGGGAATCTTCCGGCGGGGGCGTGCGGTCGAGATAGCTCATGGATTGGAAGCCGGGGAGGTGATGCCTCACCTCCCCGCCCAGATGCGCTCGAACTCTACGAAGGAAAGGGGCGTACGAGAATGCAATTCCAATTCCAGGAATGGTCCACAGAGAAGCATAAGCTCAGTAGGGCGTGGTTCAAATTCCTATTTGTGTTGTACCGGCGTACTATTCAGGCTGACGCTTCATTCCGGGAATCGACCAGGCTGATCCGGGAAATTCCGAACAACTTTTGGTCGATTCCCGGAATGAGGCTGAATAGTTGCTGCACTGGCAATGATTTCAGCACGAACAGCGGGCAGCAAAAGTTTCAACGGGAATTGTCCTGCACGTGGATGCGCTTTGCGCCTTTGCGACAACTTCGTTACAATAGGTCGAAACTTTCATGCCTTCACCGCTGCATTGACGCAGCCCCGCCCATTGTTGAGCCATTCGACCGCAGGAATCTCCCAGCGGTTGCCATCCACCCAGCCCCGTCGAGCGCCCGCGATCTCCCCCGAAAGTTGCCTCGACCCTCGCTTTTCTGGGAAACAGAAAGATGATCGCAAACCAGAGATCGATCCAATCGTCGTTTGATCCCTTTGCGCAGTATCAGCTAGACCGTCGCTATTATGACGAGATGTTCGATGGCCGCAACATTGCACGGCCCGCCTATCAGCGGCTCTATCAGCAGTTGTTGCAGTTGCCGGCGGATGAGTTGGCCCGGCGCCAGCAGGCTGCCGATTTAACTTTCCTGCATCAGGGTATCACATTTACGGTCTATGGCAATGATGCGGGGACCGAGCGCATCTTCCCCTATGATCTGCTGCCGCGCATTATCACGGCCAACGAGTGGCACACCATCGAGCGGGGATTGGCGCAGCGCATCCTGGCCCTCAACCTCTTTCTGCACGACATCTATCACGAAGGGCGCATTTTGGCCGAGGGGATCGTCCCCCACGAGTTGATCTATTCGTGTCACCATTACCGCCGCGAGATGCGCAACGTAACGGTGGCGCGCAATGTCTATGTCTCCATCGTCGGCACGGATCTGGTACGGCTGCCCAATGGTCGCTTCGCCGTGCTTGAGGACAATCTGCGCGTGCCCAGCGGCGTCTCGTACATGCTCGCCAACCGACGGGTGATGAAGCGAGTTTTCCCCGGCCTCTTTGGCGGCTACGGTGTGCGATCCATCGATCACTACGGACAGGCGCTGCTCTCCACGTTGCGAGCGCTGGCTCCCCGCCGCTCAGAAGATCCCACGGTGGTGCTGTTGACACCGGGCGTCTACAATTCGGCCTATTTCGAGCATACCTTCCTGGCGAGGCAGATGGGCATCGAACTGGTGGAAGGCCGCGATCTCATCGTCCACGATGCGGTGGTCTACATGCGCACCACCGCCGGTCTGCGCCGCGTGGACGTGATCTACCGGCGCATTGACGACGATTTCCTCGATCCGCTGATCTTTCGCCCGGATTCGATTTTGGGGTTGCCGGGGCTGTTCAACGCCTATCGGCAGGGGAATGTGGTGATGGCGAACGCCATCGGCACGGGCGTGGCCGACGACAAGGCGATCTACGCGTATGTGCCGGCCATCATTCGCTATTATCTGGGCGAAGATGCTATCCTCGACAACGTGGAAACCTATCTGCTCGACGATGAGGCGCAACGGAGGTATGTGCTGGAAAATCTGGAAAAGCTGGTGGTGAAGGCCGTGGGTGAATCCGGCGGCTACGGCATGTTGATCGGTCCGCACAGCACAGCAGCGGAGCGGGAGCGCTTCAAGGGGCAGATCCTCGCCAATCCGCGCAATTACATTGCCCAGCCCACGCTGGATCTTTCACGCGCGCCCTGTTTCATCGACGGTCAAGTGGAAGCGCGCCATGTGGATCTGCGTCCTTATGTGCTTTGTCGCGGCAACACACCCGACGACGTCACCATCGTGCCCGGCGGCCTCACGCGTGTGGCGCTGCGTCGCGGATCGCTCGTTGTCAACTCGTCCCAGGGCGGCGGCAGCAAGGATACGTGGGTGTTGGAAGAGTAGCAGTTAGCAGGTAGCAGATAGCAGTTAGCCCAGAAGGCAGACGGGCAGAGAAGGCAGTCCGACCGCTGTGGTTGGCGGCAAAAGGCAAAAGTGGCGGTGACAGGTGGCAGGTTTGCAGGTGGCAGATGACAATCATCGCAATTCGCCCCTCGCAATTCGCAAAAGGATGATCCTATGCTTTCACGCGCAGCAGATAGCCTTTATTGGCTGAGTCGATATTTGGAACGGGCCGAGACGAATGCTCGCTTGATCTACAATCATCTGAATTTGATGCTGGGGCAGTCGCCCGCGGCAGCGGATCAGCACTGGCAACGACTATTTACGGTGCTGGACGTGCCAGTGATGGAACCGGGCAGCAACGGCGATGATCCTGATTTTGCACGGATCTACTATTTGACCTTCGACCGCGAGAACCACAATTCGATCCGCTCGTGTATTGGTCTGGCGCGCGAGAACGCACGGCAGGTGCGCGAGCAGATCAGTTCGGAGATGTGGGAACAGATTAACCGTCTCTACCTCGATCTCAACCGCACGGATCTGCGCCTGATCTGGAACACACAGCCGCACGAGTTTTTCCGCGAGATCGAAAACGATATCTGCCTCTTCCGCGGCGTGACTTCGTCCACCATGCAGCACGATGAGGGCTGGGGATTCATCCAAATGGGCATGTTTTTGGAACGCGCCAACATCACGGCGACGCTGCTCGATGTCCACTTTGGGCAGGGGAATTTGGAGAACAGTTCGCCACAAACGGGCGAGTATCTGCGCTGGATTGGTCTGCTGCGTTCGTGTCTCTCTTTCGAGGCCTATTGCCGGCAATACACGCCCACGGTGACGCCAACCAACGTGGCGGAGTTTTTGATCCTCAGCCCAGAATTGCCCCGCTCGCTGCGTTTCTGCGCCGACCGGCTGCAACTCAGCTTGCAACAGATTGATCTCTCCTCAGAGACGCGCCGCGCCGAACGGTTACAACGGCTCATCGGGCGACTGCAAGCACGCCTGCGCTATGGGCAGATCGATGAGATCTTCGGCGATGGCATCCATAGCTATCTGGCCGACCTGATGCGTCAATGCGATCAGATCCACGGCGCGCTCTACCAGGCATATATCGAATACGCCATTGAAGGGGAATTCGCGGCCTGACCTGCCGCCAGGATAGATATGTACTATTATAAAATCCGCCATCACACGCGCTACCGCTATACGGCGCCGGTGGGCGAAAGTGTGATGGAAGCGCGTATGCAGCCGCGCAGTGATGCTCGCCAACACTGCTTTTCGTTTGAACTCAAAGTGACGCCGCAGGCGCGGGTCAATTCGTATCAGGACTATCTGGACAATCATATCCATTTCTTCGACATTCCCCGCCGCCACGGGCAGCTTGTATTGCGCGCCGAGTCGCTTGTAGGTCTGGTTGCGGCTGATGAACTACCCGAAAGCCTGGATACGGACACATGGCCGGCGCTGGACAGCCTGTCCAGACTCCCTGACTATTGGGATACGCTCACCGAAAGCCAATTTGTGCGCTTCACACCGCTCCTGGGTGCGCTGGCCGAGGAAATGGGACTCGACCGTCGGCGCGATCCGCTCAGTCTGCTGCACCACATTAACACGGGCATCTATTATGCCTTCCGCTATGTACCGGAAAGCACTACCGTAGATTCGCCTATTGACGTGGCTCTAGAAAATCGTAGCGGCGTTTGTCAGGACTATGCGCATATTATGCTGGCGCTGTTGCGGCGCATAGGCATCCCCGGCCGGTATGTGAGCGGCTATCTCTTCACCCGCCGCGAGAATAACGACCAATCCGCTGATGACGCATCCCATGCCTGGGTGGAAGCCTATTTGCCCGATCTGGGCTGGCTGGGCTTCGACCCCACCAATAATCTCATCGCCGGGGAACGTCACATCCGCGTGGCTGTGGGCCGCGATTACGCCGATGTTCCCCCCACCCGCGGCCTCTTCAAAGGGGACGCAGACAGCGAAATGGAAGTCGGTGTGCAGGTCATCCGCACGGATCGCCCCGAACCCGAAAAGGAACTCCTCTCTGACCGTGAATGGGAAGCGCTGGAGGGGGATCTTATGCAGCAACAGCAACAGCAGCAGCAGTAGGGACTGGGGACTGGGGACTGGGGACTGGGGACTGGGACGCATTGTCACCCTTCCATTTGCCATATGCAAACCTGCTTCTCTGCCATTCCGCATACAGCATTCATCATTCCGCAGTTGGCACGCCTGCAAACCTACAACTTGCCACCTTTGCCTTTTGCCTTCTCTTCCTTCTGGGCTATCTGCCACCTGCTACCTGCTATTTCTTATGGTCATTCAACTCGTCATCACCTTCATCTTGCTGGGCATGAGCGGCATTTTGCTCCTCAACTGGTGGACATTTCCGCGGTTGAGACGAAGAAGCGAAGAAGCGAAGAAGCGAAGAAGCGAAGAAGGGAAAGCTTCTCGACGCATTTCGCTACTCGTGCCGGCGCGCAATGAGGCAGCGGTGATCGGGGAGACAGCGCGCTCGCTATTGGGCCAGGACGGGGCCGAGATCGAAGTTCTGATCCTCGACGATCATTCCATCGACGGCACAGGTGAGATCGCCCGCGCCGCCGCGGAGGGCGATCCACGGCTGCGGGTGCTGGCGGGCAAGGATCTGCCGCCGGGCTGGTTGGGCAAGAACTGGGCCTGCCATCAACTGGCCGAGGCAGCGCAGGGGGAAATCCTCATCTTCACGGATGCGGACGTGCGCTGGGAACCCGGCTCGCTGGCTGCGCTGCTGGCCGAAATGGCTCGCGAACGCGCTGATCTGCTCACCATCTGGCCCACACAGGAGACCATCACCTGGGGCGAACGGCTGACAGTGCCGCTGATGGCGCTGGTCGTCCACTCCTATCTGCCCATCCTCTTTGTACATCACTACGCCCATCCGCTTTTCGGCGCTGCCAACGGGCAGTGTATGGTCTTTCGCCGCCACGCCTATGGTCGCATTGGCGGGCACGCCTCTGTGCGTGACAACGTGGTTGAGGATGTGACGCTGGCGCGGCGGATCAAGAGTCACGGGCTGCGGCTGCGCATGGCCGAGGGCAACCATCTCATCACTTGCCGCATGTACCGAAGCTGGGATCAGGTGCGCGACGGCTTCGCCAAGAGCATTCTCAAGGGATATGGCAACGCTGCCGGGCTGATCGCATCCACCCTCTTTCACTGGCTCGTCTTCCTCGGCCCGTGGATCTTGTTGATCCTCGGCGCGCTGGGCGTGGATCTCCCTGGCTGGCCGCAGTGGCCGCTGGCGTTGGCCCTGTGGGGGATCGGCTTGCGCGCCCTCACCGCCATCCGCAGCCAGCAGCGGGTGCGGGATGCCCTGCTCTTCCCCCTCTCCGTCCTCGTGATGACGCGCATTGCCGCCCAGGCCCTTTGGTGGCAGGTACGCTACGGCGGTCCGCTGTGGAAGGGGCGGGTGGTGAAGAAATGAATGAAGAATGATGAATGGGTAGTGGTGATTAGTGATAGGTGACTGGGGTAAGTGGTAGATCTCACACACGCATCACGCATCACGTTTCAGAAAGGACTCACATGGGCGCTCCAATCGTCATCATCGGCGCGGGGATCGGCGGCTTGTCGGCGGCGATCCACCTGGCCGCGGCTGGGGAACGAGTAATCGTGCTGGAGAAGAACGCAGCGACCGGCGGCAAGATGGGCGAGGTAGAGGCCGACGGCTTCCGCTGGGATACGGGACCATCGGTGATCACCATGCGTCCCGTCTTCGAGGATCTCTTCCGTACGGCAAATCGCCGGTTGGAAGATTACCTGACCCTGCTGCCGCTGCAACCGCTCACCCGCTACTTTTATGCCGATGGCTCGGTTCTCGATGTGGACGCCGATCCACAGGTGACGGCGGAGCGGCTGGAGCGCTACCATCCTGGCGACGGCGACGGCTACCTCCGCTTTCTTCGCTATGCAAATGAGATCCACGAAGCGACGGGGGATGTTTTCATCTACGGCGCGCCACCCACCTGGCAGACGCTGATGGGCGTCAACCCGCTGCGCATGGTGAAGACCGACGCCTTGCGCACCATGCAGGCGGCCATCGAGAGTTTTGTACGCTCACCCCAGGCGCGTCAACTGTTGGGCCGCTTCGCCACCTACACCGGCGCTTCCCCCTATCTGGCTCCCGCCACCCTCAACGTCATCGCCCATGTGGAACTCAACGGCGGCGTCTGGTATCCGCAAGGCGGCATCGCGCAGATCAGCAAAGCGCTGACCCGGCTGGCCCTTGAATTGGGCGTGGAGATCCGCACCGGCTGCCATGTGGAAGGAATCGAGCTACGTTTCGACCGCGTGGTCGGCGTGCGCGCCGCCGAGGAACGGATCGAGACAAATCGCGTCATCGCCAATGTCGATGTGATCTCGGTCTACGAGCGGCTGCTGCCGCCTATCCCCCGTGTGCGTCGCGAATTGGCGCGGTTGACAAAGTTGGAGCCGTCGTCGTCGGGTTTCATCATGCTGCTGGGCGTGGGCGGAGAGCATCCGCAGTTGGCGCACCACAACATCTTCTTCAGCGGCGACTATGCCGACGAATTCCGCGATATCTTTCAGCGCGGATTGCCGCCGCGCCAGCCGACCATCTATGTGGCGATCACGGCCAAGAGCGATCCTCAGCACGCGCCGCCCGGCAGCGAAAATTGGTTCGTGCTGATCAACACGCCGCCCGACAGCGAAGGGACAAAATCGAGCTTTGATTGGCGCAGTCAGGCGGGCAATTATAGCCGCGTTGCCTTAGATCGGCTGGCGACGGCCTTTGATGTAGATGTGCGCGGGCGCATCCGCACGCAGCAGATCCTCACGCCGCCCGACCTCGAAGCGTTAACTGCGGCGCGCCGCGGCGCGCTCTACGGGCAATCGTCCAACGACCGCATGGCCGCTTTTCGCCGTCCCCACAACCGCTCCACCGCGGTGAAGGGTCTCTACTTCGCCGGCGGCACGGCCCATCCTGGCGGCGGTGTGCCCCTGGTCACCCTCTCTGGCAAGGTCGCCGCGGCGATGGTGTCGGCGGACCGTTGAACTTTGTAACTGCCCGTTTTTAACTTGGCGATTTGCTGGTGCATCTTACTCTGTACATTCCGAAACCTACCAAGTTATTGGCGGGCAGTTACTTACTTTTAGCGCTGTCCGTCCAGCCAGGAGACATTTGGCAGGAACAGCGTCGAAGGCGTTTCCGTTGGCGACAAAGAATTCATATTGGAGACACTCGGCAGGAATAGCGTTGAGGGCGTTGTCGCTGGCGGCAAGGGGATCATCTTTGCCTTCATGGTTTGGCTCAGGTCGCTCTCGACGCCCGCGGCCGTGTAGGCGCGCACCCCGTATTCATAGGTTGTGTCGAAATCGGCGTTGACATCCGCCCAATAGACGCCGAAGCTGCTCCCCACCGGCTGCCAGGGGGTGGTCGCCGTGCGCCGATAGATGCGATAGCCGGCGATGGATCCGCTGCGCAGCGGCGCGTCCCATTGCACGTGCAAGAGCCCGTTCATCGGATCGGCGGCGACATAGACCTGTTCCGGCGCAGAGACGCCGCCCACCGTCAGAATGACCTCATTGTTCGCCAACTCCGATTCGGCTATGGCGCGGTTCCCATTGACCGTGATATAGAGGCGGTGGACCACATCAGCAGATCCCCTCACGACGGGCAGTTGTAAAGTAACATTTGTCGCCGCGCCCCCTTGCAAAGCGGCGACGGATGTGGTGATCACCTGCTGCGCCGCCAGGGGAGAGGCGTCCCACGCCGCTGCGACTTCCAGAGGCAACGCGGGGCCAGTGGCGGCTGCGCCCTGATTGGTAATCGTCACGACGATAGACGAAGGCAGAGTGGCGGTCGGCGAGGGATAGATCGCCTCGACTGACTCGATGCGAAAGTCCGGCTGGCGGTCAGTACTGACAAGGGCAAGCGTTTCGTCCAGCGCCTGTGTGCCGGCGCGAGAGGAGGATGCAGCCGCGCCAACGGCCGGTCTATGCACCGAAAGCGCCACGATTTGATTGAGACCTGCGTTGTAGACCGCGGTTGGCTCCCAATTCAAGACACCGTCGTTGGTCAGCGCGCGTGGGGTGGCGGGGGTCAAATGGTTGTTCAGTTCCACCTGCGCCAGTTCACCGCTGCCCACAAGGATACCGCGCGCGTCGGTAGGATAGACCGAATTCCCTTGCGCGTCTGGCCCAAAACCAGTGGCGCGATAGGTAATGGTGGCGCGGTCCTGGCTGTCAATCGTTAAAACTGGCTGCTCCCCTTGCAGGACGCGTCCATTGGTGTCAACCAATGTTATGGCTGTCCACGTACACCCACCCTGACAACGCTGCCGCGCGGCGACGATCTCATGGTGGTTGGAGAGGAGGGCGCCATCAGTTGCACGCGTGTAGGTCAAGATCAACTGACCTTGACTGTCGGCGGCGAGGCTGCCGGCAACCACATCGCCCGGAAGCGACTGGGGCGCTTCCACGGTGGCGGTGGAGAGATTGCGCAGGACAATGCGACGGTCAGCCGTCGTGGCGAAGCTGGAATCTGCGTCGCGCACCCACCCCACCACGGGATCGCCGGCGGTGTAGGCGATCATGGGGGCGGTATCCAGGCTGTTGCTGGCAGGGTCAACCGCCTGCGGCGCGCTCCACGTTCCATTGGCAAACCGAGCCGTGTAGACGCGTAACTTGAGATTGCTGAGAATGCCATCGGCCAGGTGTGTCCACGCCACAGTGACCTCGCCACTGATTGGACACCCCGCAGCGCCGGCCGGACAACTGGCGAGGACGGCGCCGCCGTCGCCGGCGCTGGCTGGCGCTAAACGGGCCGGCGCGCTCCAGGTCGTTCCATTCCAAAGCGAATATTCCAGCACCTGGGCCGCCACGGCTTGATCGATGGTCTGCCCACCCAGTTGGCTCAGGGTCGTACCGTTCCAGACAGCGATAGCGCGGTCGGTGTCGAAATAGATGACAGCGGCCCGTTCGGCAATACGGCCGGCGTTGACGGGCTGCGCGACCGACCATTGATTGCCGTCAAAATGGCTGTAGACAAGCTCATTTTCGGCTGTGTTCCAAAGCGCCAACATATGGATGCCGTCTGTGGCAATGGTCGGGTTGCCACTGGGCGGGATATCTTTCACAGTCGCCGCGACCACCCCAGCCTGGGCGTTGCAGAAAGGTGAATTGGGTTCGCGTCCGTCCAGAATGGTTCTTTTGTCGATCTCTTCGTCGACGGCGCATTCGTCGGTGTAAGGAATACAGACACTCTTGAAATAGAAGCGTACCTCGATAAACCAGCGGAAGCAGGCGTTGGTATCGCTCTTGCCAGTCGAGGAGAAGACAACAGGAACATCGGCGTGGATATTGGCCGATGTGTTGACCCCCAGACGGGCCGCAAGCCCACCCAAAACTTGAGCAGCGACGTCGATAGCGACGGTGACTTCGGCGTAGGGCCAGACCTGCATGGTCAGTTCGGGCGGCACGGCAACGCGCACGACACCGGAGGCATCGACGCCAGCGAGGTAGGCAAGCGTGCCAGCAATTCGAATGTCGGCCAGGGGCGGAAGTCCCCACACAATGGGTGGGAAGAGCATCATCTCTTTTTTAGGCGTGCTGAAACTCTTGGGGCCGATGCACTGTTCATAGAGATTGTTGGGATCGCAGGGAATCGGTGGCCGGTTGGCCGCCGCCTGCCAGGGCGTAGACAGGGTCGCCGCGGCGACATCAAAGATCTGGCGAGCGCTATTGATGTCGCGCGAAAGCGAATTGTTCCAGGCTGTGGCGCGGCTGTTGCTCGTCTGGCGAACGGCCCCAAAATCCGACGGCGTCAACATCTGCGTAATGCGGTTGTCCAGCCCGCTGGCGTTGTCGATGTGCAATGCGTTGGGTCTAGGGCCGGTTGGCGGGTTGATCTGTAGATCGCCGGGGACTTTCGTGTCGTCGCTGGCGTCGTAGCGGGTTGCCGTGAATTTAGTGGTGGTCACCCCCCAGATCACGCTCTGGTTCTTGAGACCGCTGCTGGTAAAGTAGGCGGGCGGCAACAGATAGCTTAGCTCAATCTGGCGGCTCAGGCGTTGCTGTCCCGAATCCGCCACCGAAACATCCACCCTGTGAATCCCGGCGCCCAGCGTACTCCCCGCTTTGAGCAGGGTGCCCACATAGCGCACACGCTGGCTATTCTTACACGGGTCGCCGCCAAAGAATTCCTGGCTGATCGGTAGATTCGTGACCTTGCCGCCGTCTGCCGGCGTAAGCGTCATCTGAATATCGGCCAGCTCTACCTGATCGGCATCCCGATAGCCGTCGTTGACGACGACATAGATCTGAAGAGCGTCGTCGGTGAAGGCCACCTGCGGAGGGAAGTTCTTGAAAGAATAGAGTTGACCGTAGGTGCGAATGGGGAGAGTGGCTGCGCCAAAGCCGTCAGCAGGCACATAGCGGATATTGACAACATTGAGGCCCGGCACCGTCACCTCGAACTCGCGACGGGGGCGCGCCCCAGTCGGATAGGGCTGGAGGGCGATAACCACAGGGCCAGCCGGCAAGCGTTCAAAGCTAACCGACTTGATGACATTGGTCGTATCAAAGCCCCTGACCAGATAGATATCGCCGGTGGCTGGAACCACGGCGTAGAGTCCCCCGTAGGCGAACTTGCGCCCCAACTGGATCAGATCCGGCGGTCCGTAGCCATTGGGGGCAATGGTTCCATCTTTGACTTGTGTGGCATCAATGCTGACATAAATGAAGCGTACTTCTATCAGGTCGTCGGGTGCGACGACGGCGGCAGGTTGGATTCCTGCCGCCGCAGGTCCGGCATTGATCTCTTTGACCAGTGTCGGGATCTGCACCATGGGCAGGTTTTGCAGATCGGAGATGATCTTATAGCGGTCCGGCGGATACCAGATCGGGGTCAGTGGCTGATAGGTGTCATTCTCGACGAATGGATGGCAATCAAAATAGGTCCCCACGACGCTGCCGATGGCTTCCTGGATCTGATCGGCGTAGACCGAGCGGAAGGCTGTGCGCAGGGTATCGGTGAAGGTCGCCGCATCCAGGGCTGCGGCGTCGGCATAGGCAATCCCCTGGGGGCGGAAGAGCATCAGCGGCGCAGAAGCATTCTCTGTAACGGGAATCTCCCTGCCGTCATACTGACCTGTGCCTGTAACGACAATGCGCAGGCCGAAAGGCGCCTCGCTGGTTTGAGTGGGCAGCGCTTTAACGATGCTCTTCGTCACGTTGTCGAGTTGCGCCGTGATCACCAGGTTGCCCGCCGCCTGGCTGGGCACAGGATCCCCAGAGAGCAGACTGGACCACTTGACCTGGGCGTTGAAGGTTCCATTGCTGTTGAGGGAGAGCGGTCGCGATGTGAGCGGGAAGACGCGGCCATTGACATCGGAAAACATCACCGACAGATCCACGTCCTCGCGCAGCTCCGCGGGAATGTCTGGAAACGATCCGCTAACCGTGAGCAGTTGATCGAGTTGCCAGGGAGGCGGCGGGGCTTCGGCCACAACCTCGACCGACGCATTGGGTTGATCTTCAAAGTCAAAACTGTCTGCTGGCAGCAGGGTGAACGGCGCTGTGGCCTGGCCGAAAGGCAGATCGTTGACCCAGTTCACAGCGGCCACGCTGACGGGTGTACTGTCGCCGCCCGACGGCACGATGAAGGGCAACACCAACGCGCCCGACGCCACGGGGGCAGGCCCGGCGACCGTTACGCCGTCTACGGTGATGCTGACGGTTCCTGTATATAGATTGGCAAGGGTAGCGGTCACACTCTCCCCTGGTTGGGCGCTTTGAGCGTTGAGGCTCAACGCCAGCGGGGGCAACCATGCCAGATCAATCGATTGCACTGCGCCCATCGGTTCAAAGGCAGCCGACGCCGTCAGCGTCACCGCTGCGCTCAGGGCGGTAAAGTCCGCCGGGATAGTCAAGATCTCGTTAAAAGCGCCGGCATCGTTGGCCGTGGTTGCGCCCAGAGGCGCGCCCAGGCCGGACAGGGCGAAGTCGTAGGGTCCCTGGGGTTGAAAACGCTGGCCGATGACGCGTATCTGCGCGTCGGCGCGGACGGCATTGGGGATCCCGACCAATACCGGCGTTGGAATCTGGCTGCAAAGCAATCCGCTGCTGCTCAACGTCGGGATGGCTGCCAGCCAATCGGTCAGGGATGAATCACCCTCTGGCACGCAGAGGCTAGTGCCGCTGAAGCCAAATGATGTCATGTTCGAGAGAGCGCTCAACGAAGCAGGCAGCGCGCCGCTGAGGAAGTTGTTCGAGAGATCGAGACTGCTCAGTTGGGCGGCGTTGCCCAGCGCCGCGGGCACTTGACCAATCAGGGCGTTGTCGTTGAGAAAGAGGGTGGAGAGTTGAGCAAGGTTGCCAAGCACGCCAGGGATGGTCCCCCCCAGTAGATTGTCCGACAGATAGAGCGTTTGCAAACTGTCCAAATCGCCCAGTTGCGCTGGGATGGCGCCGTTCAGGCTGTTGTCGCTCAGATATAATCCAAGCAACTGGTCGAGCGCGCCAAGCTGCGGCGGAATCGGGCCGGAAAGTTGGTTGGAATAGAGTATCAAATGCTTGAGATTGGCAAGAGCGCCCAACTGCGTGGGAATCGATCCTGTCAGCGCGTTGTTGTTCAGCCATAGCTCCTCTAGCTTGTCCAGGTTGCCGAAGGAAGCCGGAATCGGCCCGCTCAGTTGGTTGTCCGAAAGACGGAGCGCTTTCAGGTTGTCCAGATTGCCCAGAGCGGGCGGAATGACGCCGGTCAAGCCATTGTTGGTGATGTATATCTCGACCAACTGACTGAGCCCGCCTAGCTCGGTTGGGATGTCGTCGGTCAACTGGTTGGTTGAAAGGAAAAGTGTGCGCAAGGAACCCAGGTTGCCCAGTTCGGGTGGAATGGCGCCAGAGAGCTGATTGTCGTAAAGGATCAGGTTTTGCAGGTTGGCGATGCTACCCAATTGCGCCGGGATGGCGCCGGTCAGTTGGTTGTTGTTGAGCCAGAGGTCGGTGAGGTTCGTCAGGCTGCCCAGTTGGCTAGGGATGTTGCCACTGAGAGCGTTGCCGCTTAGATTGAGATCGGTCAATCCTGTCAAGGTTCCCAACGTCGGCGGGATATCGCCGCTCAGTTGGTTGGAATAGAGCGAGAGACTTTTCAGGGCAGTCAAGTTACTGAGCGCCGACGGCAGCGTTCCGCTCAACGCGTTGTCGGCCAGCGAGATGGCGGCAACGTTGCCATCGTCGCAAATGACGCCAAACCAGGCGCACGGTGACGGAGTAGCCAGCCAATTGGTGTTATCGGTCCAGGCTGCGCCATTGGTGCTGTTATAGAGGGCGACCAGCGCCTGGCATTGAGAAACCGAGATTTCGGACTGTGATGAACAGTCATATGTCTGTGCTTGTGCCTGTGCTACTCCACCCCACAGTTTGTAGGTTGCCTGCCCACGCCTGATGGAACTCGGAACCAAAAATGCGACCACCATGACAACAACGACCAATCCACACATTCTGAGCTTCATGATCATTCTCCCATCAACGATGGCAGCTATGCCACCGAATCACGACGAACGTTCTGCTGAGTGGCGCTCAAACTATGGTCGCCAAAGCACCCAACGAGTGGATACCCTACAGAAAGCTGCACCTCCCTCCTGAGCATGACAAAATCACCAAGTTATGCATGGACAATTCCTCGGACGACGCACAAATTAGATGATCTACAAAGCCACACAAAGGCTTTTTCTGGCCTTTGTGTGGCTTCGCAGATCCTGATTTTCTTGGATTGGCGTTAATAGGGCGGCTCGGCTGGACCACTGTAGCCGCACATGCCCAGCCGCGGTGAGTTGATCAGCGGTGTGGGGCCGCCGTACTCGTCGTGGTCATGCTCGTCGCGGTGTTCTTCGCACAGCGGAACCCATTCACTTAATTCAATCAGACAGTCAGCGCAGTAGTAGCCGGCCGCTGCGCCGCATTCCGCACACGCTACATCCGGCATCTTGTTGCGCGCCATCAGGTAGATGGGCTTGCCGGTCAGCGGCTTGCCATGACGCACGGCGACGGGCGCAATCAAGGTTGTAGAAGGCGTACCAAAGTCGTAGATATGGGTCACTTCGACGCCAGCGCCAAATACATCTTCGATCTTGCGACTCATGGACATCTCTCTGCCGCGCCAGCCGCCCACCGAGAACCGGCTCAGATGGCCGCAGCATTCCAGCCAGATGGCGCGCAGGTAATGGTCTAAATCTTTCAACGTGGCGCTGCCTTTCATCTCCAGATGCAGCCAGAACGCCGAAGAATAGGCGGCGCGCACGAGCAGATGGTAGAGCGGCTGCGTCGCCGCGGAACTCTTCTCTTCTGCCGCAGCAATGGCCGCCTGGCGCTCTGGGCAGCTTTTCAGATGGTTGCTGAGGCCGGTGCGGGTCATCTCCCGTCCGCAAAAGACGCAGTCGCCGCGGGTTTGTGTCCTTCGGGACATGGGGGATCTCCTTGTGCATCTCTCTAAGATAGGTCAACAGCAGATCCGATCTTAGAGTAGTTCAATATCATAGGCTTGTAGTTTACCTTTTTCTTCTACCATAGTAAACCTAACACGCTGCCCTTTTGTGAGCATCTCTATGCCAGTTGGTAGAGAACGCCTATGTACAGTGACCTTATCAAGTTTCGCATCAGGGATAATTGCGCCAGATTTCTTGCCGAAATATTCCACTATACCTTCTAGGCGGATACCCTGTTGCTTTGGTGGATGGTAGAGGTCACCCACCGCTGGCGCGGTGATGTTAACAACGTCTCTGGGATCGGGTAACACAAAACGTTCGCTGTACATATCACTCTGTTGGGAGTCCTGTTTGATTTCCATGTAACGAGTTATTTCTAACCACTTATCATCGCGTTGCCACCATTGCAGCATCGTCAGCAACATCTGAATACGTGGCAGAGACTTGAATTCTTTACTTTGAACTGCAAGCTGAGACAAAATATATATCTCAAATAGAGTTTTATACTCGTCCACTGTTTTAGCTTCAGCTAGTGCTGGTTGCGCCCATCCCGATTCTGCAAATAAAGTCTGATAACGCTGCTGGCGGTCTTCAACATGAAGGTCAATGTCGTGTAATAAAACTGCGCCCATACCCAATGGTTTGCCCATACCGATTTTGTGGCAGTGATTATCTGGCAGCGAGATAACCCATGCGAGCGCGCCTAACTCAACTTCACTCAAATTGTCAAAATAGATCTTGAACTCGAAGGTCAGACCTGGACGCAGAGGTTTGATTTGCGTGTGCTGTGTACTGGTTTCCTTTGCAACGCCATTCTCAATTCCAGGGTCTTGGAGCGAAGGTTCTAAATCTGCTTTTGTGACCTGGCCCTTGTGCCAGTAGAACTTGTGTCCCCGGATCACAGTTTCAGCTATTGGCTGGCTGCCGTAATGCTTCAAGTTTTCCTTGTCACTTTTTGGTTGAGC
>JAHBVG010000075.1 GCA_019637695.1 Caldilineaceae bacterium | reverse complement strand
AGTTTCGAACCATGCAGCGGGCTACCGCCCAGATTCCGCCAGAAGCACGGGCGGCATTGGCCGAGGTGGTGGCGGAACTGGCGGCCAGCGGCGTGGAGATTCAGAGCATGGAAGACCTCCAGGCTGCCCTGGCTGCCCGCCCGGATCTAGTGGCCCGATTGGCGGGGTTGATGGCAGACGACGGCCCCAGCGTGCCGCCCCAATTTGCCGACGATCTGCGCGCCGCCGAGGAAGGCGAAGCACGCTATCGACGTAGCGGCGACGTGGCCGGCCTGGACGCAGCCGTGGCAGCCTGGCAGCGTATTCTGGACCACCCTACCTTTGCCGCCGCCGATCCACGTTTTCGCCTGGCCGCCTGGAACGACGCCGGCGGCATCTTTTTGCGCCGCTACTGGGCGCGCGAGCGCGTCGACGATCTCTCCACGGCCATTGATCTGTGGCAACAGGCCGTGGAGACCACCCAACCCGGCTCGCCTGACCTGCCCATGTACCTCAACAACCTGGGCAACGGCCTCAGCACTCGCTACACGCGCACGGGCAACTTCGACGACCTCCAGGCCGCCATCTCAAGCTACCAACAGGCCGTGGAGACCACCCAACCCGGCTCGCCTGACCTGCCCTCTATCCTCAACAACCTGGGCACCGGCCTCAGCACTCGCTACACGCGCACGGGCAACTTCGACGACCTCCAAGCCGCCATCGATCTCTATGATCGCGCTTCTCAACAAGGTCTCGTGGCTGCACCAGAAGCAACCCTGGTCAGTGCGCGTACAGGCAGTAGCCTTGCCCTGGAAACGAAGCGCTGGGTCGAATGCGCCAGGCTGGTTGACTACGGTTTGCAGGCCATTCAGACCCTGATCGCGGTCCAGATTGAGCGATCCGCTCAGGAAAGCTGGCTGCGCGAGGCGCAGGGATTGCACCTGCGCGGGGCCTACGCCCTGGCCCAACAGGGTCGGCTGACCGAGGCCGTTGAGATGCTGGAACGGGGCCAGGCGCGGTTGCTGGCGCAGGCGTTGGAAGAGAACCGCGCCGATCTGGCGCGCTTGCAGCAGACAGCGCAGGCCGATCTCTACACACGCTTCCGCCGTACCCTGGATGAGCGCAGCCGTCTGCTCGCAGCGATGGAAGGACAGGGTGACGCGGCGCTGCTTGGCGACGTGCGCCGCCGGCTGCGCGCCAACCATGAGGAACGTCAGGCTGTCATCAGCGACATTCAGTCCGTTCCCGGATTCGAGGATTTCATGGCCGCACCCAGTTTTGGCCGCGTCGCCCCTGTGCTGGCCCCTGCGCCTGGCCAGGCGGGCGTCTATCTGCTGGCCACGACGGCGGGTGGGCTGGCCTTGATCGTGCGCGCAGAGGCAGGGAAAGCGGACTTTGCAGTGACTCCCCTCTGGCTGGATGGGTTGACGGAGTCGTGACTGCGGGAAGTACTCTACGGTCCCGCCGATGACCCGGCGTTGGGGGGCTGGCTGGGGGCGTACAGTCGTCTCCGCCAGGATAGGGAGGGCTGGCATCGAGCGATTGAGGAGAGTACGCGCCAGCTTTGGCAGGTGGTGATGGGGTCGGTGGCAGAGGTCCTCACCCCCTCGCCCCAAGACGAGAGAGGGGAGCGGGAGGAGGAGGCGCCGGTGGTGACGTTGATCGCGACCGGGCTGTTGGGGCTGTTGCCCCTGCACGCAGCGTGGACACAAGCGGGAGAGGGGCGGCGCTACTTTTTGGACGATTTTGCCGTGGCCTATGCGCCGTCGGCGCTGGCGCTGGACCATGCGCGCAGCCGCGCGGCCGCGGTTGAGGGCGAACATTTACTGGCGGTGGGTGAGCCGCAGCCGGTCAGTGCGATTCCGCTGCCCAATACGTTGCGCGAGGTCGGGGCGATTGTCGATCTCTTTGACGATGTGCAGACCTTGCACGGGCGCGCCGCCACCCACACCGCGGTGATGGAGGCGCTGCCCGCCGCCCGCCTGCTCCACTTTTCCGGCCACGGCGGCACCGATTGGCAGAATCCGCGCCAGAGCGGGCTGCTGCTGGCCCACGATCGTATGCTCACCGTGGCCGATGTGCAGGCCATGCGCCATCCTGGGGCGCGGCTGGCCACGCTCTCGGCCTGCGAGACCGGCATCCCCGGTAGGCAGTTGCCCGATGAGGTGGTCAACCTGGCCTCGGCGCTGGTGCAGACAGGCTTCGCCGGCGTGGCCTCCTCGCTGTGGGCGGTCTACGACATCAGCACGGCCATGTTGATGGAACGTTTCTACCGCTGCTGGCGCGAAGAGGGATTGGCGCCGGTCCACGCCCTGCGCAGGGCGCAGATCTGGATTCGCGACACCACCAACCAGGAGAAGGCCGACTATTTCGCCCAGGAATTTGACGAACGAACCACAGAGCGCATGGCCGACGCCATCGCCGTCGAGTTCTTCAGCAAAGTCTCGCTCCAGCGCGGCAAGATGGAGGATCGATCCTTTGCGCACCCGGCCTGGTGGGCGGCGTTCACCTTTACGGGGGTATAGTAACCATGCGCCGGGCCATGAATGGCCCTAGCCAGACGCCCCATGAATGGGGCTTATCCGCAAGCGGGCTTTAGCCTGCGCCTCTCTAGCCAGGGGATGAATCCCCAGGCTGGCGTCCAGTTCAAGGAGAAAATCCATGCCGCCCCCAGATGACCGCACCCAGAGATTGCTGGCTGCCCTGGACGCGTTGAGCGACCAATTGCCGGCGCTCCTGCGCGATCAATGGCCAGCCTTTGAAGAGCGGTTGACCGCTTATCTCAACCGGCTGCAACGAGAGATGACGCTGGGGATCGGCAGGCCGGCGATCACGGCGGCGCTGATCCTGCGCTTTCTGCAAGAGTTCCCCGCCATCTACCCCTCTATACAGGCGCTGATGCAGGGTGGTAGCCCCCAGGAGTACCGGGAGCGGATGCGCAGCGCCGGCGAGGTCCTCGAACGCTTGCAGATGCCCCAGCCCGTCACCCGCTACGTGGATGTAGTCTGCCCACGCTGTGTCCACGTGGGCGGGGGGCGCTTCGCGGTGACGGTGAAGCTGACAGTGCGCCCTAACCCGCAGAGCGTCGCCGATGCCGAGCCGCTCACCCTGCGCGCCGATACGCCGGTCCACATCTACGCCGAGGCGAGTGGACTTGTCCTCACCAACGGCAACCACCGCACACTGACCCTCCCCGCTGAGGGGGACAGCGCGGCGGTGGCCTTTGAGGTGCAGCCGCTGTGCGTCGGCGATGGTCGCCTGGATTTTCACTTTCTCCAGGAGGATCAGCCCATCGGCGACGCGCGGGTGGACGTGGAGATCGTGGCCGCCGAGACGCCCCTGGTCATGGCGGGCCGTCAACGCCTCTCTGGGCTGGTCCAGTTTGAGGCCGGGCTGCCGGCGCCGGATCTTGCCATTTACGTGGCCTATGAAACCCCGCAGGGGACGCCCCAACTGCGCCTTTCCGTCTTTGAGGGGGAACGGATGTTGGCCTCGTTCCCACCGGTGGGGTTGCAGCAGGTGGCCGAGCGCTACACAGCCTGGCTCTACCAGCAGTTCAACTTTTTGGCGGGCGAGGCGACAGCGATGGCCCGTCCCCCCGACGAAGCCGTCCGCGCCGATGAGCGCATGCGCGAGGCGGGGCGGCTGCTTTGGGAGGATCTGCTGCACGGGGAGTTCAAGGCCCTGTTGCGCGAGGAGTGGGCGAACTGGCGCGGGCGCACGCTGCTGCTCATCTCCGACGAACCGGAGATCCCCTGGGAGATGATCTGGCCCAACGTGGCCGAGCCGGGCTACGACGATCCTTTTTGCACGCACTTTCGCTTTAGCCGCTGGCTGCGCCCCGCCCCCCAGGACGAGAAACCCCATTGGATGATCGGGCGGCTGCACTGGCGGCGCTGGCTATCCTTGATCCCGTCGGCCACAGAGCTCTCCTTTGCCCAGGCCGAGAAAGAGCATCTGCGCCATCTGCTCTCTCGCACGGGGGCGGAAAATCTTTCGCCCGCTGCCCCCACCGAGGATGCGGTGCGCCGCGCCCTGCGCCATCCCTTCCAATGGTTGCATGTAGCGGCCCACGGCTTCACCGGTCCCGACAATTTGGGCGACAGCGCGGCGGTTGCACTTGACGATTGGGCGTTTAAGCCAGCCCACTTTGTCCCCGCCGAGGTGCGCCAACGCATGGGGCGGGAACGGCCCGGCGTCTTCTTCAACACCTGCCACGGCGGGCGTCAACAGTGGTCGGTGACGGGGCTGGGCGGCTGGGCGCGGCGCATCCTGGCGGCGGGGGCCGGTCTCTTTCTCTCGCCCCAGTGGACCGTCACCGACGAGGGGGCCTACACCTTCGCCGCTACCCTCTACGCCCAATTGGAGAGAGAAGTCCCCGCCGCGGAAGCCGTCCACGCCGCCCGGCTGGCCGCCCGCAGCCGGCAGGGCGATCCCACCTGGCTGGCCTACGCGCTCTATGCCCATCCCCATGCGCGGGTGATGTGATGATTGGGGATTGGGCACTGGGGATTGGGGACTGGGGATTGGTTCAAACTTGCGGCATGGTTCATTTCGTAGGTGCGGTTTGCAACCGCACGATCACCGGTAGACGTGCGGTTACTCTTTTTCAGAACAGTGATGCCCTCTCTTCCATCCTTTGTAAAGGGGATCGGAGGTTGGCTTACCTTGTCCCCGATCCCCAGTCACCAGTCACTCCACCAAAAGCGCCAAAACAGCGTCGACGATCACCTGAGCGTACTGCTGCTGGGTGACAATGGTAACGTGGCCGGCCCCTGGCACAGGCTGGCGGCGTCCGCCCGACTGCGCCGCGATCTGCTCAAACTGCGCGGTGAGGATCTCCCGCTGCTGGGCATCGAAAGCCCCATCCGCTTGGGTGGCGTCGAGGACGACCACAGGGAAATCGCCCCATGTTTCGCCCTGCCTCAATAGATCGGTGGCGCTTTCGCCTAATCGCCCTTCGCTTTCCCAGCCGCGAATCTGGCGATGGGATGGGTAGATGGCGACGGCTTCGGCGTATTGTTGTGGGGGCAACCCCTGCGAATCGGCGTCGGCCATGCCAGCCAGGCGAGGAATCCCCAATCGGCTCGCTGTCAGCGCCACACGGTGCATAAACGGATCCAACGTAAAGGGAAGCAGTTCATGCTCGGCGATATCGCGCGGATCGACCAGCACCATGCCCGCTACTTCATCGGGGTAGGATTGGGCAAAAAGACGCGTCATCAACCCGCCCATGGAATGGCCCACCAAGAGGTAGGGGCCGTCCACGCCGGTCTGCTGCAACGCCGCATAGAGGTCGTCAATCACCTGTTGGGCGTCCAGCGGCGAGGGAGGAGCGTCACTCCAGCCCATCCCTGGCCGATCATAGGCGACAACCTGGGTGTGTTGGACGAGTTCGGGCTGCACCCATCCCCACTGGGCGGACATGGAGATACCGCCATGTTCAAGGATCACCGCGGGCAACCCTCGATCCTCGCCCATGACATGCAGATGGAGTCGATAGCCGCCCACATCGACCATCTGCCCCGGCGGGGGATAATTGCGCCGGGTAGCAGCTTCGGCCAGGGATTCGTAGATAAATAGACCCGCAATGATGATGACAATGAACGCCAACAGGCCGATGATCCCTCGTTTGATCCATCTTCTTCTACTGCGCACATCATTGGTCATGGATATGCTCCTTTCGTTTGCCCTGTAGTGAATAGACCGCTGGGGTAAGCTGAAACGCCCCAGAGTGTCGCTTAGTTATGGTCCCTATAATCCCAAAGGAGAGGCGATAACACATTGACCAATTGCCGTAGCGAACGTGGGCAAAATGTCAGGCAGCGTACCCGCGGTTTGTGGGGATGGACTATCGCCTACCTGGGGTTTGTCGATCAATCATCTGGGACCAACACATACCCCGAAGAGGGTGGAACATCATTGCTGTTTTGGTGTACAATCGAATAGACTGGGGGAACATGCGTTATATGCGCAACGTTGAGTCAACAGTCCCAGATGTACAGATCCTCTTGGCCTCTTTGCCTGTTTTGATCTGTTTTTAAATTGAGTTATCCATTGTTGGATTCATCCACAACGTTTTAATTGCTCATCAACGCAAGAGGGATCAGACCTATGAAGAGTTGGCGTACTTTGTTATTGGTTCTCCCCCTACTCTGGTTGTTCGCGGCCTGCACCGAGGAGGGCTTTGTGCTGCCCGCCGAGTTTCAAACACCCCTGGCGGCGTCATTTGGAGACGACGAGATCGACGATGGCATCGAATATATCGAGGCGGTGGCCGATCTGTCGAGTTTCCTCTACTCAGGGCCGGGGCGTTTCTACGAGGAGGCAGGCAGCGTCTTCCCCGGCCAACGGCTACGTTTGACGGGACGGGATGAGACAGGAAATTGGTATCGGCTGGCGGACAATACGTGGATCAACGCGCTGGCGGTGCAGGGCAGACCCCAACTGCCGGTGGCAACTCAGGTTGAGGGCCGGGCCATTGCCCAGGTGATCGAAGTGTTGGATGGAGATACGATCTCGGTGCGCTTCAACGACCGCACCTACGAGGTGCGCTATTTGATCAGCGTGGCGCCGCAGGTGGAACAGGGCTTTGGCCGCGAAGCCTACGAGTGGAACCTGGCCGCCGTGGACGGGAGGACCGTCCTCTTGGAGGCTGACATCACCGAGGTGGACGCCTACGGGCGGCTGCTGCGCTATGTCTATCTGGCCGAGGATCGCAGCATGGTCAATGAGGCGCTACTGCGCGCCGGCTATGCGCAGGTGGCAATCTTCCCGCCGGATGTGAAATATGAGGATGTGTTGCGGCGCGCTCAGGCAGAGGCAGAGGTGGAGCGGCGTGGGCTGTGGGCAGCCGATGTGGTCCCTTATCGCGAGGATTTTACGGCGTGTACGTACACGGTCCAGCCGGGCGAATCGCTGTCGCTCATCGCCCGCCGCTTTGGCCTGGGTCCCGCGTCCCTGGCCGAAGCCAACGGGATCGAAGATCCCAACCTCCTGCGTCACGGCGTCCAATTGACGCTGCCCGGCTGTGGGCGCGCCGCTGCGGAGCCGCAAGTTGAACCCACGCCCGAAGCGGAATCAACCCCCGAAGCGGAACCCGAAGCGGAACCTGAACTCGAAGAGACGCCCTCCCCAGAGGTGACGACGGGGTAATGGGATCAGAACCATTAACACAGAACCGCCCCGATCCCAGTGGATCGGGGCGGTTCTCTGTTGCGCGGATGGGTTTACTTCACCGCCAATGCCACGAGACCGGCGAAGAGGGTCTGGGCGATGGCGTCCGTAGCGAGCAGGTCGTCGTTAAGATTGAAGGTGGCGACTGTCAACTTGCCATGACCATAGGGGATCTCGGCCAGCAGCGAGACCGGTTTGTGGATCCAGCCCAGGGCGAGGTTGGCCCAGCTATGCGCGTTCATCACCCAGGCGGGCAACCCCACAATGACGGCGTCGGCCATGATGTCGGCGTACTCCATCTCCAACAGCGGATCGCCGGGCAGCATGGCAAATGGACCTTCCTTCTTCATCCACGAGAAGGAGGTCGCCCAATCGCCCTGCCAGCTTGTCCCGGCTCGTGCGATGACGCTGCCGGTTGGCAAGCGGATTTCACCTTCCCGTTTGCCTGTGTGGGGATCGGCTAAGAGCAAAACGCGCACGCCTTGCTGCACGGCGCTCTGTAGATCCTCGGTGTAGCGGCGGGAGACGATGAGATCCGCGCCGTCCACAGTGTCAGCCAGTGTGTAGCCAAGTTGGCTAAGCATCTGCGCCAGGTCGGCGTCGCTCACAAAGATAGCGTTCGCAGGGACGGTGGGCGTCGTCCATGCCACTTCGGCCATCCCCTCGCCGAGGATATTACCATCGTCGCCGAGCCATTGAGCGAAGATCATCTGCAGCCCGGACGTTCCATTCGTGGGCAGTGGAACGTCGACAGCGCCGCCTGGCGCGGGGATCTCTCCGCTGGCAGAACCGGTCCGCCAGTGGATTTTGCCCGTTTCCGCGGGGCCATCCACGCCGAAGGCGCGCATCTCGACGGGCAAGGAATCGCCCGGTCTCCCGCTCCAGCGTTGGGGACGCACGACGACGACCTGATCCTGATTCAGCGCCACAAATTCGTCCAGATTCTGCTTGATGTTGCGCTGCATGTCGAGCAGACCGTTGCATTCCCAATGCACATCGGTGAACTCGGTGATGACATAGCCGCCAATACGCGGATAGAGCCGCATAGTGGCGATCTCATAGGCCAGGCTCTTCGACATGTGGCGCTGCTGCTGGGCAGCGAACCTCTCCATTGAGCCGAAGAGTTTATCCATCTCATAAAAATAGAAACGGTCAACCATACCGTGGGGATAGACAATCCCATCGCCGCGATCAAGGCCCGTCTCGAACCACCAAGGTTCCTTGCCCTTTTCGTCGAGCAGCGCCGGGTCGGGCAGACCCCAATTGCCAAATTCGCTGACGAGCAGGGGCAGATCTTCGCGGCGATGCTCTTGATAATCCTCGTACCAGCACCAATCAGCGCGGTTGACGAACTCTTCCACCCATTCATCCCACTCTTGAGCGTGGTCGGGGATGGCGCGATAGTGGTGATAATCCTCAAGGTCGCTGGCGACGTGGGCATTGCCGTGGCAGGCCGAGTTATCCACAATCAGGCGGGTGGGATCGATCTCTTTGGCCTCAAAATAGAAGTCAGTGAGCCACTGTCGGTGTGCGGGGTCGCGGCTGAGATCGGTTCCCCAGTTTTCGTTGACCAGCGACCAGGCAATGATTGACGGGTGGTTCCAATCGCGCTCGACCATGCGCCGGAAGGTCTCTTTGACGCGGCGATCCGCAGCCGGGGTCAGGTGTACCCAGTTAGGGATCTCCGTCCAAACGAGGATGCCCAGGCGGTCGGCCACTTCGTAGTAGCGGGGATCTTCGATCTTGATGTGGATGCGCAAGCAGTTGAGGCCGAGTTCCTTGGCCTTGTGTACCTGATCTTCGAGGAATTCTACACTGGGCGGGGTGTAGATTGTCTCCGGGTAGTAGGCCTGATCGAGGACGCCGCGCAGATAGACCGGTTCGCCGTTGAGGTAGATGCGCCCATCCCTGGCCTCGACAGTACGGAAGCCGAAGGTCGCGCTCAGTTCGTCCATCGTTTGACCATCGACGCGCAGTTCAGCCGTCGCCGTGTAGAGCGCGGGATCGTCGGGACTCCACAAACGCAGATCGCCGGGGTTGTCCAAAGCCAGCAACCCGTCAAGGCCGTTCAGCGCAGCCTGCGCGACCTGCATCCCGTTGGGGTCTGTGATGCGGATGACCAGCGAACGATCTGCGCCGGGTTGGTTCACCGCGGCGTGGATCTGGATCTCGCCGGTGGCGGCGTTGGGCGTCAAGCGCAGCGAGCGCATGTGGATCTGCGGGCGCATCTCCAAATAGACGCTCTGCCAGATGCCGCCGATGGGACCATACCAGCTCTGCTTGCCGTGGGGAACCTCGCGGAAGGGGATGTCGGGATCGCTGTCGTCGGCGTCTTCCACGCGCACGAGGATCTCGTTTTCGCCGGCGCGCAGGTGTGCGCTTACATCGAACTCGAAGGGCAGATAACCGCCTTCGTGTTCACTCACTTTTTGCCCGTTCATCCAGACCGTCGCTCGATAGTCCACTGCGCCAAAGTGGAGCAGCGCCACGCCTACGGGCAGGGCGTCGACGGTGAAGGCGCGCCGGTAAAACGAGACCCCGCTGTAGTTGCGCAGATCGTCGAACTGGGCCTGAATGGGCAACGGGACCTGCGCCTGGCGCCATTCGCTAATTTCGTCAGCGGCGGCCTGTCCGCTGGGGTCGGTTTGAAAATGCCAGAGGCCGTCCAAAGAAAGTCGAGTGCGCTCACTCATGCCTATGCTCCAATGCAGTGATGACGGATTGAGATCTCTTTGTTTGTGGTGTGCGCTGGGGACGAAAGTAACGCGTCAGGTTAAGATCTGCCAGCAGGCAATCCAGCGCATCGTCCACAAATTCATCGTTCCAAAGCACAACGTGGGGAATCGAGACCGGTTCCCAATAATGCGACATATACGCGTAGCTTGCCACCGAAACGGGATTGCCGGTGAGTCGGGCGCGCTGCCCAATCCGCCGCTGTTGTAGCGATGGGTCCGGTGTTTTGACGAGGACAAAGCGGATGTCGGGCACGAATTCGCGGTAGATCTGGCGGCGAAAGGCGTCAGTGTAGATCCCCTGGGTGACCATAAAGTGGGGATGGCGTGCTTCGTATCCGTGCATGGCGGCGATCACCCGCTCATAGTAACCGGTCATTTGGTGGGGTTCGAGTTGACACGCTTTGACGGCGTCGACCAAATCTTGGGTGAAGAATTGATCGGCGTCCAGATGGGGCAGGTTGTACCGCTCCTCGATCTGGTGGGCGACGTGGGATTTCCCGGCGCCCCATTGCCCAAAGAGGAAGAGGATCATGAGATTTCTCCTTCCAGACTATGGTTCACAAGTTCACGATATCGTTCGACCAACGGTGTGGGGTGACGTTGCAGCACACCCTCGGCGTCAAAGGCGCTGTCCCACAGGCCCAGATGCAACAGATGATCTTCGATGGGCTGCGTGTCTGTGCGATAGGCCCAGTCGATCATGGTGAAAACGGGGAACCAGGTATAGCCGATGACGGGCAATCCATCGGCGCGGCAACGGCGGACGGCAGCCAGGGTCTCGTCCATCCACTGGGCGCGGCCATCCACATGGCGGCGGGCGCTGGTCTCGGTGACGAGGATGGGCAACTGCGCTTTGTTGTACGCCAGCCGCAGCACCGATTCTAAATGATCGCCGGTGAGGCTATCGCGACGGGTGCGCGTGCCGGTTTCGGGATCAGCGATCACTTCGCCGCCGCTCCAGGGGTAGAAGTTCGCCCCAAACCAATCGAAGGGTTGGGCGGCGGTCAGCAGATCGGCGATCCGGTTTTCGCTGACGCCATGTTGCAGCAGATAGGTGTAGCCAGGCTGGCGATCCGTCAACGCGCCGGTGACCAAGTCGTAGCTGATAAAACGGAAGTCATGCCACTCGTCGAAGGTCGGCTGCAAGTTGGGATCGGCGCTGTAGTGCCAGGTGAGCGCTTCGACGGCGACCAGCGTGCCCCCCGGCACAAGTTCACGCAGCCGCGCCATCGTCCGCTGTTGACCGTCCACCAATTGGACGATCAAGCGGGCGAAACCCTCTTCGCCGGTGAGGTATGGCGGCCAAAGACCTAACTTTCCACAGAATTCGGCATTGACGAAGGGTTCGTTGAGCGGCGTGTAGAGGTGAACCAGGTCGCGGTAACGTTCGGCGAAAGCAGCGGCATAATCGGCGACATAGGCCGGGTAATCGGGATCGGCGAAGCTGTCGGACAGCCAGAAGGGCGTGCCATAGTGCATCAAATCGAGGATCGGCGCGATCCCCTTTTCTTGCACCATATAGGGGATGACCTCATCGGTCCACGACCAGTCGAACTGACCACGTTGGGGTTCAACGCGATACCAGGGCGGTCCCCAGCGCAGATGGCTGACGCCCAGGCTCGCCACCCGATCCAGATCTTCACGCCAGAGGTCGTAGTGTTGGGTCAGCGCAAACTGATCCATTGAGCGCAGATTCTCACGCGCCTGGGGGATGAAGGTGTTCTCGATCCCCGCCGCCCAGAGAAAGGGATGGTTCATGGGGATGATTCCTCTGCTTCGGAACGGTGGATCACTGGCGAGCCGTCCTCAAAAGTAACTCGGCCCAGGTGCAGTTGGCGCATCCCCACCGGGTAACCGACGTTGGGGACGATCCAGGCATGATAGGCGATCCACAACGAACCGTCGGCGTGGGTAAAGAAGGCCGCGCCGCCCGGTCCTACGTGGCGACCGGCAGAGGTCAGGATCGGCTCTTCCTGAGGTTTGACGCAGGGACCGGTGGGCGTCTCGCAGACGGCATAGCCCACGGCGTAATCCGGTCCTTCATACCAGTTGGCAGAATAGAACAGATAATAGCGATCCTCGTGAAGCGTCATCGTTGGGTTTTCGATCAGCGGGATCTCCCAGAATTGGTCCATTTGGATCAACCGCTGTGGCTCACCGAGGAGGGTACGCCCATCCTCAGAAAGCGCCTGGCTATAGAGCCAGACCGGCAATCCACAGCAGTTGCCGTCATTCTTCCAGAGGAGATAGCGCGCTCCGTCGGGCGCGGTGAATGGCTCAGGATCGATAGATCCGCCTTCAGTCAACTGGCAGATGAAGGGTTCGTTGCTGGCATCCACAAATGGACCGTCGGGGGTGTCGCTGACGGCGTAGCTAATACACTGCCGCCCGGATTGGTCATAACGGGCCACATAGTAAAGGACAAATTCATCGCCGGTATGCAGCAGCGAGGGCGCCCAGGTAAGGAATCGACGCGCCGCCGCCCAGGATGGCAATTGGGGCAGCGCGTCGCCGCCCGTCCCCACCCGCTCCCATTCAGCCAGGTCCGCCGAGCGGATCACTTGCACGTTCATGTGGCGGGCATTGGTGGCATAGGCGTAATAGTGGTCGTCCACGCGCAGCACAAACGGATCGGGAAAATCGCGCGGGAAGACAGGGTTCTCATAGGTCAGCGCCGGGGACGATGGCGTTGGCGTCGCTGTCGGAGGAGGAATCACCAGAGGCAAATTAACGCAGGCAGTCAAAAATAACGTTGCGCTCACCATAACAAGCCAGAGCGGTAGACGCTTCATCACCGGCCACCCATTCCTGTCAACATCACGCCCTGAATAATGCGGCGTTGGAAGATGGCGTAGAAGATTAGCACCGGCGCGCTGGCGATCACGGCCCCGGCCATGATCAAAGCGCGCTCTTGGGTATAGGTGCCGTTGAGGACGGTGAGACCCACGGGCAGGGTGCGCATCTCTAGCCGGTTGAGGACGATCAACGGCCAGAAGAGATCGTTCCACGAGCCGAGGAAGGTAAAGATCATCAACGCGATCATGGCGGCGCGGCTCAAGGGGAGAATAATCTGCCAATAGATGCGGAAGCGTCCGGCGCCGTCCATCAGTGCGGCTTCCTCCAGTTCCTTGGGGATGCTGAGAAAAAACTGGCGCAGCAAAAAGACGCCGAAGACGCTGGCCGCGCCCGGCCAGATCAAGGCGTGGTAGGTGTCCAGCCAGCCCAAATTACGAATCAAGAGGAAGACCGGGATCAAGGTCACCTGGCCTGGGACCATCAGCGTAAAGAGAATGCCCATGAAGATCAGGTTACGGCCGGGGAATTCCAGACGGGCGAAGCCATATGCTGTCAGGCTGCTGATAAAGAGGCCCAGAGCAGTGGCCGCTACACTGACGATCACGCTGTTGAGAAACCAACGCGGCAGTTGCAGATCCTGGCGGGTGAGGACGGCCTGGTAATGGGTCAGCGTAGGCGCTTCGGGCCAGAGTTGCAGCGGCCAAGCAAAGACCTGCGACGATGGGGTGATCGAAACGACAAATGTCCAATAGATGGGGAAGCCGACCAGGATCACCAGGATCAGCAGGAAGAGATGCAGCGCGCCTGCCCCCAAAATAGAACGTGCCTTATACTGGTTCTGCGATGACATGGAATGCGTCCTCAATATTCGATCATGCTACGACGGCCAAAGACGCGGAACTGAATCAGGGTGAAAATGAGAATCACCACAGCTAATCCAACAGCAATGGAAGTACCATACCCCATGCGGAAATAACGCCAGGCGGTCTGGTAGAGATACATAATGGTAGTGTATGAAGCGCGCCCAGGCCCGCCGCCGGTCATGATGTAGGGTTGGCCGAATACCTGAAAATGCGCAATCAGTTGGGTCACCGCCACAAAGAAGATCGATGGCATCATCAAAGGCAGGGTAATGTGACGGAGCAAACGAATGCCGTTGGCGCCATCAATACGCGCGGCTTCGTAAAGGTGGTCGGGGATCCCTTGCAGACCGGCAATATAGATCAGCATGGGGAAGCCAAAGCCCCACCAGACCGTCATCAAACTCAGCGAAGGGATCACCAGATTGGGGTCGGCCAGCCAGCGCACTGGTTGAAAGCCCATCCACACCAGGAAGTAGTTGACGATCCCAAATTGGGTGTTGAAGAGCCAGACACCCATCACACCGATCACGGCTACGGAAAGCACCACCGGCGCGTAAAACATAAAGCGGTAGAAATCGCGCCAGCGGATCGGCTGATTGACGGCGACGGCAACCAGCAGCGCGACAATTGTATTGGCAACAGCAGTCAAAAAGGCAAAGTAGAGCGTATTGGTCAGCGTCGTCCACCAGAGATCATCCCTGAGCAGATTGCGGTAATTCTGCAAGCCGATAAAGGGTTGTTCTTGAGCCAAGACGCGCCAATCATGCAGGCTCATGTAAAAGCTGTAGAGAATAGGGCCAAGTGTGAAGGTAACAAAAAAGAAAAGAAAGGGCAGGATAAAGAGATAATTTCCCAAGGTCCAGCGCCATGTGCGCCATGTGCCGGCGCGCTTCCTGGGTTCCTTCGCTTCTGGATGGGTCGACGCGACGTTCATGATAGCTCCTCTGTGAGAGAAGACCGGCGTCGTGTGGGCGCCGGTCTTCTCTCTGTAGCGTCAAATCGAAGTTACTGACAGCGTTCCAGAATGCCCTGGATGCGGGCATTGGCGTCGTTCAAGCCCTGCTCGATTGTCTTCACATTGTTGAAGATGGCGTCAAGTTCGGGCATATAGCCCTGATCAATGACTTCGGAAACACATTCGTGAGCGGTGTCATAGCGCCCCTTCTCAAGGAAGGAGTCGCCCAGGATCTTGGCCGATGGGAACTCTTCCAACGTCATCTCGGCGAGCTGCGACTCGCGAGCTGGCGGCTGACCGGAGGTGGCCCAGACCAACCCCTGGTCAGAGAGGTAAGTGATCAAGCGCTTGGCAGCGTCCAACTTCTCGCCCTGCAAGGACATGGGGGTGTAGATCACATGTGAGCTCGTCCATGCGGCGGGTTGGTTGCCAAACTGCGGCAGCGGGCAGACGCCCCAGTTCACTTCGTTGTCAACATTGAAGTTGAGCATCCAGCTACCTTCGGGGATCATCGCCAACTGACCAGCGGCGAAGCTCTGCCACGAATCAAAACCGGCGGGTTGAGGAGCAACATGCTCTTCCCAGATCAGATCATACCAGAATTGCGCTGCCTGGAATGCTTCATCACTGTTGAAGGTAGCATTGCCGCTGCCGTCGGTCCAGTCGCCGCCGAACTGCCACAGCGTACTCAGGAATGTGGGCTTCATCCAGCTAATGTGGGTTCCCCACTGTGCAACATTCTCGGGGTCGAAGTCCCCGCTCTCGGCGGTATTGCCATTGGCGTCTACAGTTAACATGCGGGCGAATTGGATGAATTCCTCGGCATTGGCCGGGCAGACATCCGGATCGAGACCGGCAGCCTCGAAGAGATCACGGTTGTACCAGAGACCCCAGCCGTGGACATCCAACGCCACGCCGTAGCGGTTGCCCTGATAATCCAACGAGGCCAGCGTCTGCGCCAGTACATCATCCTCAGGGATGGCGCCGCCAAAAGCAGCGTAGAAATCTGACGACTCCATCAATACACCCTGGCTTGCAAACTGCGGAATTTCAAATTCGTGCAACAGGAAGAGATCCGGGGGATTGCCAGAGATGAGAGAGGTCAAAAGTTTGTCAAAGTAGATGCCCCACGGCATCATTTCGATGCGAACCGATACATCTGGGTTCTCTGCGGCAAAAGCTTCCACCATCTGCACCATTGTGGCGCCATCGCTGCCGGTCAAACCATTCCAATAGATTAGCTGTGTGCTACCGGTTCCGGCTTCGGCCACAATGGGGGTCGCTGTGGGCGCAGGTTCTTCTGCGGCGGGTGCAGCGGGTTCTACTGCGGGCGCCGCAGGCTCACCGGCTGCTGGGGGCTGTGTTGGTGGCGCGCCACAGGCCACTATCAACAATCCGAAGATCAAGGCCATGCTTACCAACATCAATATACGTCGCATCAAAATTCCTCCTTGAATTGATCTGTTGTGGATCTAACAATACAAGCGTGGTCAGACTACCCATTGGGTGGGTAGAGAATTACAGGTTTATACGAAGCCCAAAAGGCTTGCATAACCCTGCGGAAAACCATCCTATGTTTTGTTTATTTATGAATCCGACACGAACCTGCTGGGGTGGAAGTAAGTAATACGTATACTTGAAAGTTAAACTACCACAGGAAAACATGAATGTCAAGGCTTTTTTTTGAAGGATTTCCCTATTTTTCACCTTCTAATTCTGATAATTACGAAACATTCTTTGCATGATACAATTCTTTGTTTTAGGATTATATATATCTCTAACACGAAGCAGATCGTAAAATCGTACATAGAAGAGGTCTCATCAGCAACGGCAATCGCAGAGAGGAAGGATAAGGGTGAACGCCAATCTAGACAGTGCATCCATCGCAACCAAGGGACGCCCAATCGATGCGCGCAATCGTGCGCTCATGCTGTCCATGGACGCCGCGCAACGCGAAGAAAGCATTAATGTAGCCAAAGCGTTAGGGTCTACCCAACGTCTGCGCATTTTGGACTACTTGCAGACGCGGGTAGCCAATGTCTCCGAAATTGCCGAAGCGCTGGACATGCCGCTATCCACAGCGAATCTGCACATCAATATTCTGGAAGAGAGCGGGCTGATTCGCTCGGATCTGATCTCGGCCAGTCGAGGCGTTCAGAAGGTCTGCGCCCGTATTTACGATATGGTTGTTCTGCAATTGCCACGCACAACAGTTCAGTTTGATAAGCATGTGAATATCCACATGCCGATTGGCGCTTACACCGAGTGCCATATTGCGCCGACCTGTGGATTGGCCACAGAAAGCACAGTGATTGGCTATATGGACGATCCTGTCTCCTTTTACGAACCCGCCCGATTTTCGGCGCAGTTGATCTGGTTTCGTCAGGGGTATCTCGAATATTTATTCCCCTACCGCGCAAATGCAGAGAGCCAACCCAAAAGCATCGTGCTGAGCATGGAGATCTGTTCCGAAGCGCCGAACCACCATCCTGATTGGCCGTCGGATATCTTCATGGAGATCAACGGGCAGCCCATTGGCACATGGACCTCGCCAGGGGACTTTGGCGGCGAGCGCGGTAACCTCACCCCAGAGTGGTGGGAAGAGTGGAACAGCCAATATGGCTTGCTCAAAAGCTGGCGCGTGGATCAGAGTGGAGCGTGGATTGATGGCATTTGGCTCTCGGGCGTGACCATTAACGATCTCAATCTCGACAGCCAACCTTTCATCCGCGTACGCTTTGGCATCCATAAAGACGCGCACAACGTTGGCGGGCTAAATCTATTTGGGCGCAAATTCGGCAACTATCCTCAAGATATTACGTTGCAGATCCATTTTGGATAATCGTGGACATTCGCTCACTTCAACTGTCCCCGAGCTGAAAATCGTCTGCGTACTCTGCTTGTCTGATCCGCTCAAGTGCCGTACAATAGCGCGGGTACTTTCTGCCGCTCGGCGAGCCGGGCGAGATGATTCGTAAAGGTTTGGGTGGACGGCAGACGAGCAATGGCTTACGCGGACGATTTTTGTGAGCCATCCACCCAAATCCTTACCCAGACGGCCAACTCATTTTGAACGCACCCCTATCAATTACACTACCCCCTCTAGAGTAAACCTTATGAACCTCATCTTTTTTCGCTTAACCTTGATTTTCATCCTGGGTATTATCAGCTTGATACCTGGCGGGCAGCCTGCGTTCGCTCAGGATAGCCCCTATCATCTGCCGCGTGGATTTGTGCGCGAAACTGTGGTGTGGGGTCTCAAACTGCCCACCGGCTTTGCCTTCGCACCCGATGGCCGTATCTTCATCACCGAAAAAAGCGGACAGGTACGCGTTGTCCATAATGGGCAGTTGCTCTCTACGCCTTTCATCGACATCAGCCAGCAGATCAATACTGTCGGCGACCGCGGACTGCTGCATGTAGCTGTGCATCCTCGCTTCCCGGCGACGCCTTATGTCTACCTGGCCTATGTCTACGAGCCGCCCGAAGCGGCAGGCTTTACGCCGAATGGGGCGCGTGTCTCACGCGTCTCGCGTTTTGAAGCCAGTCGCGCCAATCCGAATGTCGCTGTACCGGGCAGCGAAGTCGTGATCCTGGGCGCGAATGGGACATGGGCCAATATTGGCAATCCCAATCAGATGGACGCGCCCCCCTACACCTGTTACGATGGGGCGATGAACCCGATCCAGGATTGTGTCCCCAACGAAGGACCGGTACACAGTGTTGGTTCGTTGGGCTTTGGGCCGGATGGCGCGCTCTACGTCGCCAGCGGGGATGGCATCAACTACGGATGGGGCAGTCTGCGCGCCCAAAATATCGACGTATTGGCGGGCAAGATCCTACGCATCAACCCGCTCAATGGTCAGGGCTATGCGAATAACCCTTTCTACAATGGCAACCCCAATAGCAACCGATCCAAAGTCTTCGCATTGGGGATGAAGAACCCGTGGCGGTTTGGCTTTCACCCGGTGACGGGCGAACTCTACGCCACCGATGTAGGCAACCACAAGTGGGAAGAGATCAACCGCACGCCGCCAGGGGCCAATCTGGGCTGGCCCTGCTACGAAGGGGATCAGCAGAATGCCTTTGACCCCGAATGTGAACCGGTCCTCAGTGGGCGGGCTGCTGTCACTTACGCCTATTACGCCTATCCCCATGCAGGTGGACGAGGCGCTGCGCTGGGCGGTGATTTCGTGCGCGGCAACAACTTCCCGGCAGGGTATCGCAACAACTACTTCTTCGCCGAATTCAACGTCGGCACTGTCGAGCGCATCTTCCAAGATGAGGATGGCAAGCTACAGAGCGAGACCTTCGGCAGCGGCTTCGGCGGCGCCATTCAGGTTTCCAGCGGACCGGGCGGCGCGCTCTATGTCCTCTCGATCACCGAGGGCGCGCTCTTCCGCATTGTCTACAAAGGGGAAAGGAACAGCGCGCCGACGGCGGTAGCCAGCGCATCCCCCACCAGCGGACGCCCACCCCTGAGTGTGCGGTTCAACGCCTCACGCAGCTACGATGTGGACGGCGATCCTGTGCGCTTCCGCTGGGATTTTGGCGACGGCGAGACGAGCAGCGACGCCAACCCGACCCATGTTTACATGACGCCCGGCGAGTACAAGGCAACGTTGACGGTCACCGATCCGAGCGATGCGTCGTCGTCGAGCAGCGTGACGATTGCCGTGGGCAGCGAAGCGCCGACCGCGCAGATCCTCAGCCCACGCGCCGAGGATCGAATGCGCATTGGCGATACCATCACAGTGAATGGCCGGGCCAGTGACGCCGAGGACGGCGAACTGAGCGGCAGCAGCCTGCGCTGGGAAGGGGTCTTGTACCATCATGATCACGTCCATTATGATTTCTTCAAGGGCGAGGGCGCGTCGGGCAGTTTCATCTTTGAGGATCACGGCGACAATACTTATCTACATCTCTGCCTCACCGCCACCGATTCGAGCGGGCTGCAGGATAAAAAGTGCGTCGATGTGCGCGCCCAGGAAGTGACCTATACCATCGACTCGGTCCCAAGCGGGATCTCGTTGATGTATGGGGGCAGCCCTTACACAACGCCTTTCAAGGTGATAACTTATGTCAACGCCAAACGTAGCCTGGGCGCGCCGGCGACCCTGTCCGGCGGACTGCGCTTTGAGAGTTGGTCGGATGGCGGGGCCGCTTCCCATGAGATCACGATTGGCGCTACGGATCAAACGTTGACGGTGCGCTATGCCAGCGCCGATGGGGCGGCAGTTGAATCTGCTTCGTCTGGCGCGCCCACTGCCGCCGTTGTCAATGTGGTTGAACCACCCACCGCCACGCCCATGCCATCTACACAAAGACCTGCGGCCAGCGCAACCCGCGCTCCATCAACCGCAGTCGCGACAACGAGCGGCAGTGGTACAGGTCAGATCCTGCGTGAGTGGTGGACGGGCGTGGGCGGCAAGAGCATCCAAGATCTGCGCAAAGCGCCGGGCTATCCCCATTCGCCCGCTGGGAAGGAATTCCTGCCCATGTTGGAGACGGCGCGTACAATGCAGCCTGACTACGGCAGCCGTATCCGCGGCTACATCCACCCGCCGGTGAGCGGCCAATACCGCTTCTTCATCGCCAGCGACGACAACAGTGAACTCTGGCTGAGCAGCGACGCCACCCCGTCCAACGCAATCTTCATCGCTGGCGTCACCCAATGGAGCGGCCAGCGCGAGTGGGATCGCTATCCTGAGCAGGCGTCGGGCTTGATCAGCCTGGAGGCAGGGAAGAAATATTACATCGAAGTGCTACACAAACAGGCCGATATGAAGGACAATCTCGCCGTCGCCTGGCAGATCCCCGGCCAGGAGATCGAAGTGATCGACGGCGCGTTTTTGTCGCCGTTTGTGCCGTAGTCGGGGTATTGGGTATTGGATATTGGGTATTGGGTAATAGGCGATTGTCCCCAATACCCAATACCCAATATCCAATACCCAATACCCAAAGGGAAGCGCCATGAACTACTCGTTGATCCCTGTAACCAACCGTCCGTTGAATGCAGAGACGCCGCTGCCGGTGCTTGAGGAGGCGACAACGCCAACGCGGCTCTTCTATGTGCGCAACCATTTCGACATCCCCGCGCTGGACGAGTCTACCTTCCAACTGCGTGTGGATGGCGCAGTGGATCATCCCCTGGCCTTGTCGCTGGCCGAGATCAAAGCGATCCCAAGCAGGACGCTGCGCACGGCCATGGAATGCGCCGGCAACGGGCGGATCTTCATGGAACCGAAGCCAGCAGGAACCCCCTGGGAATTGGGCGCAATCAGCGTCGCCGAGTGGACCGGCGCGCCGCTTGTCGATGTGCTGGAAATGGCCGGGATCGACGAGGCGGCGGTCGAAGTACTCTTCATCGGCGCAGACAACGGCATCGTCGAAAAGAAGGCGATCCACTATGAACGCAGCCTCCCCCTTAACCTCGCCCTGGATCCCAACATTCTGCTGATCTGGGCGATGAATGGCGAAACGCTGACGCCCGAACATGGCTATCCGCTGCGCCTTTTCGTCCCCGGCTGGTATGGCATGGCCTCGGTCAAATGGCTGCAACAGATCCGGCTGATCGATGTCCCCTTTGACGGCTACCACCAGACCTATCATTACGTCTATTGGGATGACGACTACGCCCCCGATGGGCAACCGTTGCGCCAGATGCAGGTGCGCGCTTTGATCTGTTCTCACGATGTGGGGGATCGACTTCCCTGCGCCGAAGTGGAGATCCGCGGCGTGGCATGGTCCGGCTATGGAGAAGTGACGCGCGTCGAGATTTCGACCCGACATAATCAATGGGATGAAGCTACAGTCGAGCGCGCCCTCTCACCGGCGGCCACCCAACGCTGGATCTATCGCTGGCATCCGCGCACGCCAGGGGAGTATACCCTGTGTGTGCGCGCCACCGATGCAGAGGGCAACACTCAGCCAATCCGTCACCGATCCAACCGGTTGGGCTATGGCAACAACGCCGTCCACTCGATGTCGGTAATGGTGGTGAAAGAGTGACAAAAACAGGCCCACTGACTATAATGGGCGTCCATGAACGCTGATCTGCGCAACAAGTTTCTCTGGTCGCTACTCTTGGCCTTGCTCGTCTACATGGCCTTGATCCTCTATGGGGATTGGCAGGCGCTGACGACGACGCTGGCCGAATTCCCCTGGATCTGGCTGCCCGCCATCCTCGCTTTGACGTTACTTAATTACGTCGGACGTCTGCTCAAATGGCACTGGTATCTGCGCCTGATCGGCGTCGAAATCAGCCGGGGCGATAGCAGCCGGATCTTCGGCGTAGGCATGTTGATGGTGATGACGCCGGGCAAGGTGGGTGAATTCCTCAAGAGCTACATGGTGAAGAATGTCACCGGCGCGCCCATGTCGATCACCGCGCCGGTGGTCCTGGCGGAACGGCTTACTGACGGCCTCGCCATGCTGATCCTGGCCGGGGTCGGCCTCTTTGCCTTCCAAGATAGGACCATGCGCCTGGTGGCGGCGGTTGCGTTGCTGGCGATCCTGAGCATCATTCTGATCGTTCAGGTGCGTCCGCTGGCGTTATGGATGTTGGGCTTTGGCGAAAAGCTACCTGTGATCAACCGCTTTGCCCGCGGGCTACATGAATTTTACGAAAGTAGTTACCGGCTATTGCGTCCGCGTAATTTGTTGATCGCCGTGAGCATCGGCACGGTGAGCTGGCTGTGCGAAGGACTGGCCTACTTTCTCGTCCTCGTGGGCATGGGCATCACACTGGATTGGGAGATGGCGTTGATCGCCGTCTTCATTTTCAGCATCAGCACCGTCGTGGGCGCGCTGATCGCTACCCCCGGCGGATTGGGCGGGACCGAAGGCGCGCTGGTCGCCCTCAGCGTCCAGATTCTGGGGATGGCGCGCACGCCGGCCAGCGCGGCGGCCCTGCTCATCCGCTTTGCCACGCTCTGGTTTGGCGTCATCCTCGGCCTCGTTTGTCTGGCGCTCTGGCCCCATCTCCTGCGCGACGCCGAGGGGAGCCGACCGCAGACGTCGGACCGCAGACCGCAAACAGCGGATCGCAGACAACCGTAGAGGGGAAAGTTCGCAGGTTTGCAAGTGGCAAGTGTTTACCAATATCCAATATCTGATACCCAATACCCACCACGGACTGCCCATGTGGAAAGTTGACCTTCATTCACACACCATCTTCAGCCGTGACTCCCTTACCCGCCCCGAGGCGTTGATCGAACGGGCGCGGGCCATCGGGCTGGATAAACTGGCGATCACGGAACACAACAATCTGGCCGGGGCACTCTATGCCAAAAATCTGGCGCCGGATCTCATCATCGTCGGCGAGGAGATCAAGACCACGCATGGGGAGATCATCGCCTATTTTGTCACCGAGGAAGTGCCCAGAGGACTCTCGCCACAGGAGACGATCCGGCGGCTGCGCGAGCAGGGCGCGGTGATCAGCATCCCTCATCCGCTCGACTCGTTGCGCCATTCGGCCATGGGGCGAGAAAACGTCCTCAGCGTGATCGACGCCGTAGACGCGCTCGAAGTGCGCAACGCCCGCTGTGTGCGCGCAGCCGACAACGAAGCGGCGCGCCTGCTGGCCGTGGAACACAAAAAACTGCACACCGCCGGCAGCGACGCTCATATTTTGAGCGAACTGGGCCAGTGCCATCTGTTCATGCCCCCCTTTGAGGACAACGCAGAGAGCTTCCGGCAGGCATTGACCCGTGCAGAGGTGCAAGGCGTCATCAGCCCTTTCTGGCCCCATCTCGCCAGCACCTGGGCCAAGTGGCGCAAACGGATTCGCCCGATCCACTATGGCGGCAAAAACATGAATGAAGATTAGGGACTGGGGACTGAGGAATGGTGACAAAGTGAGTGTCATGGTCACCTGCAAACTTGCCGTCTGCAATGCACTGTCATTCCGCATTCATCACTCCGCATTCACTTTGGGGGGATCTACATGGAGCTTTTTATCGGTCTTTTTGTCAGTCTGGCGGCGGCGGTGATCCCTACTGTACTCTACGCGTTTGCCTTTTATCTGTCCGACCGCTATGAACGGGAGCCGATCTGGTTGGTGGTGCTGGCCTTTACGTGGGGAGCGATCCCGGCAATTGTCGCCAGCTTGATCGGTGAGATCCTGATCGGCGCGCCGATGATCGAAGCGCCCGGCTCGATTGCCGAGGCTGTGGTGGAATCAGCCATTGTCGCGCCGCTGGTCGAGGAATTGACTAAGGGCTTTGCCGTCTTCCTTATCTATCGCCTCTTTCGCTACGAGTTTGACGGCGTCCTCGACGGGCTGACCTACGGCGCGTTGATCGGCTTCGGTTTCGCCATGACCGAGAATTTCTTCTACTTTGTGGGCGCCTTCACCGAGGGCGGCTTTGTCGATCTGACAGTGCTTATTTTCTTACGTGCGGTGATCTTCGGCTTGAACCACGCCTTTTACACCGGTCTCATCGGGATCGGCTTCGGCATGGCGCGCCACGCCAAGTCAGCCAGCGCACGGCGCATGTGGATCGTCGGCGGCTTTGCGGCAGCGATCCTCGCCCACGCCTTGCACAATCTGGGCGCCAGCATTAGCGGCGTCACCGGGCTGGGGATCATCCTCAGTTTGGGGATGGCCGTGATGGGCTTCAGCCTGGTAGGGATTTCATTACTCCTCACCTGGCGTCAAGAACGGCAGTGGCTGCTTGAGGAGCTGGCGGAAGAGGTGGGGATCACCTTAACTTCGGAGGAGTATGCATCGCTTGTCCGCGGCTGGCGACGCTCTCCCCTGCTGGATCGGCGTACGAACGGCGATCAAGCGCGGCGTATGCAGATGCTGGTGAAGATGGCTTTCAAAAAACATAAGCTGCATAAACTGGGTCCTATACGCGAGCCGAACCTGGCAGGGCAGATTGCAGATCTGCGCCGTCAAATTGTGGCGCAGTTGCCAGCAGGGCGCAGTGCGTAGTGCGTAGACGATTGTCATTGGCAACCTGCAAATTTGCCTCCGCAAACCTGATATGTCACACACCATCGGCACGCTGAATGAGAATCCACTACACGCGGCGCTCAAGGAATGGTATGCACAGCCGGGCGATGCAACGGAGGTAGCGCTGGGTGGATATGTCATCGACATTGTACAAGGGAATCGGCTGATCGAAATCCAGACCGGTGCGTTCAACCCCATCCGCCGCAAGCTGTCCGCGTTGTTGGCCGATCATCGGGTGCGATTGGTCCACCCGATTGCAGCGCAAAAGTGGATCGTCAAAACCGGCGAGGACGGCGAGATTGTCAGTCGCCGCCGATCTCCCAAACGGGGCGGGATCTGCGATCTCTTCAAGCCGCTGGTCAGCATTTCCCATCTGCTCGACCATCCCCACTTTGAATTGGAAGCGCTTCTGATCGAAATGGAAGAGGTCCAGCACTACGATGGCAAGCGGGGATGGCGTCGCCGCGGCTGGGTGGTGACCGAGCGCAAGCTGTTGAACGTGGCGGATCGGCGTGTCTTCACCAGCGCCGCGGATCTGGCCGATCTGCTGTCGGATCGTCTGCCCGTCCCCTTTAGCACCGCGGATCTGGCTGCGGATCTTCAGATCCCGCGGCGGCTGGCTCAACAGATGGCTTACTGTTTGCGCCGTATGGAGCAGGTAGAGATTGTGGGCAAAACCGGCAACGCACACCTGTATCAGAGATTTTGCCGCAGATAAACGCGAAAATTTGCATTCATCCGCGGCTAATATGCAGGCAATTAACGTAGCCGCTGCTTCTAGCAGCGGTTCCCTCTTGCGTACAGAAATGTGCGGCTAAAAGCACGCACCTACGCATTCCTGTGTGCGGTTGAAAGCACGCACCTACAATTTGCACGTGTCAAAGGAGATCCAATCGTGGAATTCATCCCTGCGGAACTATCGCCCTTTGTCGTCATCATCATCGCCGTGATCGTCCTCTGGCTGGTCTGGCGCGTGATTACCGGAATTATCCGCTTCGTGATCATGCTGGCCGTGATCGCGATAGCGCTCTATGTGGTGTGGACGTTGGCGAACAATATGGGGATGGTCTGACCCATAACGAGTAATGAGTAATGAGTAATGAGTAATGAGTAATGAGTAATGAGTAGCATGGGGAGTTGGTTCCAAAATGTGGAGTCGACTTTGTCGACCTACTCATTACTCGTTACTCATTTTCTCTTTACCGCGGCGGCTGATGCCACGACATGGCCTCGCCGCGCACAATGCGCGAGCGGCGTTCATAGCGGCCCGGCCATTCCACAGGGAGGTCGCCGCTTTCGACCATGAGTTTGAGCGGGTTGACGCGTGTGCGCAAGGGAAGGTAGATGCGCTGCCGCTTACGCGCCGATTCAAAGAGCGCCATCATCACCTCTTGGACGGCGCGGGCGCGATCGGCGCCGCTGATCGGCTGCTCAATGCGCCCTTCCACCCAATCGACGGCCTCCTGGCATTGGCGACTCCAGCAATCGTGCCAGGGCGCATCCACCTCTTGCCACCCATTCGAGGCGCCGTTGAGATAGCGCACGGTGCCGATCTCGTAGTTGTAGCGGGCGGACGGGCCTTCGGGCATGTACATCGGCGCATCCGACGGGATCAGGTCATCGGGGTGGTGCGTTGTATCGAACTCCATGATCCCCTCGCTGCCGATCACCCGGCAGCCCTGCCCCAATCCGCGCACCAGATTGCCCTGAATCAGAATCGTGGCGCCGTTGTCACAACCCGCCAGCCCCAAACAGGCATCCTCGGCGGGGAGCCCCCGTTCCACTTGATCGGTAGTGCGCTCCACGGCGCCCACGACCCACTCAACGTTGGGTTCATCCATCAAAAAGAGAGCCAGGCGGATGTTGTGCGAATTGGTGTTGAGGATATTGCCGCCGTCATCCAACTGCACCTGCGTCACTTTGCCGATGATTCCCTGGCGGATGAGATCGCGCGCTTTGAGCCATGCAGCGTGGTGGGGACGCTGATAGGCGATGATCAACTTGACGCCGTTGCGTTCGCAGGCGGTGAGCATTTCGTCGGCCTCGCCCAGGTCCACGGCCATTGGCTTCTGACAGATGATCGCCTTGGGTCGCCGCGCCGCCGCTGCGATCACCATTTCTGCGTGCTGCTGATGCCACGAGCAGACATCAACAAAATCGGGGCGCTCCTTGTCGAGCATCTCACGGTAGTCTGCATAGCGGTGTTCCTCACCCACATTGAAAAAATCGCCAAACTCGCGGCGGGCGTCGGGGTTCGTGTCGGCCAGCGCGCTGATCGCTGTGGGCTGGCCGGGAACGCCGAGCCATCCACGCGCGTGGACGCGGGCAATGATGCCGCAGGCGATGATCGCAGTCCGATATTGAGCCATAGAGTCTCCTTTTTGGTTGGGGTTTGAATGGTTGTGGCTGTCCGCATATTATAACATCTGCTGCGGGTAGTAATGCGTGATGCGTAATTCGTAATTTGTTGACAGCGTTTCGCCACGATTGGCATCATGTACTCGACCAGTTACGAATTACGCATTACATTTAATCCGTCACAAATGGACGCACGGCATCGACAATGCACACCGTATCCGGCTCTTGCGTCGGGTCAGCAAGGAAGGCCAGGGTGATCTCACTGATGCACTTGTCAATGTCGGTGAGGGCATGGCCGCCGCGAGGAAGTTCCACATAGATGTGATTGGGCAGGGTCTCGGCAGCGAGACGCGCCCACGAAGGCGGCGTTACGGGATCGTATTCCCCGGCGAGGATAAGCACGGGCAACTCACTGTAAACAGGATCAGACTCCAGCGCAGGAGCCTGCTCATCCAGCCAGATGGCGCAGGCGTCAAAGAAGTCGAGAACATCTTCGATCATGAGTTGGGCCAGCGTTGGATCCAACGTTTCGGCCAGCGCGTAGACGTTGTCCAGATCGGCGAAGGGTGCCTCCTCAAAACATTCCACCGAGTAAAACATCCCTTGCGCGTCGTACAAAGAAGCCTCATCCACCGGATCGGCGTTGTCGGGGCGTTGGCGAGAATAGTCTTCGTCCTCGGTCAGCAGAAAATCCCAGAGTAGCAGATCGTAATCGCCATCATAGGTATTGGCGATCAACTGGGGCAACAGTGGGATCAGATCGGTGTCATAGAGGCTGTCGGTGATCACGCTGACGAAGGTGTAGGCGTCCACCTCCACATCTTCTTCCGAGTCGATCTCATCCGCTTCAAAATAGAGCGGGTCCGCGTCGAGTTCCAAAAGCAAGTCATAGAAGGTCTGGCGCAGATCGGGGAAGGCATCATCGCAGTCAGGGTCTTCGGCGCAGCCATCCAACAGCAGGTTGATGGCGCCGCCAAAGGTGATCGCCTGCTCGGCGTAGGCATCCACATTGGGAGGATAAACAGAATCGAGTACGACACTGCGCACGCCATCGGGCAGATCACGCATGATGGTGAGGGCCAGGCGAGTGCCGTAGGAGATCCCCAGCAGGTTCCAACTTTCCACGCCGAGAACCCTGCGTAGATCGGCCACATCTTGCGCGCTGGCTGCGCTGTGATAATCGGCCAGATCCACACCCAGATCGATCAGCCGATCGCGACATTCGGTCAGCGCGTCCCAAAAGAGATCGCCATCTCTGCTGCTGAGGCTGGCCTCGTCGATTTCCGGGCAGCCCAGGTTCGGCCAGGAATAGCTAGTACCGCGCTGATCGAAGAGGATGACTTGGCGTTCCTGACGCAGAGGGGATTCGAGCCAGCTTTCGCTGCTGATGAGCGCGCCGCCGCCCGGTCCACCTTCAAGATAGAGAATGGGATCGGCCAGAGGTTCGTCGCTGAGGCTGGAGATCATGGCGACGGCGATCTCGATTTGCAGCCCATCCGGCTCGCGGCGATCCTGCGGAACCTGCATGTAGCCGCAGGTGATTGCCGCCAGGGTTTCGGCGTCCACATCGGCATCAAAGAAGAAGGGGCAGTCCCCTTCGGTGAAGCTGATAGAATAGTCCCCGGCGGCTGCGTCAATCACCTCCGCGGGTTGGCGAGAAGGTAAATCTTCGGCCTCGTCGCAACCGCTCAACAGCAAAACGCTCAAAAGCAAAAGGATAAAGAACGAGATCCACCGCCGAAAAAGAGCGCCGCAGCAGCCTGCCGCTGACAGCCGTTCGCAATCCAAGATAGCCATCAACATTTCCCCCCGATTCAATGAGTACGCAGAAAGTCAGTAACTGTACAGGTCACGTGGGGTTATGCGTGGGACGAAAGACGCTCGCCTATGAAGCGATATGTACTTCCGTCCTACGCATGCCCTTACAATCATAAGCGACGACTTCAGAAATTGCCTCTTGACATTCCGACAGAACCTCGTTATAATTCCGAACAATGTTCAGTAAACAACCAAAATTCGGATAAACCATGTCACAGACTCGTCGTAAGCGCCATGTGCGCACAAAACAAGCCATCCTTGACGCCGCCGTTGAGATCATCGGTGAGGAAGGGCCAGACGCGCTTTCCATGCGCAGCCTGGCCGACCGCATCGATTACAGCGCCGCCGGTCTTTATGAGTATTTCAACAGCAAAGAGGCGATCATCGCTGCTGCCTGCCAATTGGGGCAGGGGATGCTCTATGACAGCATGGCCCAGGTCGATCCCAACCTGCCTGCCGCCGATTATGTCTATCAGCTTGGCGTGACTTACATCCGTTTTGCTCTCGATCACCCCGACTACTTTTTGCTCATCTTCACCACTGCGCCCCAACCAAACACCCAGCCCGATCCCTCTGCGGCAGTGCAGGACGCGTTGCACAGCGAAGGATCGGCCTATGGTATTCTGCTGCGTGGTATTGAGCGGGGAATTGATGATGGAAGCTTTCGCACACGCCCTGGCTTTGCATTGGACGAAATGGCCTACGCAGCGTGGGGTGTGGTCCACGGCGTCGCCATGTTGCGCGTCACCGCCTTGCGTCACCTTGCCGGGAATCTATCCGCTGCCGATGAGCAGGTGTTACACAATTTTCTACGCGGATTGAAGGGGGAGTAGAGATTGGAGATGAAAGATTGAGTTTTGCGAAGAGACTGTGAAATCGCGTTTCTGCCATAAACCGTAGGGATGATTTCAGAATCTCTTCACGATCCCCAGTCCCCAGTCCCCAGTCCCCAGTCACCAATCACCCAATCTCTATCCAAAAGGAACCGCCATGACCACCATCACCGTTGCACCAGCCCTTACCCGTTCTCCTCATCGCTTGTTGACCCGTGCGTGGCGCTACAGCCCGCTGCTCACGTTGGCCGCGCTGGCCAATCTGGCCTTGATCCCGATCTTCATCGTGGCGGCGATCCTCGATCCAAGAGTGATTACCGGCGCGCTGGCGTGGATCAAACCGCTGAAGTTTGCCATCTCCATCACCATCTTCTGTGCGACTTTTCTCTGGATGCTCACTTTTGTGCGCGGACATTCGTGGTTGGTCAAAGTGGTGACAAGCATCATCGGCCTGGGGCTGTTGATTGAAATAGCGCTCATTGCCATGCAGGTTGTGAGAGGGACGGCCAGCCACTTCAACACAAGCAGCGCTTTCGATACGACCGTCTATAGCCTGATGGGGAGTACTATCACTGCGGTGTCAGTCTCTACGCTGCTGCTGGGGATCTGGCTGATCCGCCAAAAGCTGGCCGATCCGGTCTTCGCCTGGGGACTGCGGCTGGGCGTGTTGATCTCGGTGGTGGGGATGCTGCTGGGCTTTTTGATGACATCGCCCACCGAAGATCAACTGGCAGCCGCCCGTGCTGGGGAAGGGTTGCCTCGCGCGGGCGCTCATGCCGTGGGCGCCGCGGACGACGGACCAGGGCTACCCTTGCTAGGGTGGAGTACCGAAGGCGGAGATCTGCGCGCGCCTCATTTTGTAGGGCTGCACGCTATGCAGATCTTGCCCGTTCTCGGCGGTTTATTGGGGATAGCTGGGATACGCCAGCGCTGGAGTCAACGGGGCCGGCTGGGGTTGATGTGGACGGCAGGGCTGGGCTACCTGGGGTTGACCTTGCTGCTGACCTGGCAGGCGCTGCGCGGACAGTCGATCATCGCGCCCGATGCGCTGACGCTGACGGCGGCGGGGTTGCTATTGGTGCTCCTCCTCGGTGCGGCGGGGATCATCCTCGTGCGCGAACAGCAGAAATAACGTCATCCGTAGGGCGGGCTGATTGATGATTAACAAAATAATCCGGTAAGCCGTAGGTGCGTGCTTTTAGCCGCACAGCTTCGCCTTCTCAGCAGAACCGCAGCTAGAAGCAGCGGCTACGATTACCAGAATAAGTTCTTAACCTTCAAACAGCCCGTCCTACCCCCAAAGCACAAGTAGAGAGAACATGGAAACGATCTTCAACCTCAGCAATCTCTGGATCATGTCCTTTTGGCTGCTGATGATCGCCCTACCCCACTAGTCGTGGACGCGGCGCATTATGGCAAGTCTGTGGCCCATCCTCGTGTTGGCGCTGATCTACGCTTTCCTGCTGATCTCGCAAGTGAGCGCGGCTGCGGGCGGTCTGCTCAATCCATCGCTGGCCGGGATCGCCGCCCTGTTGGGGACGCCGTCAGGCGCAACCGTGGGCTGGGTCCACTTTCTGGCCTTCGATCTCTTTGTGGGGTGCTGGGCCTATCTCGACAGCCGCGGGCGTGGGATCAGCGCGTGGCTGGTCTCGCCCACGCTCTTCTTCATCCTCATGACCGGGCCAATGGGGCTGCTCCTTTACCTGGCCGTGCGCTGGGGATGGCAACGACGGGGTAAAAATGATGAATGAAGCATAAAAATTGAGAAGATCAAAAGTACTTCTCAATGCCGCCGAAGCCGAACTGTTTGCTCTTCCGCGTCATCTGGATGAAGTAGCGCAGACGCTTTTCAAACTCCGCGGGGCGATTGCGGGCTGCGTCGATAAAGGCGATGCGAATGCGGATATAGGGCGGGGAGAAGCCTTGAAAGTGCGCCCACGCCTGCTCATCCGCACGGATCGCCTCAAGGATATCCGCTGGGACCTCAAACTGCTCAAGGTCCAGATCCCCGATTGTCACCAGCACCTCCGGCAGCACTTTTCCCTGCCCTATCAACAGGGCGAGCCGTTCTTTGTTGGCCTGCGAGTATGGGGTGCGCGGGTTGCGGGGTGAGAAGCGTTGCGCCATCCGCTCATCGTCGATGCTTCTGACAACGCTATCGATCCAGCCGAAGCAGAGCGCTTCTTCCACGGCGTCGTTGTAGGGGATGCGCGGCTTGCCTGTCTCTTTCCTATAGTAGACCAGCCAGATTTCCGGCTCAGACCGGTGGTGCTTCGCCAGCCAATCCCGCCATTCTGCCTGTGTGGTGACGTAGAGAAGTTTTGCCGGCTCGATGGGAGGTTTCATGTCTCTTGGATTCCGAGGGCATCGGGCAGAGGCAGGAGTTTCGCCATAGAATATTCATCCACAAACGCGCCGTCAACGAAGAGCGAATGCTTCTTCGTGCCCTCGATGATGAAGCCCATCTTCTGGTAAAGACGAATGGCCCGCCCGTTGTGGACCATCACCGTCAGCTCCAAGCGGTGGATGCGCCGTTCGTGCGCCCATGATTCCAGGGTGGCAAAGAGGCGTGTCCCGATCCCCTGCCCGGCAAAGGATTGGAGGACGCCGATCACAATGTAGGCGCTGTGGCGGTTGCGGCGAAACATGCCGCCATACACCTCCAGAAACCCCACCAACTCCCCGTCATGTTCTGCCACCCAGATCCGCTCATCGTCGCTGGCGAGGATGCCGGCAATGCGCGCTCGCTGGGCGTCTACATCCTGGTTGCGCTCGCCCGGTTCCAACATCATAAAAGTGGTCTCCGCGTCCAGGCGCAGACCGAGGCTGAGGAAGGCTTCGGCGTCTGTTTCTTCAATGGCGCGGATGGTGATCATCACTTTGTTCCTTGTCAGGGATAGATCGATCCACAAAGGCGGGGATCAGGAATTTGCCCTGCGGTTCAATCTTATTCTATGATCTACCCCAGCGCAAAGCGTTTCCCCCGTCATCGGTTGTTCTTCCAAGACCTGCCAGGTTTTCTGAAACCTGGCAGGTCTCACCAGCATCAAACCCACCCCACGGAAAGGAATCTATCCATGATCGGCGGTTATTTTGCCTGGAATTACACCGGCGAACCTTTTCAACTGTTTGGGCCGGCGCATCTGGCGGCGCTGGCGGTGATCGGGATACTGGCCTTGCTCTTGCCCCAACTGCGCGGACGGCCCACGGCGCAACGTCGCTTCCGTTATGGATTGGCCGCGCTGCTGCTCGTCAACGAGGCGAGCTGGCATCTCTGGCATTGGGTCCACGGCCAATGGACCGTGCAGACCATGTTGCCCCTGCACCTGTGCAGCGTCCTTATCTTTGGCAGCGCCATTTTGCTCGTCACCCAGCACTTCGGCATCTTCGAGTTTGCCTACTTTATGGGGATTGGCGGCGCGCTGCAAGCCCTGCTCACGCCGGATCTCACCATCCACGGTTTCCCCCACTTCCGCTTCTGGCAGACCTACATTTCCCACGGCGGCATTGTGCTGACCGCGCTCTACATGGTGATCGTCGTCGGCTATCGACCCACCTGGCGTTCGCTGCTGCGGGTGATGGTGGGGATGAACCTCTATATGGCCTTCGTGGGGATGGTTAACTGGCTGCTGGGCAGCAATTACATGTTCATCGCCCGCAAACCGGAGACGCCCAGCCTGCTCGACGTACTTGGCCCCTGGCCCTGGTACATCCTCAGTTTGGAGGCGCTGGGGCTGGCGATCTGTCTGCTGTTGATGCTGCCGTTTGTGTGGGCGCGCAGAGAAGCGGCAGGGGCATTTTCGCAGAGGGCGACCCGTTGACCGCCGAGGGTTGAAACCCACCGGCCCAAAGCAAAGTACGCTAAAGCTCACTGGCTGTGGCGTATTTCGGCGATTGACGGCGTAATGTGGGAACCTGTTTCAGCAGGTTTGGGGTTGTAGGCATCGAATGAATTCGATGCCGCGCTGGACTTGGTCACCGGTCAAACTGCCTCCACGGCAAAGACCGCTTGCGCTTTTTCCGGCACATCAATCGGCACAAAGCGATCCGCCTCGAAGAGGTAATCCTCTCCACTTTCGTCAATGATACGCAGCATACCGAAGCGTTCCCCATCCGGATCGGGGATCACCTCGTAGATCTTGCGCGTCTCCAGACTGACTGGATATCCAGTGTTGCTAATGCAGAGAACGTATTTTTTTACCATCGGAGTACCTTTTTAACCTTCATATCGCGACGACCAATGCCGTGTGCCTCATACCAGTGTACTTCCACTTCTGCCACCTGGCCGGTGACTGATCGGGCCACCGTTCTCCCCTTGAGCTTGCGCCAACGTCCCTGCCCGTACTCTTTCTGAAGTCGGTCGAGTTCTCGAATCGAAAGATTGACGGCGATGATCTTAATGCCAGAAACCGTAAGTTTCCTAGCTCAATCTTCATCTGAGCCTGTGGCAAATCTAAATAGCTCTGTAGGCGTAGCCACCCATATGGAACCATCAGATGCAGCAGCCAACGCTGTGATGATAGCATCAGGCAGATTTTCATCGGGTCGATAGGTGAACCAACGACCCGTCTCCGGAGAAAAGTGGCTAACGCCATTTCCCCATGTGGCGAACCATACGGAACCATCCTTTGCAACCGTAATGGCGGTTACTGCGTTATCAACCAGGCCCGCATTGGTGGTGAAGGTGATCCATTCGCCAGCCGCGCTGCGCCGGGAGACGCCGCGGCCTTCGCCAGTTTCGTCGTAGACGGCAAACCAGGCTGAGCCATCCTGACCAACAGCGATTGCACGCACACTCTCCCCAGCCAGGCCGTCTGCGCTGGTGAATGTACTCCAATTTCCCTCTGGGTCAAGATAAGCAACACCAGCATCAGTGGCCGCCCAGATCCCACGGTGGGCATCGACTGCCAGCGCACTGACTGAAGCTGAGATGAGATCAGTGGAAGGCATATAGTGATGCCACACCCCTCCCTTCTCCAGGTGGCTAATGCCGTCGCTAGTGGCTAACCAGAGATCGCCCTCAGGATCCATAGCAGCATCAAAGATCAGCGCTCCTTCCAATCCATCGGAAAAGTTCGTCCATATGCTATCTCTATCAAGCCTGCCGATTTCTGTAAGTGTGGCGATCCAGAGGGAACCATCCTGGCCTGGGACAATGGCGCGGACAAAGTTCCCGCTCCACCCATCAGTGCTGGAAAAGGCGCGCCATTCACCGTCCTGCCAGACAAAAGCGCCTGTTTCACTGCCTATCCAGAGTACGCCGTCGTCAGCAACGGCCAGCGTACGCACAATGTCACTGGCTGGCAGGGCGGGGAGCATCTGCCTGGACCAGACGCCAATCTGCTCAAGGGATCTGCCAGCCTTGCCATCGGCGCGACTGTCGGCAGGGAGCAGGCGAAACGCCCCATTTTCGCTGGCAACCAGCAGGCTGCCATCGGGGTCAGGGATGGCCTGATGGATCTTGGGTGGGCGACTCCCCGTGTTGTAGCGGGAAAGCAGGCCATCTGGCCAGCGCCGCGCCAGACCTTGTTCACTGCTGATCCAGATAGAGCCGTCTGCGGCGCTGGCTAAATGGGTGATTTGAGCGCCTGGTAGGCCATGTGCCACTGTGTAGATGGTCCAGCTTCCGTCAGATTCGAGACCCGCCAGGCCAGCTCCAGTGGCTACCCAGACTACGCCATCGGCGGCGACAGTGACTGCGTGCAGGGGACCAATCTCCTGGTGTGAAATGGAGGTCCACTTGCCCTCTCTATCAAGCTGGCCCAGGCCATCTGCGCCCGCGATCCAGAGGGTGCCGTCAGAAGCAAGCGCCAGATCCTTGACGGAAATCGCAGTTGACCTATCTTCCGGTATGTAAGATGTCCAGACACCATTCTGGAAGTGGGCGACGCCGCCCCGATCGACACCCACCCAGATCCCTCCGTTTTGATCAGATACGATGGTGGAAATTACGCCTGCGGGGATACCGTCCTCCGCTGTGTAGGTGGTCCAACGACCATCCAACCCCATACGGTGGAGAGATCCCTCACGCGTACCGGCCCAAATGGAACCATCTGCGGCGGTGGCCAGCGTGGTGACAAGACTAGGGATCTGATCTGTGTAGCTCACCCACTCGCCATCTGGGCGCTGCCGCAGTACCGCCTGCTCGGTGGCAAACCAGCGCGAGCCGTCCAGGCCCACGGCCATCTTCTGGATGGAACGAGCGCCCGGTGTGGGGAGAGGTTGCCAGGATGAACCGATCTGAAGGCGAGCCATCCCCCCTTGGACGGAGAACCAGAAACTGCCATCAGTACTTTGAATTGCTGGCTCCCAACTTCTTATGGGTACATTATTGATAGCATGGACAACATGATGACCATCTTTGAAGAGCGTACGGATCTCATCAGTGATAAACGTGAATAAACTATCTGCTATACTCACGATACTCATCAGATCGCCACTAAGCGCAGGATGTGATATTAAATGCAGCGGATTGGTAAATGTCAAGACAGGCTGCAGGCTGCCATTCTCATCCAGATATCCAAGTATGAATGCATCTTCCTGTTCAGAACTTCCTTCTGAGTAACCCCACCCGGCTTGGGCTTGAGGAAAGGTAGTCAGGACGGGAAATACTGAAATATCGGAAACTGTTGATAATTGCCCATGTGTATTGTAGACAACAGAACTTCTAGGAGAACGCCCCTCCGTGATCCAGATTGAACCATCAGGCGCAACCAAGAAGGTGTCCAGATCATATACTGGGGTACCATCGACTGTATCATTGACCAGCCAGTACCCGCCTGGTTCAAGCCGCCAGATGCCACTGTCGGTTAAGAAGAGAAAGACGCCATTGGGGGATCTGGTCATGGGCGCATTCAGGATGTCACCTGGAGGATAGTTTACCAGGTTATGCTCCCAGGTTTCATCACCTCGTAACCTGCGAAGTTCATATCCTTGTGTTGTCCTCACCAGGAACCAGGCTGTCCCGTCCGTCTCCAACGTCCAACCAGCCAGTTGGCTGCCGTTTCGGAGTTCCTCGCTGTCTGGATAGGTAGACCAGCGACCATCGGGGCGAAGGCGGCTTACAGCTCCCCAGTGGTCAAACCAGAGCGAGCGGTCTGGCCCTTCCGTGATCTTGTGTACATCTCTATCAGCCAGCCCATCTGCCTCGGTGTAGCTTCGCCAAGCACCACTTGGCATGCGATGGACCAGGCCGGCGGCCGTGGCAAACCAGAGATGGTCATCGTAGGTAGACTGTACCCAATAGACCTGCTCGGCAGGTAAACCTGCCTGCCCAGGATAAAGAGTGAGCGCGCCATCCGCTACATAAACAATCTCTCCCCCAATGTTGAGCCAGACGCCGCCGTCTGGATCGGCCACCACATGGGTGACGCGGTTGCCGGGCAGCCCATCCGCCGTGGTGTAATGTTTCCAACGTTGTGGAGGGATAAAGTGAGAAACACCACGATCGGTTGCAAACCAGACAGCGTTTCTACTATCCCTAGTGTTTCACCAATCT
>JAHBVG010000074.1 GCA_019637695.1 Caldilineaceae bacterium | reverse complement strand
AGATTGAGATTGGCGATGAACCAACTGAGGATTTGAAGTATTACTTCCCATTTCTGATTAGGAATGGTGAGCATAAATGAGGAGATCGCAGCGGGCAAATATGAAACCCGACAGGATGGACACGCTGTCGGGTTTTCATGTACTCTTTTCTAGATATCAGCCCGATGCCCTATGATTTGCGGATAGGGCGTAAAAGCAAGATAGGTACTCGCAGACGGCGTACCAGTTCGGATGCAACGCTGCCAAAGATGAGCCTTGACAAGCCTGTGCGTCCATGCGTGGTCATTGCCACCATGTCGACTGGGATAGAATCGATATAGTTTACGATCTCTTCGACGGGTTCTCCAAAGCGTACAGCCCAATCGACCTCGTAGCCCGCATCTTCCAGGAAATCCATGATCTGTTGTAATGTATTGCGAACCTCAGCCGATTTGCTTTCTTCTTCTTGGGTTGCGTAGATAGGATGATGGGCGCGTAGCGCATCTTGATGGCTTGAATAGATGGGTGTGTAGCCTACGCCAGCCCCGACAGTCGGTTGAGCAGGCCCGGCCACAAGACCCATTGTATCCGCTTCGACCCGGAGGAGGATCAACTTATTCTCGCTGGGGGGAAGAAATTCCTGAACCGATTCGAGGATTTGCAGACTAAACGGTGATCCATCCAGGGGGATTAGAATCCGTTTCTTTATGGTCATAACTCTCTCCTTTGAGATAAAATAGGGCATAATTCTCCTCGTCGTTGAAAAGAATGGTCCCTCGATTCTATTTTAACGGATGCCTGCCCCTCTCGGCTATCGGAGAAAAGTCCAGGTTTTCCCCTATCCACTAGCATAGGTGCATGAATCCGCGCATCTTCTAGTCATTTTGTGTGTATATGCTGTTGATCGATTTTATGGGAGCGACATGTTCAATTTCAGTTTCAACCTTAGGGATCGCACTGCCTGGTTATTACCGGCCAAAGCGGAGCCAGTACGCCCAAACCCCATTCATCCGGTGATCTTAGTGCCTGGGTATCGTGACAACTCGCGTGTCTTCCAGCAGTTGATTCGATATTTACAAAGGCAGCATTTCGATGTCCACGCGTTGAGTTTACAGCCTAGCGATGGCCGGTTGCCGCTCAATCAACTGGCAGAACAGGTGGCCGCCTACGTAGAAACTACCTTCGCGCCGGAGCAGTTGCTCGATTTTGTGGGGTTTAGCATGGGGGGAATTGTACTCCGCTATTACTTACAACGCCTGGGCGGTCTGGCGCGTGCGGATCATTTTATCACCTTGGGGTCGCCGCATAGGGGAACGTGGATGGCCTACTACAGCCGCCGCCCTGGTGTGCTGCAAATGCGCCCGCGTAGCCCCTTTCTCTTGGACCTGGCGCAGGATGAAGAGAAGCTTGCTCAAATCAGGTTCATCTCGATCTGGACGCCGCTTGATCTGACAATTGTCCCTTCTTCGAGTTCGGTCACTTCTGTTGGGCAACACCAACGTCTGATGCTACCCTATCATCGTGCGTTGGTAACCGATGGACGTTCACTGCAAATTGTTGCCAATGCCCTGCTTGAACCGGTCTCCACGGGTTCGAATCCATCCCCTCTATCCTGAGAAGGATCACGTTAGACCGTTGAGGCTGTAAAGTGCAATGGGCGTCTGGCGTCCTTTGACTATTCGCTCACCCAGCCTGGTAAACTGAAAAGATTCGGGCAGCAGTTCGGCTGTTGTAGCGCTGATGACAATGGCGTTATCAGCGCTTTCTTCTTGCAGACGTTTGGCGACGTTGACTGTGTCGCCGATGGCGGTATAGTTCATAAATTCGTGTGTGCCAATGTTGCCAACCAGGGTTTCGCCGGTATGGATGCCAATGCGAATGTTGAGCGCTGGCGAATGAGATCTGCCCCATTCGATCACACTATCGCGAATAGTGATAGCACTCCGCGCCGCGCGCAACGCATGATCTGCTTGAGGGACCGGCGCGTTGAAGAGCGCCATGACGCCGTCGCCAATGAACTTGTCCATGGTGCCCTCTTCTTGTAGGATCGCATTGGTTACCAATCCTAAATGCTCATTGAGGATCTGTAACACCCGATCCGGTTCTAAATTGTGCGAAAGCGAACTGTAATCGCACAGGTCCACGAAAAGCACAGTTGTTGTCTGGCGTTCCCCGCCCAAACTGGGGAGTGTAGGGCTTGAGAGCAACCTTTCCACCACAGGCGCCGCCATATAGCGATTAAATAAGGCTCGAATTTTGTCATGGGCAATCTGGAGTTCGTGCTGAAGCTTCAAGTTCTCGCGACGCAACCGACTCTTTTCCAGCGCCTGACGAATGCGTACACGAATGGTCTTCAGCGTAAAGGGTTTACCAACAAAATCGTCAGCCCCATCCAGCATGGCTTGCACAACCAGTTGTTCTGATGAAAGCGCACTGACCATGATCACCCCGGTGATGCGATCTCGCTTGCGTAGCTCTTTTAACACAGCCATGCCATCCATCTGAGGCATGACAACGTCAAGCAGCAGGAGATCCGGCGCATGTTGCTCGACGTAAGCCAGCGCTTCGAGACCATTGGTCGCCAGCGCGATCTCGAACCCATCGGCCTGTAGAATCTTGCGGATCAGTTGAAGGGTATCGGGTTCATCGTCAACCAGGAGGATGTGTGGATTGGTAGGGTTTAACTCGTTCGAAAATGTCATCAATTCGGGTGTCATGGGATTGATTCCATGGGGAGGATTGACATCAAGAAGAGACCTATGAAGAAAGTATATCAGAGAAATGGCTCACGTAATCATCGCCTGCAAATGTTGTGCAGCATCAGCCAGCAACTCAACCAGGAGATATCAGTGAACGGCGTGGTCTATGTGGCCGTGGAGTCGATTTGGCAGACCCCTGATATTGATTTTGTGGCCGTGCTTTTGGGTGAGGATGAACTTGGCCCTTTCCGCTATGAGGGCGTTCGTGGGGTAGATGATCCACTGGCTCTCTTAGGGCAGCAGTGTAATCTGCCATTGTGGGGTGTACTGGCTCAAGCATTGGTCCATCACCCGCAAGATCAGGCGCCGGATTACCTGATTGTAAAGGATATTGGCGAAGAAGCGCGCCCCCAACCGGATGAGTTCCCGTGGAGATCGCGCACTGGCTCGTTGCTGATCATTCCCCTGCGGCACATTGGCAAGACGTTGGGCGCAATTGTGATTGGCAGTCGTACCCCCAACTATCTCAGCAACGGAGCGCTCTGCAACTACTTTTACACAGTTGCTGGGTTCACCACCATCGCTATCCAAGAAGCCCAAACCCGCCAACAATCGAACCGTTGGGTGCAGCACCTGATCAGCTTGCAGGCCTTTACCCGCACAATCATGCGCACACGTCAGGCTGGCAATGTATTGGCATTGCTAAATGACGAATTGGTCGATCTTTTTGGGGATGTACAGATCCGAATTTTCCTCGTTGACTTCCCCCCTGACGAAGGGGCAAACGCCTTATCTGTACCACCATTCACTGAAGAAATTCGCAGAGGAGGTCCCGCCCTGCAACTCTGCGCTGCGCCGCCGCCGAACGAAGAAGAGCGTCGGGCGCTTTGGTCGCCTGAACTGATGAAGTTGATAAGGTGGGTTTTGGCAGCGGAGCAGCCGCTCTTTTTCAACCCGACCGATCCTTTAGACGAGAGTACCGATCTCTACTATCGATCCAATGGCAAAGGCGTTTTGATCCCCATTGGAGAAGAGAAAGCGACAGGGGTGATTTACATCTCTGCACCCAATCGAGTCGCGCCTTTTGAGGAGAGCGATCTGATCGTTATGCGTACAATCGCCAATAGCGCTGCCATTGCCTTAGACAACATCCAACTTTACCAAAAACTTGAACAGAAGATCGGCGTGAGTCCATCCCCCGATAAATGGGATCAGGCTGGCGTTACATAGGCTGCCGTAATGCCGCCATCCACGGTGAAGGTCGCCCCAGTGGTAAAAGATGATTCGTCAGAGGCCAGAAAGAGCGCCGCTTTGGCTATCTCGCGTGCTTCGCCAAAACGCCCCATGGGGATGTGGACGAGCCGGCGTTGGCGTTTTTCCTCGGTATTGAGGAACTTCATCAGCAGCTCTGTGCGCAGCGGACCTGGACAAAGCGCGTTGACGCGAATATTTTCACGGGCATGGATCACCGCCAATTCACGCGTCATCGAAAGGACGCCTCCTTTGCTGGCGGTGTAGGCCAGTTGTGGGGTCGCCGCGCCGACCAACGCCACAAACGATGCCACGTTGATAATCGATCCCCCACCGCTGCGCCGAATGGCCGGGATGCCATATTTGCACCCCAAAAATACGCCCTTCAAGTTAACGTTCATGGTGAGATCCCAGACGGTTTCTTCGGTAGCAATGGCGTCGTCATCGGCAGAAAGCATCACCCCAGCGTTGTTGAAGAGGATATGCAGCGCGTCGAACTCCTTTTCGGCGGCCGCAACCATCTGCTCGCAGTCATGGGCTTTTGAGACATCTGCATAGACAAAGTGGGCCTTTCCACCGGCAGATTGGATCATCTTCACGGTTTCCTGCCCGCCCGCCTCGTTTACATCCGCCACGACGACGGCTGCTCCTTCTGTGGCGAAGAGCAACGCCGATTCACGGCCAATTCCACTGCCTGCGCCTGTTATCAAGGCGACTCTGTTCTCCAAACGCATTGATCCATTCCATTCGCTCTATCGTAGGGGCACGGGTGGGGTGGAAAGAAAGCTCGCTACTGATCCGGCGGACGCAGCGTCCGCGTTTGCTTCCACCCCACCCGCGCCCCTACGCGATTCTTCAATTGGCCCATCTAGTTGCGAACAACAACCAGCGTGCCTTCGCCTGCGGGTACGTGCATCCAGGGTGTACCATTCCATTCAGGGCCAGTCCAATCGAAGAGCCATTTTGCATCTTCGTTGGTCATGTTGATGCAGCCGCGGCTCATCGGGTTCCCAAAGTTGTTATGCCAATACGCACCGTGGAAGGCGTAATCGCTGAAGAAGTATTGTACCCATTCGACGTTGGGCAGACTATAGCCAGGGCCGGACATGGTCTGGCTGCGCACTTTGGCGCGAATGCGGAAGGTGCCAGTGACGGTGGGCGTCCCTGGCAACCCTGAAGAGATGATAAATGTGCGGATGGCCTGCGATCCTTCAAAGGCAGTTACTTTCTGTTCGCTTAGATCCACATCGATCCACTTCTCGTTAGGACCAATCAGGTGCGATTCTCCATTCGCCTCAGCCAGGATCACCGGCACGCTCATGGAAGCTTTCCCGAGCGGGGGCGCGGGCGCGTTGCGCTGAAGGCCCATACGTATGACATCGATCACCGTGCGATTCTCAGCCTCTGTCGCGGGTGAAAAGAAGTCCGCCTGTGAAGCCAGGGCGGACTTATTCCCCAATAGAAACCAACTCAAAGCGCCTAACCCAATTGCCAATAGAATAAGTTGAGATTTCAGCCAAAAAGATTTCTTTACCATCTTTACTGCCCCCGAGACGAAGAATTGAGAATCTAGACAATGACAAGGAGCGGCGGTCGATGAACCGCCACTCCTCTGGGTTGATCCGAAGAAAATTTGAAACGTCGCAGATCTAGTAATGAACGTAGACTTCTGTGCCTGGCGGCGCCCAATTGAAGAGGAACTGCGCCTCGCTGGTTCGCATGTTTACGCAGCCGCGGCTCATGGGCGTGCCAAAGTTGGAATGCCAATAAGTACCGTGGATGGCGTATGCGCCGTAGAAATACATTACCCAGGGGACGCCCGGCAGGCTATAGCCCGGGCCAGACATGTGCTGGCTGGTATACTTTGTGCCAATGCGGAAGCGCCCTGTGACAGTCGGCGTGCGCGAGGTCCCTGTGCTGACAGATGTATGGAGGACAGCTACATTCCCCTGCCAGGCTGTCAGCGTCTGATTGGTTAAGTTGACTTCGATCCAGCGCACACCATCAGCGGGGGCATTGGTCGCTAACATGCCGGTGGCTGGCGCCGCTTTGTTCACCCGCAGCCGCTGACCCGTCCACACGAAATTGGCGTTGGGCAACCCATTGGCAACCAACAGCGCTTGCACAGTTGTGTTGTGTTTTTGCGCAATTCCGCTCAACGTATCCCCAGCCTGTACCACGTAGATCGAATCTGCGACCAGGGGCTTGGCTACCTTGTCATCGACGGCCAGCGCCTGCGCGCGTGCGCTGACGCGCAACTTCTGACCCACCCATATAAAATTAGGATTGGTCAACCCATTGAGTCGCAACAGATCATTGACGGTCATGCCGTGGTTTAGGGCGATCTGGGCCAGTGTATTGCCCCGTTGCACTGTGTAATAACCGTCCCCTGTCGCCGATGTACTCGTCGGTCCACGGCTGGCAGCCGCCTGTGTCCCTGGGATCACCAGGCGCTGACCCACGTAAATAAAATTAGGGTTCGAGATCCCATTGCTACGGGCCAATTCGCTCATGCTGACATTGTAGCGCTGAGCAATGATGCCCAAAGATTCGCCTCGTTGAACCACATGGATGCCATCCTCAGCGTAGCTAGTCGATGCTGGGAGAGCAGTCAACAGCAATCCAATGATCAATAACACGCCCAACCAGCGGTATAGAGAATTGGTGCGGTTTGTTTTGGATGGGGCTGTTGTAGAGGTAGAGGATTCCGCAGCTTCAAGCACAATCAATTCGGTGTTCCGGGCATCCATGAGCAGACCTTTCGCTGGAGGGATGGAGCCGATGGCTAAGGGTTGACAAGATAGCTGGCACTAGAGGAAAGGAACCCCAGTGCCAAGTTGTCATTTATTATAGCATAGAACTTGCGGATGTAAACCGCATAAAAATAGTAGATTTTTCGGTGGGAGGTCCAGCAGATCGCATGTTTACAGCTTGCAAGTGACAATCGTCTACTCACTACGCACTACGCATCACAATTGCGCCAGTAGTTCGCTGCGGCGGAAGCTGCGACTGCCATACCAAAAGAGGATGGCGTCGATCACCCAGATCACCAGGCCCAGGAGCAGCACCAATCCAACGCTGAAGTACATGACGCCGGTAGCCTGGGCAATCAAAAGACCGACCACTGGCAGCACCACAATGGCGCCCAGTTGGTACGCCTCCTGAAAGGTCTTGACGCGCGCCGAGACGATCACGGTGGCGCTCAACCCCAACCCTGCCACTGCCGGGGCTACCCAAAGCGCCAGCACGATCCACATGGCGGTAGGGAAGAAGATACGCCCCATAGTGGGCCATGCCGCCACATTCGCCACAACACTGTAGATGATGAACCCACCCCAGGCGACCGCCACCGCCGGCACCCAGGCAGACCCTAACTTGGCAAGGAAGAGTTCTCGATCCGTGGTCGGCGTATAGAGCAGCGCCTCTAAGGTTTTGCGTTCTTTTTCGCCGGCGAAGCTATCGGCGGCGATGACGCTGGCTACCATCAACGGAACGATCAAATAGAAGGGCGCCATCAAATAGCCGACGGCCAGTACGATAATACTTTCAGCAAGCGTGTAATCGGCCAGTTGCGCCCGCAACTCCGCCGGCATCTGCGCCAGCATCATCTCCAGATCCGATGTAGCGCTGCCACCGGTTGATTCCAGCAAGGGGATGAGCGCCGCCAGCCCAGGCAGGATCACCAGCATCATCACAGGTACGACGATCAGCGGAATCATCACCGCCTTGCTCTGCATCACCACGGACATATCTCGCCGCATAATTGCCATGACTGCGCGCCGGTTCATGATCTCCCCTCTCGTTGCAGAATACGATCCCGCCCGTTGTTGTGCAGTGCGCCCCGCCCTGTCGAAGCGCCATGCAGCGCAAAGTAGACATCCTCTAGCGATGGCTCTTGCAGGGCAACCCGATAGATAGGCACAGAGGCCTTCGCCAGCGCTGCTACAAGCGCAGGGATCTGCTCACGTTGTGCGCCGCTCACCTCGATCTCTCCCTCCTGGTCAGGCGTGGCAACCAGATTGGGGAATTCCTTGAGGATCGATAAAGCCACCGCCATGTGGATCGGCGAGACTTCGAGATCAAGTTGGACAGCGCTGCCCAACTGCCGTCCGAGTTCGGCGGGGGTCCCTATCGCCACCAGGCGGCCATGTTCCAACACAGCCACGCGGTCGCAGAGACGCTGCGCTTCATCCAAATTGTGAGTGCAGAGGAAGATGGTGCGCTTTTCATAATGGCTCAACCGCCGGATCAACCCGTGAAGCTGGCGAGTAGCCACAGGATCCAGCGCGGCGGCTGGCTCATCTAAAAAGAGCAGATCGGGCCGGTGAATCAGCGAACGGGCCAGCGCCAGCCGTTGCTTCATACCTTTGCTGTAGCCGCCGACTTTTTCGTTGGCCCGATCTGAGAGTTCGAAGGTCTCTAACATTTCGCCGACACGGCGAGCAATATCCGGTGTATCCACACCGTAGAGCGTAGCAAAAAAGATCAGATTTTCACGAGCGCTCAACCGTTCATCGAGCGAAGGCGTTTCGGTCAGCACCCCTGTGCGCCGGCGCAATTGAGGACCATCCTCGATGGGATTGAGGCCAAGCACGCGCATGACACCACCCGTTGGCGTGAGGACGCCGTTAAGCAGGCGCACTGTCGTTGTTTTGCCTGCGCCGTTGTGCCCCAAGACGCCAAAGATCTCACCGGCGCGCACCTGGATCGAGAGTTCGTCCACGGCGATCACATCGCCGAAACGCCGCGAGACACCATCCATCTGAATCACCGGTGAATTCTCCATCGCCCGCTCCCTTCCCCTCTCCACGATTAACCGAGGATAGAATTCCCCCGGTGTCCGCTCCGAAATTCAGCAGCGACCTCTTCTGGCAACAGCACCCAAATTGTGTACCCGCCCACCAACGTCCCCAGTGGCACGTTGAAGAGATTGAGGAAACCGACCACCAGCGCCAGATATCGGGCCCACATCCGCCGCCGCAAAAGGCCGTAGCCAGCGATGATCCCTGGTATAGAGAGTACGCCCAATAGCGCGCTGACCAGAGTGGCGATAATCCCAAGGACTATCATAGCGTTATTGTCCCGGCTAATCAACCCCACGCCAAGCAGAATCGTAAAGGCAAAAATGGCGATCAAAAGGCCGAGGATGCCCAAGGCGATGTTGAGCCATCCGATCAGTTGAATGTGAGTATTCATAGGGCGATCCATAAAACATCTCCTTTGATGGTAAAATCGAAGTGCGATTGCAGACAACCGTGACGAAGGTGTCATAAGATCTATACGACCATCATTTATGAATAGTTTCGTAACTAGTAAGCCCCATGCTCTGGGCTGGTCACGGACCTGGCTAGAGGAGGGTAAGAGGTTACATAGTTTCTACCAACGTAGGCGAGAGCGCCAGTCTATCCTACGTCACCAATGATTGGAGACATTCAATGAACTATCGAACCTTAGGCCGCACAGGGCTCCAGGTATCGGAATTGGGTTTTGGCTGCGGCGCGGTAGGGGGTCTGCTTGTACGCGGGGATCATGACGAGATGGTACGCGTCGTGGCTCATGCCATCGACCAGGGTATCAACTATTTCGACACGGCGCGTTCGTATGGCAACGGCCAATCGGAAAGCAGCCTGGGCAGGGTATTGGAAGAGTTGCAGGCTGATGTACTGATCGGCACCAAGGTACAGTTGACCGCAGAGGAGATGGACGACATTGAGCGCGCCGTCATCGCCTCGGTGGAGGGGAGCCTCAAGCGTCTGCGCCGGGACTACATCGAGCTAATCCAACTCCACAACTTTATGAGCGTCGAGCGCCAGCCCGAACGAGGCTGGGTGAGCGTCGAGGATGTGGAGCCGGCTATCCGCGCCTTTGAGACGCTCAAGGCGCAGGGCAAAGTAGGCTTCTACGGCATCAACGGCTTGGGCGAGACCGACGCCGTTCACAGCGTCATCGAGCAGGGGCAGGCCGACACAGTGCAGATCTGCTATAACCTCCTTAACCCCAGCGCGGGGATAGCCGTTCCATCGAGCTTTCCTTTTCAGGATTATGCGGGGACCATCGACCACGCCGCCGCGCAGCGGATGGGCGTGATCGCCATCCGCGTGTTGGCCGCAGGCGCGTTGAGCGGCATCGGCGAACGCCACGTCAACGCCGCCCAGAATGTGGATCCCATTGCCAGCAGCGACAATTTCGCCGACGATCTGGTGCGGGCGCAAGCCTTCCACTTTTTGGTGGAGGATGGCACGGCCAGCAGCCCCGTCGAAGCCGCCATCCGTTTTGTACTGAGCAAACCTGAAGTCTCCACGACGATGGTGGGCATCTCCAGCATGGAACAACTCGAAGCCGCCCTCGCCGCTACCGAGAAAGGTCCACTCCCGGCCGATGTCCTCAACCACCTGGCCGAAATCTGGTCTTCTTTTTAGCCGCCGGTCTCATTCATCGCAACAACACCCGCCGGGTTTCAGAAAACCCGGCGGGTCTACAATACCCGCTAAAGGAACGCACATCCCATGGATCTATCCACACCCGAAAATCTGGCAATTGTCGATCATCTGCTCACCACCACCCGTTCTGTGCGTAAACGGCTCGATCTCAGCCGTCCTGTGGAACCGCGAATCATTGAGGAATGTCTGAACATCGCCATCCAGGCCCCCAGCGGCTCGAACCAACAGGGTTGGCACTTCGTCGTTGTCACCGATCCCGCACTGCGCCGACAAATCGCACACTACTACCGGGAAGCCTCCAAAGCCTACTTTGCGCAGCGCGTACAGGCCGTCAACGAAAGCGGATCCGCCCAGATGAAGCGAGTCTTGAGTTCGGCCCAATATCTGGTGGAGATTCTGCATGAGGCGCCGGTCCACATCATCCCCTGTATCGAAGGCCGCGTGGATGGCCGGCCCGGCGGGCAGCAGGCCGCGTTCTGGGGATCGATCCTGCCGGCGACGTGGTCGTTGATGCTGGCCCTGCGCGCCCGCGGTCTCGGCTCGGCATGGACGACCTTCCATCTGGCCTACGAAAAAGAAGTCGCCACGCTGCTCGGCATCCCCGATAGCATCAGCCAGGCGGCGCTGTTGCCCGTAGCCTACTTTACCGGCGACGATTTCAGCCCCGCCGCCCGCCAGCCAATCGCAGATCGGACCCATTGGAACGGGTGGGACGGTGAATGACCGCGGACCGCAGACCGCGGACCGCAGACCGCCGTCATCTTTTCAGCACGGGGAACTCGGCCACGCGCAGGTTGGTGCAGCCATAAGGGATGAGGACAAGCGATTCCAACGGGTGATCTGAATGCACGGGGCTGGCCGGCGGCGACGCAGCCGCCCCGTTTCGCGCCTGCCAGCCATCGACGCGGCGACCGCGCAAAGCGGCCACGATAGGCGCGCTCTCAGGGGAAAAGGGCAGATCGGGCATAGGGCGCTGCTCGAAAACGATCTGCTCAAAGCTGGTCAGATCGAGGGCATAGTTCCACGGCGTGGTGGCGTGGACCTCCCAATCGGCGTGGGGCAGCTCCCGGTGAGGATGATCAGCGTGGACACGTCGCCAATCTTCGCCGATTTGCAAGGCATAGACCAGTGGACCGCGTTCGACGGCGACCGCGCCGTTGGGCCGATCCACAAGGACGGGGCGCATGGGCAGCGTCAATGTGAAGGACTCACGCCCCTGCCAGCCGCGGTAGATCCCATAATAGCCGCCAGGGTTGGGATGCTCGACGATCCCTTCCGGCGTCTGCACGGTGGCGCCGCCCGCCCAGGCAGGGATGCGCAGATGCAGCGCAAAGTGGACCGGTTCTGCAGCGTGGACGGTGAAGTGGAGCGTCTCGTCGAATGGGTAATCGGTCTCCAATCGGACACTCACAGCGACATTGTCCACAGTGGTGTTGACTTCGCTGGGCGCATAGGCCATCACCGCCAGATCTTCCCCATCGGTTTTCATCCACAGGTGGGCGGCGAATTTGGGCCACCCCTGGCTCAGGTTCGCCGTGCAGCAGCCATAGTTCGGCTCCAGCCCAAAGAGATTCGACTCAGGACCGTTGGTCGTCCAACCGTGGTTGGGTTGAACGCTACATTCGATCTGGTTGACCTGTTGATCGTATTGGTGCGCCCACATGTCGGGCGAAAAGGTAGCCGGCAGGGCGTTGAAGGCGATCTTCTCCAGGCGGTCGCCGAACTCTGTATCCTCCATGAGCGAAAGCAAGATCTCCAACGAGTACATGTACTCGACAACTGCGCAGAGTTCGGTCCCCGCGCTGGGGTTGAGACCAGCCAGACATTCATCGCCGCTGAAGACGCCAGTGACCATGCCGTGGTAGCGATCCAGCTTTTCGAGCATGGCGCGGACGGCCTCGCGATCATGGCTTTCCCCGCTCAGCCGTCCCCACAGCGGATGGGCCTTGATCGCCATGGCGTTGTTGACGACGTGGCTCATGTAGCTCCAACGGCCTTTTTCCACGGCTTCGGTGTAGGGCCAGCGCTTGAAGAAATCTGCCCAATTGAAACCCTGCGCGTGGAGCTTCACGGCGAGGTCGAGCAGCCAGCTTTCCCCGCTCCGTTCATAGAGCCAATAGATGGAGATCAGCGCCTCGAACCAGCGGAACTGCGCCCAATTGAAGAGGGGGTGGCGGTCGATGTGGCGGTCGATCATCCGCAAGCAGCGGCGCACGGCGTCTTCAATGCGCTCATCGCTGGTGGCGTCGTGGAACTGCACCAGCACCTTCAGGGCCAGAAAGAGCGACCAGATGTCGAAATGGTCCTGATCGCTGGCTTTGATGAACGATTGCCGCGGCCCCAACCAGTCATCCTCATGCTGATGGGTGAGGATGTAGTCAACGTAGCGAGTCACTTTGGCCTTGAGCGTCTCATCGTCGAGCAGAAAGGCCAGGGGGATCACGCCATCCAGCCAATAGGGGGCGCGCTCCCAGCCCTCCTGTTGGCCGCCGAACCAGCGACTTTCCGCCACATCGGGCCAGAATTCGTCGAGATGACCGCTCAGACTATTCGCTTGTAGCCGCAGTTGACGGTGCAGCCATCCCAGCGGGCGGACTGTCCCTAGCGGCAACGGTCGAAACAACGGTTCGTTGAGTTTCGTTTCCATCTAACCCTCCCTCACTTCTTCGATTTCTGAGCGACCCGATGAACCGTCTCCGCTCAACCATTGCCATTCTTCGCTGAACTTGAGACGGCCATCGGTCAGCAACGTCGGCGTGGAGAGACAGCGGCCCAGCATAAATTCCCCGGTTGTGTTGAGATGATGGTAGCGCATGTCGAGTTGCCCGTCCGGCAGCATTTTAGCGATCAAATGGCCTTCCACAATCGAGCCTCCCACATAGCGCGCCGTCACAACCTCCCCACGTTGGTGATAGTAGAAGAGGGTGGCGCTGTCCACATCGCCGTTCTCGCTGTTGCTCACCGAGCGGAAGAGTTTACCGTTCAGGTTATAGTCCATCTGATCCTCCAGACAACGGCGATGCGCCGAGTTGCAGGTTTGCAAGTGACAATCATCCACGCATTACGCAACATTCATTGCTTCACCTCAAACGGAAGCTCGTACGGCAGCCCCTCCGGCCACACAGTCTGCGGCTCGTAGCCGAGGATGCGCCGCGCCGGTTCCAGGTCCATGCGTTCGACGCGTTTGGGGCGGCTGGTGGCAAAGAGGGTCACTGCTTCGCCGCGGACGGGATTGGGCGATTCCACACAGAGTTGATGAAAGAGTTTGGCGTCCTCATGGCTGAAGAAGGTGTCCGGCCCCAGCGCGCTGTTGTTGAGGCGGGCAGCCTCGTCGGCGTTGCGCGGCAGCCAGCCAATGCGCACGTTGATCACAGAGAGCTTATGGACGCGTGCGTACATGGCCCCGGCTTCTTCGGCCCAGACTTTGGTCAACGCGTAGTGATTGGTCGGCGCGGGACCTTCCTCGATGGTGACGGTGCGTTCCTGCCAGCCATGACCGCTCACCGTCTGCATGGTGCTGGCGAGGACGAGTCGTTCCACGCCCAGATCCTTGGCAGCTTCACAGATGTAATAGAGGCCGACCACATTGGGCTGCAAAAGTACATCGACAAAGTCCGCCGGGTTGGGGTACGCGCCCAGGTGGATTATCACATCCATGCTCTCCACCGCTTCGTAGACTTTGTCGCGGTCGTTGAGATCGCCTTGCACGAACTCATGCGCCTTTGGGCTGGGACGCCGGGCAAGGCCGCGCACAAAATGGCCGCGTTCCATCAACCGTTCACACACAGGTTCGCCGATCGCGCCGGTGGAACCGGTCACCAGCACTCGTTTGGCATTGGGGGATTTCTCAGTCATTCGTACAGTCGCTTTCTAAATGAAAATGTTGGACAAATCCGGTCAATTATCCCATATGCGCAGAATATCCTCCACACCAGATAGCAATGGGAGTCTATTTGGGGACAAGAATGCTCTGCGTATTAGTTGTGGCTAAATGGTCCACACTTCTTTTACCAATTCTACAACTTTCGCTTATTGACACAATTCCCGCTTGTCAAGATACTGTAAATTACATCAGGCTTACATCCCAACTTAAAATCGAGACCCTTCAACGTAGATGCGCTTCTGAGCAGGTTCGCCACTTCAGAAGCCACATTCGGGAGTTCCTCTTGTCGAACTATCTGCGTCACTGCATTTGTCGCCTGGTTCTTTCGTAGCCAACGCGCATTGCCAGGAGCCTTCCTTGAATAAGACATTACAAATCCGCCTGCTCGGTCAATTCTCACTTCATTACGGCGATCAACCGCTGACGACGATCAGCGCGGACCGGCAGCAATCTTTATTGGTTTACTTGTTATTACATCGACAGTCGCCCGTCCCGCGCCACCATATCGCCTTTCAACTTTGGCCTGATTCAAGCGAGGCGCAGGCGCGCAGCAATTTGCGCAATCTTCTCTTTAGCCTGCGTCAGGCGTTACCCGACGCTGACCGTTTTTTAGAGATCACCAATCTGACGCTCTATTGGCGATCCGATGCGCCCTATACGCTGGATGTGGCCGATTTCCAACGACACTGCGCCCAGGCGGGCGAGGCGCGCCAGATCAACGCAACGGCGGAAGCGATACGCGCCTTGGAGATGGCAACGGATCTCTACAGCGGGGAGTTGCTGCCGGGCAACTACGATGATTGGATCATGTCGTTGCGCGAGGAATTCCGCCTGCAGTATCAGCACGCATTGGCCCAATTGGTGACGCTGCTAGAAGCAAGCGGCGATCCTCGTGGGGCGTTGCGTTACGCCCAGCGCATGATCCAGCAAGATCCGCTGGATGAGGCGGCTTATGTCCATGTGATGCGGCTGCACGCCATGATCGGGGATCGAGCTGGCGTGCGTCGCGCGTACGAAAGCTGCGCCAACTTGCTGCTGCGCGAACTTGACGTAGATCCCGATGAGGATACAACGGCAGCTTACGAGCAATTTCTGCGCATGGCCGTCCCTCACGAACTGCCATCCTTGCCATCTCCGTTGACTGCTCCCCCAGAAGGAGAGGTATCTGCCATCCCACCAACAGCGACGCCTGCGCCGAAACGCGGTCTGCGATTGCCCATCCCTGCTGCGCCGTTTGTCGGCCGCGAAGTGGAACTGGCCGAACTGGCGCAATTGCTCGCCGAACCCAATTGCCGTCTCCTCACCATCCTGGGGCCGGGCGGCATGGGCAAGACACATCTGGCCCTACAGACAGCCAAAGGTCACCAGCCCGTCTTTGCTGACGGCGCGTTCTTTGTGTCCCTTGCAACGGTTGCGTCGTCCGATCAACTGGTTTTTGCCATCGTCAACAGCCTGGATCTCTCGATTGCCAGCGCCGCTGATCCCACAGATCAGTTACTCGATTATCTCTCCACGAAAAAATTGCTGCTGGTGCTGGACAATTTCGAGCATCTCATGGATGAGATTGGTTTGCTGATTAAACTCTTGGAACAGACCGCCGTGAAGATCCTTGTGACGAGCCGGGAACGACTTAATCTGCAAGAGGAATGGGTCTACACGTTGCACGGTTTGCCCATGCCCACTTTTGAGGATAGCTACTGGCAGGAGAACAGCAGTGTGAAGCTCTTTTTGCAGACAGCGCGCAAAGCGCAGAGCGACTTCTGCCTGAAGGATGAAGACCGCGACGTTATGATCCACATTTGCCGTCTGTTGGGTGGGATGCCCCTGGCGCTCCAACTGGCAGCAGCATGGGTACGGATACTCTCGCTACCCGAAATCGCTAAGGAGATCGAGCAGAATTTGGAGTTCCTGGCAGTCTCTCATCGCAATGTGCCCGAACGTCACCGTAGTCTGCGCGCCGTCTTCGACCAGACCTGGGCGCTGCTTTCGCCCCAGGAACAGGAGATCTTCGCCAAGCTGGCGATCTTCCACGGCAGTTTCAGCCGCGAAGCCGCCGAGACTGTCACCGCCGCCAATCTAATGACGTTGACGCTCCTTTTGGATAAATCGCTGCTACGCCAGAGCGGTGGAGGGCGTTACAGCCTGCACGAGTTGCTGCGCCATTACGCAGCCCGCCACATGAGCGATCCCGCGGAGATTGGGCGTCGGCACAGCCGTTTCTATCTGAGCTTCCTCCACGCCCAAGAGGAACGGCTCCACACCGCTGATCAGTTCGCCATCCTAAACGCCATTCAAACCGAGTTAGACGACATCCTTGCTGCCTGGCAGTGGGCTGTAGATCACGGCGATGAGGAAGGGTTGCACATGGGGCTGCACAGTCTCGCCTTCTTCTACGCCGAGCGCTCTCGCTTCCAAGAGGCCGCGCTGCTGATGAGTTATGCCATCAACGTACAGCGGGTGCAGGGGCAAAACCTCTGTCTACTGGGCCGGTTGCTGAACCGGCAGGGCCACATGTTATATGGTTTAGGACGCTACGCTGAAGCCCAAGCCGCGCTTGAAGAATCGATCTCCATCCTGGGCAGCCATGAGGAGAGCGACGAACTGGTGCAGGCGTTGCGTTCGCTTGCCGCCGTCCCCAGTCACCAGTCGCCATTCATCAACGCATAGGCTATGGCATCTTCGAATGGAAGGGCGCTGCCTTCGGTCCAAAGGGCGTTGAAGTGTGCCTCGCCCAGGCTGAGCCGCAGTTCGGCAAGGAGCGATTCAGTGCGCATTCGATCCGCTTCGCCCATTTCGGAGCCAGCAATGGCGCGCTGAGCAGCCGCCACCGCCCAGAGTCGCACCGCCCTTTGGGGATCGCCGGCCAAGGCTGCAATTTCGGCCAATCCTTCCAGGGCCCAGGCCGCGCCGGACAACTGGCGTAACTCATGGCGCAGCACCAGGCTCTCTTGAAAGTAAGCCGTGGCGCGTGCAAGATCACCCTGTAATTGGGCGACCATACCCAGGTTGCGCAATGTCCACGCTGCGCCCATGCGCAGCCGGGTGACAGTACGGTTGATGGTGAGGGCCTCTTCGAGCATGGCCTCGGCGCGAGCCAGATCCCCTTGTTGGGCGGCCAGTTGACCGAGGACGTTGAGCAAATAGACAACAGCGCCGCTGTCGTCCTCTCCGCGCAATAGCGTGAGTGCTTCGGTCGCCATCGCTTCGGCCCGCGCCGGGTTACCTTGATCGATTGACATCGACGCCAGGATCGATAGAGATCGGCCCACCAACCAGGTTTCGTTTTGGGCGCGGGCGAGCGGCAAACTTTCTTCCAAAAGTTGTTCAGCTCTAGCGTAATCTCCCAATTCGCTTACAGTCTCGCTGAGCCTGTGCAGTAACATGATCACATCGCGTCCGCTCTGCAATTGGCGGAAGATCGCCAGGCTTTCCTCTAACAGAGGAACCGCCGCGCGTGTATCATCCGACGCAGCGACGACCTCGCCGACGCCGAAAAGCAGCCGCGCCCGCAGCCAACGAAGTTCATTGGGCGATGCCTCTGGCACGGGATCCCCTTCCAGCGCGGCCAGCGCCCGTTCCATCCAGTTGCGTCCTTCGTGAAGATGGCCGCGCAGATACCAGAAGCGCGCCAGGATCGTGGTGAGGCGGATAGCGGCCAGTTGCGCAATGGCAGATCCAGAGGAGAATGCCCAGTCAAGCGCAGCGCGCAGATTGTCGTGTTCGATTTCCAATTGTTCGAGCAATTCCGGTTGTAAAGGGCCATATAACTTCTTTTGGAGGTCGTTGGCCAGGGCCAGGTAATGTTGGAGATGGCGCAGGCGCGCCTCTTCAAAATCGCCCGCTGCGCGCAGTACGCTGTCAGCGTACTGGCGCACCACTTCGTGCAAAGAATACCGGCTTGTATCGGCGCGACGGACGAGTGACTTGTCCACCAGGGCCGAGAGTAGGGGCAGCGTCGCCCCGGCGATCTCTTCGGCGGCATGGCGATCAAAACCGCCGCGGAAGAGAGAGAGTTGGCGCAATGCGACTTGTTCCTGGGCCGAAAGCAGCCGCCAAGAGTGCTCAAAGACAGCTTGCAGACTGCGGTGGCGCTCTGGCACATCCCGGTAGCTGCTTTCCAAAAAGGCGAGGCTGCGCTCGATCTCCTGGGCGATCTCGGCCGGGGCGAGGAGACGCGCCCATGCCGCCGCCAGTTGGATGCCCAGCGGCATCCCTTCCAACAAACGGCAGATATGCGTAATGGCGGGACGATCCGCCGGGGTGAGGATGAAGCCAGCATTAGCCCGGCGCGCACTCTGAAGAAATAGTTGCACCGCGCTGTTTTCTTCCCAATCCTCTTCATCCCCGTCGGGGATGGGCAGCCCGTGCAGATTGTAGACCCATTCCTCGTGCAGATTGAGCCGTTCGCGGCTCGTTACGACGATCTTTACCGCCGGCGCCTGGAGCAAGATCTCCGACAGCGTCTCTGCGCCGTCGAGCAGATGTTCAAAGTTATCCAAAACCAGCAAGAGTTCTCGATCGCGCAAGGCGTTCAGCAGTTGTTCCTCAGGATCAGCGCCGCCAGAGAGTCTGACCTCGATGCCAGCGGCAATGCTCTGCGCCAACACATCGGCGGAGACAATCGAAGCCAGACCGATAAAGGCGGCCCCATCGGCAAAGATTGACGTATGGCCGCTCGCCATCTGCATGGCTAACTGGGTTTTGCCAATGCCGCCAGGACCGGTGATGGTGAGCAACCGTACATGCGGATCCGCGATCAATTGGGCCAATTGCGCCAGTTCCGCTTCGCGACCGATGAAGCCCGTGCTAGATTTGGGCGGGGTAAGCCGGCGCCGGGCAGGCGCAATTGCCGCAGGCGGCGGGACGGCGACTGTTGGCAACAGCGCATCCATACGCAGGAATTGCTGGTAAGCGGATTGGGTGGTTGCGCTCGGTTCCACGCTCAGTTCACGTTGCAGGGTGGCTGCACACTGATCATAAATGCGGCGGATGCTGCTCCGGTCGCCGCTCTGAGCATAGAGACGCATGAGGATCACGTAAGTCGTCTCGTTGAGTGGATCATCACGCAACAGCCGTTGCGCGTGTTGAAGCGCAGCGCTCAGATCGCCCATCCTTTCCAAGATATCGATCAAACGGGTGAGGGCTTCGGTGAAAGTATGACGCAAATCCTCGCGCCGCCCGCTGATCCAATCGTCATAGTTGCCAGGCAGCAGATCCCCGCGGTAGAGGATGATGGCTTCTTCGAGCAGGCGGCGGGCATCTCCCCAGGCGTGGCGGCTTTCGGCGATGGCAGCTTCGGCGCGCAATTGCTGAAAACGCTCCACGTCCAGTTGGAAGGGCGCGTCGGGTCGCCATTGGAGGGTCAAATTGGTGATGTCGAGAAAGATCTCAGATTCGGGTAAATTGGCGCGCAGATTGTGAAGAAGATTGCGCAGATTAGTGCGCGCCTGCGATTCACTTGAATCGGGCCAGAGTTGAAAAGCGAGATGATGGCGAGGTTGGGGCGCTGTCCGGTTGAGCAGTAGATAAGCCAGCAGCGATTGCAGCCGATCCGCGCTGAAGGCCGTGATCGGTTTCCCCTTGTATTCGACCAAAAAGCCGCCGAGCAAATGAATGTTTAGAATTGGTTGCATAGCTGGATTATACATCAGCCGCTCTTTCAGACGATGCCCCAAACCTTCATAAACGTAAGCTCAGAAGTTCACGATACTGGAGCGAAACCGCGGCGTACGAGCGGGACGACGCGCTGGCTCCACTTCCTTCGACAAAAATCGTGAATTACCGAAGCTTCGATATAATGTGAATAAAGATTCGGGGTTAGATAAACCGCTATTCAAACGTTTAATAAACGCTCTATCTTTTACAATATGGGTAGGTTGCTACTATCATAAGCCCGCCCAATAGCTACCTATGAGCGCAAGAGGCGTCACTTTATTTCATGTTGGCGACAGGAGAGAATCATGGCATTGGACTCGACAAACCGGCAAAGTCATTTGTTCACATTGCGTTTGTGGACGGAAGAAGTAGAGGAGGGCCAAACCGAGTGGCGGGGTCGCGTTCACTATGTCACCAGCGACGAAGTCCGCTATTTTCGCGATTGGCCCAGTCTGATTCCACTGTTGCTGGCAATGTTGCGCGATGGCGAACAGAAGCATACACTACCAGAATTGTTACAGGCCCTTGCCCCAGATGGGGATAGGAGCAAACCGCCCGCACAGGATGAACGCACTGCTTGACGCCCTCATCGATCCCCTTGAGGATAGCAGTTGTTGAACCACCATCGCTTGCGAAACCACTTATGAGAGGATCCCCATGAATCAATTGCCCCTGTCGGGTCGCGTTGTTATTATCACAGGCGCGTCCAGCGGGATCGGCCACGCGACGGCTTTGGCCTTTGCCGAGGCTGGCGCGCAGGTGGTATTGGCGTCTCGCAATCTGGCAGCGCTGGAAGATCTCGCCCAGTTGATCCGCGCCAGGGGAGGCGAGACGTTGGTAATCCCTACGGATGTGGCGGACCGAGCGCAAGGGGAGCAGATTGTACACGAGACGCTATCGCACTGGGGCAGGATCGACGTTGTCGTAGCCAATGCGGGCGTCTATGTGCGCGGGCGGGTGGTCGATGTAGAGATCGCCGATGTGGAGCGATCCCTGGCTGTGAATTTTTACGGCGCGCTCTACCCGATCCTGGCGGCGCTGCCCCACATGATCGAAAAGCACAGCGGCCATCTTGTACTTGTCACCTCGATGGATGCTAAAAAAGGAATTCCGCTTGATGCGCCCTATGTGGCGGCCAAATTTGCCCTCAGCGGCTTCGGCGAAGTCATGCGCCAGGAGTTGCACGGAACCGGCGTTTCGGTGACAACTGTCTTCCCTGGGCGGGTTGCCACCCCCATGATCGAAAAGATCAAAGTGCCATGGATCTCAGCGCCGATCTCGGCGGAGAGCGTAGCCAGGGCCATTGTCCAATCCGTCCACCGTCGCCAGCCAGAAATCATTATCCCACCGCTAGGCCGCCTGTTGATCTACCTCAATACCCTCTCCCCGCGCCTGGGCGATTGGCTGGTTCGCGTCTTCCGTCTTCAAGGCGAGGTCATCTAATCCAGTTGGGTGTATTCAGAATGGGTTGATGATTCGTAAGGGTTTGGGTGGACGGCAGACGAGTATTGGCTTACGCAGACGATTTTTCCGAGCCGTCCACCTAAACCCCTTTTACGCACTACGCGCCATAGGAACCATCCACCTACTACCCGCCATCTGCCATTACTCTCCAGATGCAAGAATTACGATTTCAGGATATGATAGGGTACAAATTGTATGCGTCGCTCCAGACTCAATTCAGAAAAGGATAAGGACATCGACATGAACGGTTGGCAGCTTCATATTCCAACTGATAAACCCATTCATTCCTGGCTCAAACCCATCCATTTCGCCTCTGTGCCGGGCGCAACCACTCCGCTGCTTGATGAAGTGATGACCAACCTGATTGCCCATCTTGATCAACAGGGCCATCGTATTCAAGATCAGCCGACGGCAGAGACCGATCTCATTTTGACGACCGCCCGCTTTGGCGAACCGGTGGAATGGCGAAAGGCCCTGCTCTTTTCCGCCCGACGCCGGTTGCAAATTGCGCGCACACCGACCATCCTCACGCTTGTCCATATCACTCGCGCCCAATTTGAGGAGAAGCTCGCCTATTTCGCCGATATCTTGCAGAAAGAGGAAGTCGATCCCCATGATTACGACTTCCCCGGCCTGGCGCCTGGCGCTCGTGTTGTCCTCCACGAGCAGGGGCGGCGCGGTGGAGCGATCCTGGCGTTGGAGCGGCTGGTGCAGGCGCAGAGCAAAAGTATCCGCGTGCTGCTGATCGTAGGGGATAGCTACCCCGAAGAAGCTTATCATTTCGATCTGGTGGGCGCTTATCCTCGCTCTAAGGCCGCTTCGCCCGACGGCTTCTACGCCGATATTGTCCTGCGCATTGTAACGGCATTGAGTACACGCGAGGTCACCAAACACGAAGTCGTGGGGGATCTCATATCCCAGACGCTCTGGCAGTCGGCCATTGCGCCCGAAGCCATGTGCAACGCCAGCGTGGAATTGGGCAAGCGTCAATTTTTCACAAATATGGTGCAGATCACCGATCTGGTCGCTGTGCCTGCCGTGAGCGACGCCGTCAGCAGCCAATACAGTGAGGGATGTTTCGCCACCTGGGATACAACCTTGAACGCGCTGATCGCCACTGTCACCGGCAGCGCCCGGCCCGTGAACAAGGGCAATCTGACCGAACGGGATCTGGCGATTATCGTCGGCCTGCGCTCGGATGGCATGGGCGCGCAGGTGCGCCATGTGGCCGAGCGGCAGAACGATCCTCCCTCGTCTGAAGCGGTGGAGATGATGGATATGGATACCGCGCTGCCCACCATCCGTCTTGACGCAGCATGGGGAAGTGAGGCCGGCCGCCGCGCGCCTGTGGTCCGTTCAAAGTTACACGGACATCGTAGCATCAGCGCTTATGATCCGGCTTTTGTCGAATTCGTACCGCTCGATGCGCCCTACTATCACTATCTGGTTTCGTGCGCCACGGAAGCGCAGGCGCAAGGCATCAAGGGTGCGTTTGGCCGTTCCGAAGCGCTCCACAACCCCGACGATCCGCGCCAGATTGTCTTTACCATCCTGCCCGGTCATGGCCTCATGCTGGCCGAAAAATGGAAGGCTGGCACAGTACCTTTTCAGATCTTGTGGGAAGCAATGGACAGCGGCGCCCTGCAAATCCAGGATACTATCCCCCAAGGACCCATGGGCTATGTCCCTGACGCAGATGGGATGATGGTAGTGCAGGCGGAAAAGTAGGTGAAGGGCCTGCGAAAGTGCCGGGAACTTTTTCGGTGAATTCCCCGGCACTTGTCCGTTTACCCCTTAAGTTAGCGCCTATGGAGGAGCGGGAGCGGCCTGTTTTGCTAATCCTCGCCTCGTCGCATCCGCATCGTCAAGAAAGGCTCCTGGATTGTCAAAGAAAGTTGTGAGTGCAGAGGACGCGATCCGCCTGCTTAAGGATGGTGATCATGTTGCCATTCAGGGATCGGGGGGCGGCATTGGCGAGCCGACAAAGTTATTGCGTGCGTTGCGTCAACATTTTTTGGATGAAGGGACGCCGCGCGGGTTGACGCTGATCCACGCCACAGGGCTGGGCGACCGCAAGGAGATCGGCACCGATCTGCTCGCCATCCCCGGTCTTGTGCGGCGTGATATTGCCGGCCACTTGGGGATGGCCCCGCAGATGGCGAAGATGATCGCCAACAACGAGATCGAGAGTTACAACTTTCCGCAGGGTGTACTCTCGCAGATGTACAGCACCGTAGCGGCGCGCAAACCGGGCGTCTTCACCAAAGTAGGGCTGCGCACCTATATCGATCCGCGGCTCGAAGGGGGCCGCATGAACGCCATCACCGCCGAGGATCTGGTGCGCGTCATGGAGATCGACGGCGAGGAATGGCTCTTCTTCCCCAGCTTCCATATGGATGTGGCGCTGATCCGCGGCACCACCGCCGACACCAATGGCAACATCTCATACGAAGAAGAAGCGGCCCTGCTCGAAGGGATCTCGATTGCCCAGGCGGCGCGGGCGTGCGGCGGCAAGGTGATTGTGCAGGTCAAATATCTGGCCGAAGCAGGCAGCCTCGACCCCAAACAGGTGCGCATCCCCGGCATTTTGGTGGATGCGATTGTCGTCGATCCGGCGCAGGCGCAGACGTCGGCTGGATTCTACGATCCGGCGCTGAGCGGGCAGATGCGCGCCCCATTGGACGGGATCGAGCCGCTGTCGCTGGACGAACGCAAGATCGTCGCCCGCCGCGCCGCCCGCGAATTGACGCCCGGCGCGGTCATCAACGTGGGCGTGGGCATGCCCGACGGCATCGCCTCGGTCGCCGCCGAGGAAGGCTGGTTCGATCAGATCAACGTCACCGTGGAACAGGGGCAGATCGGTGGGCTGCCGGCGCGCGGCGTCATCTTTGGAGCGGCTTACAACGCCGTGGCCATGGTCGAGGAAGATGCACAGTTCAACTTCTACGATGGCGGAGGCATTGATGTCGCCTTCCTGGGCATGGCGCAGGCGGATCGCCACGGCAACGTCAACGCCAGCAAGGTGGGCGGCATGTTGGCCGGCTGCGGTGGTTTCATCAACATTTCGCAGAACGCCAAAAAGGTGGTCTTCTGTGGGACCTTTACGGCCAAGGGGTTCCGCTGTCATGTGGGCGACGGTCACTTGAAGATTGTCAACGAAGGCGGCATCCCCAAATTCATCGACTGCGTGGATCAGATCACCTTCAGCGGCGACTATGCCCGCTCCGTCGAGCAGCCGGTCCTCTACGTCACCGAGCGCGCTGTCTTTGAACTCAGAGCCGATGGCATTACCCTGATCGAAATCGCGCCCGGCGTCGATCTTGAACGGGATGTTCTCGCGCAGATGGAGTTCCGCCCGCAGATCGCAGCGGATCTAAGACTGATGGATGAGCGGATCTTCTGGGAGTAGGGATTGGGTAACTGGTGACTGGGTCATAACCAATCAACGCGGTCGTAGATGCGTTGCAAGGGAATCTCGACGTTGAGCGAAGAGAGCGTCAACCTGTCATCGATTGAGAGCAGGTCGGTCAGCAGCCAGCCCTCCGCTTGTTTGCGGTAGTGGATGATGTGCGGCGTCTCCTGGTGGATCAGCACATACTCCTGCAAAGTGGGGATGGTGCGATAGAAGACGAACTTTTCCCCCTGGTCGTACGCCTGGGTGGAGGGCGACAATACCTCAACGATCACCTGCGGGTTTGTGATCGTATCGTTGCGTCTATCGGCAATATCCACGCCGCCGCAGACGACCAGCACATCGGGGTAGGTGTAAAGACTATGCGCTTCGATCCACACGCGAAGATCACTGCCAAAAGCTTCGCATCTGCCGCCTTGTAAACGTGAATCAAGTGCGGTCAGAACATTTCTTGTAATCCGGTTGTGGTTGACCGTTCCACCTGTCATGGCGAAGATCTCACCGCGATAGAATTCGTGCTTGATCTCCGACGCTTCTTCCAGCGCGAAGTATTCTTCTTCGGTGTAAAGCCGTTTCAGTTGAGGGCGTGCGCTCATCTTTCACTCTCCCGTCGCTCATTTTTCGCCAATCTCAAACCATTATACCATCATCCCATCATCCATCCATGAACCAAGACGATACCCAGATCACCCTTTCTATAGACAACCGTATTGCCACGATTACGCTCAACCGCCCAGAGAAGCTCAACGCGTTGACGCCCGCCATGCTGGCCCAATTGGAGGGGATGGCCGCTGCTCTGGAGCAAAATCAGGATGTGCGTGTGGTTCTGCTCACGGGCAGCGGACGCGCCTTTTGTGTGGGCGCGGATATCTACGCCTGGTCCGCGCTGGAGCCGTTGCAGATGTGGCGGCAGTGGATCCGCGACGGCCACCGCGTCTTCGACCGGCTGGCGCGCCTGCCCCAACCGCTCATCGCCGTCTTAAACGGCTACACCTTCGGCGGGGGGTTGGAATTGGCGCTGGCCGCCGATCTGCGCCTGGCCGCCGAGACGGTTCAACTGGCGCTGCCCGAAACCACGCTGGGTACGATCCCTGGCTGGGCGGGGACGCAGCGTCTGCCCCGCTTGATCGGCGCGGCCCGCGCCAAGCAGATGATCTTCACCGGCGCGCGCATTGACGCCGTCACCGCCGAACGCTGGGGATTGGTCAATGAGGTTGTGGCCGCTGACGCATTGGACGTGCGCGCCCACGAGTTGGCCGAGATCATCGCCCGCAATGCGCCGGTGGCAGTGCAGGCCGCCAAACAGTTGATCGACGGCGATCTCGCCAGCGCCGTCACCCTCGAAGCCCTCGCCAGCGGCATGACCGCCTTCACCGCCGATCTTCAAGAGGGATTGGCGGCGTTCCGCGAGCGGAGATCTCCAGATTTTCAGGGGAGATAAGGCAATGATGTGGCGAACGGAACTACGATTTGTGAAAGTGTTGGCATAGCTATTCTATCACAGTTAGTCCATACTTTTCCGCCAACTCGTTCGCCAGCCGATACGCCTGGATCAACCGCGAGGGCGGCACGTCGGGCTGGACAAAGTGACCGGTGCAGAAGATGAAGCCGCCGCCGGGGGCGTAGATCTCAAACCGTTTGCGGATGTAGTCGTCGAGGGCGTCGCCCTTGTGGGCGAAGAGGCCGTCCACCACGTCGAGCGAACCGTAGATGATAAACTTGTCGCCGTAGCGATCCTTGATCGTCTGCGGATCCATGCCCGAACTCTCCTGGATGGGGTGGACGAGATCGTAGCCCATCTCTACAATGTCATCCATGATCTGCATCATGTAGCCATCGCTGTGCAGCATGACGTAGAGACCACGCGATTTCGCATGTTTGACAACACGTTCGGCGTAAGGGCGGATCATCCTGCGCCACATGCGCGGGGAAAAGAGCATCGTCTCGTTGCTTCCCCAGTCATCCGAGAGGGTGATCATGTCCACACCGGCGTCGGCGCAATTGTCCACCAGGCCGCAGAGCCAGTCGGCGTAGCGGTCGAACCAGGCGACCATTAGATCCGGGTGCATGCCCAGATTGAGCCAGCATTTTTCGATCCCCAAAAAGGAACTTGTCCCCTCGACGATGCCCCAGAGATGGGCGCGGATCATGCGTTTGCCCCCATACCATTCCACGGCTTGCGCCACATTGACGCCCGCAAAATCGTAGTTCCACTCGCTGTGGGCGACCCAATCCGGGTGGCGCGGATCGTCCAACACAATGTCGGCCAGCTCTGTGACATCAAACTTGTGGCCAAACTGGTTGGGGTAGGGCACAAAGCCGGCGAAGATATCGATGTTGAACTCGTCGAGAAATTGCTCGCGCGATCCATAGTCGGCGGCGAGCATCTCGACAAACTGCTTCTGGTAGAGCATACAGTCCAGCGGCGTGCGATCCGTGGGCTGGCGGTGGATGGTGGCGATGACGCGTTCTTTGCCGTTCATAGGGTTGGGGATTAGGGATTGGTGATTGGGGATTGGAAAGAGATTGGGTGATGAGGAGATTTCAGATCCGCTACACGATCCCCAATCCCCAGTCCCCAATCCCTTCTTTTTTCAGACTGCAATCTTGACGACAACTTTCTTCACTGACTGCGGTTGATCCACGGCCATGCCGGGCATGTGGGCGTCTTCGGGCATGAAGAGGGTGAACATCCCCGCGGGCAGGCGCACGAAGCTGCCATCACCGTGCAGGGGCAGAAAGTCTTTGGCGGCGTCGTATTCGCCGGCGTCGAGTTGGGCCAGGTTGGCGTAACCCATGTACTCTTCACCGCTGACGACATATTGGATGTCAATATACTTGCGATGCGCTTCCCAAAAGCCCTGCTCCAGCGGTTTGGTGTTGTATTCCTGCACCAGCGCGAAGATCTGATCGCCCTCGATGTCGACGCGTCCCGGCGCGGCGTTTTCCAAATCTGCGGTTTGGAGGAAATGAAATGCCTTTGCGAAGCGTTGCGTTAACCTGCTGGCGTCTGTCGCTGAGAGCAGCGTGGGGTAAAAACCAGATTGAACATTGTGCAATTGATCGATGATCATGGCTTTCCTCGCGAATGTTCTGGTGGAGAGGATACGTTGATTTCAGGATTATACCATAGGTGATGGGGTAGATTTCTGCGGCCAGGGCGCAAGTTGATAGACACCGGCAGGGCAATCCTGGATCAACCGGTGGATGACATCGGTGGTTGTCTTATCGCGAGGGATATGGGTGATGATCTCCAAATTGCCATACGATGTTAACTGTACCAGCGGGGCGGTAAGGAAGCGCAGGCGCCCCATCGCTGTTCCCCCAATTTCGAACAGTTCCCCGCCCACAAAGCTGCGTTTATCTTCGTAATGCACCTGTTCCCAAAACCAACGGAAGTTGCGATTGCGCCGCAATTGCTCGAAGATCTGCTGAAAATAGTCGGTCATGCGGTAGGGCAATGTGGTGCGGCGGAAGTAGATCACATTGCCCATGGCGAATTCATGCCATTGTTGGCGCGGCATTCGCTCACGCACAGCGGCGAAATCGTCAGAAAAGATCATCCCCAGCAGGTTGAACGCGGCTGGCCGTCCGGCGCGTTTTTGTAGATCAGCAATTGATATCTGATAAAAGGGCAGCACCAGCGCGTTGACGGCGATCACGTCCAGGTATTGATCCAATAGCAGCGCAGGGAGTTGAATCTCGGCAACCATTTCCATCGCCGAACACAGGATCGTGCTGCTGTCACTCTGGGTGGGGTAGAGGCTTGCGCTGTCCAATCCGCTGGCTAGTTGCAGGAAGACCTGTCGCTCGCCCAACGTCAGGTCGAGGACATGCATCAGGCTCACCAACGTGGGCTTATCCAACTGAGCGCGCTCGCCACGTTCGATCTTGCCGATGACGAGTTCGTTGAGCGGCGTCGCTGGATCAAGTTCCTCTGCCTTGTGGGCCAACATTGCCTGAGTAAATCGTTCCCCCTCCTCGTTGAATTGCTCTCGGCGCAGCGCCGCCACCAATTTCCCAAACGTTTTACGATCCACCCTGGCCTCCCGTCTGCCAAATTTACCGAAATTGATAGATCCACCTTCTCGATCTCGCTGCTGCTGGCGAGACCTGTGGAGCAGATTCCAGCATACTCTATTTATACAGTAGAAAAGTGGCGCTGACAAGAGAATTCAGAAACGACATTCATTGAGAAGGGAAACCCATGATCACCCATTTCCACATGCTGCCGCAAACCACCCTGAGATGGCGGATGGGCGCGATTGGGGTTGGATCCATTATGGTGATCCTTCTCTTTTGGCCTTCCGTATGGAACCTGCTGCGCATTGTCAGCGACCGCGATGCGGTGATAGCTTACCTATCTCAATTCGGCCTGGCAGGCATGGGGGTGCTGGGGTTTGTATTGGTCTTTCAGGTGATCGTTGCCCTGATCCCAGGTCACGTCCTGATGGTAGCGGGCGGCTATGTCTATGGGTTTGTTCCGGCTTTCTGCCTGAATCTGCTATGTACTGTAGGGGGAAGCCAGCTTGCTTTTCTGCTGGCGCGCTGGGCGGGTCGTCCTGTGGTGGAGCGGCTCGCTCCTGCCGACGCGCTGGATAAGTGGCAGAAGGTTTCTGCGCAAAAAGGGCTCATCTTCTTCATGTTTTCGTTTATGTTGCCGGTCTTCCCCGCCGATGTGATGAATTATGTGGCCGGCCTGAGCGCGTTGTCGTGGAGAAAGTTCCTGATTGCCAATCTTATGGGGCGAATTCCTGGTGTTGTGCTACTGACCGCCACTGGCGCTTACGGGTATCAGTTGCCTGCGACAGCCTGGCTTGTCATCCTCCCTGTGGCGCTGTTGATGTTCCTCATTTGGCGCAGAGTCATGATCGGTCGCTGCCGCTAACCCACCAACCTGCGTACATCTTTGCAGCCATTCATCTTTGAAAAGGAGCATCCAATGAAGAAGATATTGATCTGCTATGCCTCCATCGGTTCAGGACATAGGATTGCAGCAGAGGCGATTCAAGAGGCGCTGGGGCCGGTTGCCCACGTGGATGTGAAACTGGTCGATGTCTTTGCCCCTTTACAGGGATCTCGACGGAAGATTACCGAGTTGGCGAGTCTCGTCTCGATGTGGATCGCCCCTCAACTCTACACCAGGGCATGGAACTCCGAACTATTAAGCGGGCTATCGGCCAAGCTCCCAGCGCCGCAGCATCTCCGCCGCTATCTAATGTCAATTTACCGGGATTACAGACCCGATCTCATCCTCTGTACCCATGCATTGCCCTGTACCATCTTTGGGAAGGAAGCCGCCGGCGCGGTGGTGACAGCGCCCATTATCGCCGTAGCCACCGATTTCCAGGTTCACCCGTATTGGCCGCTTGCTTCGATTCACCATTTTATCGTCGGTTCCGAAATAGCCAGAGATCAGTTGCGTCAATGGGGCATGGCGGCGAATTGGATCTCGGTATTGGGAATCCCAATTCGCCAGCAGTTTGTAGAGACGATGGCAGAATCCCAAAGAGAAAAGGATACGACGCAGGCCCACCGCGTGCTTATGCTTGCAGGCGGCAAAGCGTCAGCGCCTCACGCCACCGTCTGGCGAGCTGTTATCTCTATGATCCGTAGGCTTGGCTGCTTGCGCATTCCCTGCTCACAATGGACGGTAGTCACCGGCAACAATGGCTGGTTGAAGCGCTTGCTAACATGGATCGCCAGGGACAATCCGCAGGTTACCGTGGTCGGCTATGTACACGATATGGCGACGCTTTTAGCGAAATCTGATGTGATCCTCACCAAGCCGGGTGGGTTGACGCTGACCGAATGTCTGGCGCTGCACAAACCCATTGTCTTGCTTACGAGAGGGGCAGGACAAGAAGCAGCCAATACCCAATATCTGCTGAATCGGGGCGCGGCGATTCTTTGCGAAGATCCTACGCAAACGGCTGAGTTGGTCGAACGAATTCTGCTCAATGGCGAAGCCAGGGAATTGGCGCAAAACGCGGCGACATTGGCCTATCCACACGCAGCAGATCAGATCGCCAATTATCTGTTGAAGTTATTGGGCGTCGGGGATCTTTCGATGAATGGCGACTTACGAGAGATCTTGGGACCGCGCCCTTCGTCGCGCTTCTTCGCTGAGGATCACGCCGCGCATGGCGTCCTCAAGGTAGGGATAGGCCAGCCAGACCGATGCGCCGCCGAAGAGTGCGCCGGTGAGGGTGCGCAGCCACCAATTGCTGGTGCGCAGCCCAAACAGTTGGGTGCCCCCGTCCAGGGCAATGGGGATCAAAAAGAGCGCGTAAACTTTCAAACTCGGCGATTGGATGCGATGCCGCAGTAGCCCAAAGAGGAGACCGGCCAGCACCACCGATCCATAGATGGCGACGTCGCGCTGGCAGATGGCGACTTTGAACCCAAGCATTTCATCCCCGACGAAGTAGCGCCGTTGGAGTACATTTAAGCTTGGCTGCAAACCGCTGGCTTCCAGGGTTTGCAGGCTATAAAAGGGGCGTTCGCCAAAGAGGAAGTAGCTGTGATCGGGTAGTTGATGGCAGGCAAACGAGTAGATGCCGTAGATGGCATTGGCCGGTACTGTCCACCCCTGTTGCAGAAAAACCGGCGCCAGGAAGGGCAGCAGCACGTAGACAGCCACAGCCGTGTTGATCATCGCCAGCCAATGGCGTGCGATCCCCATCACCAACCGATCCGCAGCCCTGACGATCCATTGGCGCGTCTGCTCCGCCCCAGGCGAAGTCGCGGGGGCGGAGTTGGATTGACGCTGTGTGCGATCTTCATCTTGAGACATAATGCTCTCATCTCTCCATCATCGGCCAGATAGCCGCTTGATCTCTCGGCGCAATTCGATCTGACCGATCGGCGCCATCAACTGCACTGGCTCCTTGTCTTCATCCGCGTCGATCTCTACAACGGGAATGGTCAAAAAGTAGGCGTCGTAGAGCGCTTCATCCTCCAGGATATTGTACTCTATAAGATCAAATCCAAATTCTGCTTGCAGATCGAGCAGATCGAGTTTGATCACATCGCAGAGGTGGCAGGCTGGCTTGGCGTACAGGATCACACGCACAGCAGATGACTCCATATTGAAAGAACGAGGACAGGTCGTGGACCTGTCCTCGCGGTCGATGTAGTTTCTTGCAGCCGGGCGTCACTTCACACTGCTGTTCAACGAAGCGCCGCTCAAATAGCCAATATAAGCTGGGACGAGCGGCAGAACGCACGGGCTGACAAAGCTGATGATCCCCGCGATGAAGGCCAGCGGCATAGCGCTAATCAGGCTTGGCTCGAAAATGTCCACCCTGCCCAGGTTACCCGAAATGCGCGCTTCGATGCCAAATACAAACTCGTTAAGGAAGGCGAACGTCGTTGTCAAACGCACCAATTGCTCGGACCAGAGCAGCCAGGCCACCAACAAGAGGAAGATCCCGCTGATAATGCTGACTACGTTGGCATAGCGGTTTAATCGGCGCAGTAGCCCCGTCGCCCGGCTAAAAGCAGCCCCCGTAATCAGGAACGGGATGCCCAGCCCCAGGCTGTAGACTGCCAGCAGCAGCGATCCCTGCCAGACGGTAGAAACCGTCGTCGCCAATACGATAATGCTGGATAGGATGGGGCCGATACAAGGAACCCACCCGGCGCTGAAACTCATCCCCATGAGGACGCTGCTCAGGTATCCCCATCCGCGCTTGACATTGTGCATCTCGGCGACGCGCCGTTCAGTATAGAGCAGCGCGTTGAAAAAATTCAAGATATCCACCAGCGCCTGCGCCGCCGGATTGGTGTTGAGATCGGTGCGGGTGGAGATGAAATTGATCAGCCAGCGAAAGACGCCCAAAGTCACCAGCGCAAAGATCACAAGCAGAATCGCGCCGAACTTTTGCAACACAGGCAGATATTGGTTGAGTGTATACCCCAACAATACAACCAGCGGCCCAAAAATCAGGGTAAAGACAAGGCTAAACCCAATCACAAAGGCCAACGCATGGAAGAAGATAACATGACGGCTTACTTGTCTTGAAGTCGCCGGTTGTATCGCCGGGTTGGTTACAGCTTGAGCCATACTTCAATCCTTTCGGAAACCTGAATGATCAGGCTCGTTTGGCCCGTGTGCGACCCTGTCCTTCTGATACCTGCTCTTCTAACATCTCCAATTCCTGTTCGAGTTTACGCTGGCGCACCAGCATAAAGGCAACAAACAGGACCACAGACAACCAAAGGACGATAAATGCAGCAGCTAGATAGACCATTTAGTAAAGTGCCTCCCGCAGTTCTTCAATACGTGCTTCTAAACGGAGTTGCCGCCAGCGGTGGAACATCAACGCGGCGAAGAGAATCGAAAAGCTGATCGCAGCAATCATCAAGGTCTGGCCCATGGTTGGACCAATGCTGAAGCTGCCCTGACCATCTGCATTCTCACCATTAAACACAATCGGGTGGATCGAACGCCAGATGCGGGCGCTGTAATAAGTGAGCGGCACACTGAGGAACGCGAAGATCGCGTAGATGCTGGAGAAGCGGGCGCGCACATGCTGATCGTCAATGCCGTGGCGGAAGAGGACATAGGCCACGTAGATCAAAACCGTAATCGTCGCCGTCGTCAGCCGGGGATCCCAGGTCCAATAGGTGTTCCAGGTGGGTTTGGCCCAGATGCTGCCGCTCGCCAGGATGCCAAAGCCGAAGATGGTGCCCACCTCGACGCTGGCCTGGGCCAGGCGATCCCATTCCAGGTGGCGGGTGAACAAATAGCCAACGCTACCCACCACAGAGAGGACAAAACCAAGCAGCGCTGCCACACAGACGCCAATGTGGAAATAGAAGATCCGCTGGGCAGCCTGTTCATCGCCGGCGAGATTCACGGCATCGCCCGCATAAACCAATGACGCCCACACCGCTATCGCCATGGCCAGCGCAGCGAGAACGTCCAGTGTGAGCAGCGGCGTAAACCAACGGTCGCGCGCACGCGGCAGCGCAGCGGGGCGTGGAGCAGAAACGGTTGAGTTCATGTGTGCCTCCTCATATGAGCCAAAAACTTAAACATATCGACTTTATCTTATGAAGCTTCATAGATCAGGTCAAAAAGTAGATAAGCGATTACGACAAATAACAGATCATAAAGAATGAGGATCCCCAACCAGCGCCAGAGTCCACTGAAGAGTTGCCCATCGATGACGCCAGCGGTCAACGCCACCCCTGCGGTAAAGACCGGCAACACCACCGGCAACAGAAGGATCGGCAGCATCGTCTCGCGCGCCCGGCTGTTGGCGGTGAGGGCAGCAAAGAGGGTGCCTACCCCCGTATAGCCGATAGTACCCAGCAGCAATCCCCACAAAATCAGCGGATGAAAGAGGGATACGTCAAAGAGGATCAACAGCACGGGCAGCAATAAGGCTTCCATCAGCAGCATGAAGATTAGATTAGCCAGCAATTTGCCAAAGTAGATAGCGCTGCGATCCACCGGCGCCAACAGTAGACCCGCCAATGTGCCGCGATCCACCTCAGCGCCAAAGGAACGGTTCAACCCCAGGACGCCGGCAAAAAGAATGACGACCCAAAGAATCCCCGGTACGACCATCCCCGAACTGGGCACACGCAGATCAAAGGCCAGGCCGAAGATCAGCGCTCCTAACAACCCAAAGACAATCATCGTGCTGAAGACCTCTTTGGCGCGGATCTCAGCGCGGATCTCCTTCATAAAGATGGCGCGGACTTTGCGCAAATAGGCAGCCGCGCCGCCGCCCTTGCGCATCGTGACCGGTTGTTCCGCTACCAACAGGAGAGGTTCATTCATCGATCTATCCAATCCAATGTTCGTAGCGATCACGAGCCGCGGCATAACCCAGGTTGGCGGTGGATAATTCCTCGACGACCTCGCCATCGGCTAAAAAGGCTAGCCGATCCGCCCAATCGACGGCCCGCTCCAGGTGATGGGTGGTGAGCAGAACCGCGCGGCGGCTACGGCGCAGGGTTGTCACCAGTTCGGCCAGATTGCGAGCGCTGACTTGATCCAGCCCGGTGTCCGGTTCATCGAGCAGCAACACTGGCGGGTCGTGGAGAATGGCCCGGCCAATCGCCAGCCGTTGCACCATCCCCCGGCTGTAGGTGCGCACAGCGTCGTGGCGGCGAGTCCAGAGATTCACCGAACGCAGCACCGATTCGATGCGGTTATCCACATCGACGAGATCATACATGCTGGCAAAGAAGGCCAGATTCTCCCAGCCGCTCAGGTTGTCATAGAGCAGCGGCAGATGACCGACCATGCCCACATAGCGGCGGATCTCGTGGCTGGCTTTGGAAAGAGGCACCTGCCCCAACCAGACTTCGCCGCGGGTGGGTTGATCCAGGCCAGCGACCATACGCATAAGGGTGGTTTTGCCCGCGCCATTAGCGCCGAGCAGCGCCACTACCTCACCCGCGCCGACGTGGAGCGTCAACCCTTTGAGTATGCGTTTGCGGCCATAGCGTTTTTCCAGGCCCTGAATGCTGATCAGCGACTGCGGATCAGGTTGCGCGTCAGTCACCGGTCTTTTCTCCTGATTGCATGGTCAGGGCGTAGAGTTCCCGCTTGAGGGCGGCGCGCTGGACCTGCCAGCTATCGTCATCCAACTCGCCCAGGGCATGTTGATCGTCGAGGTGGGCCACCTCTTGGATCAACCATTCGCGCCGCTGCTTCGGGGCGAGTGGGGCGTCATCGGGCTGAGTCGATCCTGAGCGCCAACGCCAGACGACAACGCCCGCCAGGAGCAGCAAGACGACGCCACCCATCACCAATGGGATCATGGGATCGAGGGCAGGGGTCACAGCCATGCCTTGTGCGCCTGCTATGCCGTCGGCAGGGTTGAGCAGACGTGGATCCTGTTCCCCGGCGGCGATCAAGCCTGACAATTGCAGGGTGAAATTCTGGGCGGGGAGAGCGTTTGCAGTCCACTGTCGGTAGGGCATCCCCTGAATTTGTTGCTCACCGGCGAATTGAAGCTGCCCTTGCGCCGCGGATGGTTCAGATCTGAGATTGGGCAGACTGGCGATCCAGAGTTCCATGCCGCCCATTGGGTAGTCAACTGGCTGCACAACCGTAGCGGACGTGCCATTGTAGGGCATACGATAGCGCACAAAAATCTGGCGAGTGCCTTCACCCGGCGGCACCGGGCGGGTATCGTAGATGACGTTGCCAACCTGTCGATAGTCGCCGCCAATCGTACCATCCTGCAGACCGATATTATCGACGCCAGCGGGCAGCGGCAAGGCCAGGGTCACCGGCACATCGACGCCATCCCGTTCAACGCCGGTGAAGGTGCGATCACTGTTGTTGCCAAAGTAGACGATCTGGCCGATCAACAACGCGCCTGGCTCGTGTTCCACAATCCAACTCATGCGGCTGATGCTGATGCCCGAAGCATCGTCGCCGGTTTCATAGATCGGCAAGGACGCAATGAGCGTGTTGGGATCTGCGGTTGCCGCATCGGGCTGTCCAAAACGCAAGACGGGCGTCGAATAGCGAACGCCACGATATTGGGTGACCACCAGATAGAAGATCCCCGGATCGACGGGCAAGTTGTTGAAGACAAAATTGCCGTCATCATCCACTGTTGTTTCTAGCGCGTCCAGCGGCGTCATGTGGGCGTAGACTTCCAGGCTGACCGTCCCGCCGGGGAAGTTGCCGCCGCCGGGCGTCTGTTGCTCAATCGTGCCCTGGATTGTTCCCACCCCTGTACCGAGCAAAGAGGCCCAGGTCGGCGCATAGGAGAATGTGCGGATGTAAGAGAGGACGGAACGTTGGTCCTCTTCGCTTAGATCAGCGCCGATTTCAGGGTGGGCGGCGAACCAATTCTGAGAGAGAGCGGCCTGGCTCAAAATCATCATTGCACCGAGATCGGCGAAATCGAGCATCTCGCCGCCCGCTTCAGGGCCATCCCCGCGGCCTTCTGGGCCATGACAGGCGGCGCAATCGGCGGCGTAGAGGACTTGACCGGCGCTCACGTCGGCTTCGCTCGTGTGCAGATCCCAGGCGTAGTAGACAGTCTGCCAGATCTCATCATCGTTCATGCGATTGAGCCAGGGGGGCATCATCTTTTCAAGACGGCCAAACTTGGTAACGTAGAAGAGTTCAGCCGGGCTCAATTCCCACACAGCCGCAGGATCAGCAAAGGCAGTGGGCACTACAGGCATCTGTGCCGTGGCCGGGCCGTCCCCGCCACCCTGGACGCCATGACAGGGCGCGCAATTTTCTTGAAAAAGTCCTTCGCCCATCCTCGCCAGGGGCGCTTCTTGAGGAAGCGGTACATCTTGCAGATTCACAGGCGGCGAAGGGGGCGGTTGTTCCTGACCCAAGGCAAAGGAAAATCCGACGACTAGAATCAGCATGGCCAGCAGAGACGCTATCGCCATCTTCCACCATGACTGCACATTTTTTGAGATAGCAGATCTGAAAGTCACAGGTTGGCTACGCCCTTCATAGGGT
>JAHBVG010000073.1 GCA_019637695.1 Caldilineaceae bacterium | reverse complement strand
CAGGGCAAGCCGAGCGCCGCCGATAGCTTCCGTCCCTACAAAGACCGAGGGCAGCAGGGCCACAACTTCCTGTGTCCCGTCTGACGAAACTTTGACGATCTGGGCAGTCTGGCCGAACTGGGCGTCCACCATCTGTCCCTCAGGCGACACCCAGGGGATGACATCTTCGCCGCCCAGGCCGCTATCGATAACCCAGATATTGCCATCGGGATCGACGAGTACGCCCTGAGGGCCGTGGAAACCTTCGGCGATAACCGTGCCATCCTCGGCGGTCAGCGGACCTTGCGCACTGAGTACGCTGGCGATTGACAACATTAAGATTGCGACAACCAATATTGATCGTAAGAATTTCCGCAGCAAATTGTCCATAGTTCCCCTCCAAAATTGAAAGCGGTTAGATCGATAAACTTGAGCCATCAATAGATTGCGCCATTCTACACAAATACATGTATATCATCGTATCTTGACACGCTCTATTGGTAAAATATCCATCCCATGCTATTAAGGATAAATCCAAAAGTCAAGCCCCAAAAATGTCTAAAACTTACTGATCATCCATCTGGCAGGTTGTCCAGTGAGGTAGACAGCCCTACAATAAGCGTACTGCTCGTTCGTGATCTTGACCGACTAAAGTCAGTATTCGAAAGTAGGACAATAGAATGAGGCGTATCTATCTGGCAGTTGGGTTTATGCTTGCCTTGTTAATTTTCTCGGCAAGCCCCATGGACAGAATTTATGCAGAAGGCATGTGGATAGATGCAATTCCGCTGCTGACAACAGAAGCAGAGCCATCAGATCCCCCCACCACATTTCAGCCTGAGATCGTGGGTGGACAAGAAGCCACGCCGGGCGCATGGCCCTGGCAGGTATTGGTCCGCCCGGGGAATTTTCTTTGTGGGGGAAGCCTCATCGCTCCCGAATGGGTGCTGACAGCCGCCCATTGCCTTTATGATCGACAGAATAATTTCATCCCCCCCAACCAGACCTACGTTGTACTGGGTGAACATCACCGAAATCAGAGCGATGGAGCGGAACAGACCCGACAAGTCAGCCAGTCCATCGTTCATCCAAACTATAGCCCAACTGGCTGGGATTACGATGTGGCGCTGCTGAAGCTGGCTTCTCCGGCGACCATCAACCAGCGCGTCCAAACTGTTCCTTTGCTGAGAAGTCCGGCCTTCGATTTTCTTGTCGAACCTGGGGATCCTTCCTGGGTGACGGGTTGGGGTCGCACTTCGGAGGGTGGTTCCGACTCTCAGGTGCTGATGGAAGTTTCGCTGCCGATCATCGCCAACGCTACTTGTAAACAATCGTACGGGCAGATTAGCGACAACATGCTCTGTGCAGGCTACCTGGAAGGCGGCAAAGATGCCTGTTTTGGCGACAGCGGAGGACCCCTGGTGGTTCCTACGAATCCGGGCTGGCGGCTGGCTGGGATTGTGAGTTTTGGCAATGGCTGCGCGCGGGCCAATTTCCCTGGCGTCTATGCGCGCGTCTCTCGCTTTGTCACATGGATCGAGCAACAGACCGGCGCGCTAGAGGAAACCCCAACCCCAACCCTTACTCCCACCTCGACAACGACGCCAACGCCAACCCCTACGCAGACGCCGACGCAGACGCCGACACCGACCCATACACCGCCTACTCCCAGCCCCAATATCTTGCTCAACAGCAATTTTGACCTGGGCAGAAACGGCGCCTGGCGCGAAAGTTCACGCCACCTCAACCAACTTATCTTCGCGCAAGCGGATGAAGCCCTGCCTGTTTCCCCGCGCAGCGGCTCGTATCTGGCCTGGCTCGGCGGCGTCGACGACGAAGTGGCGCAGATCAGCCAGACGCTGATCGTGCCCGGATTCGCGCCGGTACTCACCTTTTTCTATCAGATCCGCTCGCAGGATCAATGTGGAAACGACTGGCTGCGTGTGCAGATCGATGGCGCGGTTATCACCGAATTTGATCTCTGCACGGCCAAAGAGACAGATGGCTGGGTGGCAATGCCCGAAATCTGGCTCGGCAACTATGCGGGCAAATTGGTGACGCTGACATTGTCATTGATCACCAATGCATCTGCGCCCAGCAGCCTCTTCCTCGATGATCTCTCGCTGAAGAGCAGCAGCGGATCGCCTACACCCATGCCCCCTGGGGTCGAGATTCTGCGTAATGGCGACTTCGACAAAGGTCCCAATGGCGACTGGGCCGAATCTTCGACCAATTTTGGCAATGAACCCGGCGCGCTGATCCTCAACCAGGCTGCGCTCAAAGGGATCGTTCCTCATTCGGATGGGTACGCAGTCTGGCTAGGAGGACGGGCAAACGAAACAGGCGTCCTCTCGCAGACGGTGACGCTCAACGGTGTGGCGTCATCCTTCACCTACTATTATCGAATTGCATCGGAGGATTCCTGTGGCAAAGATAAGGTCGAACTCTGGCTTAACCAGACAAAGGCGCGCACCTATGATCTATGCGTTGCCAATAACATTGGCGTCTGGACACAAGGAAGTGTAGATGTGAGCGCATTTAGCGGGCAGACGCTCACCATTGCCTTCCGCATCCAGACAGATGGTTCGTTCAACAGCAATTTCTTTCTCGATACGCTTTCACTGCGCCTGACGTCGGCGCTGGACACCCCCACACCAACGCCCTATCCATTGACCCTCCAGGCGAGGACAGGCATCCACAGTGTGGACTTGAGATGGAATGTGCCGCGAGATCTGGCAGTGGTGGGTTATAGAGTCGAACGCAAGACCGGCGAGGAATTCGTTGAGATCGCGCGCACCGAGGGAATCTACTATTACGATGACAGCGCCAGTAGCCTTCCAGAGTCAGAGATCTGTTATCGAATCGAGGCGTTGGCTGAAGACGAGCGCGTTGTGGAAAGGTCCAATACGGCCTGTGTATCTTTTGGCCGTCTCGAACTTTGGATACCCGAGTTAATTGCTGCGAGCGATGCCATCACTGTGCCGGTCAACCTGCGCAATGCAAATGGGGTGCGCATCCACAGCAGCGATCTCTGGTTGGATTACGACGCCACCGTGGTTGCGCCGCAGGGGATCACCGCCGGCGCGCTGGGGTATGGATATACGTGGGATTACAGCACAGACGCCGTGGATGAATCCACCGGGCGGATGCGCATTGTGGCACGGGCCGATACGCCAGAGGACCCGGCTGAACTCGCTGGCGATGGCGCACTCTTTAAGATCAGCTTTGCCATCCTGGGTGAGGAAGGAAGCCAGAGCGCGCTGGATCTACGCGATGCCAGCGTGGAGGGCGGCTCTGTCCTCACTGTAACAGCAGCAGGGGGCGAGGTAACCAGCGCGCCCCTTGTCCTTCAGGATGGCAGCGTCGCCGTAGGCAAGGCGACCACAAGCTATATCCCTGGCGATCTCAATGGGGATGGGGTGATCGGTTCTCAGGATGTGGCGCAGGCCATGATCTTCTCGACGCAGCGCCGCCAACCGAGCGCTCAGGAGCGGAACAGCGGCGACTTCAACGGCAACGGCAGCATTGACGCCGGCGATGCGGCGCGCCTTCTCTATCGGACGAGCAGCGGCGCGTGGCCGTCCACGCGTACGGATGACCGCAGGAGCGGATCTGCCCAGATCACAACGGTAGCGCTGGGCGACGCCAGCGGAACCGTAGGCAGCACGGCAAATGTGACGCTGCGAGCGACGGGGTTACAAGCCATCATTGGCGGCGATTTCACTGTGGTTTACGATCCTGCCCATATCGATCAGATCGAAGCAGTGACCGTGGCCGGATTGGCCTCATCCGCCCATTTCACTGCCGGTTTCTACGATGATGGACAGGGGCGGCTCTATCTCTCGCTGGCTGGCGCACAGACGCTCAACGGGGATGGCGATCTGCTCCACATCACGGTTCGCTTCCAGAACGGGAACGCGCAGACCAGCCCCTTCCGCCTGGGCGCGGCGATCCTCTACAGCGAGGATGGGCTAGACATTGAGCGATCTGATCCCAACCGCATCATCGCGCGCCAAAGTGGGAGTGTCAGCAGCAATGGGTCTATCCTCTATTTACCGGCGGTGTCGCGGTAAAAATAGAAATTTGACGCAGAGACGCAGAGAGGAAGAGACGCAGAGAGGAAGAGAGGGAGGGAAGAAGAGAGATATAGCGATAGATTGCCCTTCTCTTTATCTCTCCCTCACTTTGCACCCTTTGCAGCTTTGCGTCTTTGCGTTAAAATTTTCCTCTCTGCGTTAAGATTTTTCTTTCTGCGTCTCTGCGTTAAAATCTTCCTCTCTGCTCTGCGCCTCTGCCTCTCTGCGCCTCTGCGTTAAAATCTCCCTCTCTGCTTTGCGCACGCCGCGGCTCAGGATCACCGCCAGCAGGCCCGCGCCAATAGCCAGGGATGTCCAGAGTTGGCTGTGTCCATTGGCGGCTTTTACCCCTTTGGACATGACGGGGATGGCGGCGAGTCTGGCGGCAGCATCGGCCTTCACTTGCGCCAGGCGAACGGGATCGGCGCGCAGCTCCTCGGCCAGCGCTCGCCGCCGCGCCACATCCTCGTCGGTGATGTAGCGGCCAAAAGAGCGCAGCCCAGCGAGGCGGAAGCCGTGCTTCTTGAAGAGGCGGAAGATCTCCTTCACCCGCTCAATTTCAATGGCGCGGCCCAGCGTGTAATCCTCAAAACGCCCCTCCATTGCCAGCAGCGCCGTCTCGCCCAGACATGCGTAGGACGTCTTGGGCGGCAGGCCAATATCATAGCCAAAATCCACATCCCCAGGAATGAGTACCTCGCCGCTCTCGATCACGAGGATATCGGGGCGGAGCGCGGCTTCGGCCTCGTTAATGTCGAGAGGACGCGCCACATCGCAGATCACCGCGCCCGGTTTGCAGCGGGTCACGTCGATTACGCGCTGACCAAAGGCGGAAGTTGCCGTGACGATTAGATCGCAGTCGGCCACCAGATCCCCGGCTTTGGTGGCAATCGTTACAGTTGCGCCCGGCGTCTCACGCTGGATCGTCCGCTTCAATTCCAACAGTTTTTCTGGCTCAATCGAGACAAGCACCACATCGCCAATCGCCTGGGCCAGGAGGCGTGCGCAGACCGACGCAATCGAGCCGGTCGCCCCCACCACCATCACCTTGCCTTTGGTCAGATCCGTGGCCCCCATTGCGATCACCGCTTGCTTGGCCGCCTCTAATGTTGCCGCCACGGTGAGGCTGTTGCCGCTGGTAATGGCGATATCCGCCTCATGCGCCACGGTGATCCCCGCGTCGCCGACGACGCTGGTAAACGCGCCCAACCCCATAATGCGCGCGCCCAACCGCTCGGCCATATGGGCGGCGGCGTTCAGCTTGCGATAGGTGAAGTGTTCATCCTGTTTCATCATCTGGCGCGGGGTAGCGCCCAGCGTGATCAGATATCCCTCAATCCGCTGTCCCGTGGCCGCGGAGACGCCGCCCTTGACTTTGGAGACAAACATGGGGGGCAGATGGGCGGACACAGTTTCCACCAGATCATCGGGCAGATAACGGGTCCACCAAAAGAGTGGATGTTTGTGGATCATGCCCACGTTGAGCGGGTGAATGACAAAGGCGAAGCGGTTGATTCCCCTTTGTTCGGGCTGCAAATAACGGATGGCTGGCGCCCATTGCAGATCGGCCAGCATATCCAAATAGGTGTCCTCGGTGAGGGGAGCGCTGGGATCAGGGCGCAATGCCACCAGGAGCGCTTCGATGGTGGCGGCAGACCAGCGGCCCAGGCTCTCGCCATCCTCGTTCTGCGGCGACGGCATCATGGTAACGACAAGGGTGACGCCGCGACGGCGCAGATCGGCCAGATCTTCCTCGGTGGCGCACTCCACGACGACACTCTTGCGCGCAAGTTGATCCGGCGCATAACGGCGGATGGCGCCGATGTCGCCGGCAATGAGATCGGCCCAATCGAAGGGATCCGCCGAACGGCGACGGCCAGCCTTACCGCTCTGGGGCTGGATGCGGCGGAAAGGAGCGTCGGAAAGTTGGTCCAGGGTGGCAGGCGCGGCCTGATCTAACGTATTTTTGCTGCCGACGCCAGGCAGATCGGGCAAGTTGAAATAGACCAGCGGATCGGCGTAGCGGAGGGTGCAGCCACGTCGCCCCAGCGCCTGGGCCAATCCATTGTGGTTGAGACCGGGCGTCATCAGCACCCGTTTGTGGGCGAAAATGCCCGGCTCTACCCGATCCGCCAGAATGACGCCCCAGCGTTCCAAACCGGCGCGCACACCGGAACCATCCACTACCGGCGTTTGTGTGGCGACGGCGGGCAGCGTTGCCCCCACGGTGTGGATACGGCTGGTGTGGCCTAACTGCAATTCGGCCGGCAGCCCTTCCAGGCCGATAGCGTCGACCCGTCCGTCGTATTCAGCAATCAAAGCGCGGGCGCGTTCGGCATCCCCCAGACAGCCCCGACGCAGGATTTCGACAGTCTGCCCCAAAAAGAGGGCTGACTCGTCGCTGTCTTCCTGGCCTAAATGGATGATGAGGATTCGTGGCATTGGCGTTTCTCCTATTGGGTGACGAGGCGGCGGTGAGGGATAGACGCCTCAATCGATCTTTGGGTTAGATGACGCTGATTATGCATCGCGTCATCCTCCATTGTGCGCCCAGGCGTTGCCTTTGTCACCGGTCAGGGGACGGGGAGAAAATTCGATATTTCCATATCCTCAACAACAAAGGTTAAGCCGATGACTCGCTCGTTCGCCAGCGTGAAATAGACATAGAAGATCCCCGGTTCCTCTCCGGGCCAGCGGATCTCATCGAACTGCTCGGACAGCCACTCACTCTGATAGACCTGAACCAATGTATCCGGTTGATCTAGTGTAGTGTAGGCATCGATCAATTCGCTGTCTGCGGGCGTGAGCCGCTCGACAAAGAGGTTTGCTTCTTCGGGCAGCAGGGCCAGGGCTGGAGGCAGACGTAAGTCAATAAGCCGTACCCGTTCTTCCCAGAATTCAGCATCCAATCCACCCGCTTCTGCGCCGCCCAAATATTGCCAACGGTTACTCTCTTCGTCGAGCAGACCGGCGCCGAATTGGAATTCCCAATCTTCCACGGCCAGGCCCAGGCCTCTGGATGGTTGCGGAGTCGGCGTCTCTTCGATGACCGTCTGCGGTTGGGGCGTCGGTGTCGGCGTGCGCACAGGCACAGAGACAGCGGGCGGCGACGGTGTGGGCGTCGCCAGTGGCAACGGTGGAATGGCGCGCGCCATCGGGAGGTCCGCCACATCTTGCTCAAGGACGACAAACTCTGTGGCGATCCAGGTGAAACCAATCGGGTCTACCTGAAGCCAAAGGCCATCGGCAGTGCGCGCATAGACCAGCAATCGATCGCCCGGCTCCACCGTATCCACAATCGGATAGCTTTGATCAGGGCCCAATCGCAAAGGCGCGGCGGCGATGCTCTCCGCCTGTACAGCAGCAACCGGCGTCTCGGTCGGCGTCTCTGTAGGGGTCGGCGTCGGGACGGGCGTCGGCGTATCGGTCGGGCTGGGCGTCGGTGTGTCGGTGGGGATCGGCGTCGGCGTTTCCGTCGGGATCGGCGGTGTGTCCGTGGGCGTCGGCAGATCCACCGTCGGCGTAGGCGTCGGCGGGACCGGTTGCAGCGGCGCAGGGGTATCCGTGGGCGTCTCCGTCGGGATGGGCGTCGGCGGTTCCACAGGGATCTCCGTTGGCGTCGGCGTCTCTGCGGGGATGTCGGCCTCGGTCGGTGTGGGCGTTGGCGTTTCGATCTCTGCGGGCGGAATCACAATCGGCGCGGGTCGGCCTGCCTGACGCTCCAGCAGCGTACTCACCCCGGCCAAGCCCAACGCAAAGACCGCGGCAAAGAGCAGAACCACATATGTTACCGCGATCATCCGCCCCAGCCCACTCCGTTCCCACAGCCAGAAGGGCAGGCGCACAGGCCAGGTGAAGAGCCAATCGCTGAGTCTGACGAATCCATTCATGATGTGTGAACGCCCAAGAGATCATAGAGATGTTGCCAGCAGGCGGCGAACTCTTCCACTTTGCATTCAAGCAACAGCGGATCGGTGCGCACGTCGCGACGGAAGAGTTGTAATTGCTTGCCGTTGGTGATCAGATAGACCGGCGCGCCGACGCCAAAGGCATAGGAGCGCGCCCTGGTCTGCACGCCATCGTCCAATGCTTGATCAGGTGCGCTCACCTCGATCACCGCCAGCGCCGATGGGTCCGCGCCGGGTTTGGCGGCTTCCCAGAGTACCCAATCGGCTTCACCGGCTAGAGCTTGTTCGCCCAGGCGCAGCCCTACCGGCACCCGCCGCGAGAAATCGCGCACACTGTAGCCCAGCGATTGCACCAGCGGAAAGACAAATTTCGCCTCGACTTCGGCTTCGTTCTCATAGATTGCCCCTGGCAGATGATTCAACCAATCGTGGCGAGCGGTGCGCGCATCTGAGCGGGCGACGCCCGCCGGGCGCGGCGGATTCGGCTGTACGACGGGCTGGCGCGCCTGCTCCTGGCGGTGGCTTTCGCGCAGCCGCTCCATCTCGGCGCGGTGAGCAGCGCTTACTTGCTCCATCTCCCGCTGCTGCCGTGCGCGCAATTGGGCCACTTCTTTTTGGTGAGCCTGGCGCGCGCCATCCACTTCACGGCGCAGACGGGTCGCTTCCGCTTCGTGCGCCTGTTGATGACGTTCCAGATCCTCGCCGCGTTTGCGCGTCTCGTAGGCGAGTCCCAGGCAGGCGACCAGGAGGAAGAGAATCACAATTATATAGACATCCATTCGGGATCTCCTTTGCTCAGGTCTGCCACCGTCAATGCCTATACAGCCAGAACAGCGACAGTGGCTCAACTCCCCTCATCTTACTATTTTGTCAGGCGGTTCAACCGTGAGGGTTACTCCAGAAGATACAGGGAGCAGAGGACGAAAGACGAAGAACGGTACACGTGACCGTGCTGGTTCCTCACGCTCGTACTACCCCAATAAAAGTCTTTCCAACGTCATGTTGTCCGCGATCATACTATGCGCAATAACAGCATACCGCCAGGGTTTTGCGCCGTTTGCAAGCGAGTGGTCAGATGCGTGGCTGCACCATGTCTCCGCCGCTCTCTTCTTGGCCAGTACAGTTGCATCGTCCATTTCGTTTTCGGCTTTGACTTCGATCAGGTAGATATGAGACGACGTCTCGGCCACGAAGTCGGGGATGTACTCTCGGTGATCATGGCCGTCGGGATAGTAGATCTGGAACTGTCCGCTGGCCGGTTTGAACCACTTATCCGCCTCCCGATCCAGGATCAACGCCAACCGCCGTTCAGCGTCCGATTGAAACTTCTGCGTAGAATAGAGACAACGTACAAAACCGCCGTAGACAATCTGGGCGATCTTGCTTCTGTCGGCAGGCGGCGTGTGAACGTTCTCTATCGGTCTGTCGGCGGGGGCGGTGAAGGCGCTCTCTTTGAGGGTGACAAAACCGTGGGTGACTTTGACCGTGTAGTCGCTGGCTTTTTCCCAACGGTGACTTTGCATCTGCGCGTGGATCAAGGCAGCCAGTTGACGTTGGTAGTAGAGCAAAACGTTAAGCACATCCGTTTCCTCCGGCAGATAGCTGTGCAGGTGAGCCACCATTTGCCCAGCCAGGTCGTAGAGGAGATCGGCCTGATCTTCGTAGGCGATATCCGGGTAGTCCACCAGTTGACGCACGAGGTAATCTTCAAAGCGGGCTTCGGATGCGACGCGGCCATCAAGTTGGACGGTGTCGCGTTCGTGGGTGCGTAAACTCTGTACCAGAAGATCGCGCTCCACCGGCTGAAAGAAGACGTTCTGCGTATCCAAGATGAAGGGATGGAAACCGATGGTCAGATCCTCGGAGGGGACGACGACAATGCGCGGGATGTCGATGGTGAGTTGCCGCACCTGCTCGATGGTCTGACGGACAACGTCTTCAATGTTGGGTTCAGGCGTGGGGGCAAGGCCGGGCAGTTCGGGCTGGGGAACGGCGGTGTACTCAGACCTGACCTCTTTGACGATAGCGATCACCACTTCGGGCGTACTCAGGTGCGCGGAGGTCGCCAAGGTTTGGCGGCGTTGGATGGCCTGATAGGCAAGCCCCGCAATTGTCTGCTCCACAGGGGAGTTAAACGGCGCGGGTTGAGGCGCTGTTCGTCCGTCGCCGGAAACAGGCGCAGGCGCCTGTCCGCTGAGGACAGCGGCCACGGTGGGCACTGAGGCGACGGTGGTGATGCGGCGGCGGTTTTCTTCCGGCTCCAGGATCACCTGCTCCAACCGGATCACAGAGTCAGGGCGACTGGCTTCGTCGACGATCTCCTGGAACTTGTCGTGGGCGATGATGCTGAGCCGGTCCACTTCTTTAACGCCGGTGCGCTTGCCGTAGGGCAGGCGCAACCCGCGGCCAATCGACTGCTCAATGAGGATGCGTGCATTGGCGGCGCGCAAGGGGACGATGGTGTAGAGGTTGGTAACGTCCCAGCCCTCTTTGAGCATGTTGACATGGATCACGATCTCCGTCGGTTCGCTGGGGCTTTCCACAGCCAGCAGACGTTCGACCACTTCATCTTCTCTGGTGGTTGAATCGACCTGGATGACTTTGCTCTTGTAGCGACCGTCGAAGAACGCTTCGGATTGGATGAGATCGAGCAGGGATCGGGCGTGGGTGGTGTCACGCGCGATCACCAGCATAAAAGGCTTTACCGTTTTGACGCCATGTTGGCGGGCGTAGGTTTGCAGTTCCACTTTCACCCGTTCGTGCAGGCGTACGCCGTCTTCAAGTTTGATCTGTTCCAACTCCTCGCGGCTGTAGTTCTGCGGCTGGAAGTTCTTCTGGGTAACCACCGCCGGTTCTTTGACAAAGCCATCTTGCAGCGCTCTGGCCAGCGGATAGTCGTAGATCACGTTCTTGAAGGGGATCGCCCCGCGGCTGGTTTCGACGAAAGGCGTGGCCGTGAGTTCAAGACCCAACACCGGTTTGAGTTCGTTGATGGCGCGCGCGCCGGCGCTGGCGCGATAGCGGTGCGATTCGTCCATCAAGAGGACGAGATCGGGGAGTTGGGCCAGGTAGTTGAAGTAGCTGTCGCCGATGTACTCGGAGAGCCGTTTGATGCGTGGGGCATTGCCGCCGCGCACCTCGCTGTTGATCTTGGAGATGTTGAAGATGTTGACGGTGATCTCGTGGCCGTAGCCGGCGAAGAGCGTGGTGGGCGCGGCAATGCTGCTTTCGTAGTTTTCGCCGGTGATCAGGCGCGGGGCCAGGGTGGCGAACTCGGCAATGCCGCGGAAGACATATTTGGGCGTGTTGGGCGTAAAGTCGGCGATGAGTTTGTTGTAGATGGTGAGGTTGGGGGCGAGCACAAAGAAGTTGCGCAGCCCGTGGGCCAGGTGCAGGTAGCTGATGAACGCGCCCATCAGGCGCGTCTTGCCCACGCCGGTGGCCAGCGCAAAGCAGAGCGACGGGAAATCGCGCTCGAAGTCGCTGACGGTGGGAAACTCGCTGCGGATCACCTCCAGCGCCGCGGCCACATCGCCAGATTTGTGCGGCTGGGCAATCTCCACCACCCGATCCAGGATCTCCAAAGAGCGCCGCTGCGGCGGACGCAAACTCAATCGACCACTAATTGCATTCACATGCCGATTCATGCTCAGTCCTCACCCGAATGAATGTTGAACAGCCCCAACTGCGCCATTGGATCATCCCCGCCGTCGGCGTCCCCCGCGGGCAAGGAGGTGGCCGGCGCGGACGGCAAGTTTTCGATGCGCAGGCTGTAGTCGTCTTTGCCGTATTCACAACGGGACAAGACCGCGGTGGGGATCTTCTTGACCGTGAGGTTGGGGTAGGCGTCTTCGGCGGCGGCGCGGTAGGCCGCGCAGAGGACCAACAGACTGCGCTCCGCCCCCACTTCGTCGTTGAGCAACTGAAGCTGCTCATGCGTCAGCGTCTGCGTGGTGACGTAGATGAAGTCGCGCTCGGTGGAATGGCCGTGCTGCCAGTAGATGCTGTCGCTGGGGGCAAAGGTGAAACCCTCCAGCTTGCAGACGGCTTCGACCAGCATTTCGGGCTTGTACTGTTTGTTGATCACCCAGTTGCCCCAGCGATCTTTCTCCAACAGCGACGGGGCCAGCCGGAAGTAGCGGAAGCCGCCGCCGCCCCGCCAATCGACCTCTTTTGTGATGCCGCCGGGATCGTCGCCGTCGATGACCTTCTGCAAGCGGGGGATGATGTGAGTATGGCAGTGTTCACCCAACTCGACCATGATCCAGCGCCGCCCCATCTTGTGCGCCACCACGCCGGTGGTGCCGGAACCGGCGAAGGAGTCGAGGACGAGATCGCCGGGATTGGTGGCGATTGTTAGGACACGACTGATCAATCGCTCTGGTTTGGCTGTGTCAAAACTCATATCTGCGCCGAACAAAGCATTGACCTCCTGCTTTGCCTCGCCCGTGTGTCCAACGTCCTCATGAGGCCACCATGTCCAAGGAACAAGACCACGTGCTTCACGAAGAAAGTACTTGCGTCTAGGGACGCCTGTTCCATCTTGCCCAAAGTAAATTCGGTTATCATCAACGAGCTTTTGGAATTCATCTTCGATTAGTTTCCAACAGTTCCCTGGAGGCGGAGAATGTTTCACCCCTGAAGGTGCTGTAATCTCATACATTTGGTTTGGCCGGTAACCTTGAGCAAGCAGTGACACTGACTGCCAATCGCCACGTGGATCATCATCTGGGTTACGGTATAGCTTTCGTTGTTTGTCCTGCAATGGCAAGAAGTTCCTCGTTTCTTTGAAGCTGAAAGGATCTTTTGCATAGACAATCACGTATTCATGGCTGTCACCTATTGCTTCTCTGTTTTCACGCGAGTATCTCTTCTGCCAAACATTGCATGCAATGAAACACTGCCGTCCGAATATCTCATCCATTAACACACGTAGATATGCTTGCTCACGATCATCTATGCTCACCCATATAGAGCCTTGAGGTGAAAGCAGCGATTTGCATAGATCTAATCGATCCCGCATGAGCGACAACCAAAGTGAATGTTCGATACCATCATCATATGTTTCAAAGGCGCTGCCAGTATTGTATGGCGGATCTATGTAAATACACTTGACCTTCCCGGTAAACTCCTGTTCCAACGCCTTGAGCGCCAGCAAGTTATCGCCGAAGATCAGGCGGTTGTCGAAGAGATCGTCCTCACCGACGCGGTGGGCGGCGTGGTAGCTCCGGCTGGGGTCTTCGAGCAGAATGCGCGGTTCCAGGCGCGGGCGCTCGTCTTTGCCGATCCAGGTCAGTTCTAACTTCTGCTTGCGGTTCGTCATGGGGTTGATCCAAATTGGAAATTAGAGAGTAACTACAGATGTTTCGCAAAGTCCCCGGCACTTTCTCTGGTAAAGGGGACGGATCACACTGGTGACCAAAACCTGCGTTCGTCAAGTGCCGGGGACTTTCCATACTCACTGTATAGTTACATTAGAGATTGGATATTGGATATTGGAGATTAGTTCTCGTGTACGAAATCTCTAATCTCTAATCTCCAATCTCCAATCTCTACCTTAACGCAACTGTCCCGCCGCCCAGCGCACCTGCGCCCCCTGCGGCGCGAGGGATTGGGCCTGGGCGAGGAGAGCGCGCGCTTCGTCGTGTTGTCCCAGGCGGTGATGGCCAACGGCGGCGTGGGCCAGATTGGTGGCCCGGTGTTCGGCGATCTCTTGATGTTTCGCCGCGGAGAGCGAGTGGACGATCGCCTGTTCGGTTTCGCCTATCTCTAGCAGGTAGGCGGCCCAGGTCCCTTCGACAGCGGCCAGCCAGGGCAGCATGGCAAAGGCCCATTCTGCGTATTCTTTCCCCTGGGCCAGATCGTAGCCTGTGCCATCCAATTGGCCTGATCTCGCCAGCATGAGGATGCTCCACGCGGCGTTGTTGAGATCGAGCGCCTGTAACAGCGGGTCGGGATAGGGGCCAGCCAGTTTGGCGATGAGCAGGGGCAACGCTTCTTCGTATCGATGGGCCTGCAACAATAAGCCCAGTCGATTGGTCTGTAGAACCAGATGGTCAGGATAGAGCGCGATGCCGGCGTCGGCGATGGCAAGCCCAGCCTCGGCCTCTTGCGCCTGGAACTTCTCTCCGGCAGCAACGGCAAAGTAGAGCGAATGAAGTTCCTGAGCGGTGATCTTGCCAGTGATCAGCCCCCACAGCTTCAACCCATCGGTGCCCAACCCGGCGCCAGCGCTACGATTGGGGAAGAGGTTGGTGATCAACAAGAATCCATTGGCAAACATCAACATCTCGCGCCAGGAGAGCGTTGTCCAAACGCCGACCCAATTCAGTTGCGGCCATAGCCAGACGGCAAAGATCAGATGACCTACCAACGGCGCCGCGGTGACCAATCCATAGCGCAACCGAATCCAGCCGGGTTGTGGCAGGCCAAAGATACACATCCCCATCACCGGGAATTGGCGCAGGAAGATCTGCATGCCGCGCCATCGACCTGACCATAGCGGCGTCCCCAGCCCGAAGTGGATGGCGAAGACCTGCCCACCCAGCAGCCGCGCCACGGCGGCGTGGATCAGTTCATGGGGAATGATCAACAGATGGAGGATGACCACGCCGATCAGCGCATTGACCACAAATAAAGTGGCGAATCCGCCCTCTATGCTGCCAACCAACGCTGCTGCCCCGATCACTGAGGCGAGCAGAAAGAGGTAGGCCCAGAGCAGGCTTCGGTTCGTGGACCCAGGCAGACAGCGCGGACAGAGCCGCTCCCGTCTCTCCCAGCGATAGTATTGCCCAAGGATCGCGCTCGATCCACAGCGATCGCAGTGGGTACGTTCCAGCTTGTCCAACGTCAGACCTACACCGTAGAGTGGCGCAGGGGAAGAGGTTGTGGTCATGGGGTGGGCGATCCTGGTGATGGAGGGATTGCAGAATTGAAAACGGCAACGCTATTATGATGCTTTGCCACTTATTGTCAAACAAAGAAGGTGGATGCAGTCCAACCGCACACGGGAACTTGCTCCATTTGCGTTGATAGGACAAAATGAAGGTGGGTTTATCAACCACTTGAGAAAACGATTATGCACGTAGAAACTGAACGATTGAAGCTGATTCCACTTAGCCTTGAGGGCATGCAACTCCTTTTGGATGATTATCAAAGGTTGGAGAAGCTGCTGGGTCTACCGCAGACCGAGCAGACGTTGGCGCGTCGACTGCGTCCAGTGATTTCTCACAATATCAGTTTTGTCAAGAATGCGCCAGAGTACCACATCTGGTACACCTATTGGATCATGCTCCTTAAATCCGAGCAGCGTCTCATCGGCGGTTGTGGTTTCAAGGGGCCTGCCGACGAACGTGGCGAGGTGGAGATCGGCTATGGCACAGACGACGCCTTCCGCAACCGCGGGTTTATGTCTGAAGCTGTAGCGGGGATGGTCCAGTGGGCTCTGGCCCAACCAGGGGTTTGCTCGGTCTGCGCTGAGACGGCCAACACCAATGTCGCGTCCATGCGTGTGCTGCAAAAGGTGGGGTTCACCCCCTTCCGCGCTACCGACCGCTACCTCTACTGGCGATTCCGAGAAGAGGCGAGAGAAAAAGAGCGGCGGCCAGACGAATTCGAGCTGTATGATCTCTCTGTCATCGTCGAAGAGATCAACGGCAACTGCACCTGTAACATGCGGGTAGGCGACGCTTTCTACCTGCGCCGTAGCAGCAGCCTGAGCCTGCCCGAAGGCGGCCACTTTTGTATTTGGGCGCTCAACTCTGTGCTTCCGCTCCTGGCGGCGAGACAGCGCATCAACCACCCCGCCGATTGGATCGAAACCGATAGCCGCGTTACCTGTCCTGACCCGGCATGTGGGCTAATCATGCGCATCGACCGCCTCGATAAGCAGATCCTTAAACACGATGAAGTCAGCCCTATCCCCTGGGAACATGACAGGTGGATGTATGACTTCTGACAGGCGATTCATGCACCTTTTCGACCCTCTGTTGTTGACGTTTTTTGGGCTTTACCAACCCCGGACCGTTGACCAACGCTGACTTTATCATCTTTACGCTGATCCACTGGGGATGATTTCTCGCGCTACAGATCTCTTCCGAGGGATCTATTTACCCCTCATCCACCGTTCCTGAACGCGTTGTTGCCAGAAACGCCAATTCCCCATCAAACTCAAACCGTTTAATCGACCAATCGCGTCCGGCGGACAATCTCGCGAAGTGAGCCTCGTAGTTAGCCGCCATTCCTTTGGCGCGCCCGCCCAGCGAACGTACAGGGAAGCTCACCAGCAGATAGCGAGCGTTGAGCGCATCAAGCAACCGTGCGCCCGCCGACCGATCCACTTGTTCCAGACAGGGGATGGTCTTGAGAACCAGGGCCAGATCCACCCGCTGCGTGGGTGGATGGGCGAGGACATTGCGCACTTCAGCCACGCCTCGAATCCCTGCCAGTGGAAAGAACTCATTGAGAAAGCGGATCTGATCGGTGTAGATATCGCAAGCGTAGTAAACGGCATCGGCGGGCAGACCCATCCACGGCAGGGTCAATGGATTCAACCCGCAGGCTACATCAAGGACCGAGCGCAGGGGTGGCAGATCCGCCAGCACTGTACTGTAAAAATCGTCGAGGATGGGCAACCGTTCCGCAGTCGAGGCGTGGTGCGCCATGATGGCGCGCAGGCGTGCGCGGAATTCCTGGGCGTAGGGAGCCTTATGGCTCTGATGTAGATCGAGCAGCCAGACGTCGTAGGCCATGCGCCCTGTCTGATAGGCTGCTGCGCTCTGGTGGAGTTGATTCTTGGTAGCTTTGAGGGCGTCCTTGCGCGAGCGCCCTTTGGATATCTCGGCGGCGGCGATGGCGCGGATCAGATCAGGCGCAATCGTCTGGTATTTGCGGCTGGCAAGGACACTCTCGACGATCTCGCGGATCGCGTCATCATCAGGGATGGGCAAGGGTGGTGGCTTTCGATAAATGGGGAATGAGTAATGAGTAAGGAGTAATGAGTAAGGAGTAATGAGTAATGAGTAATGAGTAATGAGTAATGAGTAATGAGTAATGAGTAATGAGTAATGAGTAAGGAGTATGTCTACTCCTTACTCATTACTCATTGCTCATTCAGAATGCCTGCTTGATCGCCCGCTGGATCTCGCGTTTGGCGTCGCGGTCGCGGATGGTGTCGCGCTTGTCGTAGGTGTGCTTCCCCCGCACCAGGGCAATTTCGACCTTGGCCCGCCCGGCGTTGTTGATGTACATCCGCAACGGGACGATTGTCCAGTTTTTCTGGGTGACCTGGCCGTATATGTGGTCGATCTCTTTTTTGTGGAGCAGCAACTTGCGCTGGCGCGTCTCCTCGTGATTCTGTCGATTGCCCTGTTCATAATGGGCAATGTGGACGTTGATCAGCCACGCTTCGCCGCTACGGACGAGTACGAAGCCATCGCGCAGGTTGACATGTCCTTTGCGCACAGATTTAATTTCGGTGCCTGTCAAAGCGATGCCAGCCTCGAAGCTTTCTTCGATGAAATAATCGTGGCGCGCCTTGCGGTTGCTCGCTACAGTACGCGGACCCTGTTCGGCGTCTGTCTTCACAGCCATGGCTTACTGTCCTGTTTCTAGCAATTGTAGCGCCCGATCCAATTGGGGATCTTCCTCTGATTCGAATTCTTCATCGCTCAACTCTAGCACTATGTCTGGCTCCAGCCCGGTGCCGTCGATAGAGCGATCTTTGGGTGTATACCAGCGCGCAATGGTGACGCGCATCAGGCTGCCATCGCTCAAATTGTGAGGAAGTTGCACACTGCCCTTACCGAAAGTCGTCGTGCCCAACAGCACAGCGCGCCCCGCATCCTGTAGAGCGCCGCTGACGATTTCGCTGGCGCTGGCGCTGCCCTCGTTCACCAAAACCACAATGGGCAGATCCGCCGGCACAATCGGTCTGCCTTCGGCGCGATAGAGATCCTCGCTGCCGTCGCTGAAGCGCTCGATCAGCACCAATTCTTTATCCGGCAAAAAGAGACTGGAGACGCGTACGGCTTCGCGCAGAAGTCCGCCAGGGTTGCCGCGCATATCGAAGATCAGACCGCGCACATTGCCGCTATCCAAAGCCGTTCGGATGGCATCGCGCAGCCGTCCGCTGGCATTGTCCGAAAAGCGAGTGAGGCGGATATAGGCTATATCTTCATTTTCGCCGACCATCTCCGAAAAGACGATGGGGATCTGAATGAGATCGCGGATCACCTCAACCTCAAAAGGATCGGTGCGATTAGAGCGCACAATTGTGAGTACCACTCTGGATCCCCGTGGGCCTTTGATCTTACTAACAGCCTCGGTCAGGTCGGCCATCTCGGCGACCGGTTCACCGTCGATGGCGATGATCAGATCGTTACGGCGCAAGCCTGCCTTCCAGGCGGGCTGGTTTTCAAAGGGTTCGACAATGCGCACAGCGCTGAGATCTGTCTCCCAATCTACTGTGGCGCCGATCCCTTCAAAGCTGCCGTCCATGCTTTCGAGGAAGTTTCTTGCCTGTTGCGGCGGCATGAAGCTGGTATTGGGATCGTCCAACAATTCGAGTACGCCGCGGATGGCGCCATAGCTGCGTTCCTGCTGGCTGGGCAACTCGCCATAATAGTCGCGCTCCAGCAGATCCATCGCTTCCCAAAAGATCTTGAGATCCTCTTGCTTGAGATCGCGACCACTCTCAATAATCGTGCCAGCAGAACCGACAGGTGTCCCGCTCTGCTGTACCGATGCCCCATTGCTCATCCGCCCGATGGCAAAGCCCACGCCAGACCCTACCGAAAAAGCGACCGAAACAATCAGGAGAAAGCCACAACCCAAGAGAATGATGCGCAGTGCAAGGCTGTCGGTAGGTTTTTTCGACACGGTTGGTTGTTCGTGAGTAGACATAGGATTTCCTCAAAGCGGTACGATACCGGGCACACAGTCACCTTAAAAGAGAGGTCTACTTCAGATTGGGGATAAGAATGCTCTTCGCCGGTCCGTGACCGGCGGTGGTCGGGTCACGGACCCAACCGGAGCGCCCCCAAATTGAAATGCACCCCAAAAGAGGGAATAATGCAGATCACGTAACTACTACTACCTCTGCTCCAGGCGGGTTACGGACCTGCCTGGAGCAGAGTATGCAGTTACAATTAGCGAGTCAAAAGCGCCACTTCGCGCACAACTTCCACCGCACGCGCCAGGGGATCGACCCCAGGATCGACCACAATATCAGGCGTTAACCCGACGCCATCAATCGCGCCCCACTCAGGGGTATACCAGCGCGCCGTCGTCACATGCAGGCTGCTTTGATCCACCAGATCATGGACCAACTGCACGCTGCCTTTGCCGAAGGTCTGTTCGCCCACCAGCAGGGCGCGGGATCGATCACGCAACGCCCCTGCCACGATCTCACTGGCGCTGGCCGATCCATGATCGACGAGGACGACAAGCGGCGCGCCGCCGCTCACATCGCCCGCCGTGCTAGAGAAGGTGCGTTCCCGACCGCTGGCCTGCCGCTCATAGAGGACAACGCCTTCATTGAGCCAGAGATCGGCCGTGTTCACAGCGGCATCGACCAAGCCACCCGGGTTGCCGCGCAGGTCAAGGATAAAACGATCCGCGCCCGCGGCCTGCAATTCCTGAATCGCCCGCAACATTTCGTCGGCGGAGCGTTCACTGAAGAGCGTGTGCCGGATGTACCCAATGTTGGCGGTGCTGGGAGCGTCATCAAGGATGCGCCATTCGACGCTGGGTGTCTCGATCTCGGCGCGTACGACGCAGACGCGCAGGGATGTGGGCGCGCCGCCAGCCCGGTCCGGTCGTTCCAGAGACAGGCAGACTTCTGTACCCACCGCTCCCCGCACCAATCCCAGGACCACATCCAACTCTGTGTCGGCTTCGATCAACCGATCATCGACAGCCACCAACCGATCCCCGGCCTGGACGCCGGCCTGGGCGGCTGGCTGATCTTCCATAGGCCGCAGGATGAATCCATCCTGTGTCGGATCAATATAAGCGCCGATGCCGCCAAAACGACCGCGCAGTTGATCTCGTTCTAATTCTCGCGGCTGCGGCTCGACAAAGTAGGTGTAGGGATCCTCATAGGCCTGGGTCAACCCGCGGATCGATCCATAGAGGCGTTGGTTGACAGTGGGCGAGTTGCCATAAAAATCACGCTCAAGCAACGACCAGACCTGTTGATAGAGCTCGTTTTGGATAATTGGCTCTGTGACGTCCGTCGGGGAGTTCGCTACACCAAGCGGCATGGTGAGCGGCAAAGCCCCTAATTGCCAGCTTCGCGCCCAATATCCCGAGCCAAAAGCAACGAGGATCAAAACCAGAACAAAGAATGTTAAAAGGAAGTTACGGCTTGACGATTTCACGAAATGGATTGTACCACAGCGGAGAGACGCAACAAAGCAAGCTGGCGTCCTAAAGTTGGGGACTGGGGATCGGGGACTGGGGATTGTGTTTACGGTCATCCGTCGTCCGTCGTCCGCCGTCCACCGCTGACTTGACGAGATAGGACGCTTCAGATATTGTAACGCGCATCCATTCCATCATCTCGATTGAGGAGTTGCGCCGTGTCAGAGCGTACCAGTCGCCGTGCAGAGCAACGGGATCGCCGCCACTGGGCTGTTCGTGTTCAACCGATCTGCCCTATCGAAAACAAGTTGCTGCCGCTCCATCTGCTCGACGGCGAAGGGGAACAGAAGATCCACGACGCGCAGGCGGGCTACGAATCGGCGGGGACGATGTGGCCGCCCCTGTACGCGGGCACAAACTTTGTCCTCCAGGCTGCGGGCTGGCTGGAAGGAGGGTTGATCGCCGGTTACGAGAAGTTCATCCTCGATCTAGAGATCTATGGCATCATGGCGAAGATGGCCGACGGTATCAAGTTGGATGAAGAAGAATTTGCTTTCGCAACCATGAACTGAACGAGATTGAGCGCCTTTTGGCAGAGTGGATGCAAAATCTGCTAGCTGCCTGGCAACAGGAGCAATAAAAGCGCGGAAACAGTATTGCATCAAATGTTCGCTCATATTCGTATAGAGGGTATGCCTTTACCGATGGATGGTCGCGTACTATACTTGGAGCAGTGTGTTGGAAGTAGGATAGAAAAGGTGGTAGCGCATGAAACTCAACGAAATCGTATCGCGTGATCCTGAAGTGGTCAGTGGAACACTCGTCTTTACTGGCACAAGAGTTCCCGTGCAAAACCTCATCGATTACTTAAAGGCGGGAGATAGTCTGGAAAGCTTTCTAGAAGGCTTCCCAAGTGTTAAACGAGAACAGACAGAGGCGTTTCTCGAATTTGCCCTGCGCTCCGCATCGGCAGAGGTAGAACATGCGCGTGCTGCTTGATGAAAACCTCGACCAACGCCTCACCCGCAGCTTTGATGAAGATTTCACAGTGGTCTCGGTTGAAGAATATGGATGGAAGTCCATCAAGAACGGACAACTGCTGCGGCTGGCCGAGATCGAATTTGATGCCTTCGTTACCATGGATAAAGGCATAGAACATCAGCAGAACTGGCGTAGGCTCGACCTTGCCATCGTAATTATCTCTGCCAGGACCAGTTTCTATATGAACATTGAACCGCTCATTCCCCAGATCCAGAGTGTTTTGCGAACGGTTCGTCCCGGGCAATTGCGCCACATCCCATAATTCACGCAATATGGAGTTGCTTACATTGGGTGGACATAGGGGGCTACCCTACGAATTGAGAAAGTACATCCACGAAGGAAGACCAAGAGCAGAAAGGAGAAACCTCTTCTTCGTGCATTTTCGTGTGCCTTCGTGGATCATTATTTCTCTGGCTTCTCCTAAAATGAACGCAGATAGAAACCGGTAGTATGTAGGGGCGACCCGCCGTGGTCGCCCGCAGTGGGCAGGCACAGGGGCCTGCCCCTACAGAGAAGAGTGAAGGGTGAAGTTTGAAGTGTGAAATGACTCCCGCCTTCAAACTTCATCGCGCTCCAAGGCCGCGCAGCGCCAGCAGCAGGATGAGGACGATAAAGACCAGCCAGACCGGCCAGGGGACGCCCGCGGAGACGAGGATGGCGATGGCGATCAGCCCAAAGCCAGCCAGCACGATCTCCTTGAGGCCGGGGAAGTGGACGGGATGTGGCCCTAAATCCTCATTTTCGAGGCGGTGCAGCACGCGGGCCACGATCAACGGGCTGCGGCGCAGGATGTCCATCAATTCAGGCGCGTTGATCACAGTTTGCCGCCAGAGCCGGGCCAGATCAAATTCGCTGCGCAGGATCGCTTGAATATGTTTGCGCGCGACGACCGTCAATTCAAGATCCGGATCGAGCAGCAGACCGACGCCTTCGATGGTGACCAGCGCTTTGGTCATTAAGATGATCTCTTCGGGGTAGTAGACCCGATAACGGCCCGCCAGGTTGATCGAGCGCAACACAAGTTGGGTGACAGAGAAGCGGTGGTATTTGGAGGCGCTGACCCATCGGCGGTTGAGATCGGTGAGTTCGCGGCGCAGCCCGTTGATGTCGGCATTGGAGCCGGGCAGCGCAAGCACAGAGAGGATGCGGGCAGCGTTGGCGGGATCCCCCATCACCAGTGAGTAAAAATAGTAGAGCATCGCCCGCCGTGTTGCTTCGTCCACGCGGCCGACCATACCCAGATCGATAAAGCCAATACGCATGTCCGGGAAGATGATCAAATTCCCAGGGTGCAGATCGGCGTGGAAAAAGCCATCGTGAAAGATCATCTGGAGGATGCTGCTGATGCCTAGATCGAGGAACTGGCTGCGCTCGGTCTGGCTCAACTTCGCCGCCGCCAGAGCTGTCGGTTTGATCCCAGCGAAATATTCCATACAGAGTACGTCGCGGCCAGAGAATTCCCGGTAAATGCGTGGAAAAACGACGTTGGGGTTTTCGCGAAAGTTGGCGGCGAAAGTCTCGGCGTTGTCCGCTTCGAAGCGCAGATCCACCTCGCGCAGGGTATAGGCGCTGAATTCGTTGATAATGCGTTGCGGCTGGTAGCGGCCCAAAACGCGTTGCAGCAGCCAGCCCACCACGCGCAACAGGATCGTATCCTGCTGAACGGTCTCGCGCACGCCGGGTTTGATCACCTTGAGTACCACATCTTCCCCACTGAAAAGGCGCGCCCGGTGGATCTGGGCCAGCGAGGCCGATCCGAGCGGCTTGGGATCGATCCACTCGAAACAGTTGTCAACCGATGCATTAAGATCGGCTTCGATCAGCTCTTTGTAGCGGTCAAAGGTGACGACGGGCAGCCGATCCAGCAAGTTCTGAAGTTCATCGGTGATGGAGGCAGGCAAGATATCCCGGCGCAGGCTGAGGATCTGGCCCAGCTTAATATAGGTAGGCCCCAAAATTTCCAGACGGATCCGAAATTGGATGGGAAAGGGATGTTGGATAATGCGTTGATCCAAAAGGGGACGCACGGCAAACAGCAGTACGCGCAGCAGGATCATGCCCAGTGTACGATCCTGCTTTTGTGCGCGTTTATCGCGCACAAAAGCAGCCACGCCGCCAAAAAGCAGCCCACCCAAATGGCGCAACACTGTCAGCAAACGGCGCAGTAAGCTCTGCGGCGGCTGCTCGTTGAGAAGCGTAAACTCGTCGTGGATGAACTCTTGTGGGGGGGCCAAAAGCTTCTCCGCCAGGGGACGAATTACAGGGCGACGGCTTCCGCCTGGAGAGCATCCAGGGTTTCCTGTTCCAGATTCCGGCTCCAATTACGGATGCCATCATCATCGGTTGCCAGTGAAACGGCGCTATGAATGCATTGGAACATGGTTTCGCGCGCGATCTTGATCTGATGGCCGGACGTAAAGAGATCGGTCTGGCGCTGAGCGGCGCGCAGGATCGTTTCATAGGCAGGCAAGAGGCAGATAAGGCAGGCAATGCGATAGCCGGCGGCCTGGCGCGGCACATCCAGCACATAGGTGGTGGCGCTGCGCAGTTCACCCAGAATATCGCTGAGCAGATCGTGGATCCAACCGATGGGCGCGCCGGCCAATCCCAAAGGGCGGTGATCGATCTCGCGCAGCCATTCATTGGGCAGATAGCAGATCTGTCGCTCCAGATCTTCGACGAAATCTTTGAGGATATTGGTCTTCTGCAAGGCGCGTCCACAAGCTTCGCTGCCACTGAGCAGGCGATCCGCCAAACTGCCCGACAAGCCATAGTGGTCGATCACCAACTCTGTACCCAGCCCGCCAACGGTGCCAGCGACGGAATAACAGTAGTCGTTGTACGCTTTCGCCGTGGCGAGCAGACGCACATTCTCATGTACGACCACAGGCGGACGCTGGGCCGGGTCGAGGATCAACTCCATCCCCTTTGCCATGAGCAGCACCCAACTCTTGATGATCGAGCGGGTGCGGGCGGGGAAGGTCGAGTAGATCAGCCAGAGGGGCAGCCCACCCTCTAGCGTCATTAAGGCCCGTTCATCGGGCGAAAGGCCGGGCCACGATTCCCCTTCCCATTGGGCGAGCAAAGCTGGCGCGCCCTCAGGTTCCGCCAGTAATTGGGCGAATTCAGCGAAACGTTCCTTTTGCCAGGCCAGCGATTGCGTGCAATCCTCAATATTGTCCAATGTGCGGCAGAGCAAGTACGCCGTCGCCACATAATCCTGCAACGGATCCTCTAACCAGGGGACAACCAGTGCAAAAGAGCGTGAAACGCGGCCCATCGTCACCGTAAGATAGGTCCGTTGTAGCGGTTTGAGTTTGTAAATATTGGATAGCATAGAACTCTCTTCCACGAAAATCTCAGACACCTGCCATATTGGACACACCAAATCTGTCCAACCTGGGCTGCGCCTATCTATAACGTAAGTTCATTGAAGTATAATAGAATGTAGCATACAAAATAGATGTAACCATTCCGATCTTCATGTTCGGTCGCTTTGGGATCTAATATCACTCAAAAGAGGAGAAAATCGCATGACCCCACATCTACGCGTGAGCGAGAACCGGCGCTATTTAGAACGCGCCGACGGTTCGCCCTTTTTCTGGCTGGGCGACACGGCGTGGGAACTCTTCCACCGGCTGAACCGTGAGGAAGCGGAACGCTATTTGCGCGACCGCGCCGCCAAGGGCTTCACGGTGATCCAGGCGGTGGTGATCGCCGAACGCCACGCGCTGACGGAACCCAACCCCTACGGCGATCTGGCTTTGGTCGACGGAGACCCCACGCGACCGAATGAGGGCTATTTTTCCCATGTGGATTTCATTGTCGAAACCGCTGCTTCGCTGGGGCTGGTGGTGGGAATGTTGCCAACCTGGGGCGCGTATTGGAAGAGCAACGGGGCGCAGCGTGTCTTCACCCCGGGAAACGCCCGCGTTTACGGGCGCTTCCTCGGCGAGCGCTACCGGCAAGCGCCGATTGTCTGGGTGCTGGGCGGCGACAATCACCTGGAAGACGAGACCGAGCGCGCTGTGATCGACAACATGGCGGCCGGGATCAAAGAGGGCGACGGCGGCGATCATCTGATCACCTTCCATCCGCGCGGGCCGGGCCAATCTTCGCTGCTGCTGCACACGGCGGATTGGCTCGACTTCAATATGAACCAATCGTCCCACGCCGCCCGCGACCACGACAATGGCATCTATATTGATCACGACTATGCCCTGACGCCGCCCAAACCCACGCTCGACGGCGAACCCCGCTACGAGGCCGTCCCCGTTGGCTTCTATTGGCGCAATGTAGATACCTTCGATCGTTTCGACGCCTTTGACGCCCGCCAGGCCGCCTATTGGGCGCTGCTGGCCGGCGCATGCGGACACACCTACGGCAACAATAATATCTGGCAGATGTACGCGCCGGGCCGCGAGTCGGTGATATGGGCCAACATCCCCTGGTGGGAGGCGTTGGATCACCCTGGCGCGTTCCAGATGGGCTGGGCGCGCCGCCTCTTCGAGTCGCGGCCATTCCACAAATTGGTCCCCGATCCCGCGCTGATCGTGGACGGTCCACGGCATGGAGGGGCCAAGATCCGCGCCGCCTGCGCCGACGATGGTTCGTTCGCCTTCATCTATTCCCCATTTGGTGAGCAGTTCAGCCTCGATCTCAACCGCATCCACGCGCAAAGGGTCAAGGAGATCTGGTACGATCCGCGCTATGGCGTGGGCTATCATTTGCACACTTCAGCCAATGTGGGCTACCAGACCTACACACCGCCCAGCCGCGGCCGCGGCCAGGATTGGGTCCTGATTTTGGAGGATGAGGCGGCGGGGTTCGCGCTGCCGGGGTTGGGGAGTGGGGATTGGTGACTGGTGATTGGGGTAGACACAACGGAATGCGGAACGATGAATGCGGAATGCGGAATGGCAAAGCGTTGCAGGTTGCAGGTTTGCAAGTGGCAAGTGTGACAGATGAACTCAGTTATAATTGAAGTAGCTCTGCACACTGAAGCAGAATCAGCCTGATTCAGGAGGTCGTATGCCTCTTTCTGCCATCCGCTTTGGTTGGATCTTCGTCCTGTTAGGGATCGTGCTGGTTGGTCTGCCCAACGCTGCTCAGGAACTGAGGACGGTGAATGTGAGCCAGCAGCCCGATCCGGAGACCCGTACGACCATCATCTATACGGCCACAGATGAGGCGATCCCCAACCCCGAACGGGGCTTTCACCGCTACATCGAGACCCGCGCCAGCGAGCCAACCCCGTACTCCGCCGATCTGTTGGCAGGTTACTACAAGGATGGCTTTCGGCTGCTCTACTGCATCAACTACCTCGATACGTTTGTGCAGAGTGAGATCAGCGCCGACTTCCTCGCGCACGTGCGCAGCAATTTGGATCAGGTGCGCGCGGCCGGGTTGAAGTGCATCCTGCGCTTTGCCTATACCGACGACGATCCGACCCAGCGCAACGAGGAGCCTCCTTTTGGGGATGCCACACTGGCGCAGATCCAGGCGCACATCGCCCAATTGACGCCCATCCTGCATGACCATGCGGATGTCATCGCCTATGTACAGGCCGGTTTCATCGGCGTTTGGGGCGAATGGTATTACACCGACCACTTTGTAGATGATCCCGCCAAACCGTGGATCATCTCCGACGCCCAATATGCGCGCCGTTTGCAGATGCTCACCGCGCTGCTCGACGCGCTGCCTGTGACACGAACTGTCTCCATTCGCTATCCCTTCGGCAAACAGGCTATGCTCGGCAACACCGATCCCATCAACGAGGATGAGGCCCACACCGGATCGCTGTCGGCGCGCATTGGCTTTCACAACGACTGCTTCCTCGCCAGCGACACCGACTTCGGGACGTATCGAGACGGTCAACTCGAAGCCGATAAAGAATACCTGGCCTTATCAACGCGCTATCTGCCCCTGGGCGGGGAAAGCTGCGCCCCCAATCCGCCCCGCTCCGACTGCCCGACTGCGCTGGCAGAATTGGAACGCTTCCACTGGTCCTATTTGAACTGGGACTACAACCCGACTGTGTTGGCAAGTTGGCAATCGGGGAATTGTCTCGATGAGATTCGCCAACGGCTCGGCTATCGGCTGGTCCTTAAACAGGGGATCTACCCTAATCTCTCTCAGCCGGGCGGATCGCTGCCCATCTTGATCGAATTGGAAAATCAAGGCTTCGCCGCGCCGGTCAATCCTCGCCCGGTCGAGTTGCTCCTATTCCAGAGCCAGAGTGGAACCCTCTACACCCTGCCCCTGGCGGTGGACCCTCGGCGCTGGCTGCCCGGCCTCCACCGCATCGAGCAGACGATCACCCTGCCTGCCGATCTGCCGGTAGGCGATTACAAATTACTGCTACGTCTCCCCGACCCAACTGCGTCCCTCGCCGCACGTCCTGCCTATGCGCTGCGCTTTGCCAACGCCGCCACCTGGGATGCAGAGATGGGGGCCAATCATTTGTTGCATACGATTTCGATCCACGAGACACTACCCGGTTCAACCCTCTACCTGCCCTCACTGCGTCGTTAGTCGATCCCCCGAGATCGCGGACGAGATCAAAGGTTGCGCCCAAGTTTTTAGGACAGATTTTATGTCAATTGGTTATGGTCAATATGAAGGATAAATCAAAGCAGCGCGATAATCGTACTCTATCCAAGCTGCCAGGAAGCTATCCCATAGGACAGCGTGAGGGGCGGTGGGAAACGCTGGATCATTGACGTAAACGTGGTTATTGTCATAACCTACGACGACGATCACATAAGAAACGTCAATTTCCTGCCAATAATCGAGCATGAACGTCCAAACGCGGGCGATCAACGGGCGGCCATTGGCCAATTCATTTCGTAGCGCAACCTCTCCGAATTCGGTATAATGGACTGTATACCCCCAGGCGCGCAATCGGGTAATGTGGGAAATGGGTGCGCCAACGAATCAATCCAATTTTCGGAGCAACCCCCATGTCCACCCTACCCGAAGCGCGGCGACTGCCCGGCAGCGAATGGTTGAAAGATCACCCTAAATTATTGGAAGTTATCTACCTGTTCACCGAAAAAACGTTGCGCTGGATCTACCCCACGCTCAAGCGGATCAGCCCGCGTGGGGGCGAACGGCTGCTGCTCTGGGTCGAGGAGCCGATCAAGCGTTACATCTTCAACTGTCAGATGTGCGGCCAGTGTATCCTCCACAGTACGGGGATGACCTGCCCCATGACCTGCCCCAAGAACCTGCGCAACGGCCCCTGCGGCGGGGTGCGCCAAAACGGCCACTGCGAGGTGATCCCCGAGATGCCCTGCGTGTGGACCCAGGCCTGGCGTCGCGACGCCAGGATGATGCTCTACCGCCACGAGATCCACCTGATCCAGCCGCCCGTCAACCGCACGCTGCAAAACACTTCCTCGTGGGTCAATATGCTTGAAGGCATTGACACCCAAATACCGGAAGGGTGGGGAGTGGAGATTAGAGATTAGAGATTGGGAATTAATCTTGTGTTGGACGGCATAGACTCGGGATAGACATCGTGAGGGAAATATGAAGGTTTTCTTGGATACAAATGCGATAGTGAGTTTGGTCAATGAGCCCAAGTCGTTTCCTACTGGTTACGATTTCTGTACTTTCGAGAAATGTGTATATGAGTTTGGCAACGGAGTGAAAATATTATTATTCAGTCAGCAATTTATTGTCGATTGTCTGAGCGGAAGAATCTCTCCAGAGAACGAAAGCAAGGAAAGTGCCTACGTAGAAAAGGCAGCCCACAGTCTGATTGAATCGATACTGGAGACGTTAGAGTTGCAGAATGAGGAGATTCGTTATCTAACTGATGCGGTAAAGAGATTCGATCTCCGATACGAGTTTGGTACTGCTAAAGAATCATCTGAACTATTTGCAGGTTTTTATTCCTTGGTTAAAGATCCGAGTGATAAAGGGGTTTTCTTGTTGAAGCGATTCTACAGACTACTAAAGCCTAAGCTAAGAAATACACTTTCCCAATTCGAGTATGATTTACGGCAACTTGGCCTTGAAGTCATCTCGTATGAACAGACCTTTTGCAATAGGCTGAATATGTTGGACTTTCGGATGCAGTTGAGAGACTCCTACTTACCTGCAGAGGATTTAGAGATAGTCTTTTCGGCCATAAGCCAAAATTGTGGTGTCTTCGTAACTGATGATGGAAAGGCCAAACGAAAGGGTATTCTGCAGAGCAGCAGAACATTAGGGTTGAATTCGGCAATTGAGTTTGTAGGAATAGAGGAGTTCAAACAGGGGAGGTTTCACAACAGTTTGTGCGCCTAACGATCTGCCTCAGCCGCAAAGCGTAGTGGCTAAAGTAGATCACTGGAACTCAACCGTTCAACTCGATGCTTCTCCCTCAATCACCCAATCCCTTAATCGCCTAATCGCCCCTTCGCGCACTCAACCCAATCTCTAATCTCCAATCTCCAATCTCCAGAAAGCGACACACCATGACCAATCATAGCAACGCCAGCCGTAGCGGAACTTTTTTTGGCGAATCGGGCGTGGCGGGCTTCACCCACCGCGCTTTTTTGAAGTCCATGGGTTTCGACGACGCCGACATGGCGCGGCCCGTCATCGGCATCTGCAACACCTACAGCGAACTCAACAACTGCAACGTCCACCTTCGGGATCTGGCCGAAGCGGTGAAGCGGGGGGTTTGGCAGGCGGGCGGCTTCCCATTGGAATTCCCCACCATCTCGCTGGGGGAGATCTTTTTGAACCCCACCTCTATGCTCTGGCGCAACCTGGCGGCTATGGATACCGAGGAGATGATCCGCGCCCAACCGCTGGATGGGGTGATCCTGCTCGTCAACTGTGACAAAACGACACCGGCGGCGTTGATGGGCGCAGCCAGCGCCGATCTGCCCGCCATCGTCGTCAGCGGCGGACCTATGCTCAACGGCCACTACAAAGGGCAGATCCTGGGCGCGTGTACCGATTGTCGCCGCCTAACCGCCGAGTTCAACGCGGGGACGCTGGACAAAGCAACTTATCGCGAGATCGAGGATGGCATTGTGCGCAGCCCCGGCCATTGCATGGTCATGGGTACAGCCTCGACCATGAACTCGATGTTGGAAGCGCTGGGGATCGGGTTGCCCGGCACCGGCGCCATCCCTGCCGTGGATGCGCGGCGGCTGCGCCTGGCCGAACATGCCGGTCGCCGCATTGTGGAACTGGCAAAGGACGGGGTGCGCCCGTCGCAGATTCTGACGCGGCAAGCCTTCGAGAACGCCATCACCCTGCTCTGTGCGCTGGGCGGCAGCACCAACGCCGTCGTCCACCTGCCCGCGATTGCCGGTCGGCTGGATATTGAATTACCCCTCGACCTCTTCAACGAGATCAGCGGGCGCACGCCGTTGCTCGCCAATATGCGCCCCAGCGGAAAGTACCAGATGGAGGATCTGCACTACGCCGGCGGCATCCCCGCCGTTCTCAAGCAACTGCTGCCCTTGCTCCACGGCGACGCGCTGACCGTCACCGGCAAGACGCTGGCCGAGAACGTGGCCAACGCCCGCATCGAAAACCCTGATGTGATCCGCTCTTTTGCCGATCCGATCCAGCCCGAAGGCGGGTTGACCATCCTGCGCGGCAATCTGGCTCCCGACGGCGCGGTGATCAAACACGCCGCCGCCTCGCCCAAACTGCTCCATCACCGCGGGCGCGCCGTCGTCTTCGCCGATATGGACGATCTACAAGCGCGCATCAACGACCCCGATCTCGATGTCACTGCGGACGATGTGTTGGTCCTCAAGCATGTCGGTCCTGTGGGCGGGCCAGGGATGCCGGAGGTGGGCAATTTCCCCATCCCCGGCAAGCTGCTGCGCCAGGGCGTGCGCGACATGGTGCGCATCTCCGACGCGCGCATGAGCGGAACCGCCTTCGGCACGATCGTCCTCCACGTTGCGCCGGAGAGCGCTATTGGCGGTCCACTGGCGTTGGTGGAAAGCGGCGACGCAATCGAACTCGACGTGCCCAACCGGCGTATCCACCTTCATGTGGATGACATTGAGTTAGCTCGTCGCCGGGCGCGCTGGCAGCCGCCCGCCCAGAAGACAACAAGAGGCTACACGAAGCTTTTTATTGATCACGTCATGCAAGCGCCCGACGGCTGCGACTTCGACTTCCTGCGCGGCAGCGATCCCGTCCACCCCACGGAACAACCGAAATTTTAGGACACGGATCATGAGGACTGTATACGGCAGGCAGATATGGACCGCCAATGGTTTTGTGGAAAATTGTTGCGTCCGTTTTGAGGATGGGCAAATTGTTGCCGTGGAGAAAGGCCGCGCCGCCGAAGATGTCCTTGACGCCGGCGATGGGATCGTGATCCCCGGATTGGTGGATATTCAAGTCAACGGCGCGTTGGGGTGGAGTTTTCAGGCCCACCACCGAGATCACTTTGATGAGATCGTCCATTATCACCGCCGGCGGGGGACGACGACGCTGCTGCCCACGCTGATCACCGCGCCGGTGGAGACGCTCACCACGAGTCTGCGCGGCCTCGCAGACTATCTCGACGCTGCGCCCCACGTAACCCTGCCCGGCATTCATTTGGAGGGGCCATTCCTCTCGCCGCAGAAGAGCGGCGCGCACGATCCCGCGGCGCTGCGTCTGCCTGATCTCGACATCGCCGCGGAATTTGTCACCGCCGCCGGCGGACGCATCTCCATCTTCACGATTGCCCCCGAATTGGCGGGCGCACTGCCCGTGATCGAGTGGCTGACGGCGCAGGGGATCCTCGTCTCCGCCGGACACACTGCGGCCACTTACACTGAGATGAAATGGGCGATGGCGGCGGGCCTTTCTTCGGTGACCCATGCCGGCAATGCCAGCGATTGGCCGCACCGCGCCCCCGGCGCGCTGGGCTTTATGGCCTCCGAGCCGGGGATCGTGGGCACGCTGCTGGCCGAACCGTCGTTGACCTGCGGCGTGATCCTCGACGGCTTCCACTTTCACCCGGCGCTGTTGCCGCCGCTGGTAACGGTGAAGGGTGCGGATCACGTCGTCCTCGTCTCCGACGCCTCGACCATTGCCGGTTCCCCGCCGGGGTATTATGAGGGCGGCGGCATTGAGGTGACGGTCCACGAGGAGGGCTTCGCCACCAGCGGGCGGGGCGGCGGCTGGCTCGCCGGCAGCACCATCACCCTGCTCGACGCCGTGCAGCGGACGGTGGAGTTGGCTGGCCTTCCTTTGCACACCGCCGTCCACATGGCAACGCTGGCCCCGGCCCGTCTCCTCGGCCTCCACACCCGCAAAGGCAATCTCGCCCCCGGCTGCGACGCCGATCTGCTCGTCCTCAACCCCGATCTCAGCCTGCGCCACGTCATTGTGCGTGGGGAAGTAGTGCCATAACGCAGAGTTTTCGGGATGGTGTAGAGATTGAGCGATTAGGCGATTGAACGATTTTTTCTCTCTGCGCCTCTGCATCTCTGCATCTCTGCGTTGAAATTCTTCCCTACGCGATGAACTGCCGCAGGTATTGGATCGACTGGCGCAGCGAGCGTTTGCGGTCGGCCAGCGAATCCTCAAAGGCGCGATCCTCGACTTCGACGCAGACCGGTCCCCGGTAGCCCACATCGCCCAACACTGAGAAGAATTTGCCCCAATTCACATCGCCCATGCCGGGCAGCTTGGGCGTGTGGAACTGAAGCGGCGTGCCCAGGATGCCAACTTCGTCGAGCCGGTGCTTGTCCACGCGGGCGTCCTTGGCGTGGACGTGGACCAGCCGGTCGGCGAATTCCCACAGCGGCGCGGTGTAGTCGATCTGCAACCAGATCAAATGGGAGGGGTCATAGTTGAGGCCGAAGTTGGGGCTGGGGATGCGCCGGAACATCTCGCGCCAGATGGCCGGGGAATAGGCCATGTTTTTGCCGCCCGGCCACTCGTCGCCGGTGAAGAACATGGGGCAATTTTCGATACCCACGCGCACGCCCTGGCCCTCGGCGTACCCGATGATCGACGGCCAGATCTGGTCGAAGCGCTGCCAGTTTTCGGCCAGTGACCGGGTGTGGTCGCGGCCAATGAAGGTGTTCATCACGTTGACGCCCAACCGCGCCGAGGCTGCGATCACCCGCTTGATGTGATCGATGTAGCGCTCGCTCTCCTCCCTGTCCCCAACCAGCGGGTTTGGATAGTAGCCCAGCCCGGAGATGCGCACGCCGTACTTCTCGGTCAACCTCTTCACCTGCGCGGCGTCGTCTTCGCCAAAATCGGTCACGTCAATGTGCGTCACCCCGGCATAGCGCCGTTCCGCCTTGCCCACGGGCCAGCACATCACCTCCACACAGTCATAGCCCTGCGCCGCCGCCTCGGCCAGCACCTCTTCCAGCGACAGATCGGGCAGAATCGCAGTGACAAATCCAAGTTGCATGGTGAGTCTCCTTTGTTGAGAATGGAAGACAAACGAGAAGGTGATTGGTCAGGGCAATCGCGAGTAATAGCAACGGATAAATCCGGCTTCTGACAGTGAAAAGTGCCCTCAGGCACTGAAAATCAAGTCGCTGAGGCGACTTTTCAGTGTCAGTCGCGGGTTTTAACCCTGCTTTAGTCAAGTTCGCGATTGCCCTCGGTCATTACCCAATCCCCACCCAGCGCCGCTCCTCGTGGCTGCGCAGGATCGCCTCGCAGAGCAGGACCTCATGGTGGCCGTCCTCAAAGGTGGGGAAGGGTTTGGGTAGGCTGAAATTGCCGGCGGACAAATAGCCGTAGATGGCGCGATAAAGCTGTTTGAAGGTGTCGGGGAAGCCTTCGTTGTGCCCGCCAGGGTAGGATGTGATCCCGCGCGCGCTGTCCGAAAGCAGCGATGGATCTTTGAGCAGATGGCCGTTGGGTGCGCCGCGCTGACCGATCCAGAGTTCGTTGGGCCGCTCCGAATCCCACGCCGCCGCGGCTTTGGCGCCGGCGATCTCGAAGCTCAACTGGTTCTTGCGCCCGGCGTTGACCTGCGATACGTTCATGGTTCCCCGCGCGCCGCCTTCGTAGTGGAAGAGTACCGCGCCCCAATCCTCAGTGCGGATCTCCACCTCTTCGTACGCAACGGGACCGCTCTCCTCTTTGCCTTTGAAGGTGGCGACTGCCTGTTTGGGCTTGCGCCGCGGCGAGACGAAAGTGGAGAGATCGGCGAGGAGCGATTCCACGCGCAGGCCGGTGACAAAGGCGATCAGGTCCATCCAATGGGTGCCGATGTCGCCGATGGCGCGCAGCGCGCCGCCCTCTTCGGGGACGAGACGCCAGTTCCAATCGGTGGCGTAGAGCAGCCAATCCTGCACATACGCGCCGCGGATGTGGTAGATCTCGCCCAATTCGCCCGAACGAATGAGGTCGCGCAGGTGATGGACGATGGGATAGAAGCGGATGTTATAGTTGACGGCGGCGATCAAATGTGGATGGGCTGCGGCCACGGCCACCAATTCCGCGGTTTCGGCGCTGGACATCGCCAGCGGCTTTTCGCAGATCACATGTTTGCCCCTTTTCAGCGCCCGCTTCGCCATGTCAAAGTGGAGCTGATTGGGCGTGGTAATGTGAACCGCGTCCACTGCCTCATCGTCAACGATGGCCTGGAAATCGGGATAGGCCATTTCCAATCCCAAAGAGGCTGCCGCCTCCGCGCTCTTCTGCGGCGACGATCCGAGAATCCCGCGTACGGATACATGGGCGCGGCGTAGCGCTTCCACATGCACAGGCCCAATGAAACCCGTCCCCACGACGGCTGCTGTAAACATCGTCTCCTCCTCGCGTGACCCATTGTCGTTCAAAACGGTAATGTATCGTAAGGGCATGCGTGGGGCGGAAGGAGCGCTCGCCAATGAGCAATATTTCCTCCGACTCACGCATGCCCCTACAGTGTTTCTGCGGTCCGTCGTCTGCCATCACCCAAAATATTTCCCCACAATCGCGGACAACGTCTCCACCGTGCGCGGGGGTACGAGACTCTTGTTGCTGATGATGGCGTCGCGCAGCGCGTCCCGATGCAGGGAAGGCCCGGCGTCGGCGAGCAGGGCGATGGCGTTGGCGACGGCCTCTTTGGCCACACCGGCGTTGTGCATCAGCGTGCGGATCACTGCCTCCACAGTGACGGCCTCCTCGGTCTCGTGCCAGACATCGTAATCTGTAACGTGGGCCATCACGGCGTAGCTCATCTCGGCCTCGCGCGCCAGTTGCGCTTCGGGCGTCGTCGTCATGCCGATTATGTCCATTCCCCATTCGCGATAGGTGAAACTCTCACCGCGGGTGCTGAAGCGCGGCCCCTCAATGGTGATGAAGTTTCCGCCATGATGCACCTCAACGCCGGTCGCTTTGACAGCTTCATAGCAGATCTCGCTCAAAAAGTCGCAGAAAGGATGGGCCACGCTCACATGCACTACCAGGCCGTCGGTCCCCACGCTGGGATCGTCGAAGAAACTGAGCGGGCGTCCGCGCGTGTTGTCGAACAACTGATGGGGGATCACAATATCGCCGGGATGGATGCGTTCGCGCAAACTGCCGCAAGCGCTGACGCCGATCAGATACTCGACCCCCAGCAGTTTGAAGCCGTAGATGTTGGCGCGCTGGTTGAGCCGGGATGGGCTAATGCGGTGGCCGCGCCCGTGGCGGGCGAGGAAGGCTACGCGCTGCCCGTGCAACGTGCCGACCACATAGGCGTCGGACGGCGCGCCGAACGGCGTCTCCAGCGTGATCTCCTCGACATCGGTCAGCGCTTCCATTTGGTAGACGCCGCTGCCGCCGATGACGCCAAAGCGGATGGGGTGGGGCATGGGGGATGACTCCTTGCATAATGCGTAATGAGTAATGAGTAATTCGTGTTGCGTGTCGGATAGTGGGTATTACATCGCTGGTCGTCTGCGGTCCGCGATCTGCGGTCATCGCGTCGGCAAGTACCCGGCGGCCACGGCCAGCGCGTCCTCGCTGCGGCGGACGGTGACGGGCAGACGAATGCGTTTGAGATCGCCCTCTTCGTCCAAATGGATTTCGGCGCGGCGACGCTCGGCATGTTCAGGTTCTTCGCCGCTGAGGTTGGGCCAGATCGAAAAGTAGGCGAAGAGCGCGCCTTCGTCGTAGATCACCACCCCGGCGGGGACAGGCTCACCCTCCTCCACGGGGACCTCTTCCCAGTTGGCGCGCAGCCAGCGTCCCAGGCGCAGGGCTTTGCTATCCAGCACAACCACGCCGAGCAGTTGCCCTGTAGACGGGTTGATGTGCGCCGTCACCGGCATTGTGAGGATGCGTTCCGCCGTGGGCTTTCCGCTCACCGTCACGCGCACATCAATTATATCCTGGTTTTGCAGCCAGATCGCCCGCAGGGGAACGCTGTAGCCTTTGGTGGATGTGAGATTCACTATCTTGTCCCTTCGGTATGTGAGAGATGGGAGATTGGGTAGAGTTTCTGAAATCTCCTCGCCGCCTAATCTCTGTTGGGCCGCTTCAAGTGTATCCTGCTTTGATCGTTTCCATTGACGAATCAGAACCTTTGTGCTATGTTTGACCGATCACCGTCAATCCGACCCGAAAAGGAGTGTATCTGATGCCTGAACCGATCATTGTTGCAGATCGTGCCACACGCCCAAGCGATCAACAACCCATAGCGGCCATTGGACAATCTTTCGCGCTGTATGAGTGGACCGGCGGCGGTCCTGGCTATCTGCATGTCCATTACGCTGACGACGAAGCGTGGCATATCCTTGAAGGCAACCTCACCTTTCGCTTTGCCGAACGTGAGGTTGTAGCCTCAGCAGGAACAAGTGTATTTGTGCCAGCAGGTGTCCCCCACGACTATTTTGAGGCTACCGGGCCAGCGCGCTATCTGATGATTCTCACTCCGCGGCTGCGTGCGCTAATCACTGCGCTCCACGCCGCTCCTTTGCAACAGCACGCGGCAATTCTGCGCCAATTCGAGTCCGCAATGGTCGAATAATCTCTAATCTCCAAATCAGCGCGCCCGCCATCATTCCTACCAGCCCCGCCGCCATGATCCATAGTCCCCAGCCGGGAGTGAGAGCGTGGCCGTAGATGGACTCGATGGCCGGGAGAATGCGCAGGAAGTGGACAACGGGCCAGATCAAGGCGAGGACCGCCAATATGAGGATCGTCAGCGGCGTGACGATCCGCGGCAACAGCGTCAGGAACGGGCTGATCGCGGCCATACCCAGGCAGAAGACCATCGCCGCGGTCTGTGTGCGGAATTCCGGCGTCATCAACAGGGGCGGCGACCAGGCCGGCGGCAGTAAGTTGAGCGCGGCGACCCCAGCCAGGATCAACATGCCGATGCGGATCGGCCAGGGATAGCGCAGATCCTTGCGGTAGGCGATCAGGCTCAGCGTCAAACTCACAGCAACCAACGGCAGATAAAATCCCTCGCGCCAGATCCCAATCTCCCCGCTACGGACGGGATGTAAAAACTTCACATACTCCGCCAGATCCAGGCCGGTGATCACCAACCCCGCTGCCCTGTGCGGAACCCACGGTGCCACATAGCCGAGGAATGTGATGAGCGCGGCGAAGGGGAGGGTAATGCGTAATGCGTAGTGCGTAGTGCGTAGTGCGTGCTGAGACTTTAGAAGCATTGGGTGCTAGATATTGGATTATGGATCGAGAGTCATCCGCCGTCTACGGTCTGCCGTCCTCTTCTCATCCTCGCCCGGCCCGACGTAGCCGATACTCCTGGCGTTGACGGCCTTCCTCGTAGCGGCGGCGTTCGTCCTCGTTGATGAGATCGAGGCGAGGCACTTCGGTGGGTTGGCCTTGTTCATCAAGAGCGACGTAGATGAAGTAAGCGCTGTTGGTGTGCGTATGTTCGCCGGTGAGCAGATTTTCCGCTTCGACGCGCACCTCCACCTCCATGCTCGTACGCCCCACATAGGTGATGCGACCTTGCAGCATAAGCAGTTGGCCCACGCGCACCGGCTCATGGAAGGTCATGCTGTCAATGGCGACCGTTACCGAAGGACGCCGCGCATGGCGAGCGGCGACGATGCCGCCACACTCGTCACACAGTTTCAAAA
>JAHBVG010000072.1 GCA_019637695.1 Caldilineaceae bacterium | reverse complement strand
TTGCCTTTCACTTCTTTTCACCTATCTTATCCTCACTTCGCCCTCTTTCTGAAATACACCCCCTCTTCCTGTAGCGTGGACAAAACCGGGGCGGATTGGTATACTGTCGGTACGTCCTTCGGATGGAGAGTCGGCTTTGGTCGCGGTTGAGCAGAGCCGGCGTTGGGCATCCTCGCCCGATGAAAAGCGCTCCCGTCCCCTGCCTCTTTTTATCCAGTTTCCAAGCTGAATAGGTGGACAAACATGAGACGCTGGAAAGAATACTACACCCCTTCAACTGTGGACGAAGCCCTGCGCCTGTTAGGAGAGTACAACGGCAGCGCGCGCATCATCGCCGGCGGCACTGATTTGATTTTGGAGATGGAAGCAGGGCACACGGAAGCGCCCGATGTGCTGGTCGATGTGACCAAGATCGCCGGGATCGAAGAGATCCGCGAGGAAGCCGACGGCGACGGCGCGTGGATCGTCCTCGGCGCCGGCGTCACCCATTATCAAGTGGAACGCCATCTACTGTTACAACGGGTGGGAACCTGCCTCACCGAAAGTTGTCGGGTGGTGGGTGGTCCGCAGGTGCGCAACGTGGCGACGCTGGGCGGCAATGTGGCCCACGCCCTCCCCGCCGCCGACGGCACGATTGGTCTGCTGGCGTTGGACGCCCAGGTGGAGGTCTGTACACTGCAAGGAGGAGAGGTGACGCGCGTCTGGCAGCCGCTGCTCTCGATCTTTGCCGGGCCAGGCCGCAACACGCTGGAATCGAACCAGATGCTCAGCGCCTTCCGCTTTCGGCCTACGGCGGACCGAGAGGGGAGCGCCTTCGACCGCATTATGCGCCCACAGGGGGTAGCCTTGCCCATCCTCGGTCTGGCGGCGCGGGTTCGACTGGATGAATCACGTCAGCGCATCGAGGACGCCATCATTGCGATTGGGCCGGCGGGTCCCATCCCCTTTCGCGCTACTGAGGCGGAGGCGCTCCTCAAGGCAGCGATCACCTTCAACGATGCGGTGGTGGATGCTGTCATCGCCGCGGCGCAAGGGCAGGCGCGTCTGCGCACGAGCAAACACCGCGCCAGCCAGGAGTACCGCCACGAGATGATCGCCGTGTTGCTGCGGCGCGTCCTGCCCAAAGCAGTCGAGCGGGCGAGGAATTAAACGGGGACTACGATTAATCTCTGGAAGGAGGAATCAATGACTGTTTTGCGTTCACCCTTCCCCGGCATGGATCCATATCTTGAGGATCCACGGGAATGGCAGAGCGTCCACATGCGGTTGATAACATATCTTGGCGAAGCACTTTCAGCCCTGGTATCTCCATCGTATCGAGTACAGATCGAGGAAAGGGTCTATATGACAACGCCTGGAGATCCGGATCGAAGCGCCATTGAACCGGATGTTCACATTGTACAAGAGGTCCGCGCCCCATACACAGAAGTCTCTCGGACAAATCGGGGAATCACTCCTCCTGTCATGATCCATTTGATCGACTATGATCCGCAAATTCGGGATCGTTTCCTGGAAATTCGAGACAACAAGAATCAGGAATTGGTGACCGTCATTGAGCTGCTTTCACCTTTCAACAAGCGCCCCGGCGCTCAAGGCTACGCGGCTTTTCAAGAAAAACGGGACGAGGTAATGGCCACGAAGGTGCATTGGATCGAGATTGATCTGCTGCGGGCAGGGGCGCGCCCAATGGAGGTCAAAGACAAGAGCGATTACTATGCGCTTTTGAAGCGGGGAGATCGATATTGGCCCTGGGAAGCGTGGTTCTTCAACTTACGCAATCCTATGCCCACGATTGCTGTGCCGCTCAAAGCACCGGATGAGGATACGCCGCTAGACCTTCAGGCAGTCTTTCACGATATGTATGCGCGCACACGCTACGCCCACAGCATCGACTACAGCCAGCCTGTGCCGCCGCCGCCCCTCCGCCCTGAGGATGAAGCGTGGGCGCGTGAACAGGTTGAGGCGTGGAGATTAGAGATTGGAGATTAGAGATTGGGGATCGGGAAGCCTAGTCCCCAGTCCCCAGTCCCCCAAATAAGGGAGATTCGACAATGATCCATCTACAATCGGTGGAAGTGCGAAATAGCTTCCCGCGCGAGGAAGTAGGCTTCCCATTCACAGTTCCGTCGTTGGCGTCGCTGAGTGAGATCCGCTTCCAGTCGCCGGTAACTTTCCTCGTGGGCGAGAACGGATCAGGCAAGTCGACCTTTTTGGAGGCGTTGGCCGCAGCGTCGGGATCGATTGCCGTGGGCAGCGCCGAGGTTGGCCGAGATGAGACCCTGTCCTCGGCGCGGCAGGTGGCCCGTCACCTCAAATTGGCGTGGGGCCGGCGCACCCACCGCGGATTTTTCTTGCGCGCCGAGGACTTCTTCGGTTTCGCCAAACGAATGGGGCAGATGCGCGCCGAATTGGAAGCGGAGATGAGGGCAGTCGATGTGGAATACAAAGAACGTTCGGAGAAAGCCAAGGGGCTGGCGAAGATGGGCTATGCCCGCGAACTTCACGCCATCCGCGAGCGCTACGGGGACGGTCTCGACGCCCGCTCTCACGGCGAGAGCTTTCTGACGCTCTTTCAATCGCGGTTTGTGCCCGATGGCTTGTATCTGTTGGACGAGCCGGAAGCGCCGCTCTCACCGTTGCGGCAGGTGGGCTTCCTCTCGCTGCTCAAAGAGATGGTAGCCCAGGACGCCCAATTTATCATCGCCACCCACTCGCCGATTTTGATGGCCTTCCCCGACGCGGAGATCCTGAGTTTTGATCACTCGCCGGTTCAACCTGTCAAGTGGGATGAGTTGGAGCATGTCAGCATCACCCGCTCTTTTCTCAACGCGCCGGAGGCGTTCCTGCGTCATCTGTAGCGGAGTGGTCGGTGGGGTTGTCGATGGCTATCGGCGTTCTTCAATGATGGTTTCTGAGACTGGTTTGCCCTGAACCCGAACGGGTTGGAAATGCGCATCACGGGGTTTGCCCGTTGGGATGTGAGTAATCAATCCTCTTTCGAGCAATTGCGTCAGAAATTCTTGTTCTTTTGCGGCCTGGCTTTGCAACTCAGGAATCAAAATTTCCACTTCGGTGTCGGGTGCAATCGTCACCGGTTCAAGTAGTTCGATAGTTTTGCCATTGTAGATGCCTTTTACGCGAATTGTCGTTGTCATTCGATTATTCCTGTCTTTCCAAGATGCAGTCATTGTTCAAATCGTACCACAGTCGCCTGGTAGATTCAATCAAGGAGTAAGAATTCAATGCCCCAACTCAAATTAACCGTCAACGGCGTGGAACGCACTCTGGACGTGCCGTCGAATCGATTTTTGGCCGAGGTGCTGCGCTATGATATGAAACTCACCGGCACGAAGATCGGCTGTGAAGAGGCCGAATGTGGCGCGTGTACGGTGATCGTCAATGGTCAGCCGGTGGATTCGTGTATCTACCCCGCCTTCAAGGCGCAAGGCGCGACCATCCTCACGATTGAGGGGCTGGCGGCGGCGTGGCGGAACGACCGCAGACCGCAGACCGCAGACGGCGACTCACCCAATACCCAATACCCAATACCCAATACCCAATACCCAATACCCAATACCCACCTGCACCCCCTCCAAGAAGCCTTCGTCGTCCACGGCGCCACCCAGTGCGGATTCTGCACGCCGGGCTTCATTATGCAGGCCAAGACGCTGCTCGACGTGAACGCCGATCCTAGCGACGCCGAGATCAAGGAATGTCTCAAGGATACCTTCTGCCGCTGCACAGGATACAAGGCGATCCTCAGCGCGGTGAAGGCTGCCGGCGAAAAAATGCGCACCGGTCACCTGCCCCCGCCCGAAATCCCCGCGGTGATCGAACCGCTTGACCAGATTGGCAAACCGTTGGCCCGCCCCGACGCCGTGGACAAAGTCACCGGCGCGGCGCTCTACACCGACGACTATATTTTCGACGGCATGCTCCACGGCGTCACCCTGCGCAGCGCTTACCCGCACGCCCGCATCAAAGCCATCGACACGAGCAAAGCGCTGGCGCTGCCTGGCGTCCATGCGGTGCTGACCCACGCCGACGTGCCCGGCGATCCGCGCCACGGCTTGGTGGAAAACGACTGGCCGGTCTTCGCCGGCGGCAAGTACCCGGCGCGCTATGTGGGCGATCCCCTGGCGCTGGTGGTGGCGGAATCGGACAAGATCGCAGGGGAGGCGATAGGGCTGATTGTGGTGGATTACGAGGTGCTGCCTGCGGTGATCGATCCGGTGGACGCGCGCAAGCCCGACGCTCCCATCCTTCACCCGGATCGGCCCACCGGCAATTTGCTCAAACACATCAAAGTGCGCAGCGGCGACGTGGAGCAAGGGTTCGCCGAGGCGGATGTGATCGTCGAGCGCACCTATCGCACGCCCATGACCGAACACGCCTTCCTCGAACCGGAATGCTCGCTGGCCGTCCCTGCTGGCTACGACGCCGATCACGCCAAACTCACCGTCTATGTGGGCAGCCAGATCCCCTACAGCGACCGGCGGCAGGTGGCGAAATCGCTGGGATTGGCCGATGAAGAAGTGCGCGTCAAGGGCACGCTCATGGGCGGCGGTTTCGGCGGCAAAGAGGACATCGCCGGCCAGATCCACGCGGCGCTGGCTGCGCGGATCACGAGCCGCCCGGTGAAGATCCTTTACAACCGCGAGGAGAGTCTGCGCTTCCACCCCAAACGCCACGCCACCCTGATCCGCGTCAAGACGGGCGCGAAACAGGATGGTACGCTGACTGCCGTGCAGGCCGAACTCTACGGCGACAGCGGCGCCTACGCCAGCCTGGGCGAAAAGGTGATGACCCGCGCCACCACCCACGCCACCGGCCCCTATGTTGTCCCCAACAGCCAGATCGACTGCTACGCCATGTACACCAACAACGCGCCCTGCGGGGCCTTCCGCGGCTTCGGCGTCACCCAATCCGCCTTCGCCGTCGAAAGCAACATGGACATCCTCGCCGAGCAACTGGGCATGGACCCCGCCGAACTGCGCCGCAAAAACGCCATGCGCGTCGGCGTCTCCACCGCCACCGGCCAACTCCTGCGCGAGAGTGTTGGGTTGTTGGAGTGTCTCGATAAAGTTGAGCAGGGGATTAAAAACGATGAATTAAAAATAAAGAATGGGACGAGTGAGTCGGTCGCTCAACCCAATCATCATTCTTCATTCATCAATCCGTGGAAACCCGTTCGCATTGGGACAAAAGTCTACGCCTGGGGCATCGCCGCCGGCTACAAGAATACGGGATTGGGCGGCGGCGCGCCGGACAAGGCCACGGCGGAGGTAGAGGTCTTCCCCAATGGCACGGCGGAGATCCGCACGAGCAGCGCCGAGATGGGACAAAATCTGATCGGCGTCCTGGCGGCGTGTACAGCGGAAGAGTTGGGCCTGCCCTTCGACAAAGTGCGCGTACTGGTGATGGACACGGATCTCACCCCCGACGGCGGACCGACCACGGCCAGCCGCCAGACCTATGTCAGCGGCAACGCCGCCCGTCTTGCCGCCCGCGCCATGCGCGAGCAGATGCAGAGCGTCCTCGCCGAAAAGTTCGACGTTCACCCTGATGTCATTACCTTCCACGAGGGGCTGGCCTATGTGGATGCGAGCAGGTTGCAGCGTGTTCAAAACAGCAATGGCGGGACGAATGGTGATTATGAGATTAAGCGATTAAGGGATTGGGAGAATGGAAATGGGCAAAAATCGCCTAATCTCCCAATCTCTCAATCTCTTTCCTTTGCCGAGGTTGTCAACGCCCTCATCGCCGAAGGACGCGATTCCAAACTGCAATACGAATATTGGGCGCCCAAGACCCAGCCGCTGGGGACGGGCGGGGATATGCACTTCGCCTTCTCCTATGCCGTCCACGCCGCGCTGGTAAGCGTGGACACGGAAACCGGCGAGGTGGCTGTCGAGAAGGTCATCTCCGCCCACGATGTAGGGCGCGCCATCAACCCGCTCAGCCTGGCCGGGCAGATCGAGGGCGGTATTGTCATGGGCATCGGCAACGCCCTCACCGAGCATTATATTGTCGAGAACGGCGTACCGTGGACGCAGCACCTGGGCCAATACAAGATGCCCGGCATCAAAATGACGCCGGAAATGGAAAACTACATCGTCGAACATGGGGCCGCCGACGGTCCATACGGGGCAAAAGGGGTGGGCGAGATCAGTTCGATCCCCATCAGCCCGGCCATCACCAATGCGATCTACAACGCCGTGGGTGTGCGCTGTATGGCCCTCCCCGTGGATCAGGACGCGCTGTTATTGGCGATGAAACGGGGCGAGTCGACGGTGACGGCGCGCTGGGGCGATCCACCGGTGTAGGGCGAAGAAGCGAGGAAGGGAAGAAGAGAGACAACCAGCCCCAGGTCAACATGACCTGGGGCTGGTTGCATGTGGAAGAGGAAAGGGAAGTAAGAAAGCGATTCGGGGGACGATAGCCTTCCGGCTAGTCTTCCCATTCGTCCTCTATAGTTCAGCCTAAAGCGCTGCCATTAAAGCCAGATTAATAGGCGGCAAATGTTTGACCCGGATCGATAGCAATGATAATGTGATACAATTCACATAATCCTGTTGTCATTTGAGTACAGAAAAGGAGTACGAATGACCAGAGCGAAAATTCCCTTTATCCTCTATCAATGGTCGATCAGCTTGATCGTGCTTCTGGTTGCAGGGTGTACACTGCCGGCAACGCCGCAGAGCGCTCCTGCGCTCACCGGGGACGCCATCCGCGTGGAATCGCCCATGGCGCGGCCAGCTATACAAAGCGGCAACGGCGCGGCCTATTTCACCATTGTCAACCCTACCGAAAGCGCAGATCAATTGCTCTCGGTGCAAAGCACAGTAGCGCGCGTGACAGAACTCCACGAGACGACCGAAGAGAATGGCGTCATGCGCATGATTCCCCATCCCGAAGGCTTTGAGATCTCAGCCCGCGCTGTTGTGGAATTGAAACCCGGCGGCAAACATGTGATGCTGCTAGAACTCTCGGTGCCGCTGGCCGTCGGCGATGAGATTCCGCTGACCCTGACTTTTGAGCAGGCTGGAACGATGGAGATCACTGTACCGGTCATGGAGATGGGCAGCGCGCCCACTGATCACAACCACGGCAACTGAGGATTCTGCGCCATCAACCATCACCCTTATCACCAGCAGGAGAAGCAGATGAAAGTTGCCTACATTTTCGCCACATCGGGACACACGGCCAGCTATAAACTGGGCAAGATGATCCTGCCCCAATTAGAAGGGGGAACCCACGGCGTCGACGTGGTTGGTCTCTTCTTTTTCGACGACAACAACTATATCCTTCGCAGTGGGGATCCCATCGGCGAGCGCCTTGCGAAGGTCGCCGCAGAGAAGGGGATCCTGTTGATGATGTGCGATCAGTGCGCATTGGAGCGCGGGCTGGCAACCGGCGAACCCGGCAACTGCCAGACCTCCGGCACGGTGGTTGGCGTGCAGGTCGGCTGCTTCCCCGATCTCTATGCAGCGCTCTCTGGCAACATGCCGGATCAGGTGATTACGTTGTAGAGGCGGACCGCAGACGACAGACCGCGGACCGCAGAGGTTGCAAATGGCAAGTTTGCAGGTTTGCAGGTAACAATCGTTCACGAACTACGCACTACACAATATCCAATGCCCAAAAGAGCCGCCGATCCCTTTCAGGATCGGCGGCTCTTTATTCCGGCATATCGATCAGAATCTTAATTGCGCCCTCGTCGCGCGTGCGCTGAAGTTCGTAGGCTTCCATCACCCGCTCGAAGGGGAAGCGGTGGGTGAGGATCGGCTTCACGTCGATCTCACCGCTGGCGATCAGTTCCAACGCCTGGCGGGTGGAAGCCTGATGGGCGTCGGTCTGCGCGCCGGCGATGGTCTTGAGGCGCGGGTACATGCGAAAGAAATGGGCGTAGTCGATTCGCAATTCCTGAAAATGGGGGATGCCGAAACAGAGGATCTCGCCGTGTTGTTTGATCAGATTGCCGGTCATCACCACGGTTTCATGCTCGCCGGCAGCTTCCACCACCAGATCGACCATCTTGCCATCGGTGATGGCGGCCACAGCCTCGACAGGGTCCAGGCCCTGGTTGTGGATGGTGTGCGTTGCGCCGTAGCGAGTGGGCAGCACAAGCCGGTGCGGTTGCAGATCGATGGCGATCACCCGCCGCGCGCCCATACGCCGCAGCATCCAATCGAACCAGAGACCGGCAGATCCCTGGCCGATCACGGCGACATCCTTGCCAACGAGATTGGTAGTGATCTGTTTGCAGGCGTAGATCACCGTCCCCAATTGCTGGGCTTGCAGCAGTTCATCGATGGATTTGCCCGCAGGCAGCGGCAAGACATGATCAATCGGAGCAAGAAAGTACTCTGCCATCGCCTGATTGTTCGGCGCCAGCGTCAGCGCTACTGTCCCCGGTTCGATCCCGGAATCAGGCGCGTCAACGGCTTCCACAATGCCTACCATCTCATGGCCTGTGGTGCCCGGCGGATAGGGATAGAGTTCCGTGGGCGAGTAGTGGAGCAAGTAAATATCGCTGCCGCAGAGCGAAAGTCGCAACGGGCGCACCAACGCATATCCCGGCTTCAACGCCGGTTTGGGTACTTCGACAAATTCTGCATGGCCGGGGGCCAGCACTTGAACGGCGCGCATTGGATCTCCTTGTGGGGTATTGGGATTGGGTATTGGATATTCGATATTGCTGTGGTGCGAGGATAATTGTCACTTGCAACTTGCAAACCTGCAACTTGCAAACCTGCAACTTGCCCTTCTCCTGCCACTCCTGCTAGAAAATGATCTCTTCCTCAATTTCGGCGCTGCCTGGGGGATCGAGTGATTCCTCGCGCAAGACGTGCAGCAGCGCCAGGGTCAATTGTTTGGTGTCGAGCAGTGGAAGTTCGCTCTCTCCACTCAGGGGAACGGGGCCAACACAGGCAGGGCAGCCATAGCGGCAGCCACACCCATGGATCAACGTTTCGGCGCTGGCTAACAGTTGGGCGTGATTTTCAAAAAGCTGCTGGCTAAAGCCCAACCCGGCGGCGATCCGCTCGAAGATGTAGATGCGTGGGGATTGAGGATTAGGAACTGGGGACTGGGGATTGGTGATCGGGTAATTTCGCTCGCTCGCTCCCTCGCTCCTCTGTCTCTCTTCAGTCGCTAACTGCTCACCGCTCACTGGTAATTGCTCACCATCACCTTTGCCTTTTGCTTTTTGCCTTTTGCCTTCCTCTTCGCGCGCCACCCAGACGCCAATATCGCTGCGGTCGCACATGAGAAAGAGTGGGGCCAGGTTTTGTAAAGCGTAGGCCAGACCGTCAAGACCGGTGCGGGTGCGTACTCCTGCTTCCACGCGTTGATGGCAGCGACGACAGAGCAGGGTCAGATTGCTCAACTGGTTGGCCTCTCGATAGTTTTCGTTGATCTCACGCACATAGCCAAAGGTGCGGAAGGGGCGCAGATGGTGGACATCATGCTGGCTGTTGACGGGTTCAGGCGCGCCGCACTCAGTACAGCGGAAGCCATCACGCGTCCGCACTTTTTGGCGCTGTTCCGCCCAATTGGGGCCGTAGTCGTTGGGCGCGTCGCGCCATTGATTGGCGAGGATAAGCTGTTCCTGGGCAGCGCTGGTGACCTCAAACCAATAGCCGCTGCTTTCCAATGTCTGCGGCGGATAATCAAGCGGATAGCTGCCCAGCGTCTCGTGTGTGTAATGGCGCACCCGTCGATAGCCTGTCACCTGCGAGGTGATCGCCAGATCGCCGTGATAGATCTCGGCGCCGCGAGTCTGCTGGCTGGTGTGGATGGCGAGGATCTCGATCTCTGTATCCGTGCTGGCTTCGGTGTAGAAATCGACAGCCGCACGGCTCACCATCGCCAGCCGATTCTCCACATCGAGCGAATCGACAAGATGGCTCTGCCCTTCATGGATGTAGACAGCGCCGGTATGGACGAGCATGGGCGCGCTGGCGGCGTCGATCTCGCCGATGATCTGCACCGCTTCGTCAGAAATACGGCTCTGGATCACAACGGCATCACCGCCGGCGCTGCGCAGGCTGATCTGGCGCGCCGGGTATCCTTCCCCTTGCCATAGGTAGCGCCCACCGTGGGCGCGCAGATCCCCCTGTTCGGCCAGCAAGGTCAGCACATCAGCGCTGTAGATGGATTGCCCAAACCGTTCACCGACGGCAAACGGCAGTTCAAACGCGGCGCAGCGGATTTGATCCACCAACAGCATCAGATTGTCAGGGTTGATAAAGGCATGTTCGGGCGATTTTTCCAACAAATATTCAGGATGGCCGACAATGTATTGGTCGAGTGCGCCCGCTGTCGCCACCAGAATCGCCAGGGATGTCGCCGTTGTCCGCCCTGCCCGGCCCATCTGCTGCCAGGTGCTGGCAATCGTGCCTGGGTAGCCGCAGATCAGCGCAGCCTCCAACTGACCAATGTCGATCCCCAGTTCCAGCGCATTCGTCGCCACTACCGCCCGCACCTCTCCACTGCGCAACCCTGCCTCAATCGCCCGCCGCTCCTCGGGCAGATAGCCGCCGCGGTAGCCGCGGATTAGGGATTGGTGATTAGTGATTGGGGATTGGGCGCTGGGGGTTGGGGGTTCATCACTGATGGGTGACGGTTGGACTACGTCCCTGCCTAATCCCTTATCACCAGTCACTAATCCCCTTCTTCTGCTCCGCTCGCGCAGATAAGTCAACAACACCTCTACCGTCAGGCGCGAGCGGCCAAAGACGATAGTCTGGACGCCATTTTGGAGCAGGCGGACGGCGAGATCCTGGCTTTCAAGGACGCTGCTGCGGCGCAGTCCCCGCGCAGGATCGTAGAGCGGCGGGTTGTAGAGAATGATCTCTTTCTTCCCCTGTGGCGCGCCGTTTTCGTCGATTACGGTGACCGGCGCTTCTATCAATTGCCCGGCCAATTGACCTGGGTTGGCAATCGTGGCGCTGGTGAGGATGAACTGAGGATGGCTGCCGTAGAAGGCCGCGATCCGCTGAAAACGGCGCAGCACATTGGCAACATGGCTGCCGAAGACGCCGCGATAGATGTGCATCTCGTCAATGACAACAGCGCGCAGCCCGGCGAAAAAGTCTGCCCAGGCCGCATGGTACGGCAGGATGCCCACATGCAACATATCCGGGTTGGTGATCAGCAGCCGGGCAGTGCGCCGGATCTCGGCTCGCGCCGCGCTGGGCGTATCCCCATCGTAGGCGGCGACGCGGGGGCCGGGGATGGGGGATCGGGGATCGGGTCCAGAACCCCAGTCCCTAGTCCCCAGTCTCCAGTTTTCAATCTCTTCCAACTGATCATGCGCCAGCGCCTTGGTGGGGAAGAGATAGAGCGCCGTCGCCGCGGGGTCCGCAAGCAGTTGGTGAAGTACCGGAAGGTTGTAGCAGAGTGTCTTTCCGCTGGCTGTGGGCGTCACAACAGCGATGTGGCGTCCTTCAAAAACAGCGTCGATGGCCTGGCGCTGGTGCGTATAGAGTTCGTCGATCCCGCGGCGGTGTAGAGCGGATACAAGCAACGGGTGCAACCCATCGGGGATCGGCTGGGTACGCGGGGGACGGGCTGGCGCCGTCTGCCAGGCTGTAACATTAGTCATGAAGCTGGGATCGCGCCGCAAATCCTGGAGCAAGAGGTCGAGGCTCATGCTTCCATTATACGGGCTAACGCGCCATCGGGCCGAAAAAGATCGGTTATGATTTTCGATGTGATAGTATATAATGGATTTTCAAATAAATCCTGTGCTTTTTTAATCGATGAGCGAAAGAACAGTTCGATGATTCACATTATGGTTGTGGACAGGGTGCGCTTGATTTGCGAGGTGATTTCAGCCGCGCTCGAAGATGAACAAGATATTGTGATTGCCAATGTCGCCGTCACCAAAGAGGAAGCGCTTGAGATTTGCAGATCCGAAGCGTTTGTCTGCGATGTCCTGCTGGTGAGTACCAACTTGCCTGGGAATGATTCACTCGAATTAGTCAGAGAATGCAAGCAGCTCAGATCGGATCTGAAATTGCTTGTGGTGGGGTTGCCTGAAGCCGAACCGGTGATCCTGGCTTACATTGAGGCCGGCGCCACGGGCTACGTCCTCAAGGAAGATTCTGTGGCCGAAATGCTAAAGCACATCCGCGCCGCTTACAAGGGCGAAGCCATGATCTCGCCACAGATCGCCATGAGTTTGATGGCGCGCATCAATCAACTGGCCGAGGAGATCACCGAGTTCGACGTAAGCTATTATTCCGAACTGACGAACCGAGAACGCGAAGTGCTTGATCTCATTGGTGCGGGTCTGAGCAATCAAGATATTGCCAATCAACTGTTTATCGAATTAGGCACAGTCAAGAACCACGTCCACCGTATTTTAGATAAACTCAATGTAAGCAGCCGCCAGGACGCTGCTGCTTACCTGGCCCTAATCGAACAGCGCAAAGTCGCCCAAAACCCAATGCGCGGGGAAACACAAGTACCGTAACAGCAAAGTCTTCCTCGATTTGTATCCTCTCTCTATAACCTTCTTCTATATCTTCACCTATAGCAGGATCAATCCTCTCAAGTTATGCTATAGCCAGTCGTGTTTGAAACCAAAACGTTGACCCGTAGGATCAGTTTCCACCGGACAAATCACGTATGGGAATGTAATCCCAAAAACTCCTGGCTTCATGCACTTTTGCTATAGTATTGCGGTGACGGAATAACAATCCTGCCAGGGGTAGAGGCTCAGTGCTGGCGTTAGAGTCACCGCAAAGGACCCGCATCCGACAACAATCATGGGAGGGTACGATGAATCAAGATATTTTACAAGGGAAATGGAAAGAACTGCGCGGCGGGCTAAAGAAGCAGTGGGGGAAACTCACCGATGATGATATCCGCCGTATCGAAGGGTCATTGGATCAGATCACCGGCATTATTCAGCAGCGGTATGGCTATACGAAGGAGCGGGCCGAACACGAGATCGATCACTTCCTCAAAGCCTATCAGGACCATATGCAAGATTACGGCAAACGGGTAAAGGCTTACGGCGATCAGCTCCACGATTACAGTGAGGATGTGCAGTCGAAGGTGCGCAGCGCTGTATCGGATGCTTCGGAAAAGGTTCAATCTCCTTTTGTGAAGAAGAAAAAATCAGGCCGGCGGCGCTGGTTTGTACTCTTGGGTGGGCTTATCCTTTCCGCGCTGATTGTCTACTTATTCAACCAGCAGCAGCAACCCACCAACTATTCATCAGGGACGAGCGATTACCGCAAAGGGATGTAGTCTGTGCATCCACAAATTAGATGATTTACCATTTGTGATCTTTGATCCTGTCCGTTGCCATAGGCCGATGGACGGGATCTTTTTCGGTTGAGAGGCTCTTCAAAGTGACAAAACGGGTTCACGTTATCATCAACCCTGCTTCGGGGCAATCCATGCCCATCCTCTATACATTGAATCAAATCTTCAGAAAATTCGATTACGACTGGGAGGTATCCATCACCAAACAGCCAAATGATGGATACCGTCTGGCCAAAGAAGCTGTCGCGGCTGGCTTCGATATTGTGGCCGCCTACGGCGGGGATGGCACAGTAGCAGAAGTTGCCAGTGGTCTCATCGGCTCCGACGTGCCGATGGCGATCCTCCCCGGCGGTACAGCCAACGTCATGTCAGTGGAGTTGGGCATCCCTAATGACTTAAATGGGGCGTGCGAACTCTTTTGTGGAAACGAAAACCAGGCGCGTTGGGTCGATATGGGCCAGATCGGGGATCGATTCTTCTTGCTGCGCGTGGGGATCGGTTTTGAAGCTGCGATGGTCAAAGAAGCAGATCGAGAAGCCAAGGCAGGTATGGGCGTCCTGGCCTATCTGCTTTCCGCTTTGAGCAGCCTGCGCAATCCACCCCATGCAACCTATCGAATTACCATGGATGGCAAAGTGGTGGAGAGTGAGGGGATGACCTGCCTTGTCGCCAATTCGGGCAGCCTGGGCCGGACAGGGCTTTCGCTCATGCCCGATGTGAAGGTGGACGATGGGCTGCTCGATGTGATCGTCGTGCGCCAGGCGGATCTGCGCTCCTTTCTGGCGATTACGGCCAACGTTGCCGGTTTGACCGATAGCACCCCCGTAGCCAGCGACGACGATCCGGAAATTGTGGTCGAGCAGACCGAGAAAAATCTTCAGCACTGGCAGGCGCGTGAGATCGAAATCGAAACCGATCCCATTCAATCTGTCCAATCCGACGGCGAAATGATTGAGGATACGCCGATCCATTGTCGCGTCTTGCCGAAGGCGATTCAGATTTTGGTGCCGACGCTGTAGGGATCGGAGACTGGGGACTGGGGAGTGGGTTGGTATTCTAGAATCTCGAATTTCTGGATCTCTAGTTGCAGCGATTGAGCGATTAGGAGATTTCGGACACTTTACACAATCCCCGATCCCCGATCCCCAGTCCCGATCCCTACGGTATCCACATTGGCTGGTCCCCCGGCTCCAGGAGCTGGCGCGCGTCGCCGGTTTGAGTATCGATCAGCCAGATCGAGGGGGTGATCTTCGGGCCTTTGAGGGGAAATCGCCGCGTGAGCAGGTAACGGCCATCGGGCGACCAGACGGGGTTGCCATAATCCACATCTTCGTCGGCGGTGAGCGGCTGGGCGTCGCTGCCGTCGGCGCGCATCCGCCAGATCTGTTTGCCACGCGTCGCCTGTGGACCGGTCAACAGCTTGCGACGGAAGGTGATCCATGCGCCGTCGGGTGAGTATTCAGGGCCACTATCGCTGACCAGCGCCCCCTCGCCGCTGAGATCGATAACCTCGTTGGTCTCTACGTCGATGAGCAGCAGATGGGTAACATAGTCCTCACCTTGCAGCCAGGTATTTGTGGTCAACAATTGTGCGCCCAGCGGATGCCACACCCCTGGTTCGCCCTGCGCATTAGGATAGAGCGCCGTCCGTCCATCTTCCAGATGGATCACGCCCAATCCTGAGGGATCGGGGGAGATATAACTTAACCAGTTGCCATCTGAGGACCAACGCGGTTCAAAGGCCAATTGCTGATTATCCCTAAAGATGACCCCCGTCTCACCGTTGATGTGATCCAACAGCCAGAGCCGTGGCGGGCTAAAAAAGGCCGAGGCAAATTCGGACATGTTGCGCTGTGTATAGGCGATCAAGCGGCCATCGGGCGAGTAGCGGGCGTTGCTGCAAGACGCCTCGGGGCATGTAAGGAGTGGGGCGCGCTCGCCGCTATACGGGGAAACCGTCCACAGATCGCTCAAGCCCAGGTCGCTCAACGCTGAGTAGATTACCACTTGCCCATCTGGGGAGACTGCGAAGTCCCAAATGCCGCTCTTTTCATCACTGAGCCGCTGCGGAGCGGTCAATTCGCCATCAGCGCTGATCCCCACGCGCAAAAGATGGCTGCGACCCTGTTCGTCGGATGTGATGTAGAGGAAGCTCAAGCCGGTCGGAGCATCGGCAGCACTACTGCCGCGCCAGGCCAACAGGATCACCGCCAGCGCGCACGCTGTCAGCACGGCAAAGACAGTCAGATCGAAGCGTGAGATTGAAGGGTGTTGTCGCAAGATTGTCATGGGCAGAGAAAGAGACTGCGTAATGCGTAATCCGTAATTGTCCGAGATGATGTCGTTTTCTGATGGACAAATCCGATGGACAAAATAGAAGTTGTATTCATCCTGTAGGGGTTCTGCTTGCTGAATCCTCTAGCGCAATAAGCAGCACCCATACAGATTGTACGATGTCTAACTCGTGTCTCCATGAATTACGCATTATGGGTAGAGATAGGGCTGGTTGGGCGCAGGGATGAGATCGACGGTCTCGGCCATGAGGACCGGCGCCTGCGCGCCCACCTCTGTGTGGAAGCGGCCATCGACCCGCACCCAGTCGCCATCCTCAAAATCGCCATGCAGCGAGGAGCGCACCAACACGGCGGCAGGGGATGCATCTGCCACACAGCAGCCCACAATAAAGCGAGCCAGCCAGAACGTTCCTTCGGCCTGGTTTGCTTCGCGGTAGACAAAGCCAACAAGATTGGCTTCCACGCCGTCGAACCTTTCCCCGCTGCTTCTGGACATGCGGAACGCGGTCACCCAATCGAGGATATTGCGGTCGATGGCGGCTTTTTGCTCACTGCGCCGCACCACGGATGGCATCACCGAATCCGCGCCGCCGATGTTAATCTCTCGTGTTGCGAGCGCCGACGCGCCCAACGGCTGGGGCGGCACCAATATCCCCAAAAGGATGGGCAACGCCACCAGGAACGCGCCGCTCCAGGTCAGCCCGTGGTTGTGGTCGTGATGATGATCATGATGCGCATGGTCATGATGGTTATGATCCTGCGCATCGGGGCCGCGGCGATAGCTCAGCCCAACGATGATCAAACCGATAAAGGCTATCATCGTCAGCCAGGAATAGCGCTCGCTGATGTAGAAATAGAGCGTGCCATTGGCAATCTTGCTATAGAGGAAGAAGCCTAACCCAATCAGCAGCAGCGCTTTGATCGCCCGCTGTAGGCGTTCATTCTGTATCATCTCTAGCTCCCCAGGAAGAAATTCCAGCTTACTGCGATCACCGCGGTGAGGGCGAAGGGCAACAAGATCAAATAGGAGACCGTGCGCCGCCGGAAGACGCCCAGGAACATCAGCGAACTCTTGATATCCACCATCGGGCCAAAGGTGAGGAAACCAACAATGGCGCCCGTGGTAAAGGTGGTGCTAAACGCCAACGCCAGGAAGGCGTCCACCGTGGAGCAGACCGATAACACAAAGGCCAGCGCCATCAGCGCGAAGACCGAGATGACCGGTCCCTGGCCGATGGCAAGCAGCGCCGATTGGGGGACAAAGGTCTGCATGGCAGCCGCCAACATGGCGCCGATGATCAAATAGCGCGACATATCCAAAAAGTCGTCGCCAGCGGTGATCAACGACTTCCCCACGCGTTGGCGGCGGTTCCCCAACGGCGCAGAATCGTGGCTGCAACTGACGCGTTCTTCCATTAATTGAGGGCGTAGAATCTCATTGGGGCGGGCAAGCTGAAAGACCAAACCGATGACGAACGCGATCAGCACGCTAAAGCCAATCCGTCCCCACAGTACCGGTCCCCAACCGAAGGCAGCCCAGGTGCTGGCGATCACCACCGGGTTGACCACAGGCGCGGCCATCAAAAAAGAGACGCCCACCGAGAGCGGCAATCCTTTTTCATAGAGACGGCGCGTCACAGGGACTACGCCGCATTCGCAGACGGGGAAGACCAATCCCAGCGATGCGCCGGTCAACGCCGCCAGGATGGGATGGCGAGGCACAATGCGATCCACCCAGTTGCGGTTCACAAAGACATCGATGAAGCCTGAGACAATCGAACCGGCGAGCAAAAAGGGCGCCGCCTCGATGAAGAGTCCTAAGAAGATGGTGACAAAGGTCTGAAAGCGTTCGACAACAAAGAAGCGCGCCCCTGGAGAATTGAGCGTACTAACTGCCAGCGAGGCCAGGGCCAGCAGCAGCAGCGCCCCACCCAGCCAGCGGCGGAGAGGTCTTGCATGGTTTTGGGTCGGTTGCGGTAATTCTAATTCACCGGGTACTGCGTCTTCGAGTATCGAACGCATCGACAGCCTTTCCTCATCCTTAAAACACGCAAAGTCGAGTATATCACCGCGGGGGAGGGCCTCAAAACTGAGGGCGTTTGCAACAAACGTCACAGACAAAACGAGAGGGGATCTGAAAGAGTAGTGGCAGGTCAATGTTGTTATTGTGTTTTCAATCAGAGATTTCCCAACAATCAATCATCAAAGGAGAATCATGCGAACGTATTGGATCATTTTTGGTATCGTTCTTTTCCTATTTGGTCTCAGCGGTTGCGCTGCCGAGGAAGAGAATGGTCTATCTACGCCGGTAGCGCTCTATACTCCAGCGCCGCCGTTCGTCCTAACCCCATTTGACGCCACGCGCGTCGCCATTGGGGACGAAATTATCATTATCAAGGCAACGGTTGCCCCAACCGTGGAACCAGCAGTGGAACCTACCCTGACGCCAGAAGTAGCCACCCCGGCGCCGGTTGCTACGGACACACCTGTGGCGTCCCCCACACCGACAGAGACGGCTGTCCCTGTGGCGACGGCTACACCAATCCCCACTGCCACGCCTACGCCAACAGAAAGAGTTGAACCGATCATTATCGAGGAAGCGGAAAGCGAACTGCCGCCAAACATTGCAGCGGCCCTGGCCCAGGCCAATCCCGTTCAAGGGGAACAACTCATCCTCTCCAATGGATGCACGGCCTGCCATAGTATGCAACCGGGCGTGGTGCAGGTGGGTCCAAGCTGGTACAATCTGGCGGGTCATGCTGAGACCCGCGTGGAAGGCCAGAGCGCCGAACTCTACCTCTACAACAGCATCGTTCACCCCAACGATTACATTGTGGAAGGCTTCATGCCCAACCTGATGCCGCAACTCTACGAAGCCACGTTGACCGATCAACAGATCGCCCACATGATCGCTTATATGTTGACGCTGCGCGGCGAAGAATAGTCTTCATGCGTTCGGATTATCAAAGCCGGGTTTCGTACAGAGGCCCGGCTTTATTTGTCGGACTTACGCACTCAGTTGCGGTTCTGGAGACCTGCCAGGTTTTCTGAAACCTGGGTCTGCTTCACCTGCCTAAGTCCTGTTATAATAAACAGCATCGTTACCCATCCCACAGAAACGAGGGCCTTGTGAAATCCATTGCCGCCATTCTCACAGAGTATCGGCCGCGCTCACATGCCGATGTGATTGTCACCAAATTCTTCACCGGTTTCCCCACCGATGATGGGCTGATCCCCCCGCGTGTGAAAATTGCCTCAATGTACGTTGATCAGTTCGCCGAAGCCGGGGCCGATGTTGCTATAAACAAATGGGCAGGCGGCGATCTCAGCCGTCGCTATAGCCAGGAATTCAACGTGCCCATCTACCGCAGCATCGTGGACGCGCTTACCCTGGGCGGTGAAAGCCTGGCCGTGGATGGCGTACTGCTCATCGGCGAACATGGCCGCTACGCCTGGAACGAAAAAGGGCAGCATCTTTACCCGCGCAAATATTTCCTTGAGCAGATCGCCGGGGTGATGGCGACCAGCGGTCGCTCTGTGCCGGTCTTCAACGACAAGCACCTTTCATACAATTGGCACGACGCCCGCTGGATGTACGACCGTCTGGTTGGGTTGGGCGCCCCCTTCATGGCTGGCTCCTCGCTGCCCTTAGGCTGGCGTCGTCCCTGGCTCGAACACGAATTAGGCGCGCCCATCTCTGAAGCGTTGGCGATTGGCTACAGTGGATTGGATGTCTACGGCTTCCACACCCTGGAGACGCTGCAATGTATGATCGAACGGCGGCGCGGCGGCGAAAGCGGCGTGGTTGCCGTCACCTGTCTCGAAGGGGACGCCGTATGGGATGCGGCGCGCGCCGGTCTCTGGCCTTTGGATCTGGCCGAGGCCGCCTGGTCCACCATCGAGGATCGACCCGCCGCGGGTCTGAGCGGTTGCGCAAAGCCGGCGATCTTCCTCCTTGAGTATGCGGATGGCGCACGCGGGGCTGTCCTTATGCTCGATGACTACATCGCCGATTTCGCCTACGCCGCCCGCATTGGGGATGAGATCACCGCCACCGAAGTCTATCTGCAAGACAACAATCCTTATTGCCATTTCAGTTACCTCAGCCTTAATATCGAGGAAATGTTCGTCACCGGCGTTCCCTCCTATCCTGTTGAACGCACGCTGCTCACCACCGGCGTCCTTGAGGCTGCGCTCGATTCGCGCTTCCAGGGCCACATTCGCCTGGAGACACCACATCTCAACATCGCATACCAGCCCAGAGAGCGCATCCCCTGGCGTCCACAAGGTCCGCGACCCACCGGGGCCTGTGTGGCATGAACACGGCGGACCGCAGAGGTGGCAGGTGATATTCATCTACGCACTACACAAGGAGGCAATCTTTGTCCGCAATCTACCGTAAAATCATGGTGACGTTGGATGGCTCAGCCTTTGCCGCCCAGGCGCTCCCCCACGCCCGGTCCCTGGCCGAAAAATACGCGGCTGAGTTGATCCTCTTTCAAGTGGTGACGGAAGTTGAACCATCGCGGCTGGAGGATCTGGCCCTCGATCTGTCCGGCATCCACGAACCCACACCCAATACAGGGCGATCCACGGCCACGCTGGAAACGTTGAAGTCGTTACAGCAGCAGGCCCACGAGTTGTCTAAGGAGGGGATACGGGCGACGCCGGTTGCGCAAACGGGCAGCGCGGCTGAGTCGATCATCGGCTATGCCAGCGCCGAAGGGGTGGATTTGATTGTCATGAGTACACACGGGCGCTCTGGGATGCAGCGTTGGGTCTATGGCAGTGTGGCGGACAAAGTGCTGCGCGGCGCGACCTGTCCTGTGTTGTTGGTGAGGTTGACGGTGTGAGCAGGGGCGAATTGCGAGAATGATTTTCACCTGCCACTTGCAAACCTGCACCACTTTTACCCTTTGCTTTTCTTCCCTTTCTACGCGGGGACGCGCACCAACGCCCGCCACAGGTAGCCGCGCCCAGGGCGAAGGAAGAAGACAATCAGAAAGATCGCTGTGGCCGTGAGTACCATCGCCGGACCCGAGGCAACATTATAGTAGAAACTAAGATAGAGGCCCGTCACATTGGCGAAGGCGCCGATCCCGGCGGCGGTGAGCATCATTGTGGGCAGACGCCGGGTCAGCAATTGAGCGGCGGCAGCGGGCGTCACCAACATCGCCAACATCAGCGCTATCCCCACTGTTTGCAGTGAGACGACAATGGTCAAAGCGATCAAAACCAGAAGCAGGTAGCGCAGAAAGCGAGCGGGCAGACGCAGGACCACCGCCAGGGTGGGATCAAAGGCCAGCACGAGGAACTCTTTATAGAGTACGATCACCGTCAAGAGGATCAACAGACCCAACCCGCCCACCAACCAGAGATCGCGGTTGGCGATCCCCAACACATTGCCAAAGAGGATGTGCGTCAGATCGACGGCATAGCTGCGCACCGTGCTGATCATGGCGATCCCTAGGGCAAAACTACCGGCAAAGACAATCCCGATGGCCGTATCTTCGCGGATCTCACCCCGTTCGCTGAGGAGACCGATCCCCACTGCGGCCAGCACGCCAACAATTAGCGCTCCCACCGAGAGCGGCCAACTCAAGAGGAAGGCAACCACCACGCCCGGCAAAATTGCGTGGGATAAGGCATCGCCAAAGAAGGCCATGCCCTGAAGAATGATGTACGTGCCGATGACGGGGCAGAGTACACCGACGATGATCGACGCCATCAGCGCACGCCCCATAAAGGGGTAGGCCAGCGGATCCAATAACCAGTTGAGCAGTTCCATTTAGGCGTGCTCCACTTCAAGGATCATGGCTGGTTCACAGCAGGTATCGGCCACAACCAGCGTTCCTTCCTGGCTGGGGATGACGTGGAGATGGCTGCCGTAGGCGCTACGCAACAGGGGAGCCGTCAACACCTGCGCCGGGGGACCATCGCCGATCAGCCGCCGGTTGAGTAACAGAATGCGGTCAAAGAGATCGGCTGCCTGGTTTAGATCATGGGTGGCGACGAGGATGGTAATCTTGCGGGTGCGCAGCTCGCCCAGGATCTCTAAGATCAACCTTTGGCTAGGCAGATCCAGGCCCGTGAAGGGTTCATCGAGCAGCAGCAATTCCGCTTCTTGGGCCAGCGCCCGCGCCAAAAAGACCCGCTGTTGCTGCCCGCCCGAAAGCTCGCCGATCTGCCGATCCGCCAGATCCCCAATGTGGACATCGATCATGGCCTGCTCGACTATTTCTCGATCCTGAGGGCGAGGCCAATGGAAGAAACCGATCTTGCTAGTGCGCCCCATCATCACAATATCACGCACTGTCACCGGAAAGCGCCAATCGATGGCATTGCGTTGGGGAACATAACCAATACAAATATGCCCTTTGGGACCACTCCCATAGATGCGCACATCGCCCCGATCCGGCTTGACTTTGCCCACCATTACGTTGAATAGCGTACTCTTGCCAGCGCCATTAGGACCGACCACGGCGATCTGTTCGCCTTGTTCCAGGCTGAACGAAACCGCATCTAGCGCCGTCGTTCCGTTGTAATTGACAGTAACATCCTTGAGGGTCACTGTCGGCGCCCCGGCTCATGTGGGGTGATCGGATTCAAAAAGGAAGGCATGTTCGCTCCAGTTGCAGCCCATGATTAACAAAACGGCATTGCCTAATTGAGATAGATTCTCATTTCACAGGTATCAGTCTATAGTTTCCGAGAGCGATTGTCAAATGAAGAGATCATAACGGTTCTTCGTCAAAACTGACAACACATGAGAAATAGGGGCATGGTTCAACTCAGCCCATCTGAACCATGCCGAAATAGGTAAATTTGACAGCTTTCTCTAACCAGAGGAATCAGATAGACTTACAGATCAGGGATAAATCTTAAGGTTGCGTAGGGATGGGTAGCTCTGATACTATCTCTCCAATTAACGAAAAAGACTGCAAGTGTGTCCTTGTGGCAAGGATACAAACGGTGACACGAAATCTAAAGGAGTGACCATGCATAAGATCGTCGTCTGGCTGCTGTTGCTCGCGCTTATCTGCGCTGGGTGCGCATCCTCTTCTACATCCGCCATTGATCAGTTGATCGTTGAGCCGCAGCCAGCAAGTCGCGCCCTTGTACCCCAGGAAACACAAATTGCAAAGCCCCGTATCGCGTTGATTATGAAGACGCTCACCAATCCCTTTTTTGTGGAAATGGAGCGCGGCGCCCGTCGGGCAGAGCAAGAATTAGGCATCTCGCTTACGGTAAAAACGGGCGCCAAAGAAACCTCAATTGAGCAGCAGATCGCCATTGTCAAACAGTTGATCCGCGATCAAGTGGACGCCATTGTAATTGCGCCGGCAAGCTCTATGGATCTAGTGCCGGTTTTGGTCGAAGCGCAGAAAGCAGGGATCGTGATTGTGAACATTGACAATCGTCTCGATCAGGAGCTTTCGGCTAAATTGGGCTTGGTGGGCGTCCCGTTTATCAGCGTGAACAATGAACATGGCGCTTATCTCTCGGCGGGAACGATCAGTGCGCGGATTGATAGCCCCACGCAGGTGGCAATTCTCGAAGGGATCCGCTCTGCTGATAACGCTCAGGAACGCAAGGCAGGAGCGCTGCGCGCCTTTGCGGAGAATGAATTCATCGAGATTGTCGCTTCAGAAACCGCAAATTGGAAGATCGATGAAGCCTACGAGGTAATTAGCGCTCTCTATAACCAGCATCCTGAGATCAAGGCGATCTTCTGTGCGAATGATATGATGGCGCTGGGCGTTCTTAAATTTCTAAAGGACACCGGTCGCACTGATGTCCTGGTCGCGGCCTACGATGCGTTGGACGAGGCGAATGCAGCAGTAATCGAAGGCAAGTTGCTGGCCACAGTGGATCAACAGGCCGCGCTGCAAGGGTACAAAGGGATCGTTACCGCCTTGCGCATGATCCAGGGTGAAACCATCCCAAGCGAAGAATTAGTCGATGTGCGGCTGGTGACAGCGGAGACACTTATCAAAGAATGAAGAAGTATTTCTCACGCGTCAATATCGCCACGAAACTCTCCTTCTATCTGATGCTGGTGGGTATTATCCCCTTGCTGATGGTCAGTTGGATTTCGTACGATACATCGCGCAATGTCATTGTGCGCCAGGTGAGCCAGAATAGCCAGGAACTCCTAAAGCAGCAAAAACGCTACATGGAGTTGATGCTGACCAGCGTCGAGAGCCTGATGGCCAATCTCGCCAGCCTGGATGAAGTACAGGCGGCGGTGGAGGTCAACTTTGACCAAGAGGATACTTACTCGATCCTGGCAACCAAAGCGAAGATCGGCTACATCCTCAGTGGGTATATCCTCAACCTTCAGGACCTGATCTCGATTGACATTTTCGGCCCGGATGGCGTCCATTTTCATGTTGGTGATACGCTGGATTTCACTGAAATCGACGATGATCTACTGCAAAGATTCTACGACGAAGCGCTCTCCTCAGATGGTATTGTCATGTGGAACGGCATTGAGCAGAATGTCAACCTCAATTCATCGCACAAAAAGGTCATCTCTGCGGCCCGCATTATCAAAACCATTGACTCTACCGCGCTGGAGGAACGGGCCGTAGGCATGATGTTGATCAACTACAGCGTGGACAGTTTCTACAACACGTTCCGCCAGATTGAACTGGGCCCTAATGCCTACATGATCGTCGTGGATGGCAAAAATCGTCTGGTCTACCACCCAGACCGATCTCAAATCGGCGGGCAGGTAAACAGCGCGCTCATGGATCGACTCACTGGCTATAGCGGTACGCTGATCGAACAGATCGAAGACCAGGAGATGTTCATCGCCTATAACTATTCACCTGTCAGCGGCTGGTATCTTATCAGCTTTATTCCTGTGGATAGCTTGATGAGCGATACACTGCGCATACGCAACTATGCGCTGTGGATCGTAACGAGCTTCCTCATTGTCGTGTTACTACTGGTGATGATCCTCTCGCGTGATATTGCCCGACCGATCAATCACATTACGGAACTTTTCAAACACATCCAGACTGGTTCTATTGATTGGAATACGCGAATTAAAGAAGACAGAGGCGACGAGATCGGCGAACTGAACCGCTGGTTCAACATCTTTTTAACGAGCCTGATCGAGAAGAAAGAGACCGAGGAGGCATTGGTGCGCGCCAAGGAAGAGGCGGAAGCGGCCAACCAGGCCAAAGGCATCTTCCTCGCCAACATGAGCCACGAGATCCGCACCCCGATGAATGGGATCGTTGGCATGACCGAACTGGCCCTCGGCACTGATCTGACTCCCCAACAGCGCGATTATTTAACCACAATCCGCACGTCGGCCCATGCCCTGCTCACATTGATCAACGACATCCTTGATCTATCCAAGATCGAATCGGGCAAGATGATCTTCGCCGAGGAACCTTTCTGGCTGCGTGAATTTGTCAGCAAAGTGGTGAAGTCGTTGGTGTTGGGCGCTAGTACAAAGAAGCTGGAGATTCTCTATACGATTGATCCAGATGTGCCGGACGCCCTCATCGGCGATCCAGGGCGCTTGCGGCAGGTGTTGATCAACTTGATGGGCAACGCCATCAAATTTACCGAAAAGGGTGAGGTGGTTCTCAGGGTTTGCCAAGAAGCAATCGGAAACGGGGAAGTTTTGCTCCACTTTGCTGTTTCTGACACAGGAATCGGCATTGCCAGGAACAAACAAAAGGTCATCTTCGAGATGTTTTCTCAGGCCGATATCTCGACTACGCGCCGCTACGGCGGCAGTGGATTGGGGTTGGCGATCTCTTCACGTCTTGTCGAGATCATGGGAGGGACGATCTGGGTGGAAAGTGAGTTGAATCTAGGCAGCACCTTCCACTTTACGGCGCGGCTGCCGCTCCAGCCCAATCAACGCGTCGAAGCGCCACACCTTTCGCTCAAGACGCCAGCGAATGCAACTGTCCTTATCGCTGAAGATAACCAGAGTCATGTGGATATCCTCAAGGCAATGTTCCAGCGCTGGTCTGTGACGCCAACCATCGTCCACAATGGCGAGGACGCCCTGGAGGAATTAAAGCGAGCCGCGCTCAACAACACTCCCTATACACTTGTCTTGCTCGACGCTGACATGCCCAAGATGAACGGTCTTGCCACCGTACGCGCCATCCATGAGCATGAGATAGCCATTGGCGCGCTGGTGATCATGTTATCGGCGACAAATTCCAACGAAGGATTCGAGCAATACCGCAAGTGGGGGATTCGACACACCATTATCAAGCCCTTTGGCGAAATGAACTTGCATCGGGTGCTGAACGCTGCGCTGAATAGTTCTACAGAGGCAGCAAGCAAGACAGTCGATAGGATTGTCTCCACCGAGCCACCGGTTATCCCAAGTCTCGATATCCTGCTGGCAGAAGATAACACCACCAATCAAAAAGTAGCAACACTGATCCTACAGCGGCTGGGGCATCGCGTCACCATTGCCAGAGATGGACGTGAAGCAGTTGCCCTCTGGCAGCAAGATCGCTATGACCTGATTCTGATGGATGTACAAATGCCCGAAATGGATGGATTTGAGGCAACAGCGCAGATCCGCGCCTTAGAGGGGGAGGCGCGCACCCCCATTATTGCCCTGACCGCCCACGCCATGAAAGGGGATCGGGAACGCTGTATGCAAGCCCAAATGGATGGCTACCTGACCAAACCCTTACAGGTGAACAAGCTGACCGAACTCCTCGATTTGATGATGAACCACACCCGCGAGAATGCAGTACTGATTAGCGAAAATGAGGATGAGCGACCATTTTGGGGGTAGAAGGGCGCTATTTGGGTGTGTCCCAGATTGGGCGCTCAGGTCGGGTCCGTGACTCGGCCGCCGCCGGTCCGTGACCGGCGAGGAGCATTCTCACCCCAAATTTGAGACGCGCCGCGCTATTTACAAGCGCGGCAACGCCCATAGAACTCTAATAAATGACTACCGATCTCGAAACCGAACTCCTCCTGGAGGCTCTGGCTCAGATCCCCGGCCATACATTCAGCAAACTCAATCACCTCTCCACATTCATTGCAGACCAGATGATGGTGTCCCCCCTCAGCGCGAATAAAGCGGGGGGTGGTCTCCCCCATGTAAATCGGCCGCAAAATCCTCAATTCAGTCAGCAGTTCCAGCGCTCGATAAACTGTCGCCCGGCCTAATTTCGGATAAATTTTGCGCGCTTGCGCCAGCACATCGGTAGGGTTCAAATGAGCATGATCGTCGCTATTGATCACCTTAAGCACGGCCAGGCGTGCGGGGGTCAACTTATAGCCTGCTTCCCTCAATCGTTCGATCAAATGATCCGTAGATTGCAATGTGGACACACGCAACCTCCTGTTTTGAGCCTTGTAAGGCTCTAATAGACCTGGAATGACTGCGGCTCATTGTAGCCAAAATAGGGTGTTTTGGCGAATTTGAGATTGATTCCCAGTTATGCGCGTTGAAGCCGTAGGAATTTTGTTGCTCAAATAAACCGGCCTGGGAACCGAACAAAATATGCATACTCTACTGTGCGATTGTACAATCACACACTTTTTGTTCTACTCCTTACAGACGATGAGCCTGCCATCCGGTTTGATAGGCGTACACAAAAGGCCGGATCTATACAATTCTTTGCGGAGGTTTTACCATGCGGCGGCTTGTCCTTTTCCTGTTCTTTCTACTTTTTCTCTTTCCACTCATTTTGATCAGCGCGCCAGCGGCACAAGCGAACAATTTCCTTACTAGAGCTGACAATGCACCGGCGCCTCAGATGCGCCCCAATATGGCGGTGCCGGTCAATTTGGGCTACGTGGGACCTCCTGAGTTCCCGACGACGACCGAAAAGTGGATCGACATTGATCTAACCGAACAGCGGCTGGTTGCCTACGAAGGAACAAGGCCCGTGCGCGCCTTTATCATTTCTTCAGGATTGCCAGCCACGCCGACGGTGACGGGCACTTTCCGCATCTGGGTGCGGACGCCGCGTCAGACCATGTCCGGTCCTGGTTATAGCCTGCCCAACGTGCAGTGGGTCCAATATTTCTATAAAGATTACGGACTACATGGCGCCTATTGGCACAACAATTGGGGACAACCCATGAGCCGCGGCTGTATCAACATGCGCAATGAGGACGCCGAATGGCTTTACAAGTGGGCCATGCCCGAATGGAATGGCGAACAGGGTTGGCTCTACCCCACAGAAGAGAATGCTACAATTGTGGTGGTGCGAAAATAGGGGCAGGTGACTGGGGACTGGGGAAAGTTTCTGAAATCTCCTAATCGCCTAATCTCTTCGAGTTAGAGATTGGGTGATTAGGAGATTTCTGATCCTCTACCCGATCCCCAATCCCTCGTATCCGGTACTGGCAGCCACTCACCGCCGCGACGGATCGATTCCTGGCTGATCAGGCCGGGGAGCGTCATGTCCATGGCTTCGTGGATGCCGATGGGCGGGCTGATCTCGCCGCGGATGGCGGCCACAAAGTCCATCACCTCGAAGTAGTCGCCGCCGCCATGACCAGCTTGCAGCGCTTCGGGCGGGGGATTGCGCCAGATCTCTGGCAAGAATTCAGCTTCAAACGCCTCCAACGGCGTCCACACGTCGGGATCTTCGCTGTAGTCGCTCAACCAGATCCAGTTTCCATCGCCGCGACGGCGGGCGCTCTCGTAGACGCCTTTAGTCCCCTGTAAGGTGTAGTTGGTCATGGCGTGGGGACGGCGCGAGAGCATGTCCACGCGCACGCGGATCAACTTTTCGCTGGCCGTTTTGCAGAGCAGCAAAACCGTATCCTCCATCGCATGTTCAGGATCGGTCCACCGACCTGTGCCAACGCAACTAATGCGCTGAGGCCGCTCGCCGATCCATTGCAGGCAGGGACCCAGGCTATGGGTGGGGTAGGTCGCCCCATTGACGCCTACCTGCCAATAGTAGCGCCAGGTTGGTTTGCCGTCCGCCGTGTGGTGCAGGGCGGAGAGTTCGTGCAGATACTCGCCCTCGGCGTAGTAAACATCCCCCAAAAGCCCTGCTTCCACCATTGCCCGTACCAGCACATTGGGTTTCATGTAGGTGTAGTTTTCGGCCATCATGTAGACTGCGGACGAACGGCGGACGGCGTCCACCAACCAGCGCGCCTCGTCGAGCGAGACACAGGCCGTCACCTCGCAGAGGACGTGGATCCCCCGTTGCAGGGCGGCGATACTCTGGCTGGCGTGGAAGTGCATGGGCGTCGCCACCACCACCGCATCCGGCTGCACCTCATCCAACATCTGCTCGTAGACGGTGTAAAGCGCGCTGATGCCGGTGGCGCGCCCGGCCTCAGCCAACGTCGGCGCGTGAAGATCACAAAGCGCCACGATCTCGGTCTGCGGATGAGCCATAAACGCCCGGAAAAAGGCGCTTGACCGCCGCGCCCCGGCGAAAGCAACACGGATTGGGATCATATACAGGCTCCTTTTGGAACAACGAATGGAGGGATTGGTGATTCGTGAGTGGGGCAGAGGGCGCAGGTTGCAAGTGGCAAGTTACAATTGTCCGCTCATACGCACTACGCACCAATGAACGGCAGCGCCGCAGAGCGGCGCCGAATGCCAGTAGTATCGCACAGCTTGCCCATTCTCGCCAGACCAGATTTGCTGTGCCGCCATTCTGTGGCAAACTGAACGGATGGAGTTTGACCCCCGCCAACTCCCCCGTCAAAACACGGGGGGAGGATAGTTGGCGCGTCCAAGAAATGATCGCACTGTGAGAGCAGCCAATGAACCACCATCTCGTCCGCGCGACAATGGCTCCCTCCCCGTGTTTTTGACGGGGAGGGCTGGGAAGGGGTTGATCTGTGATCGTAATTCTCTCTGCACTCACCTTGAAATGACGGCTCATGGCAAAGGTTGAACCAAGATCGTTAGCGGCGCGCTGGGCGGCGTGGCGGACGCCACAGAACCACCTGCTCCTCGGGTTGATCGCCCCGGCGGTGGTCGGGGGGATGTACCACCACATGTTTGGTGTGGCGCTGCCCTCGATCCGCGAGAGTTTTCGTCTCGACGCCGACACCGCGGCCTGGGTTTCTATGGCCTATTCGCTGCCCTTTATGGCGCTTATGCCCCTCTACGGTCGTCTGGGCGATGGCCTGGGCAAGCGCCGTCTGCTGTTGCTGGGGATGATTATCTTCTGGGTGGGGACGCTGATCGTCATGGCGGCGACGAACCTGCCCATGCTCCTCCTCGGCGGCGCGCTGCAAGGGACGGGGACGGCTGGCTTTACGCCGCTCGCCATCGCCATTATTTCGCAACGTTTTGGCGCGGGTGAGCGCGGGCGCGTCATGGGCGTCTGGAATTCAGCCGTTCCCCTGAGCGGGCTCACCTTTCCCTATCTGGCCGGTCTGCTGGTGGATCGGTGGGGCTGGCAGGCGATCTTCCCACCGCTGTTGATCGCGGCCGTCGCCGCTTTCGTCATCATCCGCAAGGCGATCCCAGAGCGGGCGGGGGGCTTCGATTATGGCTATGTGTGGAAGTTCGACTGGCTTGGGGTGGCGCTGCTGGGCGGCGCGCTCTCAACGCTGCTCTTTTACACCTCTAGCCGGCCCATCACCGGTCTGCCTGCCCTCTCGGATCTGCGGCTGGCGGCGCTATCGGTGACCTTTTTCGCCGGCCTTGTCTATTGGGAACGGCGGCGGGTGCAGCCTTATGTTAATTTGACCATCTTCGCCAACCGCGTCTTCACCTTCACCTCGCTGGTGGCGGGGCTGCGCATGTTTTTGATGAGCAGCATCAGCTTCCTCATGCCGCTCTATTTGACCGATGTCCACGCTGCCAGCGCCAGCCACGTTGGGATTGCAATCGCCTTGCAGGCGGGAGCGCTCTTCCTCGTCTCGCGCGCCGGGGGGCAGATTGCGGATCGTTGGGGAAGCCGGCTGCCCATTGTGGCGAGTATGCTCGGTTTGGTGGGGATCATGGCCTTGCTGGCGCTGCTGCCCGCGTCCACGCCGCTTTGGATCATCTTTGGCGCCGCTGCGCTCCACGGTTTGGTCATCGGCGTCTCGCTGGCGCCGCTGCATCGATCCGCCATGCAGCGCATCGACGACGCCGAAATGGGCGGCGCGGCGGGCATCTATAGTATGATCCGTTTTGCCGGGCAGATCCTGGGGACGGCCATTTCCGGCGTGCTGCTGCAACAAGGTCTGACACGCCTCGACCTGCCCATCGAAGCGTACCAATCGGTCTTCTGGCTGCATGTCCTCGTTGCCTGCGTCGCTGCGATGATTGGCTGGGGCGTGCGCGAGCAATAGACGGCGGACAGCAGACAGCAGACGGCGGACGGAAGGCGAACGTAAAGCAGGTGACAGGTTCCAAGTGAGAGCCTATGCTTGTTCACGCACTACGCACTACGGATTTACCCATTACGCATCATCCTATCATCTCACACAGCCCATGAACACACTGACCATTTCCGCCCTCACCACCCACATTGTCAACCTCTTCGCCGCGGATGAGGTGCTGCGCGACGTCTGGATCACCGGCGAGGTGAGCAATTGGACCAAAGCGCGCAGTGGACACATCTACTTCAGCCTCAAGGACAGCGGCGCCAATATCTCGGCGGTGATGTGGAAGGGCAATGTCTTCCGCCATTCCTGGCTGCCCACCGAAGGGGACCAGATCTTGGCCCACGGCTATGTGGATGTCTACCCGGAACGGGGCATCTACCAGTTCTACGCCGATGAGATCCGCCCCGCCGGGCGTGGGCAACTCTATGCCCAGTTTGAGGCGCTCAAACAAAAGCTGATGGCCGAAGGACTCTTCAACGGCGAGCGCAAACGCCCCATCCCCGCCGTTCCGCAGCGGATCGGCGTGGTGACGAGCGACGGCGCCGCGGCCTTGCGCGATGTGCTGCGCGTCCTTTCGCAACGCTGGCCTCTGGTCGAGGTGATCCTTTTTCACACGCTGGTGCAGGGGAATGAGGCCCCGGCGGGCATTGTCTCGGCGCTGGCCGCGGCCAATCGCTACGGTCAGGGGAGTTCGCTCTTCGACGCTGCCGATCCGTTGGACGTGATCCTCTTGGTGCGCGGCGGCGGCAGCATTGAGGATCTGTGGGCCTTCAACGATGAACGCGTCGCCCGCGCTGTGGCGGAGAGCGCATTGCCGGTGATCAGCGGCGTCGGCCATGAGACCGATTTCACCATCGTCGATTTTGCCTCAGATCTGCGTATGCCTACGCCATCGGCAGCAGCGGCGGCAGCCGTCCCCGACCGGGTGGAAGCGTTGGCGCAGATCGCTTATGGACGGGAAGCGCTGGCTGAGATCATTGAAGATCAGATCGCTGCGCGACAATATCAATTGGAGGAGTGCCAGGCCCGGCTCCGGCGATCCAGCCCGCAGCGAGCGCTGGATCGTGCGCGTCAGAGTTTGGATGAACTGGGCGCACGTCTCCACCGTCACATGGATCGCCAACTGCAACAGCGCCGCGAACGGTTGGAATCGGCGGAGTTGCGTCTTAACAGCCTTAACCCAGCCGGTGTGCTGGCCCGCGGCTACAGTCTCGTCCAACGGATCGACGGCAGCATCGTCACCGATCCCCAACAAGTCGCTGTCGGCGAAGCGTTGACCGTCCACGCGGCGAAAGGCGTCTATCGGGTGCGGCGAAGCGAAGATGACAAGGTGAAGCGTAGTGCGTAGTGCGTAGATGATTCTCGCCTGCAAACCTGCAAACCTGCAACTTGCAACTCTACATTCGTCTGCCGTCTGCGGTCTGCTATCCACGATTTTTCGATTTCGACATTCCTGAATGGATGGTGAATAATATTGCGCAGTCGAGCCTTATCGGGCCTTGACGCAAGGTGGTGCAAGCCAAATCCTTGTCTGCGGATAGCCGCACGACAAATGCTCAAAATCCTTTTACTGTCTACTAATGAATGAGGAGCGTAACCATGTTGTACACAGAAGAGTTGGAAGAACTGGAAATGGTCACCCTTCTTGGTCCGCGCGACGAAGATTGGGATGACGACGATGATCTCGACGATGACGACGATTGGGATGATGATGACGACGATTGGGACGATGACGACGACTGGGATGACGACGACGATGATTGGGACGACGAAGACGAATAGATATCCTCTAGTCAACCACGCTTGAACATCTGTCATCTAGATCAAAACGGGGGTGGATTGAATCCACCCCCGTTTCTTTGCTATGAGCCAGCCGGTGGTTAGCCCTGCACCAGGGATTGGCCGCCGTCGATCCAGAGTTCTGTGCCCGTGATGTGGCTGGACGCCTCCGAAACGAGGAATAGGATCAACTGGCTGGTCTGATCGACGGTGCCAGGTTTCTTCCCCGTCAATGGGATCATGCCTTCGGGGTATTGCACCGGCCATTTGATCTTCTCGATGCCGCGGCGGTCGGTATTTTCGCCGATCTCGGTGGCGATCCACCCCGGGCAGATGCAGTTGATGCGTACTTTGTAGGGTGCCAACTCTGGGGCCAGCATTTTGGTCATGGCGAGTTGACCGGCCTTTGACGCCGAATAGGCCGTGGCGCCGGTGTTGCTGAACATGCGCGTGCCGTTGACCGACGAGACAACCACCACCGCGCCGCCCTGCTTTTTGAGATAGGGAGCGGCGTATTTGATGGTGAGGAAAGTGCCTTTGAGGTTGATACCCAGCGTCGCATCCCAATCTTCCGGGGTCAACTCCTCGATGGAGGCCCAGACGCCGTTGATGCCGGCGTTGGCGACGACAATATCCAACCGCCCCCATCTGTTCACGATCTGCTGGACAGCGTCTTCCATTGTCTTGGGATCTGAGACATCGCCGGTAATGATCAATGCCTCGCTACCCTTTTGCTCGATCTCCGCGGCGACTTCTTTCAACTGTTTCTCCGTCCGGCTAAGGATAGCGACCTTCGCGCCCTCCTGCGCCATCAAAATGGCCGCGTCCTTGCCAATCCCCGACCCGGCGCCGGTGACGAAAGCCACCTTGTTTTCCAATTGCATGGGGGAAATCTCCTTGTGTCACGTGTTACGTGGGTTGACTCTGTTTGGTTGACAGCTTGGAACAACGCTGTTTCAAGCGTAGTGCGTAGTGCGTCTGCCGATTTATGCACTACGCGCCACATCGCCAAGTATAATCTGGCAATTCGATCTTAACAAAGGCTTTGCTTTTCCGTCCGTTACAGATTTTTTGGTTCAGATTGTCACCGCTGCTATAATTTTGACAGCCGATGGGTATGCCTCGTACCTTCATTACCACCCTCTCAGTCGTTGTTCGGCTACTCCGCATAAGCTTCTACACTCGCGCCCATAGGGAGGACACCATGCGCATCAAAGGTCTACTGACGGTGTTTTTGAGCATCTGGCTTCTGGTAGGTAGTCTATTGGGGGCAGCCCATGCAGACGAAGAGGAGATAGTCTATCTTCCACTCATCTTGCGGTTCAGCGACGCGACACAAATAGCAACATCGACGCCCACTCCTACATCTACTTCTATATCTGTCCCGTCAACAAGTACACCAACTGCGACCGCTTCGGTGACTGTGACACCAGCGAATACAATTACTGCGACGCCAACCCCCACTCACACATCAACTTCCACCTCAACACCGACGAGTACATCAACGTTGACCAGTACGCCAACGGCTACAGAGACATCCACATCCACGCCAACAGCAACAGCACTACCTACCAGTACACCCACGAATTCACCGACAGCTACACAGACTCCAATTGCGACTCAATCGAGTACGCCGACACAAACACCAACGGTTACAGCAACAGAGACCTCGACAAATGTGCCAACATCAACACCAACGGTAACGGTGACCCCAACTACGACGCATACGCCGACGCCAACAGAAACGCCAACAGCTACGGCAACATTCACTGTCACACCCACGCCGACGATCACGCCAACGCCGACCAGTACGATGACAGCGACGGCTATACCAAGTGTTCATCTTCTAGACAATCATTCTACGTTTACCAGTACCTTTGGATCGCTCTATGTCGTTGGCGAAGTGGTCAACATGACCGGTAGTAATACTCGCTTCATCCGAATTGATGCTGATCTCTATAACGGCAATCAACTTGTGGACACAAGTTCGGGGTATGTGAAACTTGACGTACTACAGCCCGCTGATAAAGCATGTTTTGCAGTACTCTTTTTTAACCCACCTGCAACATGGAGCCACTACTCACTATCTGTAAGTTATAGTTCTACAAGTGTTAAATCGTCTAATCTAGTGCTGCTCAACGACAGTGGTTCTTACAATGAAAATTTGTCCAGATATGAGGTGATTGGTCAAATTCGTAACGAAGAATCAACGATAACCAAATTTGTGTCCGCAATCGGAACTTTGTACGACAATGAAGGAACTGTGCTTGATTGCGAGACCACCTATGTACACAGCACGGATCTCAATCCAGGGCAGACAAGTTCATTCAAGATGGGATTCATCCGCAGAGATGAACAGCTTCAAAATGCTGCCAGCTATCGTCTGCAAGCAGATGGCGATAAGACCGATACACCAGCCATAGCAGCCGAAGTACAGATTAGAAATAACCATTCTGCGTTTACCAGCACTTTAGATTTTCTTTACATTGTGGGAGAGGTTGATAACTCGTTGAGTGGCAGCGTTCAGTACGTTAAAATTGCAGCAGACTTGTACAACAATGGTCAATTCGTAGATACAAACACTGGATATGTTCGAGTTGACGTGATGCAACCTGGAGAAAGAGCTTGTTTCGCTGTTCTGTTTTTCGATCCTCCAGGTTCTTGGAACGACTACTCACTTTCGATAAGTTATAATTCTGGCGGCACTGAATCATCTGATTTAGTTTTGCTCAATGACAGTGGTTCCTACAATGAAAGTTCGACAGCATACCAGATCGTTGGTCAAATTCGTAATGATGGCTTAACCAAATCACGATTTGTATCAGCTATTGGCACTCTGTATGACGTTTCTGGTACGGTACTCGATTGTGATAACGCTTATGTGAACAGTACAGACCTCGATCCAGGACAGACCAGTTCATTTAAGAGCTTGTTCACAAGACGGGGTGAACAAAATCAGAACGTGACAAGCTATCATCTGCGAACACAAGGGATGGAGTAAAGTGATCATAGTGGGAAACATCAAATCAGCAGCCAAGCCGAGGCAACCATCAAGACGCTCTTGCTCGACCTGTTGTACCGACACAAACCAGGGCTGCATGGCGGCTTCATCCGCTTTGAAAACATTGCCGGCCGCAACGCCGATGTCTTTGCCAGAGAAACGTTTCAGGGGAATCGCAAGCCCGACCGTGTGGTGACGTTCAGGGAACTGGAGGAGTTGCTATGAGGGCAAAAAAAATTGACTGGGGACTCCTTGCGGAATAGCTGTTGCACGGTCGGGGAATTCCCCGCTAACCTCAAGGGTCACTCATTGCCACGCAACCACCCAGTCATCTAGAGCAGTTGCCGAAACGGGTGCGTCCCAAGTTTTTGGGAAGGTAAGGGCATGGGTGGGGGCGGAAGCAAACGTCAGTTGGCTGACCAACACGCTTCCCGCCCCCACCCATGCCCCTACACAATTGTTCCATAAAAATCTGGGGCACCCTCAACCCACGTAACACGGATCACGTTTACAATTCCGCCGACCGCGTTACGATCTTCTCCTTCATCATCGCCAGGAAAGCATCCAGCGGCAGGCCGTTGCTGCGTTCGCCGTTGCGTTTGCGCAGGGCGACCTCGCCGTTTTCCATCTCGCGGTCGCCGACGACGAGCATGTACGGGATCTTCATCAACTGCGCCTGGCGGATCTTGTTGTTCATACGCTCGGCGCCAAGATCGGCGCTAACGCGTACACCTTCCGCCTTCAGCCGCTGCTCGATCTGCGCGGCGTACCCGTTGTGCGCCTCGGTGATGGGGATCACGCGTACCTGTTCCGGCGCCAGCCAGAGCGGGAAGTTGCCGGCGTAATGCTCGATCAGAAAACCGATCATGCGCTCGTGCGTGCTGAGCGGCGCGCGGTGGATGCAGAGCGGCGTCTCCTCCACACCTTCGCTGTTGATAAAGGTCAGGTTAAAGCGCGGCGGCACGGCGAAATCTACCTGATTGGTTGCCAGCGTAAACTCGCGGCCAATGGCGCTCCAGATCTGCACATCGATCTTTGGCCCGTAGAAGGCGGCTTCGTCGGGCACTTCCACAAAAGGCACGCCGCCGTGGATCATCGCCGTGCGCACCATCTCCTCGGTCTTCGCCCACAGCCGAGGATTGTCCACATACTTCTTACCCAGCCCGCGTGGATGGTGCGTACTCAGCCGCATGACAAACTTATCCACGCCGAAGAGATCGAAGTAGCGGCGATAGAGCGCCACCACGCCCATGAACTCCTCCTCGAACTGCGACTCGGCGCAGTAGATGTGGGCGTCGTTCATTTGCATGGAACGCACACGCATCAGCCCGAAGAGCTCGCCGCTCTTTTCATAGCGGTAACAGGTCCCGTACTCGGTAAAGCGCACGGGCAGATCGCGATAGCTGTGCAGCTTGGCCGCATAGAGCTTGTGGTGGAAGGGACAGTTCATCGGTTTGACGTAATAGCGCGTGCCTTCCATCTCCATGGGCGGGTACATGCTCTCGGCGTAGTAGGGTAGATGCCCGCTGCGCACGAAGAGATCCTCCTTGGTCAGGTGGGGCGAGCGCACCCGATCATAGCCTGCTTCCGTTTCCACCTCTTTGGCCAGCTTCTCCAACTCATCGATGATCACCGCGCCGTTGGGCAGCCAGAGCGGCAGCCCGGGGCCAACTTCCTCATCGAAGATGAAGAGTTCCAACTCGCGGCCCAGTTTACGATGATCGCGCTCCTTCGCCTCTTCCAGCATCTTTAGATGCTCGGCCAGCTCTTTCTTATTGCGCCAGGCCGTGCCGTAGATCCGTTGCAACATGGGGTTATGCTCGTCGCCACGCCAGTACGCGCCGGCCACCGTCAGCAACTTGAACGCATCCGCCGGGATCTTGCCTGTGTGTTCCACATGAGGACCGCGACAGAGATCCTCGAAGCTATCATGTTTATAGGTGCTGATCACCGGCTTCTCGGCGACCTCATTGCCGAACTCGTCAATGTCACCCTTAGCCAGCCCTTCGATCAACTCCAACTTGTAGCTCTGCCCCGCAAAGAGATGGCGCGCTTCATCGGCGCTCACCTCGCGATATTGGAAGGCATGTTTGCCGCCGATGATCTGACGCATCCGCTTTTCGATATTCTCTAGATCGTCGGGCGAGAAGGTACGCGACTTGCCTTGCGCATCCTTGCCTAAGTCGAAATCATAGTAAAAGCCAGTATCAATGGGTGGACCAATGGCGATCTTGGCTTCGGGGTAAATCTCCAAAACTGCCTGCGCCATCACATGCGCAGCGCTATGCCTGATCTTGTAAAGATCATCCTTTTCCACCTGTCCATATCCATCTTGTGTAGCCATGTTAGAACTCCATTTATGTTACTCTGAGAGAAAGTTATCATTGGGTTAAAGCAAATTCAGGGCGCTGCTCAACACGACCATGACAACCTGGCGAAATTCTTCGATAAAGATCGCCGCAATGCCGATCCCGTAGACGAAAAACAGTATCCACAGACAGCCCATTCGCGCCTTTGCCGATACAGCGTCCCCATAGACCTCGCGCGGGCTTTTGCTCGTTGTCTGCATGATGAACTGCGGTTTGTCGTAGGCGTTCGCTGGCCTTCGATAGCGTTGGATGTTGACCACAAACCAGGCCGCAATCATGCAGAAGAAGACCCCAACCCCAAAGCCAATCCAAAAATCCTGAGACATAGTCACCTCCTTAACTTACGGCCACATTGCCGTAAACCAAGCGTAGATCAACCTACAAAAG
>JAHBVG010000071.1 GCA_019637695.1 Caldilineaceae bacterium | reverse complement strand
TTCACAACGTAGACGCCGCTGCTGCTCACATGGATCAGTCGCTCGACGGCGGGCATGGCTATGGCGGCTCCAGCACATTGACAGTACCGCCCAGGTTCACATCTGCCACACGGGTGGGGTTGGCGGCTTCTTGTTCGTCCGTCGCCGTAATCGCCGCCGCATGGACAATATAGCTGATCGACTCTCGCTCGGCCAGATCGCGCACACCCTGCCGATCCGTAATATCAAGGGGGGCGAAGATCAGCGAATCTATGACCGGCGACAAAAAGGACAAAGCCATCTCGTCCGGAGCGGTCAGATCGACGACGACGACGGTTGTCCCCGGTTGATCCGCAAGAAACCGAACCAGGTTGATCCCCACAAAACCAAGACCGCCGGTGACGAGAATGGGCATAGATAGTGCCAATCACCCCTTTGCGCATCACCAGAGCGTGTAGCCGCCATCCACAACCAGATCGTGACCCGTAACATAGGACGACGCATCTGAGGCCAGATAGATGGCAGCGCCTTGCAGATCAGCGGGTTCGCCCAGCCGTTCCATGGGGGTATTCGAGACCCAGGTCGCCCGATCCACGGCGCTGGCGTGGGCGGTCATCGGCGTATTGGTGTGGCCGGGGCTGATGCTGTTGACGCGCACCCCACGGGATGCCCATTCTGCCGCCAACGTGCGCGTCACCTGGACGACGCCAGCTTTGCTGGCGTTGTAATGGGCGTGCTGCTGCGGACGATTCACAATCTGGCCCGACATTGACGCCACGTTGATGATCGAGCCGCTGCCCTGCGCCAGCATCACCCGTCCTTCGGCCTGACTGCACAGGAAGACCCCTTTCAGGTTCACATCGAGGATGGCGTCCCACTCGGCTTCCTCAATCTGCTCGGATGGGCTGCGGCGGGCGATCCCCGCGCTGTTGATGGCAATGTCGAGCCGTCCCCAATGGGCGTGGACCTGCTCGACCACTTTGCTCACCCGCGCTGCATCTGTCACATCCAGCGCCAACGCCAACACATCAACGCCAAGCTTTTGGATATCCTGAGCCGTACTTTCGGCCAACGCAATGTTCACATCTAAAACGGCCACGTTTGCGCCCGCTTCGGCCAATGCCTCGGCCAGGGATCGGCCAATCCCGCGCGCGCCTCCTGTTACCAACGCCGTCCGACCTGCCAGTGAAAATCGATCAAGAATTCCCATGTTGACTCTTTCGATTGAATGATGATTAGGACTTACGCAGTTCGGAGATCTGCCAGGTTTCAGAAGACCTGGCAGATCTCCGAACTGCGTAAGTCCTGATGATGTTAAAGTTTGGCTACCGCGTGGAAAGGCCGCACATTGACAAACTCAGTTTAACACAAAGATCCACACGGCATGAGCTTTTTACTCGATTGGAATCTTTTGACCCAAACGCCGTGCAACCACTACAATCTGCTCTATGAGCAGTCCAACCGCACCCCAATCTGCCCGCTCCACACAGCTTCCGCTACTGAGGATTGGCCTGGGATCTTACTTGCCGGAATGGTTGATCCTCGCCATCGCCGCCTTGACCCGATTTTGGCGGCTTGATTATCACAGTTTCTGGTTCGATGAAGCGGTGAGCCTGCAATGGGCCGGGGCTGGCATTGCCTACACCTGGGAAAAAACCTTTGCCCTTGTCGAAGAAAAGCATCCACCGGCCTACTATTTGACCCTCCATTCCTGGCAGCGATTCCTTGATCTCTTTGGGCTTGCCCAACAGGAAGTTGCCCTGCGCGCGCTGGGCGCGTTCTTCGGCATCCTCACCGTGTTGGGGGTGCTGCTGCTGGCCTCTCGCCTCAGCGGACGGCGAACAGCCTTGCTCGCCGGGTTGCTCGTTGCCCTCAGCCCCGCCTTAGTCTGGTACAGCCAGGAATTGCGCATGTTCCAACCCGCGGCCACGGCCATCATTTGGGGGATCTACTTTCTGGTAAGGGGGAGCGAGGGTGCGAGGGTGCGAGGGAGCGAAGGTGCGAACACGCAACACGAATTACGAATTACGAATTACGAATTACACACCGCGCACTGGCTGGGTATGATCGCCGCCCTCACCTACGCCCTCTACAGCTATCTCTTTGCCGCGTTCGCCCTGCCGGGGATCGGGCTATCGCTCTTGATCCTTTGCTGGCGAGATGGGCGGCTACGGCTGCGTCTTTTCGTGGAAGGGGTGACGGCGCTTGCTATCACGGCGGCGCTCTTTCTGCCGCTGGCGCGCAACGCCTGGTTGATCAACAATGATCAAAGCCCGCGCGGAGAGCTTTTCGGCGGCTTTTTCCCCTATCTGTGGCGACAATTGCATACCTTCACCATCTGGCAAGTGGATTGGCCCGAACCGCTGATCGTTGCGACGATGCTCTTTTTTGCCCTCCTGGTTGGGATCGGCTTTGTGTGGCCGGCGCGCCAACCCTCCGCCGTTGATGAACGTCTGCTTCTCTTGGTGTGGACCCTCCCACCGCTGGTCATCGCCGGGATCATGCAGGCGACGAACGCCAACGTCCTCAAAGAGGATCGCTATTATCTTTTCCTTGCGCCGCTGGTCCTGTGGGCCGCCGCCCGTGGATCGGTCCAACTTGGGGAGCGCTGGCGGGGATTGGGGTGGGGTAGCGGCAGTCTGGCAGTGGCGCTGCTCATATTGGCCCTGCCATCCTTGTGGACGCCACGCCTTTACCGCGAAAATTGGCGCAGCGCAGCGGAGTACATCGTCGCCTATCAACAGCAGAGTGAATCGATCCCGGCGGCGGGGGTGATCCACGCCGATTATCTCTACGGCATATTGGCCTGGTATCTACGCCCGCACTACAGCTTTGAGCAGCTTCCCATCTATAACAACTTTGCTGGCCCGATCACGCAAGAATCGCTCAATGCCATGATCCCCGCCTTAGAGGGGATCGAAAAAAGTGGCGCGGAAACACTCTGGCTGATCCAAAGTCATCTAGAAGGGGTGGACGATCAACAACTGTTGAAGGCGTGGTTGGACGCGCGCTATCCCATCATTACGGAACAATCGCCCACCGGCATCGGCTTGATCGGCTATGCCCTGCGCACCCGCTACGCAGAACTGCCGCCGCTCTCGCCATCCGCTCTTTATCCGAACGTGGAAGTTGCGCCAGGGTTGATCCTGGCTGCATGTGAGATCCTGACGCCGGAAGTCGCGGCCAGAGATGAGATCATGCATCCTCCGAGCGGATGGGTGCATGTGCGGCTCTGGTGGCAGGCAACACAACCTTTGCCCAAAGATTTCCAACGTATGGTTCGATTGATAGGATCAGAGGGGGTGTGGGGTGAAAAATTAGCGCGCGAGGGTGAATTGTTCCGCCTTTCACCGCCCAGCACGTGGGCGTCTGGTGGAATCGTACGCGATGAAGTGGACATTAATCTGAATCCGGCGACGCCTGGCGACCGACGCTATCCTGTTGTAGTCGCTGTTGAGGATGCCGATGGCGCGATTTCGGATCAGACAGCATCCTGCGGCGAAGTGATGGTCCGATGAATGAGGTCAGGGCTGGTTCACGTTGACGCCCCACGTATAGACGAGTTCACCGCCCAGCCATCCGCTGATAAAGACAATGGCAATGCCCAGGATCAACTCCACTGTCAGCAGCCACTTCTGCCGCGGTTCGGCCAGAAATTCACCCTGGTCCTTGACTTCAGCTTTGGCATCCTTTTGCTTTTGCACAGGGATTCTAGATCTTGACTTGCGTCTACCTCTTCCCGAGTTGTAGAGCCATCCCCGGTAGAGGACATCGCCATAGAGGACGCCCAAGATCAGCCCGGTTGTGGTGTGCCAGTTGAGGACCGAGCGGTAGGGCGCATCTGGCGGCAACGGACCTTGCGCAATCAAGCCCGTGATGATGGCGGCGATCAACGCGATCCAGCCCGCGGCCATCCCCCACCAGGTGATGATACGCAGTTGATCCATGGGCCGCCAGTGGATGTAGGCCAAACCGGCAAGGCTGGCCGCTATCAAAAAAGCGATGGGGAAGTGAACAGTCGCCGGATGCAGTAGATACAAGGCCATCGGTCTATCCTCCGCTGGTGAAAAATGATCGGGAAGGAGTATAGCACATCACAGAAATCTAGCCGGAATTGAGGCATAGTAAGGAACACCACTGTACAGTTGCACATCCGCTGGCTCGTATTGAGCGATCTCTGTGTCGTTAGGGGGGAACCATGTCAAGCAAGATTCCGAAGATTTCAGCCAGTGAAATCACGCCAGAACACATCTATTTGAATCGTCGCAAGTTTATGAAGGGGATCGGATCCCTGGCGCTGGGAACAGTGGCCCTTTCCGCCTGTGCATCTATGCCAGCGGTCCCCAGCGCTCCGGCAAGCGAAGCAGTCGCAGTCGAGGGTCCGCCGCCTGTGGCCGGCGCTGAAACTGACGAGTTGGGAGATCCACTCAACACTTTTGAGGAGATCACCAATTACAATAACTACTACGAATTCAGTGTGGATAAACAGGCTGTCGCCGGTCTTGCCAGAGATTTGCCCGTCTCCCCCTGGAGCGTGACCGTGGGTGGATTGGTCAATAATCCTGGCGTCTATGACGTGGACGATCTCAAGCGTATGTTCGACATCGAAGAGCGGATCTACCGGCTGCGCTGTGTCGAAGCCTGGTCGATGGTGATCCCCTGGCTGGGCTTCCCGCTCCACAAACTGTTAGCGGTGGTGGAACCCCAATCTGAGGCCAGATACGTGCGCTTCGAGACGGCCTATCTGCCCGAAGTTATGCCTGGGCTGCGCAGTCGATTCTATGAGTGGCCCTATACCGAAGGGCTGCGCCTGGACGAAGCCATGAACGATCTGGCGATCCTCTCGACCGGTCTCTACGGCAAAGATATGCTCCCCCAAAACGGCGCGCCGATCCGCCTGGTGGTGCCGTGGAAATATGGATTCAAGAGCATTAAATCCATTGTCAAGATCGATCTGGTTGCGGAACAGCCCACTTCCCTGTGGATGGCGGCTGCCGGCAACGAATATGGGTTCTACGCCAACGTCAACCCAGAGGTGAACCATCCTCGTTGGTCGCAGGCGTCGGAGCGGCGAATTGGCGAATCTGCCCGTCGAGCCACACTCATGTTCAACGGCTACGAAGAGCAAGTCGCCTATCTTTACGAAGGTATGGATCTGCGGGCGAATTATTAGACGATCCTTCATGACGATCACATCCCGTTTCTTTACCAAACGTACTGTACTTTGGATCACTCATATTGGCGCGCTCTTTCCATTGGCCTGGTTAATCTGGGATCAGTGGATGGGCAACTTGAGCATCAACCCCATCCAAGATATCACCTTCCGCACCGGCAAGCCGGCGCTGGTATTGTTGATCCTCTCCCTGGCGATCACGCCGATCAGCTCGATCTTAGGCTTACGTCAAGTGATCCCAGCGCGTAAGTGGTTGGGTCTCTATGCCTTCTTCTACGCGTCGCTGCACTTCCTGATCTTCGTCGGGTTGGATTATGGTTTTGATTGGTCCTTGTTGTATGGGGCGATCTTTGAGAAACGCTATGCGCTCGTGGGTCTCGCCGCCTTGCTGATCCTGCTGCCGCTGGCGATTACATCAACCCAGGGATGGATGCGTCGTCTTGGCAAGCGTTGGAAGAGCCTGCATCGTTGGGTCTATTTGGCCGGTATTCTTGCTGTCATCCACTACGTCTGGGTTGTCAAGGCAGACATTCGTGAACCACTGGCCTGGGGAGGCGTCTTAACCATTCTTTTCCTCTTGCGCATCCCTGCCGTGCGCCAATGGGCTGCCAATGTGAGGGTGCGCATCCTGGGTCAAAACAAGCCGGGTGGCCGATTCCCATCCCCACGGCCCAAAATGGAAGGCCAATGATCAGGGTTGCTACCCATGCCCAACCAACCGCGCACACGCTACGATGTCTATATCAGCTACAACGAGGCCGATGCGGAATGGGTCTTTGAGTGGCTGTTGCCCCGGCTCAAGGAGGCCGGGCTGACCGTCGCTATCGACGCCGAGAGCTTCCAGCCTGGCGCGCCTGTGTTGGAGGAGAGCGAGCGGGTCATCGCCGAGAGCCGCCATATCCTCGCCATCCTCACGCCTGCCTATGTGGCCGAGGGCTGGGACAACTTTGAGACGCTGCTGGTGCAGAATGAGGATCCCGGCGCGCGCCTGCGCCGCTTGATTCCGCTGCTGTTGGAGGAGTGCGACCCGCCAGCGCGCATCAAGTTGCTGCACTGGGTGGAGATGACCGACCCTGCCCGCCGCGAGGATCAACTGCGCCGGGTGATCGATGCCGCGCAAGGGACGCGTACCCTGCCCGAACTCCACCCGGAGCGCATCCCCGACGCTCGCCAGCGCTGGTGGGAATTGCGCGGCATTGCCCTGGCGGGGATCGTCTCGCTGATCACCCTCGGTTTGCTCGGCGCGTGGATCTGGTCGCAGCGAGGACCGGCGCAGATGGATCGGGTCTTTAACCTGGCCGTGGCGCAGATCGGCGAACGCCGCGCCGATGGATCTCAACGTCAAAGCGAGTTGGGCGATCTGCTGGGCCGTTGGATCTTCAACGGGTTGCAGGCCGAAAACGCCCAATACGAAGGCAACCGCGAAGTCCTCATTTGGCATGACAGCCTCTCGTGGACCGAGAAGAGCCATACCCTGGGGCGGATCGGCGGCGTCTCCGCCGAAGATCGATCCCTGGCTGCCGATGGATTGGCGCAGAATATCAACGCCCACGCCGTCATCTATGGACATCTTTCAGAGGGCGAGCCGCGACAGTTGACCGTCGAATTTTTCGTCCCCCGCCGCCTGGGCAGCGAATCGAACCTGACAATCGGGCGCTACCAATTCGGCGATCCCATTCTCATCCCGGCCAACTTCGACCCTGCGGATACGCTCTCCGCCGGCGCGCTGGAAGAACGGGTCACCGTGCGCGCCAACGCGCTCTTCTGGCTGCTCATCGGCATCCGCCAGAATCTGCTGGGCCGCCACGCCGAGGCATTGGCGATCTTCCAACAGGCCGAGCGTTCGTTGCCCCGCTGGCGCGATGTGGGCGAGGGCAAGGAATATCTCTATTTTTTCATTGGGCGCGAACATCTCTTTTTGGGGCAGTTCGACCAAGCGGAAGCGGCGTTGCAACGGGCGATCTCACTCGATCCTAACTTTGCTCGCGCCCAAATTGCGCTGGGCGGCGTCTATTTTCAGCGGATGCAGCGGTTGGATGAACCAGCTCAGCGGCTTTCCCATCCTGATCTTGCGGCCGCGTTTGCGGCCTATGCGAAGGGGATCACGCTAGCGCAACGGGCCAGCGATCCTATTTTGACCGATGTGGCGCAGATGGCGGCGGCCAGCGCGCTGCGACTTCAGGCCGAGGCCGAGTACGCACTCGATCAATTTGAGGATGCCGCGGCCACCCACAATCAGGCTATCGACATGTTAGACGCCGCGATTGCCCATCTGCGCACCACCGCTCAATATCGTATCCTGGGGCAGGCGTATCAATTCCTGGGGCTATCTTATCTCGAACGTGGGCAGACATTACAGCGCATGGATGCAGCGGCAGAGGCGCGCATGTCCTTTGCCGAGGCCGTGACGGCGTTCGACAACTGCCTTGCCCAAGAGGCCAATCTGTTAGAAGATGAGTTCTTCGCAACCTCGGTGGCGTCGTTCTGCCGTTCGTGGAAAGTTGAAACAGAGGCAATTCTTGCCCAGTTTGGAGGTTAACATGTATCGTCGTTTCCCACTGTCATTCATTCTTTTATTGGTTGCCGTTGTGCTGCTCACCGCCTGTGACGCCGCGCCAGCCGAGGAACCCGATCTCGTCGCCACACAGGTCGCCGTGGAACGCGCCGCCGCCGCCACCCTCACCACTGAGGCTCAGACGCAGCAGCCGACATCGACGCCCACGGTTGCGCCTGCGGCTACGGCTACACCCACATCCGCCTCCCCGACGACGGAAGCGCCAGCCGCCACATCCACACCGACGCCCGTCCCGCCCACAGTAGCGCCCACGCCAACGCCCACGCCGACGCAGATCGTCGCCGTCGTCTTCCCCGTGGATGGCAGTGACGGCGACCGGGCCTTACGCGGCTCCTTTGTGCAGAGCAACGGCGGACGCAACGTGCTGCTCTCCGGCATTGCCCAGAACGCGGTGACCAATCCCATGATCTTTCGCGATCGTTTGCCTGTGCGCGTGGAAGTCTTCGATGATACGGTGGGTACGATCGACGGGGACGGCATCGCCGCCGTCGACTTCGACATCCGCGACCCCAGCGGTGAAACGGTCCTGCGCACGATAGAGCAGACCGATCCCTACTGCCTGTGGGGCGGCAACGATCCGGCCTGCCCTGCGCCGACCTTTGCTGAACTCGGCTATCGCTGGCCCGGAAACAATCTGCCGATAGAGAATGGATCCTATCAGGCGTCGATCCTGATTACGGGAACAAGGGATACGTCCATTACCTGGTTTTGGTCTTTTGAAATCGATCATGGCGCTGCCCTCGGGGAGGAAGCCGCCGCGCCGGTGGAACTGGTCTTGCGCCCGGCGTGCGGCAACAACCCCACCGTCCCCGCCGGCGCGCCCATCGATCTCCTCTACGGAATCTGGGCCACCCGCGGCTATGATCGCGCCGCAGCCAACCAATCCTACATTCGCATCGAACTGACTATCGACGGCCAGCCCGTCAGCGGCGAGCGTCAACTACCGCCGGTCGCTGATCTACCCCAGGCCATCTGCGGCGTCGACTACGCAGATTCCTATTGGGTCTATCACACCGTTCGCCTTGATCCGCTGGGCCCAGGGCAGCACAATGTGCGCATCGTCTACAGCTTTACCCAGACGGTTCAAGACGGCTACGGCGGCACGTACAATCAACCGTTCACGCAGCAGTATGTAATTACCGTTCAGTGAAAAGATCAGATATTGGATATTAGATATTGGTGATCTCGTAAAGCCTTCAATGTCTCTTAATCGCCTAATCTCTAACTCGGAGCGATTAGGCAATTAGGAGATTTCAGATCCACACACGATACCCAATCTCCAATATCTAATATCCAATCCCCATCCACAGGATGCCGCCATGCCACCACTTGCCAACGCCCACGCGCTCGCCGTGGGGATCGCCAACTATGAAAGCGCGCCGGCGCTGCCGGAGAATGTGCTTTGGGATGCGCAAGATCTGCACGCTGTCTTGACCGATCCTGACCTGTGCGCGTATGCGCCGGAGAAGGCGCGGCTGCTGCTCGACAGCGAAGCCACCGCCGTGGGGATGCGGCAGGCGCTGCGCGATCTGGCCAAGCGGGCTGACGACGAGTCGACGGTCACCATCTACTTTTCGGGCCACGGCGGACGGCTGGCGCAGGGACCGCACAGGGGCGAGTACATCCTGCCGGTGGATGCGCGCTACCGGCCCGGCGATCTGGCCGCGCTGGCAGGATCGGCGATCCCCAGCGCAGAGTTCACCGATCTGCTGCGCGCCATCCCCGCGCGCAAGATGCTCGTCGTCCTCGATTGCTGCCATGCCGGGAGCGTGGGCTATGTCAAAGACGCCATCGACGCCGCCACGCCAGAAGGGATGGAGAAAGGATTTTCACACAGCGCCTATGAGCAGTTGGCGACCGGACGAGGCCGCATCGTCTTCGCCTCGGCGCGGCCCGAAGAAAAATCCTATCTGCTGCCGGGGGATCGCAACAGCCTCTTCACCAAACATCTGCTGGCTGGGCTGCGCGGGGATGTCAAAAGCGACGACACCACCATCCGCGTTTCGCGCCTGTGGGAATATCTATGGCCGCGCGTCAACGAAGCCATGCCCCAGCAGCATCCCATCTTCAAAGGCGAGATGGAAGAGAGCTTCCCCGTGGCGCTCTATCGTGGCGGGCAGCCTGCGACCATCCCCACCGACGAACAGGGCTTCGAGTACGACGCCTTCCTCAGCTTCGCCCAGACCGAGCCGGATATGCACTATGTGTGGACGGAATTGGTCCCCTTTTTGCAGGAGAAGGGTGTGCGGCTGGCGATTGCTGGCGACCCGGAGGTGATCGAACCCGGCGTCGAGATGGTGATCGGCATCCCCGCGGTGATGGAACGCTGCAAACGCACGCTGATGGTGCTGACACCCGACTACTTTGACGATTCGTGGGCTAACTTCAGCGCCATTGTCGACGCCACCCAGGGTATCGAGGAGGGCAAACACCGGCTGCTGCCCCTGATCGTGGACAGCGAACTCGACCGATCCAAATTGCCCGCTTTTGTGCGCATCCTGCAACCGCTCGATCTCACCCATCCGTATCTGGGCAAACGCAATCTCGAAACGCTGGCGGCGCGGCTCAAGGGTCCGCTGCCGGGGAGAAGTAATGAGTAAGGAGTAATGAGTAAAGAGTAGGTATATGATATTGGTCGCCAATTGGGAACCAATATCGTCTACTTACTCATTACTCCTTATCCTGCTACCCATTATTGTCAAACGACGACAGATTCCACCATAGGACCATCCATGACCACACTCGTTCAAGAAAAAGTTCGCCAGGCCCACGCCATTTTGCAGGAATTGGACATTGATCTGTGGATGACCTTTGTGCGCGAGACCTCCGCGGGGATGGACCCGGTGCTGCCCTTGCTCCTCGGCCACGATGTCACCTGGCAGAGCGCGTTCATCCTCACCAAACGGGGGGAAAGCATCGCCATTATGGGGCGCTACGACGCCGAAAACGCCCACCGCAGCGGCGCGTATGGGGAGGTGATCGGCTACGATCAGTCGTTCAAAGAGCCGCTGCTTGAGGTGCTTAACCGATTGAACCCAGGCCAGATCGCGCTCAACTATTCGCTCGACGATACCCACGCCGACGGGCTGGGCCACGGCCTCTATCTGCTGCTGCAAACTTACCTGGCGGGGACGCCCTTCGGCGACCGCCTTCTTTCCGCCGAGAAGATCATCTCCGCGCTGCGCGGCCGCAAAACCGACGAGGAGATCCGCCGCGTGCGCGAGGCCATCCGCGTGACCTATGAGATCTACGACCGCACCTTCGCCTTTGTCGAGCCGGGCAAGACCGAAGCCGAAATCGGCGCCTATATGCACCATCTGCTGGACGAGAAAGGGCTGACCACCTCTTGGGAGCGGGCCAACTGCCCCGCCGTCAACAGCGGACACATGCCCGCCGGCCACGCCGGTCCCACCGATCTGGTGATCGAGCGGGGACATCTCGTCCATTTTGACTTTGGCCTCTGCAAAGATGACTATTGTTCCGACATTCAGCGCGTCCTCTACCTGCGGCGTGAGGACGAACATGAAGCGCCCGAAGCGGTGCGCCGTGGCTTCGAGACCATCGTCGCCGCCATCCGCGCCGCCGTGGATGCCATGCGGCCCGGCGCCCTCGGCCACGAGGTGGACGCCGTGGCGCGCAAAGTCGTCACCGACGCCGGTTACCCGGCCTACAAGTACGCCACCGGCCATCAAGTGGGCCGCGCCGCCCATGATGGCGGCGGCACCCTGGCGCCCCTCTGGGAGCGCTACGGCGACACGCCCAAAATGGCGCTCGAAATCGGTCAGATCTACGCCGTCGAACCCGGTCTCATGGTTGAGGGCTACGGCTACATGGGCATCGAGGAGAACGTGCTGATCACCGAAGATGGCGCGATCTTCCTGGGCGATCCGCAGACGGCGTTGATTGTGAAATGAAGCGTAATGCGTAATGCGTTGGTCATGTAGGGGTTTGCGTGGGGCGGAAGCAGATGTCGCTTTATGGGCGACCACTCCTTCCGCCCCACGCAAACCCCTACGTATGACTCACCAAGGAGATTCACCATGACCAATCTCTTCCTCTTCCTCGGCGCGATCCTCGGCGGTGTGGCGGTGGCGCTGGGCGCGTTCGGGGCGCATGCGTTGCAGAAACGGCTCACCCCGCCGAAGTTGACAACCTTTGAGACGGGCGTGCGCTATCAGTTCTACCATGTCTTCGCGCTGATCGCCGTCGGGCTGCTGCAAACCGTGCGCCCAGAGGTCGGTCTCCTCGCCGTGGCCGGGTGGCTTTTCGTCGTCGGCATCCTCTTCTTTTCGGGCAGCCTCTATTGGCTCGCCTTCGGCGGTCCTCGCTGGTTAGGACCTATCACCCCGCTGGGTGGATTGGTCTTCATACTCGCCTGGGTAATCCTTGCAGTGGCGGCGCTGTGAGGGAAGGACCGCCGACGCAACTCTGGACACGCAACACGAATCACCCAATATCCAATACCCAATACCCCAATCCACCCCATGACCGCTGATCTTCTCCTCCGCCGCAAGTGGACCCTACGCGCGCACGGCCAGCAGGTAGTCTTTGTCAAACGCAGCAACGAACACAGCCATCATGTGCTGATGAAGGCTTTCCTGTGGACGCTCTACCTGCCCCAATATCCTGATCTCAAAGTGGAAACTTCCATCGGGGATCGTTTCAAGCCTGATGTGGTCAGCCTACCCGCGTTGGACCCGTACGCGGAGCCGCGCTTTTGGGGCGAGGCCGGCCAGGTGAGTGTGGACAAGATCCGCTCGCTGGCGCGCCGTTACCGCAACACCCACTTTGCCATCGCCAAATGGGAGACGAGTCTGCGTCCGCTCACCGAGATCGTGGCGAAGGCGCTGGCCGGATTGGATCGCCGCGCCCCCTTTGATCTCCTCTGCTTCGACGGCGACAGCCCCGACCACTTCATCGACGACGATGGACAGATCCACGTGACGTTTGCGGATGTGGAGTGGGTACGGTTTGGGTGAGATGGTGAACGCTTCGCGCTCACCGCTCGTCAGATGGAACACGCGTCAGCATAACTGTTCCCGACACAGGGATGTCGTCGGGAGCGTTGACCACCGAATCAGCGGCGATCCAATGTCCACCGGCTAACTGGTACCAATCTGCGGCAGGGGTACGACCTACGATAGTCAACACTTCGCCAGCCTGGACAACGCCGGTTACCGCAAAGTCGGTCCCTGGCCCGACGTGTAGATTTGCATTTTGGTTTGCCGTCGCCGTCCCTGCAGATGGCGTCACCGCGGGCGTGTTGCTGGGGCGGATCGTGGCCGTCGGCGCTGGGGTAGGCGTCTCGGCGGGGAGCGTCGCCGTTGGCGCTGGTGTAGCCACGGGCGCCGGTCCCCCAATTGGCAGCAGTGGCTGCAACGTCACCGCCGCCGATGTGACGATGGGCGTTGCCGTCTCTATCACTACCTGACGGGTTGGTTCGTGCAGCAGCACAAACAGCAAACCGACCACGGCCAGCCCTACCGCTGCCTTGCCGATGACGCCCTGCTTCCACAGCCAGAGCGGCCCTAATATCCACCAAAAGAGCAGCCACAAAGGAAGGCGCAGCAGCCAGTGGACGCGGGCTATTGGAGCATCAAGCCTTTCATAACGGACGGCAATCGTATCGACGGCTCGTTTGGCATCGTTCAGCGACATCTGGAAAAACTCACGATTCCTGCCCACCCGATAGCGGTCCAACTGCCGGTGGATCGCCTGCTCCACGGCGAAACAGTCCTTTACCCGCCGTTGATGCGCAATCTCGAACGGCGTCGGCACCCCGGTTGCTCCCGATACCTCTTTGGCCCGTGTCTCAGGAGCGCGTGTGGTCAAGCCGATCTTGACCATCCCTGGCATACTCCGGTTTGTCAAAATATAAATCCAACCAGGCTTTCCTGCCATGCACGCTACCCTTCTCCGTTCCAATGATCCAAGAATCAAAATTCACGCGATAGAGGATGCAGAGGAGAGAAATCGATCACAGATTGCACAGATTTTCACAGATTTTAGAAGGATTTGAACACGGATTTTCAGGATTTACAGGATGACAGGACTGCCTTCCGTAAATCGCCTAATCGCCTAATCTCATCTCTTTCATCTGTGTCCATCTGTGCAATCTGTGATCCATCCCCTTCTCTGTATCTTTGGCGACGAAATCCGTCGTTAACTCAACAGCGGCTGCAGGAACTGTTGCGCCAGTTGCAGCCCGCGCAGCGCCCGTTCCGGCGTCTCTTCCCAGACAGGATCTTCGTGTTCGACGCTGAGGATGCCGTCGTAGCCGATCTGGTAGAGTGTATCCAGGTAGCGGGTCCAATCTACCGCGCCGTAGCCAGGAAGGCGATAGCGCCACCAACTGCGCTGATCCGTACTGCTCAACTGGCGACCGTAGATGCCGTAGTAATTCTGGCCGGCGGGCAGCATCTCCGTGTCCTTGGCGTGGGTGTGGTAGATGCGATCTTGAAAGTCCCAAATCGGCTGAATGTACTCGATCCCCAGCCAGTAGAGGTGGGAGGGATCGTAGCAGAGACCGATGGCGTTGGAGGGCACAGCGTTGAACATGCCATCCCAGAGTTCGGGGGTGATGGCGAGCATGCTGCCGTTGCGCGGCCAGTTCTCGAAGGCAAGGCGCACCCCTTTGGCTTCGGCGTGGGCGGCGATGGGGGTGAAAACATCCTTGTAGATGGCGATGTTCTCGTCGCCGTTGCGGCTCGTGTCGCGGCCGATCAGGGTCACCAGCGTGGGGATCTGCTGGGCGGCCAGGCTATCCACGGCGTTCTTCACGGCGTTGACGATCTCCTCCTGGCGCGCATTGTCCGCGCTGAGATCAGGCGGCACCAGCGGACCAGCGGCAGCGACCTCCAATCCCAGAGAGCGCGCCGTGTCCGCGGCGTTGGGGACGGTCAGCGGCACATCCACGGCGGCGTAGTGTAGATCCTTGACCGCCTGCGCAAACTGGGAATACTCCATCTGGCGCAGACCTTTGTTGCTCTGAAAACAAGCGAGTTTCACGGGGAAGTCTCCTTTGGGGATGGGAAAATGAGTAATGAGCCAAGAGTAATGAGTAAGGTCGTGTAGAGAAATTGGGGCCAATGTTGAAATCGGTTCGTCTACGAAAATTACTCATTACTCTTTACTCGTTAAATTTGCTGCAAATAGATCCGAAAGATCTCCTCAAAGATCCGCACATCGGTGCGCGTATCTTCGCCCGACGAGCGGAAAGGTGTACCGTTGATCAGGCTGTGGATAAAGTGTTCGGCCTCGCGTTTGTAGCTCCACGACCAGGCGGGTTGAGCAATGGGACGGCTAAAGATCTGTTCGTCGCCCGCCCGGTAGATCTCCACCTCGGCGGGGACCTGTTTGAGCAGCAATGGCGGCGCCCAGGTTTTGATCCAGCCGTGGCGGAAGTAGATCTGCGTATGCTCGTCCCAGCGGAAGTGCGAGACGCGGCCGCTTTCCAACACAGCGCGCACGCCGGCCATATCCAGCACCACGATGCCGGTGTAGCCGTCGTCGTCCAGATCTACGCTGCGCACGGAGACGTTGTCCCCGGCGTCGAGGAACCAGCGCATGAGGTTGAGGTTGTGCGTATATTGCTGGAGATAGCCCAGGTATTGGCCGGCAAAAGCGGGCGGCAGCCAATCGGGGGTGACGGTGGGCGCGGTGGGGATCGCTTCCTCACTCTTGATCTGCGGCGTATCCAGCCCGGCGATCCAATCGCCGCAGAAGCCGTGGTTGCGCACATAGGTGACCGCGCCCAGTTCCCCGCTGCGGCGAAATTGCTCGACTTGGGCCTTTACCAATTCGTTGCCGGCGTCGTAGCGTTTCATGTAGCCGACCATCAACCCTTTGCCCGACTGCCGCGCGGCGTCGATGAGCGCGTCCGCCTGGGCCAACGAGACAGCCATCGGCTTTTCCATGAAGACATCTTTGCCCGCCAACAGCGCGTCGCGGGCGATCTCCCCCTGCACCGAAAAGGCTGCCGATACCGCAACGGCGTCGATCTCAGGATCGGCCAGCATCGCCTGATGATCGCTGTAGAGTTTGGGGATACCGAGTTGACTCTGCACCTGCTTGCCCAGATCGGCGCGTACTTCGGCCAGCGCGATCACATCGCATTCGGGGATCGAGCGGAAATTGGGCAGATGAACCTTCTGCGCCATAAAGCCACAGCCAACATACCCCAGGCGAATTCGAGACATGGTTTTGTTCCTCGCTGGGAAAGGTGAGGCGTCGTTGCAACAAGCGGACGACCGCAGACCGCAGACGACGAACGATAATCAAATGACCAATCCTAGCTTACTGCGATCTGGGGCGTTGTCAAAACTGGCGAGGATGCAGTTTTCGATTCACCACCGAGGGCGCGGAGCGCAGAAGAGTGGAGGGAGATTGTGTCGTGATTTTATACAGATTGAGCCGTCCTGAGTTCAGTCAGGGGAAGACCATCGGTGTGATGACCATTTGTGTAGACCCGTTTGGGCTGGTAGGTCATGCGCACCATTTCGACGGTCAGTCCGGGGCCGAAGGCCATGGCTACGCCGGTTTGAGGCGTCTGCATCGTTCGGCGCAGATCGTCAAGCACAAAGAGGATCGTGGCCGACGAGATGTTGCCATAGTTGCTCAACACGCGCCGGCTGGCCTCGATCTTGGCAGGGTCGAGTTTGAGGATCGATTCCAATTCATCCAAAATGGCCGGACCGCCGGGGTGGATGGCGCAAAAGTCAGGCATGTGCTTGGGGAAAAGATCGGCCAGGATCGACGGGGCCACCTCGCCCAGATGTTTGGGGATGCGCGGAGAGAGCTTCAACTCGAAGCCATAATCGCCGATCTGCCAGACCATCTCTTCTTCGGTGTTGGCCTTGACTTCGGTGCGCAGATCCTCTAAGACAAAGCAGTTGTGCTGATCCACCCGGGGGCGGCCCACCACACAGGCCGAAGAGCCATCGGCAAAGAGCGACGCCGAGATCAGATTCTCGCGCTTTGTCCCCGGTTGCACGTGGATCGAACAGAGTTCCACCGAAACCACCAGCACCCGCGCCGAGGGATCGCCCTGGACGATCTGGTGGGCGGTGCGCAGCCCGTTGAACATGGCCGAGCAGCCCATAAACCCGATCATCGTGCGCCCAATATTTGAGGACAAGCGAAGGCGGCGAGCCAGGGCGAGGTCGAGGCCGGGCGCGAAGAAACCAGTGCAGCTAATGGTGATCAGATGGGTGATCGATCTGGCGGCAGCCTCAAAAGAGCAACCCGATTCCGCAGCGAGTTCGCTCAAAGCCTGGGTAGCAGCTTCGAGGGCCAGCGGCGCCGATTCCCGTTCGTAGATCTCCATGCGTTGGGCGGTTGTGGCGATTTCGGCCAGCGGCTGTCCTGGCGCAAAGTTGGATTCAGTCGGTGGGCGCAGGAAATCGTCAATGCAGATATGCCGGCGCTCGATGCCTGAGTAGGCGTAGAGCGCACGCAACCAGCGTACCACCGTTGGGTGATCCGCAAAAGAGTCGGCCATCCAACGGTAGACGGTCTCCTGGCTGGCAACATGGGCGGGGACAGCGGTCCCCAGGGCGAGAATGGCGGGTCGGTCTAAAATCGGCACAATGGATGATTCTCCTCTTTCAAAACTGTATTCACTGTTGCAACCGTAACATAATCCCATCCGTTACACTGTGAGACAGATGCAATTCCCAAACGATCTGACCTTCAGCTATTTTGCCCGTTTCTACGCCTGGATGACGGAGAACCCGATCTGGCTGGCGAACTCTGCCCGCCTCCTTAAGGATCTGCCCAACTCTGGCGCATCTGTGCGCGTCCTCGATCTGGGGGCGGGGCCGGGCAACTCGGCCCTGGCTATGGGACGCCATCACCCACAGCGTGCTTTCATCGCGCTTGATCTCGCCTTGCCTATGCTGGAATTGGCCCACCGTACACGGGCGGAGGCTGGCTGGTCGCTGGATCGACTCTCTCCGCTGCAAGCGGATGCGTTCCGCCTGCCCCTGACCGATGCCAGCGTGGACGCGGTCACCGCGCATAGTTTCCTCTACATGCTGCCCAATGTGGATGGCGTGCTGGCTGAGGCGTACCGGGTGTTGCGTCCTGGCGGGATTGTAGCATTCCTCGAACCGCGGGCAGGGACGCCGGATTGGGGATGGCTGTTGCGCCAGCCTTCGTTTCCGTTTATCCTCTCAATTGTACTGTGGCGTATTTTCAGCCGGTTGCACCGTCGTTTTTCGTCCACCGCTTTGGAGACGGCTCTCTGCCGGGCCGGTTTCCATCGAGTTCGCACGGAGGATACCCTTGGCAACTTCGGCCTCTTCGGGCGCGGGCAGAAGCCTTAGCCGGTTCGCTACCGCGCGCACGCTATTCATCCATCTGCGCCTCCATTTTCAAATTCTGCTGGCGCCCATCTTTTTGTGGGGGGTTTTTCTGGCCGGGGGATCGCCTAATCTCCCCTTTTGGATCGCATTCGTGGCCTTTCATCTCTGCCTCTACGGTGGCACCACGGCCTTCAACTCGTACTACGACCGCGATGAAGGGCCGGTGGGTGGATTGGAGAAACCGCCGCCGGTAGTGAACGCGCTGCTCCCCTTTTCGCTCATCCTGCAAGGGATCGGCGCGGGATTGGCGACGCTGGTCAACCTCCCCTTTCTTGTGATCTATCTGATCATCTTTGTCATGGGCGCGGCCTATTCGCATCCGCACACGCGCTGGAAGGCCAATCCGCTGGGTGGATTGGCGACGGTTGCAATTGGACAGGGCGTATTGGCCGGATTGGGCGGCTGGGTCGTCGCCAACGCGGATCTAGCGGCCATTTCTCCACTGCATTGGATCGGTTTGATCGCTGCTTCCGCCATCACCGTGGGCTTCTACCCGCTGACCCAGATCTATCAGATCGACGAGGATCTCGGTCGCGGCGATCTCACCTTTGCGGCGTGGGTTGGCCCACGCGGATCGTTCATCTACGCTATCATCGTAATGACCCTAGCAGCGTTGGCGCTGCTCTTTGTCATCCTGCGCCTGCTCGGTCCGCTCAACGCGGGGATGGTGGCGATCTTCTACGGCGGGTTGCTGGCGTTCATCGTCCATTGGGCGCTCACCTACGATCCTGCGCAGATCGTCCGTAACTTCCGCCGCGTCATGCGCATCTACATGCTCACATCGCTGGGGTTTATTGGGTTTATTGGCTGGCATTTGGTGGTGATACAATAGAGGTTACGAGTTAACCCAGCGTCGTCTTCGGCGGCGCGCATGTTTTGAGGAGAAACCACATGAAAACCTACACCTTTCACGTCTCACTTCCTGGTACAGGACAGGTCTGGCGCAAGATTGAAATCGGGGCCGAGCAGACGCTGGAGGATTTACACAATGCCATTCAGGCTGCCTATGATTGGGATGCAGATCATCTTTATTCCTTTTTCATGAACAACAAAGCCTGGGACGCATCCAGCGAGTACACCTTGCCCGAAGGCGCGCTCTACGAAGGCATGGAAATTGAAGAAGCGGATGATGGGTACGAGGATGATGAAGACGAGGAAGATGGCGAGGGAGGTACTTTCAGCCTTGAAGATTGGCGCGCCATGAGCCCGAAGGACCAGGAAGAGCTGGTGGCAGAATTTACCCGCGACACCGGCCTGCCCGCCGCCTTCTTTCACGATATGATCAATGAGTTAGAGCGCATGGAGCAGAACCCTGATCTTTTTGAAGAAGATGAGATCCGCGATGTACGCGCCACCCAGATCGGCTCCCTCGACCTCAAAAAGGGCAAGGAATTCATGTATCTCTTCGATTATGGCGACGAACACCGCTTTCGCGTCAAGGTGGACGCCATGAACGACAACGCCGACGCCAGTGGCAACTATCCGCGCATTGTGGAATCGGTGGGCGACGCCCCCGCCCAATACCCCGGCTGGGACGATGAAGATTAGGATGAGATCGACAAATAAATCACGTAGAGGCAGACTGCTCTTTTGAATGGAGTGACAAGGTGGAATCAACTCAGCAAGTGGTTGAACAGATCAAGGAATTAGTGGCTCCATTAAGCCCGGAAGAACGGCTACGCGTGATTCGGGCAATTTCAGGAATGCCAAAATCACCTTCGTCATCAGATCCTTCGGCAGAGGAAATGCTGGCCGACCAGGAATGGTGGTTTACTCTGCCCATTCATGTCCGTAAACAGTACCAGGGTGAACACGTTGCAATCTACAAAGGCGCTGTGGTCGATCACGATCATGATGTGCGAAGTTTGCACCGCCGCATCCGTCAAAAGTATGGGAGTGCACATCTCCTTGTTCTCAATGCGGATTGGAAAGAGATGCCGATTTACACATTCCCAGGCTTTCAGTTGGAGCGCTAGCCGTGTCATTCGAGTATGAACGCACTTTCAACCCTGCTTTCCCACAGTTATCTGCTCGTCTTCATGGTATGAGTAGCGGAAAAAGCAGCTTGGAAGATTCTGCGCTGATAGATACAGGGGCTGACGCCACTTTAGTGCCACTAGATACGCTGCTGCAAATAGAGGCGGATTTTGCATATCCGGTGCGTATTTCAAGCCATTGGGGAGAGAGGCGTTCTGTCCAAGTCTACCGAATTGACTTTGAAATCGCTGGGCAACTGCTACCCGCAATTGACGTTGTCGCGGATGATCAAGGAGACACAGTTCTGCTTGGACGTAATATTCTCAATCGCTTGCTCTTGTTGCTCGATGGACCACGGTTGCAGACCGATCTACTGCTCCGTCGCCCATTGCGTTTTTGAAATCAATTTGTTATCCAGGAGAAAGCGATGAAGTTCAAGACAATCGGAATTATCAGCCCTGGGGATATGGGACATGTGGTTGGGGATGTGTTGCGCGCCGGCGGCTTACGAGTAGTGGCTTGCCTTGATGGGCGCAGCCCACGGACGAAGGCGCTCGCTCAGCAAGCTCATCTTGAGGACCTGGGTTCGGTCGAGGCTGTGGTAAGCGAAGCCGACGCGATCCTCTCGATCCTGGTTCCGGCGGAAGCTGAGCGCGCCGCCACAGCCGTGGCGACGGCCATGCAGCAGCGTGGCGCATCCCTGCTTTACGCCGACTGCAACGCCATATCCCCCGCCACCACCCGCCTCATCGGGGAGCGGATCGAGGCTGCCGGTGGTCGTTTTGTGGACGCATCCATCATCGGTCCGCCGCCACGCCGCGTCGGCGCAACCCGCTTCTATGCCTCCGGTCCCCACGCCGGGGATCTGGCGGCGCTCAACGATTACGGTCTGCACGTCATCCCGATTGGGGAGCGCGTAGGCGACGCTTCCGCGCTTAAAATGTGTTACGCCGCGCTGACCAAAGGACTGACCGCGCTCAGCACAGAATTGCTCGTCGCCGCCGAGGCTTTGGGGATCACAGAACCGTTGCAGGCTGAATTCCGCCAGAGCCAATCGTCCATGCTGGCGCAGATGGAGCGAGGGTTGCCCGGCATGCCGCCCAAGGCGCGGCGTTGGGTCGGCGAAATGGAAGAGATCGCCAGCACCTTCGAGTCTGTGGGCCTGACACCGAAAATCCTGCTGGGCGCCGCCGACATCTATCGCTTCGTCGGCGACACAACCCTGGCCGACCGCAACCCCGAAGATCCCGGCCAGCCCTCCTTGTCCGACATGATCGCCCAGCTTGCCCAACACCTCCGATAAAAAAGCGGGCGAGGATCGATCCTCACCCGCTTTACCTCCGCATTCCGCATTCCTACTTCCGCATTTCGCTATCCCTTCACCGCGCCAGTGGCTAACCCCTGTACCACAAAACGCTGCGCCAGATAGTAGAGGACCATCACCGGCACTGCCGCAGAGACGGACCCGGCCATGATCAACCCCCAGCGGAAGACATCCCCCGTGATCAGGTAGCTGACCGATACCGGCACTGTGTGCAGCCGCGGCGACGTGATAAAGATCAGCGCCAGCAGCAGTTCGTTCCACGCGCCAGTGAAGGTGAAGACGCTGACCGCCACCAATCCTGGCGCAGCCAGGGGCATCACAATACGGAAGAGCGCCACCAACCGCGTCGCCCCATCCACCATGGCCTGCTCCTCCAGATCCGCGGGGATGCTGCGGAAATATCCCATCATCAGCCAGGTACTTAGCGGGGCCGAAAAGGTGAGATAGACAAAGATAAGCCCTTGATGCGTGTTGCCCAACCCCAATCGGGCAATGATCACCGCCAGCGGGATGAAAAGCAGCGCCGATGGGGTCAGATACGCAAAGAGGATCAACCGGCCGATCCAATCGCGGTAGCGGTATTTGAGCCGCACCAGGCTGTACGCCGCCAGACAACTAATAAAGACCGAGATCAGCGTCGCCATCCCCGAAACGAAGAGGCTGTTGCGGATGTTGGTCAGAAATCCCTGGCGGGTGAAGAGATCAATGTAATTTTGCAGCGTCGCATTCATCGGCAGGAGGGATGGCGAGCGGTAGATATCCCTGGGCAGCTTTAGCGAGATGGAAATCATATAGTAGATCGGAAAGAGGATCACGATAGCCAGCAAGATCAGCAACGCATAGTAGAGGATCTTTTGCTGGAGTGAGAGTTTGCCTAGCATTTAATCATCCTTTTGCAGCATCTTGGCTACGATGAAGACAAGAATGGCAAAGATCGGCAGCATCGAGACCGAAACCGCTGAGGCTTCCCCAATGCGCAGGCTCTGCATCCCAAAATAGGCCAGCACAGGGAAAGTCATCGTAGCGTCCGAAGGGCCACCCTGAGTCATCAGCCAGATGGCTTCAAAGCTGTTCGTAGTCCAGATGGTGGAGAGCAGTACTACCACAAGTACAACGTGGCGAATGCTGGGCATGGTCACATGGCGGAAGCGCTGCCAGGCGCTGGCGCCGTCGATGGCCGCCGCTTCGTAGAGTTCATGCGGCACGGTCTGCAACGCCGCCAGGAAAGAGATCACCCAGAAAGGGAAGCCGCGCCAGAAGCTGGCAACGATGACACTGGGCATAGCCAGCGCCCGCGTGCTTAAAAAGTCCACGTGACTCTGTACCCAGCCCAACTCGATGAGGATGTAGTTGAACGCGCCACCCTGGGGGGCAAAGAGCAACTTCCACGTAATAAAGGCCACAAAGGCGGGCATCGCCCACGGCAAGAGGATCAATCCGCGCCAGAATGAGCGGAAGCGAATATTCTGGTTGAGCAGGAGTGCGATCCCCATGCCCAGCACCAACTTCAGGGTCTGGACCCAGCCCACTAGGACAATGGTATTGACGATTGTCGCCTGAAAGCTAGGCTGTCTGGACAGATAATAAAAGTTAGCCAGACCAACGAACTGACCCGGTTGGCCGATCATGCGGTTTGTAAAGCTGATCCAGATGGCAAAGAAGAAGGGATAGACGACGAGGACGAGCAGACAGATCACAATAGGGGCCACCAGCACATAGCCTAAAATCGCATCGGCCTGGCTCATGGAGATGTGCCAGCGGCGTTTCTGTCTACTTTCGATGGAAGGCGCAATTTGTTCGGCCATAATCGCTTTCTATTTGGGTGTGTTCAAAATGAATTGGTCGTCTGGGTAGGGGTTTGGGTGGACGGCTCACAAATATCGTCTGCGTAAGCCATTGCTCGTCTGCCGTCAATCCAAACCCTTACGAATTATCAACCCATTCTGAATACACCCTTTCTATCTATTTTTAGAGGTATAGGGTGGCTGAGCCAGTGTAACCACCAGCCCAGCCACCCTGTCAACTGCTATTCGTACTTATCGTAGATGGCCTGGCAGGCTGCCTGGGTCTCTGCGATAGCATCGTCAATGTTGACGTTGTCCACAACCACACGCTGGACCATGCGTGGGGTGAGGAAATTGGTCTGATATTCAGCGTAGGCCGGGTTATCCACATCTGGATAGGTGGGCGGAGTGCCATTCTGCACCAAATCTAGCAGACCAATATGCACAGGACCTTCGTTGAAGATCGGCGCATCCATATAGCTCTGCGCTACTGGACCATAGATGGCATTGAAGTAGTACTCTTCCATGAACTCATCGTCGGCCAGATATTTGAACAGATCGGCGGCCAACTCTTTGTTTCGGCTAGTTGTTGGGATTACACGGTAGTTGGGCGCACCCATCGGAGCAATACGCATAGCCGGGCCGGCAGGTAACGCCGAGTACTTGGTGCCTTCACCAAGCTCTGGATCGTTGTCGCGCATGTAGAGGTAGACGCTACCCGGGTTGGCGATAAAGAGCGCATTGCCTGATTGATAGGCCACATTGTCGCCGGCGCCATCCCAGGTGGTGGCTCCAGGTGGGAAGAGACCATCGGCGTAGGCCTGGCTGATCCATTCGAGGAAGGCGCGGGTCTCTGGGCTGTCGATGGTACAGTTGCGGCCCTCATCGTCGGCAATACGTCCGCCCCAGGATTGAAGCATCGTTGTGGTCAGATTACCGTCACCCACGTTGGAGAGCGCAAAGCCCATACCATAGGTTTCGGGCGGATTCTGACCCGCTCTTGCCATATCAGCCAGTTCTTCCCAGGTCTGCGGCGCTTCGGTGAAACCAGCGGGCTCCAGCACATCAGCGCGGCGGAATAGAACATTTCCACCAACCCCAAACGGAATCCCATAGCGATGTCCACCGAAAGCGGGTGTGTCGCTCAACCGATCAACGGAGGGGAGCCATCCGCCATGCGCTTCCCCAATCTCCTGGTACAGATCGTCCAGAATTTCCAATTGGTTGGCCTGGCTCAACAGCAGCATCTGGCCCTGGCCCATATCCAGCGCATCGGGCATGTTGCCCGCTTCAATGGCCGCCGAGACACGCTGCACTGTCTCGTTCTGGTTGATCATCACCACTTCGACCGGAACGCCCCGTTCAGCGCCCCACTGCTCGATGCGATCCACGAGCATCTGGTTGGCTGTTTCCGAGAAGATCAACCCGCCCCAATAGGTGAAGGTGCCTTCGGCCGCGGGGAGGGATGCCTCTTCGGCAGGGGCTGCAGTCGCGCCGGCTGCGGGTGCTGCCGGCGCTGCCGGCGCGGGGGCGGGCGCTGCCGGTTGACAGGCCGCTACCACGAACAGGAGCAATAATGCGCTAAATACATACCAAATTCGTCTTGATACAAGGGTTGAACGCGCCATGTTTCCTCCAATGAATACTTGTGTTGTTTGAAATGGAATCGATTGGAAATAGAAGCTGGGGTAAACTTTGTGCGGGCAGCATGATAACACGCTTGTTTATATGGCGTCAACTGTAAAAAGAGAGCGGTCAGACCATTGCACCAATTTCACTCTGCCTGGGGACGATCCCCGCGCAGACGTTTGATCTGGCTGCGTTCCTGTTTGCGCTGAAGACGTTTCTGTTGCGAGGCTGTGGTTGGTCGAGTGGGACGGCGCTTTTTGCGCGTCACGGTGACGCTGCGCACCAGTTGGCGTAGACGTTCCAACGCTTCTTCGCGATTCTTCAGTTGACTACGGTTCTGCTGGGCGCGGATCACCACGATCCCCTCGGCGGTGATGCGTTGATCCGGAAGCGCCAGCAGCCGTTCTTTATAAACATCCGGCAGCGAGGACGCGCCGATGTTGAAGCGCAACTGCACAGCAGAGGATACCTTATTCACATTTTGCCCGCCTGCGCCCTGAGATCGCACGGCCTCTAACTCGATCTCCTCAAGCGGAATCGCTATCTGTTGGGTAATGTATAACATCGGATTGTCCATTTTATTCGGGTGTGTTCAAAAAGAGTTGTCCGTTTGGGTAGGGGTTTGGGTGGACGGCTCACAAAAATCGTCTGCCGTCCACTCAAACCGTTACGAATCATCTTGGCGTGATTTTATCATAGAAAATGGGGATCGTTGCGGCCATTTAAACTCGTTGTGTAAAATTTGTGAATTTCAAAAATTGGGTATTGACATCATGTGTAAATTGTGTATAATTGTGGGAGCGGGCCGGAGATAGCACTTTACCTATCTCACACGATTAAACCAAACGAGTGTTATCGCTTTTTGCCCGCCAACTTAACTCTGGGAGGGTAGCTCAATAGGCAGAGCATGTTTGCCGGCTTCCGCGCCTTGCCCGTTTCGGGCCGAAGGAATTGTCGGTTATCCACGTTAATGGCATGGTTGTCGGTTCGAGTCCGACCCCTTCCACTGGATTGTAGAGCGGAGAACTGCTCTCAATCTTTCACCGCCAGGATCCCTCACTGTTTGGGGCGTCCACCCGGTTTCACGATCTGAGAAAGGAGTACCTTCAATGTCTAAGCCATCTAAAAATCGGTTGATTCGAGGGACTTCTTTCGGGATTGGCCTGACAAGCTCCGACTGAAGTAGGTCAAGGTCAGCAGCACTTGTGCAAATGTGGATAATCACACGCCCATAGCACATGCTGCCCCAATTCAATCCAACAGATCTGAATATGGCTGGAGGCCATTCATGGACATTCCCTTTCTGCAAAAGCACTTTGCCGCAATGGGCGCGCGTCTCAAGGTCCACACGGACGAAAGGGCACTCACGCCGTGGCGAGTCATCCCACCGCTGGCGATTGACGTGAAGACCGATCGCAAGGGTGAATTCTTCGAGTTCGCGCTCGGCGCGCAGCCGCCAGAGGTGAGGCTCCTGCAAATTCAAGCACAGGCGCGCCATCTGCTGCTCTTCACCGAGCCTGGGGATCGCTTCCTGTGTGGACATGATGAGCGTCACTGGTTTGTGGCTGCTATTGACAGCCCTGTTAGCACCGTGCGCGAGGCCAAGCAATCGCTGATGCCGGAGGTGCTGCGCACGCGGGTAGGGCAATTACCGTTCGACGAGATCGACAACCGGCGCAATGGACACTTTCTGCGCCAGGGGGAATGGTTCTTTGCGCCTGTGCGCAAGCGCGTGCCAGACTGGCTCATCCTCAAGGAAGAGCCGCTACAGCGCAGACCGAACAGCAAGCCGCACATCTGCGAGGAACTCTATCGGGAAGGCGGGAAGCGCGTCTACATTGTCTTCGATCAACATGGCGACAGTCGGGTATTCCCTGAGAAGGCGTACCTGCAGCGCAAGGCAAAGCATCCAGATTTCGACCGTTTCGGTGTGCAGATCCGCGTCGCCGATCCGACAGTTTTTGTGCAGGGGAAGGTGCGCCACGCCGATCACGCCACCATCTACCTGCGAGGCTGGCACCGCGTCTTCCTGAATGGGGAGAAAGTATCGGACGTAGTGCGTTTCCTCGATTGAGAAGATGAGATTGAGCGATTAGGCGATTGAGAAATTACCAGTAGGGTGACGCAGCTTAATCGCTCAATCTCGCAATCTCCAAATCTCTTAATCGCTCAATCTCTTCGTCGTCTTTTTAGTACGTTTCACCGGAGGTGCAGCATGAACTACCGCGAGGAATTGAAGCAGTACATCAACATCCGCCAGCGACCCAAGACCCCTGTGGTCAGCACGCCGCAATCGCAGCCAATCCCCGGCCGCAACCAGCGGATGAACAACGCCGGCGGCTTCGCGTGGAAGATCAGCCCGTGGGCGCGGCTGGATCGCTTCTTGATCCTGGGGAGCGAGGGCGGCACCTTTTACGTGAGCGAGCGCCGGTTGACGATCCAAAACGCCGATGCGTTGCTCAACTGCCTGGCTGAGGATGGCGTGCGTGTGGTCGCCCGCATCGTCGAGGTGAGCGAAGGGGGCAAGGCCGCCAAGAACGAACCGGCGCTCTTCGCCCTGGCCCTCTGCACCGCGCTAGGGGACCCGTCCACCCGCCAGGCGGCGTTGGCGGCTCTGCCCAGGGTGGCGCGCACCGGTACCCATCTCTTCCACTTCCTCGGCTACGTGGACAATGCCCGCGGCTGGGGACGGGGGCTGAGGAACGCCGTCGCCCGCTGGTACAACGGCATGGAGGCTGGCAAGCTGGCCTATCAGGCTGTGAAGTACCAGCAGCGGGATGGCTGGAGCCACCGCGACGCCCTGCGCCTGGCCCACCCGACGCCAGCCAGCGAGGCCCACAACGGCATCTTCCGCTGGATCACGCAGGGGTGGGAGAGCTTGCCCGATCACGCCGAGGTAGACGAAGCGTTGCGCTTGATCTGGGTCTACGAGCAGGCCAGCCGCGCCCAAACCGAGGCGGAAATCGTCGGGTTGATCGACGCTCACCGCCTGACCTGGGAGTTCGTCCCTTCGGATTTCCTGGGGTCGGCGGCGGTCTGGGAAGCGCTGCTGCCCAACCTGCCCTTGACGGCGCTGGTCCGCAACCTGGCGCGCATGACCGCCAATGGCGTCCTGCGCAGCGGGGATCGGGTGGACAGCGTGGTGGCCAGGCTGGCAGATCGAGAGCAGATCCGCCGGGCGCGGCTGCATCCGCTGGCGGTGTTGGTGGCGTTGAACACCTATCAGCGCGGAAAGGGTGTGCGCGGCAGCCTCACGTGGGAGCCGGTGCGCCAGATCGTGGACGCGTTGGACACTGCCTTCTATCTGGCCTTTGACAACGTGGAACCCACGGGTAAGCGCATCATGTTGGCGCTCGATGTCTCCGGCTCGATGGTGGGGCCTGAGATCGCCGGGATGCCTGGCATCACGCCCCGGGTGGCGGCGGCAGCGCTGGCGATGACCACCGCCCGCACCGAGAAGGAGTACATCGTGACTATCTTCTCGGCATCGGGGAAGGATACCATGACTCTGGGCGCTACTGGTTACTTCGCCCAGAGCGGCATCTCGACCTTTGACCTCTCGCCTCGCGAGCGGTTGGACGATGTGCTGCATCGGACGAATAACCTGCCCTTCGGCGGCACCGACTGCGCCCTGCCCATGCTCTACGCGCTGGAACGCAAGCTACCGGTAGACGCCTTCGTGGTCTACACCGACAGCGAAACCTGGGCCGGGACCATGCACCCGTCGCAAGCGTTGGTCCAATACCGCGAGCAGATGGGCATCAACGCCAGGTTGATCGTCGTGGGGATGACCTCTAACGGCTTCACCATCGCCGATCCCAACGACCCGGACATGCTCGACGTTGTGGGCTTCAGCACCGACACGCCGCAGGTGATCAGCGCCTTCATTGGGGGAGAATAGGGATTGGGTATTAGATATTGGGTAATTGGGTATTGGTCACCCAATATCCAATATCCAATCCCCAATCCCCAATCCCCCAATTGCCCAACCCTCTCCCTTGTGCTATGCTTCCCCCAACGATCTCCATCCACTTGAAAGCAGCGCCCCATGCCGCTCTGGCTGACCCGTCGTGATGTCCAATCCTTGCTGACCATGCCCCATGCAATCGATGTAGTGGAGCAGGCATTTGTCCTCCTCTCCGCGGGCAAGACAGTGCTGCCCCTGCGCACCAACATGGGGATCGCCGATCACCGCGGCAGTCTGCTGGCGATGCCATCCTATGTGGGTGGGAATGTGGACGCATTGGGCGTCAAGCTGATCACCCTCTACGCCGACAACCCTACGATACGCAACTTGCCTGCCATCCAGGGGAATTTTGTCCTCTTCGACCCAGCGGATGGGCGCTTGCTCGCCATTTTGGAAGCGGGCTACATGACCGCCGTGCGCACAGGCGCTGCCAGCGGCGTGGCGACGCGTCACCTGGCCCGCGCCGACGCTCGGATCGTCGCCCTCTTTGGCGTAGGCGCGCAAGCTCCTTTTCAACTCGAAGCGGTCTGCGCCGAACGTCCCATCGAACAGATCTTTGTGATTTCTCGCCATTTTGAGAATGCCCAACCCTTTGCCCATGAGCAGGCCGAGCGGCTGCATGTAGAGATCATCCCCACCGCGGATGTGGAAGGGGCGGTGCGCGCCGCCGATCTTATCATCACGGCCACGAGCGCCCACCATCCCCTTTTCGATGGGGCGTGGCTCAAACCGGGGACGCATATCAACGCCATTGGCGCGCACCTGGCCTCCGCCCGTGAGGTGGACACAACCACCATCCGTCGCGCCAAAGTGATCATTGACCAGACGAGCGCCTGTCTGGCCGAAGCAGGCGATCTGCTGATCCCCATCGCCGAGGGGGCTCTCCGCGCCGAGGAGATCCACGCCGAGATCGGACAAATCGCCGCCGGGGATCGTCCCGGTCGCGTCGATGACAACGAGATCACCTTCTTCAAATCCGTCGGCCTCGCCGTGCAAGACATCGCCGTGGCAAGCTGGATTGTTCGCCAGGCCGAAGCGCGCGGCGTCGGGCAGCGGCTGGAAGAGTAGACTACTGGCGGTAGACCGCAGACGGCGGACCGCAGATAAGTGTAGACGACAGCACCCAATACCTAATGCCCAATACCCAATATCTAATCCCCACTACCCAATCCCGGAGCCCCTATGACCACCCACACCATCCCCTTCGACATGGACAACAGTGAACACATCGATTGGATCGCTGCCCTGTGGAACAGCGCCGTGGGCGAGGAGATGCCCGTCTCCAGCGGATTTGTCCACTTTAACACGCGACCGGTGACGGGTGGGGCGCAGAACGGGCGGATTGCGCTGGACGCGGACGGGCGTCCCGTTGGTTTTATATTGGTCAGCGCGCATCCCGACGCGCCAGCGGCGATGAGCCGTGAAGTGGGCTGGATCGACCTCATCGCCGTGGCGCCGCCTTTTCAACGGCAGGGGATCGGCAGCCGGTTGCTATCCTGGGCCGAGGATTGGCTACAAAATCAAGGCTGCCAGCGGGCGACGCTCGGCGGCAGCCTGCGTCCCTTCCTGCCCGGCGTGCCCACTGCATTGGGGACAACCGGCTTCTTCGCTGCCAATGGCTACATCCTCGCATGGGATGACGGCATTGTGTGGGATGTAGCGCGCAATTTGGCCGATTACACACCGCCGCCCGGCCTCGATACCCTCCCCTGCGCCGCCCGCCCCGCCACGCCAGGGGATCGATCCGCGCTGCTCGATTTCCTCGAGCGGGAGTTTCCGGGGCGTTGGTTCTTCGAGTGCAAAGAGATCTTGCAGAACGGCGGGCGCATCTCCGATTACATGCTCCTCTGGACAGAGGAGGGGGTGCAGGGCGCCTGCCGCCTCACTTTTGAGGATTCGGCCTGGCCCATCGAACGTTTCTATCCCTATCAACTTCCCCGCCCGTGGGGACAGCTTGGCTCGATTGGCATTGCCGCCTCCGCGCGTGGACGCGGCTTCGGGCTGGCGCTGCTCGATGGCGGTCTGCGCCGTCTACACAACAACGGCGTCAACGGCTGCGTCATCGATTGGACCACCATCGTCGATTTCTATGGCAAGGTGGGCTTCGAGCAGTATCGCAGCTATCAGCAGATGAAGAAGGCGCTTGGGGATTAGTGACTGGGGACTGGGGCATAGGCGCTAACTTAAGGGGTAAACGGGCAAGTGTCGGGGACTTTTCGCCGCAGTAAGTCGAGGTATCCTCCAGTGTGAAGTCCCCGGCACTTTTGCAGGCCCTTAACTTAGCGCCTATGGGCGCTTGGGGATTAGTGACTGGGGACTTGGGATCGGGAGCACGCATTATGGATTACGGGTTAGGATCAGTCTATGGCTGAGTTCTCAAAACTAGACAATTTTTTACACCAGGCTGTGGGAAGGGTTGCGCCGTCGATTGTCTGCCGGGTGGAACAACGGGACGAGCTTCTTTTTGAGAGAGGATATGGCTGGCTCAACCCGGCCTCGCAGACGCGCCCAACGTTGCCGGATACGATCTTTGACCTGGCGTCGTTGACCAAACTCTTCACGACGACGGCTTTTCTCCGTCTTGTGGATGCGGGCGCGGTTCGCATCGATCAGCCGGTGTCTGAGGTCATCCCAGCGTTCGGCGGCGAACGGATCATCGGCGGCGCAGAAGATCCCATCTCGAAACAACCACTGCCCGCCGATCCCCGTTGGAGCGGGCAGACCGTCGACGCGGCCACCATCACCTTCCGCCATCTGCTCACCCACACGAGCGGACTCCCTGCCTGGCGCGGCCTTTACCGCCTCTGTGGACCCATCCCCGCGCCGGAGCCGCCGTCCGATGTGGAGATCGCCCGTCGTCATGCCGCCGCGCTCAATGCCATCGTCGGTTTCCCCTTTATCTATCCACCCGACGCGGATTATGTTTATAGCGACATCGGGCTGATCCTCCTGGGCTTCGCCGTGGAACGGCTGCACGGTAGTCGCCTGGACACAGCGATCCGCGATCTCGTAAGCGATCCGCTGGGGATCGACGTCACCTTCAACCCCGATCCATCCTTGCACAGCCGCGTCGCCCCCACCGAGGACGATCCCTGGCGCGGGCGACGGCTGCGCGGCGAAGTCCACGACGAGAACGCCGCCGGGCTGGGCGGCATCGCCGGCCATGCCGGTCTCTTTGGCGCAGCCGCCGATCTCTGTCGATTGGGCAGGCTTTACCTTAACCGCGGTGAGGATCTGATTTCCCCAGAGACAGTGGACGAAAGTGTGCGCCAGCAAATCATCAGCGGGGATGGCATCCGCCGCGGGTTAGGATGGCTCCTGCGCAGCGACCCGGACCCGTCGTGCAGCACAGCCTTCAGTCTGGACAGCTTCGGTCATACAGGCTACACCGGTACATCCCTCTGGTGCGATCCGGAACGGGATCTGGTCGTGGCGTTGCTCACCAATCGGGTCTACAACGGGCGCGAACCTGAAGGCATCCTCGCCTTGCGGCCTGCCATCCACGAAGCTGTGATCGAAGGTTGATCGATGGAAATCAACTGGGATTTTCTATGGACCTCAACGCCGGACGGTCTGCTCCTGGACAGCAACGGCGACGGCGACGTGGATGGGATCGCCGCCTGTCTCGTGCCGCTGACGCCGGAGCGCTTCACCGCCGAAGTCTGGGCCGCCGCCGTCAACCTCGCCGCCCGTCTGGGGTTGGAATCCGCCGCCATCCGCTTGCCCATTGCCCTGCCCCTCGACAAAGCGGAAAGCTGGCAGATCCCGCTGCTGCTCAGCGTCGGGGAGACGCCGCCCGCGCCGTGGGGGGACGCGGCAATAGAGCCGATCCTCACTGTGGACGGTCGCTCGGTGGCGTGGATGGTCGATGGATCGCGCCGCGCCTTGCAGATTCACGCCGACGGGGCCGCCGATCTCGCCGACCTGCTCAACGGGATGGCCGTCGCCCTTCCCGAAACGCCGACCGCGGAGATCCCTGCGGCGACTGATTCGGGCGATCTCGATCTGGCCGCGCTCTATGATCGCGCCGATACCGGTCTCTTCGCAGCCGTTCTCGACGGCCACACGCGGGATACGCCGCGCTTCCGCCTCTACTTGGGATCGCAGACCGACGCTGTGACGGGCATGGCTGCCGTCGATCTGGCGGCGCGACTGGGATTGGAGACAGCCGGTCTTGCCCTGCCCCTGGCCTTTGCCGTCAACAACCCACCGATCCACGCCGATGAATTTGGGCTACTGCTGGGCTTCCCCGCTGAGGATCGGACGCTGCGACTTCCCGGCGCGGATCAGTTGCTGCCTATGGATGCGATGACAGCACACTATCTCGCCGAGGTCTACCCCTTCCTCGATGGCGAGAGCCAGCGGCAGGGCGATACCATCCGCTCGCTGCGCAGGATCATCGCTGCGGTCGAGGATCTCGTCTATGCGCGCACGCCCCTCACCTGGCTGGCATTGGCCGAAACCCAAGCGGGGCGTCCGCTGGCGCAGCCGGGGAGCAACCTGATCCAAGAGATCTTCCGGCTAACATGGGACCCCGACGACGGTCTCGATCACCCGGCGCGGCTGCGGCGCGTCTTTGGGGAGGAAGTGCGCCCGGCGCTGCGCTGCCAAAGCGATCCGCCGCAGCAGATCACCTTCTTTTGCAGCGCGCCGCAGCCGATGCGCCTTGCCCTGGCCGCCGAATTTGCCGCCGCTCTGCGCAAGGATGGTCGAACCTGCCCCGTGCGCGTGCTGCCCGTCCACAAAGCAGGGCTGGCCTGGCTGCAAGAAGAGCAGATCCCGATCCTGCGTGCAAAGTGGGTCGCCGGCGTGGAGATCGCCTTCGCCGAATTCGGCCCGGCGGACGACGAGGTTAAGTGGCTCGATCTGCCCCATCGCTGGCTGCAAGAACTCTTCCCCGCCGACGAAGTGATGGCGCGCCAACTTGGGTTGCCCCTCGATCAGATCGATCTGACAATGACACCCGCCGCACAAATCGACGACGCCGTCTACCGTTTGAACGCCTTTGACGCCGCCGGCGAAATCATCCACTGTGCCGCGCTGCCGCTGCTGTGGGAGGAACGGCCCTACCTCGCACCCATGCCAGAGCAGGGCCGGGTCCACCCGTCGGCGGGGGGGGTGATTGTTGATTGGGAGAATGACGCGCGCGCAAGCTGGCCTGTCGCCACCGACGAATCGCTCTTTTGGACATTCTATCAAGAGGAGGTCTTGCTTTGGCTGCGCGGTCACATCCTCGCCGTGGGGCAGCGACGATCCCCGATTCAGGTGGAACCCTACTTTGAATCGCTGGTGGTGGAAGGCTTCTTCGGCTGGCCCGATGAGCCGCTGGGCATACACGAGGAATTCGTTTCGGTGGGGGAAGCGCTGCATGAGGACATCTATTTCAACACGCTCGACTATTTTGCCGCGCTGGGCGAACGCTTCTCCGGTCAGCCCATCACCGCCGCCGGACAGGTGATGCCGATGATCCACCACTATCATCGAGCGGATGGGTCAACCGTCGGTGGATCGCCGAGGGCGGTGGTGACGCTGCGATCCTGGATCGTTCCCCGCTTCCTCAAGGATCGGGGGATGATCGTGGGCAGCCGCCACGACATGCCGACGCCTCAGCGCGTCCGACTCGATGGGTTGGCCGTGGATGAGCGCGGCGAACGGGTGATCCGCGCGGAGATCGGCGTCGATTACGCAGATGTGGACGCCGCACAACTGGCAGCGCAGGTGATCCGCCGCTGGCGCGATCTCAATTCCGAACCCCATTTCCCGGCGCGGATCGAAGTGATCGTCCACTGCGGCGCGGGCGAGCGGCGCGAGAGTATCCATTTTGCGGCGTCGCCAGTCGATCCGCTGCCCACGCCGGAACAAATCGACGCTGTCGATTCTGCGGTGATCGGGCCGATTCAACTGGTTGAGGAACTCAACGCATTGGCCGCGCTGCCGGGGATGCGCATCTGGGAAGTGGGGCGATCCTATCAGGGGCGGGTGGGCTACGGGGTGGATGTGACGTTGCCGATCCACGCCGGGCAGACGCATTTCTCCCGCCTCAAATTGACTGTGCAGAAGCCAACCTGTCTGCTCATCGCCCGCCACCATGCCAACGAAGTGTCGAGTACCACGGCGCTCCTCACGCTGGCGCGGGATCTGGCGACCGATCCAAATTATCGGGCGTTGCTGGCGCGGGTGAATGTCGTGATCTTGCCCATCGCCAACCCCGACGGCGCAGCCTTCCATTACCGGTTGATGGCCGAACATCCACGTTGGAAGCACCACGCTGCCCGCTTCAACGCTGCGGGGAAGGAGTTCGCCATGGATACCTTCAACCCGGCGACGCTTTTCGGCGAAGCCCGCTTCCGCCGCGATCTCTGGTCGGCGTGGCTGCCCGATGCCATTGTCGACAACCACGGCGTCCCTTCGCACGAGTGGAGCCAGCCCTTCGCTGGCTACAACACACCGCCGCGATTCCAGGTTTCGTATCATGTGGTGCAGGCCATGCTCTACGGCATCGTCACATACATCGCAGATCCGCGCCTGCCTCAATTGGCGGAAGCCGCCGAAGCCGTGCGCGCTGCCATCGCACAGGCTGTGGCGGAAACGCCCTGGTTGAGCGAACGCAACCGCTATTGGCTGCACTGTTATGAGCGCTACGGCCATTGCTGGAATCCAGAGGTGTCGCCCTTGCAAACTCACAATGGGATGATCTGCTTTATGCAGGGGGTGCAGGCGAACCATCCCCGCGGGGAACGCAGCTTCGCCGGGGTCTTCCCGTCGATCACATTAGTAGATTGGATCACCGAAGTGCCCGACGAGACGGCGCAGGGCGATTCTTTGGCCGAATGCGCCCTGGCCCAACGCACAGCCGATGAAGCCATGTTGCGACTGCTGGCCCACAACGCCCGGCCTGTCCAACGCCAGGTCTATACTATAGCGGATGGCCGCACGCTGATCCGCTTTCACCGGCAGCGACGGCTCGTAACTCAGGAAGAGATCTAACGCAGAGGCGCAGAGAGGCAGAGGCGCAATGAGAAGAGAGAAGAGAGAAGAGAGAAGAGGAAAAAGGAGATTGGACGATTAGGCGATTGAATATAGACATCCTGGTTGGAATCTTGAAACTCATGCAAATCCGTGTCCAAATCAGCCTCTGGAATCTGCGGACATCTGTGAAATCTGTGTTCTACTTTCCCTCTCTGCCTCTCTGCCTCTCTGCGTCTCTGCGTTGAAATTGCGCGTCTTCGCGTTTGTTTTGAGAGGAACGATTATGCATGTGATTGGGTTGATGAGCGGCACGTCTGCTGATGGGATCGATGCGGCGCTGGCCGAGATCGATGAAATCGACGGTCAAATTTCGCTACGGCAGATCGCGGCGGTTTCGGAGGCGTGGAGCGCCGAGGAACGGGGGTTGATCTTCGATCTCTTTGCGAATCATGCGACTGTGCAGACGCTCTGCCGGGCCAACTTTGCCCTGGGCGAAGGCTTCGCCCGCGCCGCGCTGGCCGTCATCGCTACCGCAGGGATGACGCCCGATCAGGTTGATCTCATCGGCTCACACGGGCAGACGATCTGGCATGATGTGGATGCGAAGGGGCGCGTCACCAGCACGCTGCAAATCGGCGAAGCCGCCGTCATCGCCGAGCGCACAGGCATCCGTACCATCTCCGACTTTCGCGTGGCCGATGTGGCCGCGGGGGGACAGGGCGCGCCGCTGGTCCCCATCTTCGATTGGATGCTGCTGCGTCCGCCGGCGGAACTGGGCGGCTGGCGCGCCGTGCAAAATATCGGCGGCATCGGCAACGTCACCTTTTTGCCGCCACAGGGATCGTCCGCAGCGCCGCTGGCCTTCGATACCGGCCCCGGCAATGTCCTCATAGACTGGGCAGCGACGCTGATCAGCGGCGGCGATCTGCGCTACGATGCGGATGGACAACTGGCCGCGGCAGGGAAGCCCTCTGCCGATTTATTGCGCCGCTGGCTGGATCATCCCTACTTTCGCCAAACGCCGCCCAAATCCACCGGGCGCGAACTCTTCACCCGATCCCTGCTTGAAAAGTGGCGCGGTGAAGTCCAATCCGCTGGCTGCTCCGACGCCGATTTCGTCGCCACGCTGACCGAATTGACAGCGGCTTCGATTGCCGATGCCTATGCCCGCTTTGCGCCGGGACCGGTGGTGCAGACCGTGGTCGGCGGCGGCGGTGGACGCAACCCGATCCTGATGGATCGGCTGGCGGCGCAATTGGAGGCGCGACTAGGCCGCCCGATTCCGCTCCTCCGCCACAAGGATCTGCCCGAACTCGCCATTGACGACGACGCTAAAGAGGCGCTGGCCTTTGCCCTGCTTGCCTGGCTCGCCATCCACGGTCGGCCCGGCAACGTCCCAGCCTGCACTGGCGCCGCGGGGACGCGTGTCCTCGGCAAGGTGACGCCTGGATTGAATCAGAAGGGTTTGTAAATATAGACGCCTGATACCGATTCGAGCAAACGTCTGACTTCGGGGACCATCAGTTTGGTAAGTACTCTCTTGGGTGTGGCGCATTCGCTTACTTCACGACGCCATAGCCCATCATGTTGTCCTGGTTGGTGTACACATCCTGCCGGGAGAGATTGCCCATCAACCCAAAGGCTGGGACGGACGTAACCTGGGCGGAGCCATCCATGGCGGGTATCTCATTGAAGAAGAGTGTGCTTGTCCGGCTGAGGACGCCACTCTTCGATTGGGAGGTGTTGAGGCTGCCGTTCGTGCTGTAGAAGTCAAGGGTGACACCGTTGGTGCTGCCACTCATGTTCTGGGCCATGATGCCGGTCCAGTTCCAGGGAGAGGTGCGACGAAAACGAGGCAGGACGGGTGAACGATTGCTGTCTGAAATCGCTTCGTAGAGGGTCAGCCCATACTTGCTCTGTGCAATCCGGGTATCTTCGTATTGAGCAACAGCAACAATGTGGTTGCCGCCTCCGCTTACCTCGGCAACCGCAGAGCCGTACAGTTGTGGCAGCCCAGAGGGTCGCCAGACATTGGCGGACTGGTAAGCGCCGATAGCCAGGTTCACCGCGGAGCCCTGCGGGTTGGGGTCGCCTTCTTTGTAAAAGCGGACGGTGACGCTCTTGGGGCTGCTGCTGATGTTCTGAATCTGGAAGCCGGAGTCGTAGGCGCCTACCCACTGGTTGGCTGCCAGCGGGAAATAGACGGTGGAGCCGGCTTCGCTGGCCGCGAAACCACGATAGCTGGACGAGAGGTAGGGGGTGGTGATCGAGCCATGGGTTGATGTGCCGACCCAATTGCGTACGACCACCGCGACAGGTACGTTGGACGTGATTCTGGCCGATGCCAGCGAACCGCTGATGCTGCCTTCCCAGGTGGGCAACTCCGTACCGGGGATGGTTACAACTCCGCCTGCGGGAATCGTACGCAATTCCACATGAGGGGGGTCTGTCGTCCCATAGCTATCGTAGAAGGTCGCCGTGACAGACGCTGCCTGAGAGGAGGGATTGAAGATGTACAGGTCTGTCGTCTGTCGCCAGCTACTATTGAGATGGAGCCAGTTGCGCAGGATCAGAGGCGCAACCATGGTTGTGCTTATCCGCGAGGATGTTACGCCGGGATACATGTCAGCCAGGTGGCGACCGCCGTCATTGTAAATCGTCTCTACGGCGACGGATAGGTCG
>JAHBVG010000070.1 GCA_019637695.1 Caldilineaceae bacterium | reverse complement strand
GTTGACAAAGGGCAGATAGACCGGCGCCACTCCCCCAGTTTCGCTCCCATCCTGGGCGCTGATCAAGGTTGGCAGCAGTAGCCCAATGGCAAGACAGAGAAAGATACTCAGAAGCACAAACCGCCGAAACGTTGAAGGATTTGCGTTCATAGTGGCTCCATCGCGAACTAGTACAGACCGGCGCAAATAACCCGATAGTTTCAAGCGTAGTGCGTGAATCAGTACACGCACCACGCACGACATGAACACTGAGATTTACGCCGTCGTGTATTAATGGGGGAGATGGGCTTCGATGTGGTGGCGCACGGCGTAGGCCGCGGCCTCTGCCCGTGAGGAGAGATTCAGTTTGTCGAGGATAGAACTGACGTAGTTGCGCACGGTACGCTCGCTGAGGAAGATCTCGGCGGCGATCTCCTTGTTCGTCTTGCCCTCAGTGAGCAGCGCCAGTATGCGCAATTCTTGATCGGCAAGGGAGGCGAAGGCGGCGTCTTCGGATTGGCGCGCCGACTCGCGCAGCTTGTGGAAGACCTTCTGCGTTACCGCCGGATCAAGGACTGATTCACCGCGGCCAACCGCCTCTAGCACATGGATCAATTCGCAACTGCCGATGTGTTTGAGTACGTAGGCTGATGCCCCGGCAGCAATGGCGTCGAAGAGCAGTTCATCCTCTGGGTAGGAGGTGAGCATCACCACTTTGGCGCCCGGTTTCTGCGCCAGGATGGCGCGCGTGGCGTCAATGCCGCTTCTGCCGCCGAGCCGAATGTCCATGATCACAATATCGGGATCGCAGCGTTGGGCTTTCACCACGGCTTCCGCCGCGTCCGCTGCCTCAGCCATCACCTCAAAGGCGGGATAACGCGAAAGCAGCGTCTTTAGCCCAAGACGCACCAGTTCGTGATCATCTACGACCATAACGCGCAACGCCATATTGCTTGATCCTCACCCGACGCCGTCCTATAATCGAAGGGACACTTGTGCCGCCAGCAAGTTCGGAGTGGCTCCCATGTTGACACCCTACGATCAGTATATCAGATTTTTTACAGGTCGGCGTCTCTATTTGTTTGGCTTCGTTTTTGCCGGTCTGCTCTGGCTGGTGCTTACGCTGCTGCATCTTCTCGTGGAACCTCACTCGACGACAGCGCTGCACATGGTTATGGATCTGCTTGCGCTTCAGGTCAGCGTCGGGCTGTTGTCGACATGGTTGGGGCACTACATCCGACGCCATGAGGACGAAATCGCTCATCTTGATCATCAGGCTGAAAAACTGGCAGTTTTGCAGGAACGCGAGCGTTTTGGCCGCGAATTGCACGACGGTGTGATCCAGTCGATCTACGCGGTGGGGCTCGTGTTGGAAGATTGCCAGCAGCGCATCAATAGCGAACCGCAACTCGTCTATGCCCGTCTGGGCCAGGTCATGACGAACTTGAACAACGTCATCATGGATATCCGCAGCTACATCCTCGATCTGCATCCCGCCCCAGAGCGCCAGATTGGCATTAGCGACAGGTTGGCTGATCTGGTAGACGAGATGTTTGCAGAGAGTGAACTCAAGCCACATCTCGAAACCGATCCCCTCACCCCTGACTTGTTGTCGTCGGCGCAGACGATGGAGATATTGCGCATTGCGCAGGAAGCGCTGCTCAATGCCCAACGCCACGCCCTGGCCACAGACATTGTTGTGCGTCTTCACCTGGCTGATGGTCAGGTACATTTGCAGATTGTAGACAACGGCGTCGGTTTCACGCCCAACGCGATTCTGCTTTCGGGTGGGCTGCACAATATGCAAGAACGCGCCAAACTGCTTGCAGGCCAGTTGGAGATCCAGAGCGTCGAAGGTCAGGGCACATGCGTTCACCTGTGTTTTGCTCCTTGAGCCTTCTCCTGCTGCTTTATGGTCGATTGTCCACCGATGACAGGACATTCGCCCCTATGATTGGCTCCACGCGCATGATGTAATGATGGCAAATGCATCCGTCGCTATCGGGGAAAGAAAAGACCATGGGCGACCCTGCCATCTACACCCATCTATTAACCCGGCACTTCGGCCATCAACGCGCCGTGGATCGGCTGAACTTGACTGTCGCAACCGGCGACATCCTCGGCATTGTCGGTCCAGCCGGGGCCGGTAAGACAACCTTGTTACAGCTACTCAGCGGCAGGCTGCTCCCATCCAGCGGTTCGGCTCGCGTCCTGGGTTACGATGTCTGGACACAAAGCGAAACGATCCGCGCCTGCACCCTCCTCCTCACTCCCCCGCACGCAGTGGACAGGACCATCCGCTGCGAGGAAATGTTAACTGCAATCCAGTCGTCTATCCATCAAACCCCGCTCATTCTGCTAGACGAGCCTATGGCTGCTGTCGATGCAGTGCAGGCAGTTGATTTCTACCGTCAGCTTGAAAGCATGGCGCGCGCTGCCGGCGCGACTCTTGTCCTGACCGACGGGCGTATGGATAGATTGACATCTATCTGTGATAGCTTCGGGGTGTTCTGCGGTGGTAAGTTGCTTGCCACAGCGCCTGCTGCCGAAATCCATACCCGCTGTGTCACCCGTGTCGAGATTCGTGGTCGCGGCTTCACCCACGAGATCGTCGCACTTCTGCGCCGACGAGCCTACGTCTCGGTTGCTACGGCCAGCTATGGCTATTTGTGTCTCTATCTCCTGGGCAATATGCGCCACTATGCCGACAGTTTTTCTGACAGCGCGCCGCTGGTTACGCTGTTGGTCGAATCTGGCGCCGAAGTCGAGGAAGTCAATCGTCGACTGATCACGTTGGCTGACTTGATCACCTCCACATCCACAACAGAGCAGACCTAATGCCCAGAGCGAGGAGAGACGTTTGGGAAGGAAAAAACATCTATTAGAACATTTGTCCCTGTCTCCCGATAGCCGATGGCGCTTAGAGTAGGAAGTATGCTCCACATGACAGCAAGGTTGAATGCAACCATTCCACCAAGGAAAAGAACACATGACCACAACTCAATTGTAGGCTCGCACAATTCTGGCAAATGTGCCGCGCGTGGGCTACGATGTCCACCTTTGTCCGTTTCCGGGTTCTCTCTATGCCTGTCTGATCTATCTGGGTGATCCTGTTGATTATGACTATTTGATGAGCGTGGCGGGCGCCCCGTTTCGTCGGCTCTGGAACCGCGACGACGGCGGCAATATCGATCTATCCTACCTGGGCGATGATCCCTTTCATCGGGTATTTGACGCGCTGGGCTACGCATCGAGGCAGGCGGCAGCGGCGGCTATGCTGAGGAAGGCGCGATCCTCTATGGGTGGAGCTACTTTCAGGACTGGTTCCAGCTATCAAAGAATCAATACTACGAAAAAAGGGACTGGTTCGACAGCATGGACAAGAACGCTGGCAAGGGGTTGATCGTCATCGACCACAAATGGACGACGCGCCCAGCCGCGCGCGCTGTGCTGGCAGCATCGCTGCCATGGGCCATCGATCTGGCGCGGACAGCGCGCCGCCCCAGCCTGCCCGATCATATCGCTGGTCTGGCGGCGTACGATGCCTGGGCCGACGCCCTGGAAGTAGATAGCGACTACCCACCGGACGATCTCCAGGTATTGGAGACGCGTGTGATGGTCCACGGCGACCAGGTGACCATGTTGGAAGAGCGCCATTCGGCGGCGCGCTATCTGCGCCAGATGGCGCAAGCCGTGCCTGAGGTAGCCGAACCGCTGAATAGAGCCGCCGACTCTTATGCTGAAGCAGCGGCCTTTGTTCCAAAAGTATGGCTTTGGGGACACTCCATGGGGCGCGATGCCCAGCAAGGGTTGGCTGTAGAGCAGACACGCCGGACGTTTGCATCCCATATCCGCAAGGCCAAAGCCAAGGAGGCCCAGGCCGTAGAGTATTTGGAAGAGGCGTCGGAGGATCTTGCCCGCATTGCGTAGTCTGGGAACGGCGCAGTGAACGGCCTGTCTAAGTACCGGAGCAAGCCATTACGCTGAAGCGTGCGGAAGACCACGGCTGATCTTCCGCACGCTTCTGAGAAACAAAGCCCAGAGTCTGGCGAGGATGCTCCAGTCCCCGATGATTCCAGCGGTTGCCATTCATATACGACAAGCGGATTTCACCCACTCCCTCAGCCTGCCGCCGCTCGATGGCGTGCTGCTGTCCGTTCAACAGGTGTTGAAGCCGCACCCAATCAAAAGGAGTAAATCTGATGAGCCATTTCATCTGCCAGACCTGCGGCACGCAGTTTGCCGAGAGCGAGCAGCCGCCTGTCCGCAGCCCCATCTGCGAGGACGAACGCCAATACGTCGGCTGGGACGGGCAACAGTGGACAACGCACAATGCATTGGCCCGTAGTCGCCACAACGAAGTTCGGCAATTGGAACCGCAGCTTGTCGGCATCGGCGCTCAGCCCTCCTTTGCCATCGGCCAGCGCGCGCTGCTGATTCATAGTCCTGACCGCAATGTACTATGGGATTGCATCAGCCTGCTCGACGAGGCAACAGTCGCTGCGGTAAAGGTGTGGGGCGGCATCCGCGCCCTGACCATCCCATCCCATTAGATGGCATCTACTTTCGTCGCTTCGAGATGGAAGACCACAGGGAGAGTCGCCGCCCATGCTCGGATCGCCGACCAATTGCGCCGGTCGCCTGCCGGTGCCTGGATGACCAACATGGCGTAGAGGATGCCCACCACGGCAACCGGCCATACGCCAGCCGCCCCCGAATAGATCGCTGCTGGCCGGTCTGGTCGGGCCGCCCACCCACAGAGTAGACTTTCCGCTTCATCCTAAAGCCACTGCTTGTCGAAACATGGGGTAGACAGCCCGAAAGAACTTACCAAGTTCTTGCACAAGGCGAAAGAGGGGCAGCTTTCCTTTGAGCGGGTCGAGATGCTGGAAGTGCATTTCGGTATAGCGCACCCCGCGATGACCAGCCAGAGCGGCATAGAGACGCCTCGATTCGCCCACAGGGATCACCTGATCCCCCTGATCGTGCAAGAGGGCGATGAGCGGAGCCTGAATCTCGGTCAGGTAATTCATCGGCGATAGGGTGTCGAATGTAGGGCAATCGCGAACTAGGCGAGGAGAGTAGAAAGGACCTTGAGGAGATAGTGATTGTCCCAGCCAGCACGTAGGCGTTTGTTGTGGATGCCCATGTTGGCCGTCTGCTCCTGTTTGAGGGCGTTGAGAGCGAGATGGCGCAAGAGGGCAAAGTTCTGAGTACCATTCTCTTTGCGGATGCGGCAGTCATCTTCTCGAAAGGCGACATCCAGAACCCAGTGGAAGGCGTTTTCAATCTGCCAATGGGTGCGCACGGTCTTGAGCAGGTGTGCAGCCGATGTGGTGAGAGAAGAAATGAAGTAACGGACTTCGACGGAGCAGTCATCCTCGGCGAGATAGCGCTCGGACTGGACTTTGACGAGTGTGGCCAGTTGGGGCCAACGCGCTGTGCCGCGCAGGGCGCCGATGAGGCGAGGGTCGGAAATGGTCCAGACGGTGCGCATTTCCACCCGCCCATGGTCCAGGTCCACGGTCTTGGCGGTGTCGTAGTCGTATGCGTTGAAGCCGCTCTCTGCCAGATCGGTGAAGAGCAGGTCCACATCGGCATAGAGCGTGCCCTGGTTCTCTTTGAGCGCCAGGAGGTAATCAGCCTCCTGGTTGATGATGGTCTGGGCAATGTTGACTTGACAGCCCATGGCATCAATTGTCACCACACAGCCTGCTATCTCCAGCACTTCCAGCAGCAGGGGAATGGCGGTGATTTCGTTCGACTTCTCGTCCACCTTGCGTTGCCCCAAACACAGCCCATTGGCGCTAGCCCAGGCACTCACCATGTGGATGGCGGCACGGCTATCTTGGCGGTCGTAGCTGCGGCGCAGTTTCTTGCCATCGATGGCCACCGCACAGATGGTAATGATAAGCACATCCATGAACCGATGATCCTGATTCATTGCCTCCCTCGGATCCTTCAAATCGGCAAAATACGTCTCCAAACGCGGCTTCACTTCTGTTCTGACGACCATGATTCCCTCTCTTATTCGTTCGCTCACTTCTATGAGCCTACCAACTCCTACCTCCTCTTGTCAACCAAGTTCGCGATTGCCCTACTATGCACTGTGGCTCATGGAAGAGGCGTGTCCCCATGCAGGCAGTCTACGGCAGGGAGCGCCGGGTACGCTGGCTGTCGCCTCTCAGCGTGGTTATCTGGTCGATTTGCGATCGTTTCTGCGCTGGTGCGCTGACCGAGGATTCGTTCCGGTACAGGTGAAATCGTGGGTGCCAGTCCCTGCGGCGCCGAAACATGGCATCAAACGGGCACAGAACTCGGACATCAGCCGCATGTTGCACGTTGCTCGTGAGGATCTACGAGACTATACACTCTGCTGTCTTCTGATTGACTGTGGCCTGCGGGCGGGCGAAGCCGGTACGCTTCGAATTGAAAACTGCAATCTTCCAGACCGGACGCTTGTGGTATATGGCAAAACTGGATATCGGACAGTGGTCATTTCCATCGATGCTGCAACGGTACTGCTTCACTGGCTAAACGCTCGGAAAGAGCAGCAGGGGTATGTCTTTCCAGGTCGAAAGAATGGGCATCTCTCCGCCAATGGCATCTACCAGGTCATGATGCGACTGCGGAGCAAAGCAGATGTCAATGGTCGGGTCAATCCCCATGCTTGGCGACATGCCTACATTTCCAACACAGCCGTCCGTGGTGGTAACTCGGCATTAACCCAGATCCAGGCAGGGCATGCCAGTATTGCAACCACTCAGGAGTACTTCGGGTTTGGTGTGGCAGAACTACGAGAATATCAGGACCGGGTGACTGCATTGCCTGAGTTAATGCCTGATGCACCCGTGCCGCCTTCGACTCATACAGCCCTTCCTCGGCCCACACCAGCAGAACTGGAACAGGCAATCCAGGAGTGCCCCAACTGGGAGGCACTTGGCAGACGCTATGGTGTTACTGGAGCAGCGGTGAAGAAGTGGGCAAGGAAATGGCAGTTACAGGCCGCTTATCAGAAAACCAAAGTCGGTAGGTAAATAGTCCATACAATTCTTACCTCACAGGACATACCTTGGCGCATGGATTACACTTTACTCATACCATTCACCGTATTCAAGACTGATCGCTGATTTTCGCAACACAAAAAGGGACCGAATAGTTAGCAATATCGCTAATTATTCGGTCCCTTTTATGATCTAGTTGATAGGATTATGGACGGCTCTCAAGTACGACCAGGGGCAAAGATACTCAAAACTGACATGATGACTCTGGATCACGCAGTTGGGGTTCGAATCCCTGTCCCCCAGCCAAAAGCCGCCCTGAGTATCAGAGCGGCTCTTATTTTTTATGCCCAATGGCGCATCATGCTCCTATCGGGTCCGTGACCCGACAGCCACCGGTCACGAACCGGCGCAGAGCAATCCCCCCGATCCACAGCGCCCCGGCCAACTACCGGCCACCCAGGCCGATCTCTACCGGCAATCGGTAGATCTGCTGCTCGACCGCTGGACACGCAACCGTACACCTGACGAACCAATTGTCGCCAACCTGGGCATACCCCCCAAGGCGCTGCGTCCCCTGCTTGAGACGCTGGCCTGTACTATCCACGAGCAGAGCAATCCCCAACAGGATACAATCACGTTCCACACCGGCCTGCTGCTGCAACTGCTCTATGAGGCGGATTTCAACGTGCGCATCAAGGATGTGCCAGACTATCTGACCCAACACGCCGGTATCCTGGTTTCGCGCCGACCCGGTGAGTTTGCCTTCATCCATCTCAGCTTTCAGGAGCATCTGGCCGCCTGTGAGCTGATCTGTACCCATTATGGAGAGCGTCACCCGCCTGTGCCGCCAGTGCGACGTTTCCTCGAATGGTTGCTCGAACGCGTTCATAGCCAACCAGCGCTTTGGGAGAATTTCGAGGTGGTTCCTGGTATTTGAACGCTAATTATGCCAAAGCTTCCGCCCGCGACAGGGGCGGCCCCAGGCTCAGGTACTACTACCGCGGGTTTCGGGTGATGGTGATCCCCTCTCATGACCGCGAATAGGAGAAATGCGCTAATGATCGTGGTACATGTGACACCATTTGCGCTTTTCTTTTATCCGTAGTCGTGGTGAAATGACCGCGAATAGGAGAAATGCGCAAATGGTCGTGGTACATGCGACAATATTCGCGCTTTTCTATTATGCGCGGTCATGGTGAAACGACCGCGCATAGGAGAGGCGCGAATGGTCGTGGGTTGAGCAGCGTCTATTCGCGTTTTTCTCTCATCCGCGGTCATCATTCGCAGCCATTATGAAAGGTTTGACCTGACGGATCTTCTCTTCCCTGAACTGAGCTATCAAGTACAAGGCGCTTTCTTTCACGTACACAACGGATTGCGCGGATTGAACCTGTCCGAGGAAGGGTGGGAACGGGCGCTGATGATCGCACTGGCAGAACGGGAGATTCCGGCGCAGCGACAGGTAAGGTATGAGTTGACCTACGGCTCCCATCGAATTGGGCGTTTTGCGGTGGATGTGATGGTGGACAACAAGATCTTGCTGGAACCCAAAGCAGTTGAAGAGATCCTGCCGATCCATCAGGCTCAACTGCTTACCTATTTGCGCGTAACGGGGCTTCAACTGGGGATTGTCGTCACCTTTGGTGTACCGAAAGTCATTTTCCAGCGTATGGCCAATCAGCTTCCGAAGAAAGCCCAATCGCCAGCAACGCCTGACGCCTATCTCGAAAACCTGCTCTATCCAGAACTGGCAAGGGAACTCTATAAAGTCTTTTACACAGTGCAGCAAACGCTGGGGACAGGTTTTATGCACATGCACTACCGTCGAGCCGTACAGATCGAATTGCGGGCGCACGGCATCAGCTATCGGCCCCAAAAGAAGATCACCATCTCCTATCAGGGCCAGCCCATTGAAACTCGCGACACCTACCTCTTGCTCGTCGAGGGTAAGGTCCTACTGGCATGTGTGGCTGTGTCCGCCATCACAGCGCAGATGCAGTTGCGCATGCGCCAGTACCTGAAACTGCTCGGCTTGAAACTTGGCACCATCGTAAATTTCCATCCTCAACTCCTGGACATTGAATGGGTGCGGCTGCCAGATGCAAAGTGACCGCGAAGGATGACCGCGAATGAGAGAAAAGCGCAAATAGGTGTACTTACCACCAATCATTCGCATCCCTCTCCCATTCGCGGTCACAGCTAAATTACCGCGAACGGCAGACAATCGCAGAGAGACACCGCTCAATCGACCAACCATTCGCACATTTCTCCTATTCGCGGTCACGAGAGATGGGGACCACCATACATCGAAACCCGCCGCTGATGTCCCCAAACCTGGGGTGGTTCCTGTAGCGGGCGGAAGCATCAACATCTGTGGCGGCAGAGTAGTATGCACCGCCTCGCAGAACCCCCCAGCTTCCATAGTCATCATTTGTCCACTCCCACACATTGCCATAGAGTCCCACACCTCCGTGTCAGGCGTCTTGCCCTGTGGATACATGTGGACGGCGTCGGCTGATCCAGACTGCTCTCTTTGGAATTAACGCGCCAGAGGGTAAATTCTGGTCCCCAGGCATAGGTTCGCCCTTCTGCGCCGGCAGCGACCCATTGCCACTCTTTTTCCGTGGGCAGCCGCACGATTTCATCCCGGCTAATCTTCCCCTCTGCCCGCAGCTTGTCGGTCAACCACTCGCAGTAGGCCACCGCCTCGCACCAACTGACGCCGACCACCGGCTGCGTATCCCGGTCAAAGCGGGGATCTCCCCATAGGCGCGGTCCCTTGCGCCAGTCTTTTTCCCAGCTTTCAATATCCTTCACCGCCTCCTCGGTCCACCAGGACCTGTCCTCGGCGTAGCCGCCGTCGTCGAAGAAGCGGCGGTATTGGCTATTGGTGATTGGGTATTTGCCCATGCGGAAGTCGTAGCCCAGTTCGGCTCTGGCGGCGATGGGCACGAAGTCGTCCACGTCCGGCGGCAGGATGTGCAGGTCGGCCAGCAGCAGGCCAGCGTCCAGCCGTTGGCGGCAGGGCAGGTCCCGGTTCTGTATGGCCGCAGTCAACCGTTCGGGGATGGTGTGGATCACCTGTTGGGCGACCACCTCCTGCTCCGCTTCACCGGCCCGTTGCGGTCCAGCAGGCGCACATAGGCTTCGCCCAACAGCAGCACCCGTCGCCAATCTGTCTCGCTACGCGGCTGCGGTGGCATCAGGTTGAAGAAAACGGTCAGGGCATTGTCATACTCGTTCTGCACCCAAATCTGGTAGCCTAGCGCCAGGAAGATGTCTTCGCGCCACTGTTCGTGGTCCAGTTTTTCGCGGAATTTGGCCAGAAAGTTGCCCGTCGCCAGCCAGCGCGCCGCCAGATACTCTGGGAAGGTGCGGTGGGAGAAGCGGTAGATCTTATCCTGTTCCAGGGCGTAGATAAGGCCGGAGCGGTCGTCTATGAGGCGCAGCAGGCGCACGGCCCACGCTGCCTTTTCGTCCTCGCTGCCGGGGTGAATGGCTTCCAGCGCATCGCGCATGTCACCGCGGGCGATGTCCACAGTGTCGCGGCTGCCGCCCTGGCCGTGAACCCTGTAGGCCAGTTCGTCCAGCGCCCGATCCAGACTGGTGGAAGAGACGCCGCCCTCTTGCAGCAGCAGATCCAGCCGCGTCGCTTGCCCTGTTCGTCCAACTTGGCCCGCTCCCACTCGTAGAGCAACTGCTTGACGTATTCCTCGTAGAGTTTGGCGCGGCTGTTGGGCAGGCCGCGCTTGTAGTTCACCCGCGCCATCATGGTCAAGAGCAGCGGCGTCTCGGCCATCTCGCGCAGTTCGTGGCGATTGGGGTCGTCGAGGGCGGTCAACAGGCGCTGTCTGGCGGACGCGGCGGCAGCCTCTGTGTAGAGCCCCGCCCAGGCCAGTTCGGCGTGCCAGCGTTCCACAAAGGCTCGGATAGCAGGCTGGGGCAGCGGCCCAATCTCAAAATCGGGCAGGGGCAGCCGATAATGTTCGCCCTCGGTATAGGGACGCGCCCGACAGGTGATGATCAAGGGCACATCGCCATAGTGCTGACAGAAGCGGCGTACAGACGCGAGCAGCTTTCTGCGCTTGTCCACGTCGGCCACCTCGTCCAGCCCATCGAGCAGGAGCAGCACACTCGGTTCCGAGCCGCTCAGCCGCACCAGGAAACGCTTCTGCATGGCGTTATCGTCCACCTTGGCGGTCTGCGCCAGAATGTGCACGGACTCGTCGATGAGATCGGTGGCTGTCCCCTCGCTGTTCGGTGACAGATGGTTGGCCCAGGTACTCAGCACCACGCGCACTGGCAGCAGCCAGCGCGGGAAGGCGGCATTCAACGCTGCCGACCATGTTTCCGCCTGTCCGGTCTGGTTGGGTTGGGCAACGGCGGCCAGCGCGCTGGCGATGCGGCGCGTCAATGTGCTTTTACCGCTGCCCGGATCGCCCAGCAGCACAAACTGCGTGTGCTGGCGCATGATCTCATAGGTGGAGAGGGGCGCTGCCGCCGAGGTCAATGCATCCAGCGCAACACCCAACTTTTTTCTTCCTTTCGGCGGTTGTCTTCGTCTTGTTAGGCAACCTGACGCACCCACTGGCGAAGTTCGTTTGCCGTCCAATCCATCGCCTTGCGCGGCGTGCGTTCATTCACCGATTCTTGTTGTAGTCGGCGTTCCAACTGCTGGCGTCCATGTGGGTCGAGATGCAATCTTTCACAGATCTGCTCGAAACTGGGTTCGCTGGTGGTGTCGAGATCGACATAGATCTGTGAAAGGCGGGGCTGCCGTTTCTGCGCCACGTCGGGTGCGCCCTCCCCAGCCATAGGGACAGCGTCACAGTCAGCGGCAAGGCCCTGCAAGAGCGCTTCTCCAGATCGGCCAGATCAAGGGTAAAGGGCGGCGGGGGCGACGCTTCGTGCGTGTGGTAATGCGTCTCGTAGCGGTCGCCGATCTGCTCTACTGGGCCGGTCACCACCGGTCCATGCACACTGCCTGCAACATTGACCTGGCTGCCCCACACCGTCTGCCCGCGCTGGTTGAAGGTCCCCGGCTCTGATTCAATCTCAATCTCACTTTCGGCAAAGGGCGCCCCTTTGGGCTTCTCATCTCCGCCCGCGTAATAGGCGACGACGAAGTTGTCCGCCTCCTTGTAGTTGAGGATGGGGTGCTGGCGGTCGCGGGTGCGCCGGGGCACAGCATTGCTGGCGTACATAGCCAGGTCGGCCACGCGCACATAGCCATCTTGGGTAGAGGCTGCCACGCCGCAGAGTGCCTCTATCAGGGCCAGGGTGAAGGCGCTGTAGGGTTTGCCCGCCAGCGAAAGCTCATCGGCGCGGGAAGAGGCGATCACGGCGTGTCCACGCCCCTGGGAGAGTACGGTCAGCGCTTCGGGCGGCAGCGCCTCGCGGGTGAACTCCGCGCCGGGCGCCTTGATGTTGTCCAGCCCGCCGGCGTGGCAGCAGTCGAGCAGCAGGAGCAGCTTCCCCACAGGCAGCGCCGCCAACTTCTGCGCCAGTTCCAGCCCGCTGATGGCGGTATCGGGCAGGCTGGCAACGTCATAGCCGTAGGGCAGCAGGTAGTGCATGGCCCCAAAAGAAGACGAAACCCGGTAGCCATGTCCAGAGAAGTAGACAATGGCGCTGTCGTCGGCGTTGGTGCGCGCCGCCAGATCATCCAGCGCGGCCAGGATGGCATGCCGGCGGGCGGCTTCGCCGATGAGCAGTGTCACCTGCTGTGGGGGATAGGCGCAGCGGGCCGGGTCTTGCAGGATCTCGGCCACACCGGTGGCGTCCTGCACTGTGCCGGGCAGGTCCGCGCTCACGCCGATGAGCAGGGCGTGTCCTTGCGAAAAGTGATTCATGGTCAGGTCCTTCGGGTGGCGTCCTGGCTGGCGGCGGGGGAAAAGACGGTGTACACCAGGACCGACTGTCTACGCTGGCCCTAGCATAGCACAGGGGCGCACGCAACTCAACGGCGATATTCTGCATAGAAAGCGGTGAGTAGTGACGCCTGATTTGAGAACGTCACTTTTTGTCCATGTGGTTGGATCTATCCTAGGACTGAGGCAAAATATCGGTGAGGAACCGATGCTGATTGCATAAATGGAGATAGTTGAATCATGTTGACAGAAAGCACAAACCAACGCGGCCGGAACGCGCTGACCGATGGGGTTCTATCGAAGGGTATCGTTCCCGCTGAAGACTACGACCACTTTCGACGAGAGGCATTTGCGTGGTTGGCGGTTGTCGCCGGCATGGTCGCCTGGGTCTGGATAGGGGTTGCTCTACAAGCGCAGCAAATTTCCGCGCTGCAAGGGCTCTACTTCGTTCTGTTGACCCTGGCGGCGGGATGGTTCATCGTCCGCTTTCAAGAGAGCCACTATCGCTGGGCCGCGGTTGTCTTCCTGACGGCCCAGGTGATCTTCATTGCCTATGCCTATTGGATTACTCAGAATTTTGCCATCAACTATACCTTTCTGCTCACGATTATGATGGCTGGAGCGCTGCTCACCCCCAGAATGGCCTATGTGACCGCGGTCTGTATTATCCTTTTCCAAATGATGTGGAGCGGGATTTCTCTACTGCATGGGGTGATTCTACTCGAAGTGCTGACGGCGTTGGTGGCCTGGCGCGCCTCGCGCGGGTTGCACGAAGCGCTGCGTTCCGTCGAAGTGAGCGCGCAACAGGCACGCCAACATGCCAGCGAGGCGCGCCAGCATCGGGCTGAACTCCACCGCACGCTGACTTCACTCGATCTGGCAAACTATCAACTGCAAAAGGCCAACACCGAACTCTTTTATGCGCGGGAAATTGCCGATGAAGCGCTACGCTTCAAAGCAGAGTTCGCCGCCCACATCAGCCACGAACTACGCACCTCTCTCAATCTCATCCTGGGCTTCAGCGAAACCATGTCCTTTGCACAGCAGTCGTATGGGGTCCGGCTGCCCACACCCTATCTGCGCGATATCACCGAGGTCTACCGCAACAGTCGCCACCTGCTTTCACTGATCGACGACATTTTGGATCTCTCCAAATTGGACGCCGGGCGCATGGGCCTTCACCTGGAGGAGACCAACATCGACCTGTTGATCGCTGAAACCGTCGCCATGGTCCAGCCCTTGATCGAGACAAAGGGGCTGAAGTTGTTCATCGATCAGTCGCCCCAATTGCCAACTGTATCGGTGGATCGCAGCCGCATTCGCCAAGTGCTGCTCAACTTGCTTTCGAATGCGACTCGCATCACCGCACAGGGACACATCACCATCCGAATACGCCAGGAAGGTGACAACTGGCTGCGTTTTGAGGTCGAGGACACGGGGCCTGGCATCACTGAGGATGAGTTGACACGGGTCTTCGACGAATTTCACCAGTTGAAGGGCAGCAGCGGCAGCGCCGGGTTGGGCCTTGCCATCACCCAGCGCATTATCCATCTGCACGGTGGGCGCATTGGGGTTCACAGCCAGTTCGGGGTGGGCAGCACTTTCTTCTTTGACCTGCCGTTGGACCCATCGCTGAACCCGTCGAGCGCAGCCGGACGCCCGATCCCGCCGGAACGGATTGTGGCGCCCGTACTCATTGTGCTGGGCGAGCCCGAGTCCGACGAAGTGAAGTTGTTGCAACGCCATCTGGACGCATACCAGGTGACTGTGACGCCGTCGTGGGGGGAGGCCGAGCGGCTGATCCGCCAACTGAGCGCGCGGGCGGTCATCAAGACAGGTTCGCAGAACGGGGGGAAGGCGTTATCTGTTGGGGTCCCGGTGATCGACTGTACGCTGCCCAGCTCTACGCAAATGGCCAAAACGTTAGGCGTGGGGGCATTTATCCAGAAACCGGTGACGGTTCAGAACATCCAGGAGACCCTGCGCCGGGTTGCACCAGCTGCCAAAACTGTTCTGGTGGTAGATGATGAACCAGCGGCTACACGCCTGCTCGAACGTATGGTACTGACCCACAATCCCGACTACGCGATCTTCCGGGCCTACAGCGGCAAGGAAGCCTACGCCCGGCTTCAGGCGCAGTTGACGGACGTGGTGCTGTTAGATATGGCTATGCCCGATGGCGACGGCATCTGGCTGATTTCACAGATGCGCCAAACTGATGAAATGGCGGCTATTCCCATCATTGGGGTGAGTGGGCGGGCTGTCGAGGAGGCAATGGAAAATCAGATGTTGAGCATCACAACGCGGGACGGCTTCACGACGACGGAGAGTCTGCGCTACTTGCAGGCGATCCTGTCGGTGGTTCCCCCAGCACCGGTGGAACGCTACACCAATACTCAACCTTCGCTAACAGCCCCGCCTGGCTGACAGGCTTGGTTACGTAGTCGGACGCGCCTAACGAAAAGGCGAGTTCGGGTTCGTTCATCACCGAGCAGATCATAATGGGGGTCTGCGCAGTTGCCGGCGCATTGCGCAATGATTGGAGTATCTCCCAGCCGTCCTGATCCGGCATCATAATGTCAAGGATAATCAGTTTGAGATCGACCTGCTGGGCCTGCTGGATGGCTTCCTGGGCGGAGTGGGCTTCAGAGACACTGTAATGATGGCCGGCCAAATAACGCCGGAAGAGCGAGATGAGGCCGGCGTTGTCGTCTATAACAAGAATCGGGGAAGCCTCGGCAACGGGGAGGGAAATTCGGGCGGTCCATTTATCCAAACTATCGATGAGATCCAGCGTTCCACCCGAACTGGCAATCAACTTGTGGCTGATCTCCAGACTCACCCCAGCGCGCGGTGCATCCAAAACTTTACCTGTGGCGCGCACGGAGAGAACAACGCCCTGGCTATCCCCTGCTCCCTCAAGCAAGATCTCTCCTTCACCCGCCCGGTGGATTGCGTAGGAAAGCACGCCCAACAACCCCTGACGCAGGACAACCCGATTGGCGCGCACTGAAGGCAGGTGATCGGGCAATCGATCCTGGCAGAGGGTGCGGTGTTGGATGGAAACAGAGTTGAGCAGCCCCCAAACACTGCGCACCAATGGCAACAACGCCAGGTTTTCATGTTGCACACCGCTGATGAGCTGTTCGACTTCCGCAGAAGCGACTTCATGCCGGTCTGCACTTGGGACCGCTTGCTCAATAGGCGGCATTGCGGCGGACAATGCAGAAGCAAATTGATCCCACATGAGATCGACTACGGTTTTCAACGCCCGTTTCTGTTCACGGCGCAGTTGACGTACACTGATGGCGAGTTCCTCGATCAGCTCAGTGGTTCCTAACCCCTGGATATAGCGCCCGTAGACAATGGCATAAGGACGGCGCTCCTTGGCCCTCGGTGGCAGGTTGCCAGGCGGCTTCAAACGCTCGACAGCCTCGATCAATTCGCTGCGAATCTGCCGCACTGCCTGCTCCGTAGTCTGTCCGTGTCTGCTTAACTCAGCGATCAAAGGAAGAGACTGCAGGCGCGCAAAATCGTGTAAATTCTCCAATGCCTGACGAATTTGGGTGGCGAACTCCTCATGGCGCATGGGGATGGCACTCGCTTGGCACTCGTTGGGCCGCATACTTCTATACAGCACTGGCGGCAGATGTTACACTCAGGTTGATCACTTCTGACCCCATCACTGTACATTCCTAAGATCGAATCGGCAAATTTCTGATACCCATCGGCCCAGCACTGCCCGACGACAATTTGGTTTCTTTGATCCCGCTTATAGTCGATCAATCCAACACCGAGTGAGAAGGGAGATCCCAATGCAACAGAGTAGACGCAATTTTTTGAAGATGACCGCAATGACAACAGCCGCGCTGATGGCTGCCTGTGTGGCGCCGCCAACTGCGCCACAGCCGGGGACGGGAACGGCGGGCGAAGGGGGAACGGGTGCAGCGCAACCTGTCACCCTGACCATGTTAAGCTGGCATTTCAACGAAGAAGGTCTCGATCTCTTCGAGAACCAATTTGCAACGGCGTTTCAAGAATTGCACCCCAATGTCACGCTTGAGTTCATCGCCACCGACAGCAACCGCATCAACGATCAACTGCTGACCTCCTTTGCCGCCGGGCAAGGACCTGATCTGTGGGAACATGGATCGTCGGCCTCCGGTGCAGGTTGGGCCGCATCGGGCCAGGCCCTGGCCTTGGACGACTATTGGGCCACCTACGAACGGGCGGACGATTACCTGGAAAATGCTGTAGCGACTGCCTACTTGAATGGCAAGCTCTACTCAATACCCCGCTTGATGAACCCGGATTCGCTCCTCTATCGCAAAGATTTCTTTGCGGAAGCGGGGCTGGACCCTGAAGTGGGGCCTGAGAGCTGGGAAGAGCATCTGGAGATGGCGCAGGCGCTGACTGTACGCGAAAACGGCACAGTTGTGCGCGCCGGTCATGCTGTTCCCACCCAGGGCTTTGGCGGCATTCAGCAGGGATGGTGGCCTTTCCTGCACCAAAACGGCGCTTTGATCCTGAACGAAGAGATGACCGGGGTTGCCTTCGACTCTCCTGAAGGCATCGAGGCGATCCAGTGGTATCATGATCTGATGTGGCAACACGAGCTAGATGTCCTCGGCGGTATTGCCACGGGGTTGACCGGTCACCCGGTAAACATTGGCACCGCAGCCATGGGCTATGGGGGAACGAGTACACTCATCGAATCAGAGAGGAATTTCCCGGAGATCTATGAAAATCATCTCGGCGTCTTCCTTTCGCCTAGCCGTGTCCGGCGCGCGGCACTTCTGGCGATTGATCGCATCTTCGTTTCCAAAGATGGCGACAACGACGCTTCATGGGCATGGCTCACCTTCTTGCACCAACCTGACAACCTGCTGACTCGGTTCCAGGTGCAGGGACACATGCCGCCGACGCGCAGTTTTATTGCCAGTGATGCTGTTGCCGAAAAGCCACTGCTTCAGCAGCTACTCCAGGCGGCTGAGGTGGGTGTGCAATGGCCGCCTTCGCCCAAGTGGAATGAATTCCGTTCCTTCGTGCCTTCCATGAGCGAGGCTCTGATGACCGACGCCGGCCCGGTCGAGCCGGTTATCAGACAGTTTGCGAGCGAAATCAACGCCATCTTGAGATCGTAATGCGTAAGTAGGGGCACGGGTTGAGGTGGAACAAACGCTGGTTCGCTAGCGGGCCTTCTTCCTGCCCTCACCCTTGCCCCTTTCCATGCCATCATGACAAGGAGATTCCGTGCATATCGCATCCCCTGGCCAACGGCAGCAAGTGGACACACTTACCCGCCAACGTGGACGACTTGCGCGTACATGGCGTTTGTTGAGCCAGCCGCAGGTCTACATGGCCTATGTCTTTTTGGCTCCGGCATTTCTCGGTCTGCTTGTTTTTACATTCTTGCCTTTTTTTGCCTCTCTCTACTTTAGCTTCACCCAATACAACGTGCTGTCGCCGCCCCAATGGATTGGCCTTGGCAACTACGAACGGCTGATCAACAGTCAGGTATTCTGGATCGCGTTGCGCAATGTCAGCTACTACACGCTGGGTACGTTGATCCCCAAGATGATCCTTGGACTTACCTTTGCGATTTTGCTGAACCAGGCGCTGCGCGGGGTGGCCTTCTTCCGCGCTGCATTTTATGCGCCTGTTGTCACTTCGATGGTGGCAGTCTCGATTGCCTGGCTCTGGATCTACCATCCCAACTCTGGGCTGCTGAACCAATTCCTGACCTGGCTGGGATTGCCGCGGCAGTTGTGGTTGCTCGACAAGAACCTGGCTTTGCCCAGCCTCATGCTCATGGGGATCTGGAAATACGCGGGCATCTCGATGGTGATCTATCTGGCCGGCCTTCAAGGCATTCCCGAATCCTACTACGAAGCTGCGGATATTGATGGCGCGAACGGCTGGAACAAGTTTTTCTACATCACGCTGCCGCTGCTGGCGCCGGCCAGTTTTTACATCTTCCTCACCACGGCCATTTCCAGCTTCCAGGTCTTTGAGCAGATGTACGTGCTGACCCAGGGCGGTCCTGGTTTTGCCACTACCAGCGTCGTCTATGAGATCTATGGCGAGGCTTTCCAGCGTTTCCGCATGGGCTATGCCTCGGCGATGGCTTTTGTACTTTTCATCATCATACTCATCCTGACGTTGATCAGCTTTAAGTTCGGCAACCGCGAGATTGAATACTAAACAGAGGAAGATGACCATGAGTGCTACTGCACTGCCGCAGCGCTTCCCACTGGCAGCGCTCTCACGCATTGGGGTCTACCTGGGATTGATCCTCATCAGTTTCATTATGATTGCGCCGTTTCTCTACCTGGTGACCTCTTCATTGAAGACAAATCGGGAGATGCTGGCCTACCCACCTGTACTCCTCCCAACTGTTTGGGCCTGGCAGAACTATGTGGATACCTGGCAGCGAGGCAACTTTGCCCTCTATTTTTTGAACTCGGTCTACATCTCGGTGGCGCGCACCGCGCTGACCGTCTTCAGCAGTGCGCTGGCTGCCCACGCCTTCGCTCGGCTCAACTTCCCAGGGCGCTCGCTACTCTTCATTATTGTCCTCACCACGCTGATGCTACCGCCGCAGGTCACGCTCATCCCTGTCTATGTGCTGATTCGCTACATGCCTCTCATGGGCGGCAACGACATTTTCGGTCAGGGCGGTACAGGCATGATCAACTCCTACGCCGGTATCATCATTCCTGGTTACGCCAGCGCCGTCAGCATCTTTTTGCTGCGCCAATTCATGTTGACGCTGCCTCGAGACCTGGACGACGCCGCCCGCATTGACGGCGCCAGCGAATTCAACATCTTCTCCCGCATCATCCTCCCCCTGACCAAACCGGCCATGGCAGCCGTCTCGCTCTTCACCTTCCAGGGTACATGGAACGAGTTTCTCTGGCCGCTGTTGGTGGGTCAACGTCGCGAACTGTGGACCTTGCCGGTTGCGCTCTCCCGCTTTGTCATTGACGCCGAAACTGGGCTGGTGGAATGGCCCAATCTGCTGGCCGGAACCGTGATCGCGACCATGCCCATCGTTCTGGTCTTTCTGTTGACGCAGAAATATTTCATCCGCGGCATTGCCCTGACTGGGATCAAGTAGCAGAAAAGGCAAAAGACAAAAGTGGTCGAAACAATGTGCAAGGACAGGGGGCCGGTTTGCAGGTGGAGGTCTGCGGTCCGCCGTCCAGCCTGATATCCAATCGTTATCACTCACCGAAAGTTAGAACCCATGACACAGAGCCTGGTTGATCTCCTTGTTGTGAGCGGCACACCTGCGGGCTGCGCTGCCGCCATTGCCGCCGCCCGGCGCAGTAAAAGTGTATTGATCCTTGAGCCGACGCAACATCTCGGCGGGCTGACCAGCAGCGGCATTGGTGTGGCGGATGTGGGTAGTCTGCACTCCATCGGCGGCATTATGCACGATTTTCGAATGCGTGTACAGGAATACTACGAGCGCCAGCCCGCCGATCCGGCGCAGAGTCCGTCGAGCCAGTTCACCCGCTATTGGGAAGCCCACGTGGCCGCCCGTATCTGGCGCGAGATGGTCGAGGAATTCCCTCAGATCTCGGTGGAATGGGGCGCGGTGGCCGTCGGTGTGGAGATGGCGGGAAACCGCATCGCCGCCGTCCTCTGGGAGCGGACCGACCACCCCATGGGCAACCTGCCCGAAGAGCCGGGCGAACAGTTTTCCAGCCGCGGTCGCGTCGTCATCGACTGCACCTATGAAGGGGACATTGCGGCCTGGGCCGGCGTCCCCTGGCGGATTGGACGCGAGGCGCGTTCGCGCGGGGAACCGCACGCCGGTATTATCTACACCACCTACATGGCGCGTGAGCCGCTCTACGGCTACCTGCCGCAGTCGATCCTGCCCGGCAGCACCGGCGAGGCCAGCGATCTGGTGATGGCGGCCACCTATCGCATGATCTGCAAACGCTACGAGGACCCATCCCCAGACGCCGCGCATCGTATGCCCGAACCGACCGGCTACAAAACCGAAAACTACGCCTGGCTTTACGAAGATCGTCCCAACCCGCGCAAATTGCCAGGGACGCGCAACCCTGGCGGCAAAAGCGATCTGAACGTAGACTTCTACGGCGATGACCACGCCTCTACTGACATTGTTCTGGCCCACCCGCGGCAGCGCCCAGCCTTGCGCCAGAAGTTTATCGATCACGGGTTGGGCTTTATCCACTACTTGCAGGCCGAACTCGGCATCACCGATGTGGGGCTGGCCGACGATGAATTTGTCGATAACGGGAACCGGCCCTACCAGGTCTACATCCGCGAGGGGCGGCGGATCGAAGGCATGGCGACGATAACCGAAGTGAATACCAATCCCTTCCTGCAAGGCAGCGGTTACCGGCCCCCGCCCCTCGCCGATTCGGTGGCGGTGGGCGATTTCGAGATGGATTCCAAAGTCTGCCAGGCCCGGAAGGATCCCGCCATGCCGCCGGAAGGACGTCTCTTCCTGCGCGGGGTGAAGACGCCGTTTCAGGTTCCCTATGGGGTGATGGTGCCGCAGGCGGTGGACGATCTGCTCGTACCCGTAGCTGTCTCGGCGACGCACGTTGCCTTTTCGGTGGTACGCATGGAACCGGTGTGGACGGCGCTCGGCCATGCGGCGGGGATTGCGGCTGCCCTGATGCTAGACAGAGAGTGCAGCGCTGCGGAAGTCCCTGTTGAGTTGCTGCAACGCGAGTTGATCGCTGAGGGCGCCCGACCTTCGTATTTCAGCGACGTACCTATGGAGCATCCCTGTTTCACCGCCATCCACTGGGTGGCGCTGCGCGGATGGGTTCCCCACGACCGCGAACTGCGCTTCCGCCCCGACGACGCTATCACCTGGGCGGAGTTGGCCGAAGCTGTCGTCGTCGTGCTGGATCTGCCCATCAGCGTCACCAGCCCCCACTTCCGCGATGTACCCATCGAGCATCCGGCATTTCGCGCCATCGAAACGTTGTACGATCTCTCCACGCGCACCGCGGTGGACGTTATCCCCGGCGTGCGCAACCCGCAACTCGATTCCTTCTTTGAACTGCACCGCGCCGACAACGTAGTATCGTGGCTGCTCTCGTACCATCCCGATGACGACGTTTCGGCCCCGCAGATCGACCGATTCTTCACGGCGTTGGGCGCTGCCCTGACCATTGATTTCAGGCTGTCACAGACGCCCGACCTGCTCGATGCGCTCTCCAGCCTCCAAAACAAGAGCGTGACCCGCGGGCAGATCTGTACGATCCTGCAAACGCTGGCCCAAAGACTCAACATCACCCATGAGGAATAACCATGCATACACTCTTTGAACCTGCGAGAGAAGTCCCTGTTGTCGATGAGTTCGATATTTGCGTCGTAGGCGGAAGTTGCACCGGCGTCTTTGCCGCGATCCGTGCGGCGCGGCTGGGCGCGAAGGTTGCCATTGTCGAAAACAACGGCTTTTTCGGCGGCGTCGCCACCGCCAGCCAGGTCAACATCTGGCATTCAGTCTATGATATCCACGGTGAGCAGCAGATCATCGCCGGGTTGACCACCGAGGTCACTGAACGGCTCAAGCATCGCAACGCTGTCTGGATCGGCGCGCCTACCGACGCCAGCAAATATTTCATCCTCCACACCGAGGAATTGAAGATCGAACTGGACGAGATGATCACAGGGGCAGGGGTGCGGCCTTTCTTGCACACCCGCTTTGTCGCCCCCATCGTCGAGAATGGTCGCCCGGTGGCCGTCGCTATCGAAGACAAGACGGGCCGCCGCGCGGTCAAGGCATCCTATTTTATCGATGCCACCGGCGACGGCGACCTGGTGGATCGGTTGGGATATCCCTGCTATAAACGGTCGGGGATGCAGCCGCCCACCATGTGCGCCATCATCCGCGGGCTGGATCGCATCAAAGCAGAATATCCCGATTTTTCGCTGAGTCAGACGGTTTTCAACCCGCTCTACCCCAACTCGCTCAAGAAGGGCTTCCTCTGGTCGGCGGGTGTGCCCGGTGGGCAGGGCGATACGATGGTGGCAGGGACGCGCGTCTTCGGCGTGGATTGCAGCGACGCCGATCAGTTGACCAAAGCCGAGATGGAAGGACGCCAGCAGGTGCGCGCTATCTGCGACATCCTGCGCCAGAACTTCCTCGATGAGGAGATCAACCCGCTGGTGGCGCTGCCCGCCAAGATCGGCATCCGCGATACACGCCATGCCCGCTGCCAGCACACGTTGACCGAGGAAGAGGTCCTCTACGGCGTGCGCTTCCCCGACGCCATCGCCAACGGCACCTACCGTGTGGACATCCATAACCACGAAGCGGGCGGCATCCTCTTCCGCTATCTCGACGGTACCGAGGTCTGGATCGATGGCGATGGCAACAAAGATGTGCGCCGCTGGCGGGCTGAAGGCGAGGAACCGACTCCTTTCTACCAGATCCCTTATCGGTCGTTGGTACCGCAAAATGGCGATGGGAATGTCCTCATCGCCGGGCGCATCCTCGACGCTGACCCCGGCGCGTTTGGGGCCGTGCGCGTCATGGTCAACTGCAACCAGACCGGGGAAGCGACCGGCGTAGCCGCCTATCTGGCCTTGAACAACAATGCCCCAGTTGAAGCGGTGGAGATTCCCAAGTTGCGCCAGACCCTTGCCGCCGGGGGATCGGCAATCATCTAACCAATATTCTGATCCTCGTAGTGCGTGTACCCGTCTACGCACTGAATGTCATTAAGTTAAGCGCGGAGAGAGCACCCCCAGTACCGAAACAGCCGCACGTGGGCGTGTTCTCTTCGCAGGTTGAATACCTCAACTTAATGACATTGTCTACGCACTACCTACTACGTTTTCGAGTTCAAATCGAGGAGAATCCAACGTGTACACCTTTTCTAAACAGATTCCCATCATTGCTACGCCGGATGTGCTGGTCTGCGGCGCAGGGCTGGCCGGGATTGGCGCGGCAGTGGCAGCGGCCCGTAGCGGCGCTCGCACGCTGGTCATCGAGCGGCTGGGCTTCGCTGGCGGCTTCTTCACCGCCATCATCGGTTCGGCCTTCGATGGCTTTGTAGACGAACGCACAGGGACGCCGGTGGTGGGTGGCATCGTCTTCGAGATGCTGGAACGCATGGGCGTGGTGGCGCCAGGGCAGGGGCCGCATTTGCGCTACAACGTCAACGGCGACCTCTCCTTTGTGGAGATGCACCCGGAGCGCGTCATCCCCCGCTGCGACCCCGAACGCTTCAAGCGCGCCGCCGACGACATCCTCATCGAGGCCGGGGTGCAGATCCTCTACCACACGCAGGTCACCGATGTGGTCGCCCGCGATGGTCGGGTGGAGACGGTGCTGGTCAGCAACAAGTCCGGGCTGGTGGCGATTCAGCCCAAGACCGTCATCGACTGCACCGGCGACGGCGATGTGGCGGCCTGGGCGGGCGCGCCCTACGAGAAGGCGGAGCCGTTGCAGCCCATGAGCCTGCACTTCCGCCTGGCCTATCTCCAGCCAAGCTTTGAACTGCGACGCCGCTGCGCTGCCGTCCTCGCCGCCGCACAGGAACGGGGCGAATTGGGACTCTACGGCGGACCCTACCCCGCCACCTTCTCCGGGCGAGATGTCTACTTCAACGCTACCCGCTTCCCCGGTGACAGCACTGACCCCGACGACTGGACCCAGGCCGAGATCGCAGGGCGCAGGGACGCCTGGACCATGTTCAACCTGTGGAAGGCGGAACTGCCCGAATTTGCCGACGCCTACTTCATGGCTAGTGGACCGACGGCGGGGGCGCGTGAATCAAGACGGATCGTGGGCGATTATGTCCTCACCGGCGACGATGTGGTGAACGGTCGCCGCCACGACGATGTGATCGTCCTCGGCGCGTGGCGTCTGGATCGCCATCCGCCGCGACTCTCCGGTTACCACGACATCCCGTGGACGCCGCCCTATGACATCCCCTACCGCACGCTATTACCGCGTACGCTGGAGAACCTCCTCGTGGCCGGTCGCTGCCATTCGGCTACTTCAGAAGCGCTGGCGTCAAGTCGGGTCACGGCCACGGCCATGGGCATGGGCCAGGCTGCGGGCATCGCCGCCGCGATGGCCGTTTCCGCTAATCACTCTCCTCGCAATGTGGATATGAACGCGCTACAATCCCGCATTGTGGAGATGGGCGGCATTCTGGAGATACCCCATGCCGACGAGGTGGACGTGGGCGATCCACGTTGGTGATGCTGGATGTCGCCTTAGCGTCCCTTGGGCAGCGTTGCGGAAAGGCCACCGTCAATCGGCAGCACCTGCCCGGTAATGTGGGCGGCGTCCGCGGAGACGAGGAAGCGCACGAAAGCGGCGACCTCACGGGCATGACCGGGGCGCAGGTTGGGCACCTCGTGGCACTGTGGATAGTCCGCCGGTTGCGGGAAGGGCTGGTCGGCGGGCACGGTCCAACCTGGGGCGACGGCGTTGACGGTGACGCCGTGAGGGGCGAGTTCGACGGCGAAGGCTTTGGTCAACATGTTGATGCCCGATTTGGCGATCCCGTAGAGACCTTCCCCCGGCACATAGCCCAGACTGGCAATCGAGCTGATGTTGATAATCCGTCCCCAGCCACGCTCCACCATCGCCGGGGCCAACGTGCGCATGAGCAGATAGGGGGCGCGCAGGTCCACATCTATCAGCCGCGCCCATTCCTCATCGCTGGTCTGGAGCAAAGGCTTGTCCACCCAATCCCCGGCATTGTTGATCAGGATATCGACGCGGCCCAGTAAAGACAGCGCTTCCTCGACTACGGCACGCACGCCATTGGGGATAGAGAGATCCCCTTGTACGGGATAGCCCCGATGGCCGTCATCGGTCAAAGCAGCAGCCAGCTTCTCCACCGTCTGCCCGTTGTGGCGATAGTGCAAGGCCACGGTTATACCACTTTCGGCAAGCGCCTGGCTCATGGCCTGTCCTAACCCACTGCCCGCACCGGTTATCAGCGCCGTCCGCAAGGATGATTCTGTGTTCATTGAGTAGTCCTTTCCAGGGTAAGGTGAATGAGCTGATTACCTACGCGCCGGTTGCGTTCGGTATTGAGTCTGACTCCGCTCTAGCCAGCCCAGGCCAGTGGAGCCAGAACACCAGCCCCGTCATCACTAGGCTCACAATTAGGAGGAAGGGATGGGCCAGCAGCGCTCCTGACAACAGCCCCGTCACCAGGAAGTAGAGGTGAAAGGCAAAGGGAACCCAGAAAACAAGGGCGGGGACAGGATGCACATGCAACCGTGGGCGGTAGACGAGTACGAGGACCAGGGCAGCGCTGAGGGTGAGCGCAATCGCCGCCGAACTCCAACTGCGCGGTACAACGAAGGTGATGAGGTAGTTGGTGATCAGCACGCCGCCGACGCCGACGAGAATAGCCCCGAGCGGTCCCAGCCAGCGACCCGCCCAGTGAGGACGATCGGCTAGGAGTTGCAGCCCCCATGAGAAGGAGAAGACCACCCAGAACCAGGCCCAGAAGTTGGCGTAGGGTACGCCGAAGTATTGCGAGTCCAGCCCCTGCCCCCAGTCCCAAAAGCCCAGGCGGATGGCGATGGCGTCCATGGAGAGGTCGATGTTGAGCGCCAGCAGGCCGTTGAGCACAGGATGCAACCAGTGCGGCAGGCTGGTAGCCTGGCTGAAGCGTTGCGCGCTGTAGAGAATCACCCCCCAGCCTATGCCGATGGCGACCGGCACCTCGCCCGCGATCATCAGCGGGAAGCGACCATAGGTGTAGGCGTGCAGTTGCTGAATCGTCGCCCACTCCAGCAGCAGGCCAAAGAGTACACCGGCCAGCAGCGCCCAACTGCGCGCCGCGCCGCCACTGCGCCAGGCGTGGACCAGACAGAGCGCCAGCAACGAAACCATCACTACATCAAAGGACACAAAGTACCCGTTTGCCATCCCAACCTCCCTCACCTGGTGGATGATGCATCGGAAGCAGGCTCATCAGTTTGCCTAAGAATAGAGCTTCCGCCAAGTTTCAATGCGGCCAAAATTCCCTGTTGACAGCACAGAACAGACGTGCTATAGTTTTTCCTCGAAAGGGACTTCCGCTGCCAGCGGGGGTCTTTTTTTGCTATCAGCTATCGGCGAAGAACCGCTCGCCCAAGGAGAGTTCCATGTCGCAGACGCCCACAAACCACCCACCGCTATATCTGTCTGAGCTTCCTCTAAGCGAACAGATTCTCATCCGGCTGGATGAGATCATCGGGCTGCTCGACCGCATGACCATCCAGCTGGAGGGCGATTTGCCCCTCTTTGGGCCAGGCGACCTGGTGGAGATGGTAGACGCAGATGAGGTTGACGACGCTTTCTTCGTCAGCGATGGGTCAGACGAAGAAGAGGAGCGCCTGCATTGATGCCGCCCCTGCGCTCGGATACAGTCTTCCTGCTCCTGCTCGTGGTAATCCTGCTGGCGGCGTTGGCGGTGACAGGGATGGAGACATCCAACTCCCCGGCGCTGGTGGTCTCTGAACTGGGCCGATTCTTCGAGACCGGCGGCAGTGGCTTCACCCGCGACTTTGCTACCACCGCCGACGAACTCGCCGCCATCTTAGAGGCCAGGGCTGTCTCTGGCAGCAAAGCCGAAAGCGCCCGCAGCGCCGTCCACCTCCTGCTCGTCATCATGGGCCTCATCCTGCTACTGTTGCTCTCGTCGCCGGCGCAGCGCGCCGATTTCGCCCATCCCACGGCGCAACTGGTCACCGCTGCCAGCCTGGCCACCATGGCCTACGGCTATCTTTTTTTGAACGGCATGGTCGATGAGGCGTTGGAATAGCAGGCGACAGGCGGCAGACGGCCTCTCGCCGTGAACAAGGAGCGTACAATGATCATTGAACCAATTATCAGCCAACTGCCATCCATACCCGTCCAGGAAATCCTCATCCTCCTCGCCTCTCTCTTCGGGGCGCTGACCGTGGCGTCACTGGCGGCGCGGCTGCGCATCCATGTCGGTCCCGCCCCGGCGCGGGCGCTGGCCGACTATGTGGGCAAGGATGAGGCAGTGGACCCGACCGAACAAATGGGGCGCTGGTTGTTACAGCGGCTGCCGGGGCTGGCCGCCATCAGTAATGTGGAAGGACACCGGCGCTGGCTGGCCCTGGCTGGTCATCCGCCCTCACTGGCGGCGACGTTGGGGCTGGCTGTGCTGCTGGCGACGGGCGGCGGCCTGCTCGCAGTCTTGAGCGGGGTACCCATTGCCGGCGCATTGGCAGTGTTGGGCGGCGTCTACCCCTTCCTGCGTCTGCGCGGTGGGGCCAACCGTGTGCGCCGTCAGGTGGAGCGCGCCCTGCCCGAACTCACAGCGCTGATGGCAGCGGAGATGGCAGCGGGCAATCCGCCTGACAAGGCGCTGGCACGCGCCGGCGAGTGGGGCGGTCCGCTGGCCGCGCTGGTAGCTGGGGCCGTCGCCCAGGCTCGCGCCTTGGGCCGTCCCCTCTTTGGCCGCGGCGCCCTGCCCGGCGTCTTCCTGGAGGTCATTGACGAGTATCGCCTGCCATCCCTGCGCGCCTTTGCCGCCCAGGTAGATCTGGCTGCGCGCAAGGGCGCCGCAGGTCCTGAACTGATGGAGAGCCTGGCCCGTATGCTCGTCCTCGAATACAAGGAGCGCGCTCTGCGTGAAGCCGAGAAGTTGGACAGCCGTCTGGCCGTGCCCACGGTCTTGTTCTTCTTTTTGCCCTTTCTATTTTTGATCCTGACGCCGCTGATGATGCCGGTACTCGACCTGCTTTGACAAGGTGACAAGGCGAGACTGTCATCTCCGTCCCCTCTGGGCAGAGACTACTGGCTGCTCTTTCGAGACGAAGGCGACGCCCTCCGCCCGCTCTGCTGCCTCAGCCATCAAGCCTACAACCACTGGCGACCGCATGGATAAAACTAACAGTGTCGGCCCCAATCACCCGCTACCGCGAGTACGGCGAAGTATTCACCGTCGGTGAGGATCGAGAAAAGGCGTTGTCGGAAGTGGGCAAGGTGTGGGAAAATGGGTGAACGAGTTATCACCACACAACAAGGGGAAAGCTTATGTCAGAGGTACGCTGGGAGCGCATGTTCCCGGATCAGTTGGAAGCAGCCATCGCTGCCTCTCCGGTCGTCTACTTTGCCTACGGTCTATGTGAGCCGCACGGACCCCAGAACGCCGTGGGGCTGGATGCGCTCAAGGCACACGCCATCTGTGTCAAGGCGGCGCAGACCTACGGAGGGATTGTCGCTCCGCCCGATTATTGGCATATCCACGAAATTGGGTTGTATGCCTCGTGGGCGACAGAATGGGTGGGCGAGGCGCGTCCCTGGTTAACGGCGGTGCCGCCGTGGATTCACTTCAAGAATATCTGCTACCATCTGCGCGCCGCCGACGCCCTGGGCTTTCACGCCGCCGTCCTGCTCACCGGTCACTATGGCCCCAACTGGCAGGACTTGAAAACCATGCTCGGCCTGCTCCAGCCGCACTTCGCCATGCGCCTCTATGGACTCCCCGATTTCGAGGCCAACCAGCCCGGCTTCGACGGGGACGGCAAAGCTACCGGCGACCATGCGGGCAAGGTGGAAACCTCTCTGCTCTGGGCCGTGGAACCAGCCTGTGTGGACGTCTCCCGCTTCCCGGCAGAAGATGCGTCCGGTCCGCACTTTGCAATGGGGCCAAATGCACGGGAGGCTGACCGCCGCGTGGGTGAGCGCATGGTGGCCGATGAGGTGACCTGGCTGGGGCAGAAAGGGACGGAACTCCTCGATGCCTATGCTGCCCAAGGCATCACCGAGCGGATGCCGCTCTCCTTCATGGACATCGAGCGGATTTGGGCGACCGACGTACTGCCCCACCTGCCCCACTTCCAGAGCATGCAGTACGGAGAGCAACCACCCCCGCCCGACGGTTCACAGTGGCGTCTGAATTACACCATTCCCCCCATGCCGACGTAGCCAGGGAAGAGCAGGACAACCAGCACAGCCGCCTCACTCGTCTTCACGGCGGTGGTCGGTGGCCTCGTTGTCGATCCAGTCGGCTTCTATCCATCGCATCCCCTTGCGTCCTGGTACCTGCCGCTGAGGACCAGGCTTGTAGAACCGACATGACTTGGGTCCGTAGCAGAAGGTCTCACGGCGATACTGCCGCTGCGATGGGTTCCACTGGTCGATGATGATCTCCACGGCCATGCGGCAACCCCAGATACAGGAGGTGCAACGGGTCTCGTAGGTGCGCGCCGCCAGTCGGCGGAAGCCCCGTTCTCGGTAGATCTTGAGCGGAGGTGGCAAGCCTTGCCAGGGCGGCGGCGGTCTCTCTGGCTCTTCGCCGCGGACCAGCACCTTCAGCTTGCTCACCTTGTAGAAGTCGGCAGGCTCGCTCTCTGGCTCCGCCACCGGCAGACACTCGCCCTGTACCTGGTCGCCCACGGCCAGTCCGTGCTTCATCTGCACGCTGGGGCCGATGCCCACGGTGAAGATTCGTTCCTCGCCGCCGATACTGCCTTCCACCTGCAGCAGATAGCCCAAATCCGTCTGGCTGCGCTGGTCAAACGAACGGTAGAGGCGAATGCGCGGCTGCACGCCCAGGATGCGTCCCTGCCATACAACTTTATCCATTATCTTACTTCCTCCTGGTTGGGAAAAGGTTCGTAGTCCACGTTGACACACCTGTTCTATGGTTTTACAATGTCGTACAAATGGGTCGCACAACGGACATTGTACGACATTGACGCACATCTGCTCCACTTCAGCGAGTTTGCAATCAGCCCCATTATCCCATCTCAACTGCGTCGCACAATCTTTTTAGAGGAGATTTGCCCGTGTTCCAAGACATCGATGCCTTCATCGAAACCCCACATGAGGAATTCCTGGCACTGGCGGCAACCGTCGGGTTGGCGCAGGCAGAGATTCTTGTGCGAGCGCCCTCCACCTTCCTGGGCGAGATGTATACCGGAGTGGCTGTCCGTTCAGCAGAGTTCGAGGCACTCTAAGCCTGCGGCGCTCAGAAGATAGTTGAACAGACCCCAGAGTGGGTTATGGTATGATTGAGAATCTTGTCCATAGCCGTGAGCTATGATCATGTTTCGTTGTAGATTGCGGTTTCGCTCGTTCGCGCAGGCGGCTCCCTGCCCAATCGACCGCCTGCCCTGACCTATTGCGGAGGAACATGCCATGCGTCCCCGTCTGGTTGACTGGCTGCTGCTGTTCACAGTTAGCTTTGAAGTGGTCTCTGGCCTCACCACCTTTCTGGTGGGCAGGCCCGAAGGTCGCTGGCTCTTTGTGCTACACAGCGTGGTTGGGCTCTCCCTGCCCCTTCTGCTGGTCTGGAAAATGCAGCGGGTCGAGCCGAGAATCCAGCCGAGTCAATGGACGCCGACGATCCTGCTCTCCCTGCTCGTGCTGTTGCTGGCTGTACTCAGCGTGGGCACAGGCTTGCTGTGGACTAGTTGGCAGCAGCCTCTGGGCTACCCCAACGGTATGAACTGGCACGTGATCTTTGGCCTGCTCTTGCTGCTGGTGCTGGCGGTGCATGGCTGGCTGCGCTATCGCCCGTTGCGTCGAGTGGACGTAGCCGATCGGCGCAACGCCCTGCGCTTTCTGGTTCTCCCGATCAGCGGTCTGGCTTTGTGGCAGGGGCAACAACAGGCCAATCGCCTGCTCAACCTGCCCGGTGCGGGTCGCCGCTTTACCGGCTCCAGAGAGGTGGGCAGCCTGGGTGGCAACGGGGCGTTTCCTGTAACCATGTGGATGCTGGACAACCCATTGCCGATTGAGTTTGAGGCCTGGCGACTTCAGGTCAGGGGTGCAGTGAACTCTCCTGTCACCCTCAGCCTGGAAGAGATTCTTGCACAGGAGAGTGAGACATGGGAGGTGACGCTGGACTGTACCGGCGGCTGGTATTCGTCCCAGCGCTGGCGGGGCGTGCCGGTCTCCCATCTGCTCGGCCAGGTGGACCCCTGGCCCGAAGCGCAAGCGGTCAGCTTTGTCTCGGTCACTGGCTACCGCTGGAGTATGCCCATCGTTCAGGCCCGTGAACTGCTCCTGGCTACCCATGTGGGCGGACCCCCCCTCACCCACGGCCATGGCGCGCCCTTGCGTCTGGTCGCTCCTGGGCGGCGAGGCTTTCAATGGGTGAAATGGGTCGTAGAGATGCGCATCCTCACCGGGAGCGACCTGGGGCAGTGGACGGTCATCTTCACCAGCGGGCTGGATCAGGATGGGTAGATGACTGTAGCTCTCTTTCACAAAATCAAGAGTGTACATCAGCGCCGGCACCTATCTAAACCTTCACACCAAGCAGAGGAAAAATCATGAAATTCATCATCGCCGTAGACTGCGAAGGCGTCGCCTGCGCCGTGGGTTCGCCGGGCGCCTCTATCGATGAATGCCAAGCCAGGTCAAAGGTGAGCGGATCGGGTACACACGGACTCCCTTGCCTGTGTAGGCTTCATCATACCAGGGCTGTGATCCAATCCAGATTAAATCGGGCCACGCTGACGGAGCGGGTGTCGGTCATGCGGTCAAGCATACCGTCTTCATAGATACAGAGGATAGCGCCATCCTCTGCTTGCGCCAGATCCGAATAGCCCAATGGCCCAGCCTCGATGATACGACAATGGCTCCACGTTTCACGGTCGTCAGGGCTGAACTTGACCGTGAGCCGTTTGCGATCATGGGCCAGGTTGCCGCCGGGACGTACCAGATCGTTCTCCAACTTATTGATAGTCCTAAGTTAAGCTGTGCTGGCTCCTCCACTCTGCATGGAAATCTCTATTGGACGCTCTATGTCCTCTGTTACTTGGGACGCAGAGCGTCCGCAGAAGCATTCTACGCAGTGCATTGAACGAGTACTATTCCCTAACTGAATGACATTGGGTGGCGGGGCCAGGTTTGAGAGTGGCAAACCACGTCTCTTCACGCACTACGCAACGGAGAATCCTATGACTGCCTTCAACAACCTCATTTTGCGATACGACGTTCCCGCCGCGGCGTGGACCGAGGCGCTGCCCGTGGGCAACGGACGGCTGGGCGGGATGGTCTTCGGGGGGACAGAGAGCGAGCGCATCGCCCTCAACGAGGATACGCTGTGGGCAGGCGGTCCGCGTGATGGGAGCAACGCTGAAGCGCGAGAGGTGCTACCGGAGGTACGTCGTCTGCTGCTAAACGGAGACTATCTCGCCGCAGAGGAACTCTGCAAGCGAATGCAGGGACCCTACACCCACTCCTATCTGCCGCTGGGGGATCTACTGCTGACCTTCCCCGCAAGGGAGGTTTCCGACTACGAGCGCACACTCGATCTGGACAGCGCCATCGCCGCCGTCAGCTATCGCGTGGGAGATCTCCGCTATTATCGCCAGGTCTTCGCCAGCTTCCCCGCCGGGGTGATCGTCGTGCGCCTGACCGCGGATCAGCCAGGATCGATCCACTTTGCGGCGACGCTCACGAGCCAGATGCCCCACCGCATGGAAAGCCTGGCTGCGGACGGGTTGCGCCTGGCCGGGGAGGCCCCTGTTCACGCCGATCCCAGCTACCGGCGCAGCAACGATCCCATCCGCTATGGCGAGCCGGGCGAAGGTATGCGCTTCACCGCCCAGATCCGCGTCCTCGCCGAGGGTGGACGGGTGTGGATCGACGCAACCAACGTCCACATCGAAAACGCCGACGCCGTGACCATCCTCCTTGCCGCAGCCACCAGCTTCAACGGCTTCGACCGCCATCCCGCCCACGAAGGCAAGGACCCCATCCCCCTCGTTGCCGCCCATCTGCAAGCCGCTGCTGCCAAACCCTTCATGTCGCTACACAAAGAGCATGTCGCCGATCATCGTTCCCTCTTTCGTCGTGTTTCTCTCGACCTCAGCGCTCCCCAGTCCCCAATCGCCAGTCCCCAGTCCCCAATCCCATCACGGATCACATCTTTCAGCGACACCAACGACCCTCACCTGATCGCGCTCCTCTTCCAATACGGGCGCTATCTGCTCATCACCAGTTCGCGACCGGGGACGCAACCGGCCCACTTGCAGGGGATCTGGAACGATCTCATGCGCCCACCGTGGAGCAGCAACTACACGATCAACATCAACACGCAGATGAACTACTGGCCGGCCGAGGTGACCAACCTGGCCGAGTGTCACCGCCCGCTGCTTGAGTTTGTGGACGAACTGCCCCAGCGCGGACGCATCATCGCCGAGACCAACTACGGCTGCCGCGGGTGGACGGCCCATCACAACTCGGATCTGTGGCGACAGGCCGCGCCGGTGGGCAACTACGGCGAGGGACAGCCGCGTTGGTCCCTGTGGCCGTGGGGCGGGGCCTGGCTCAGCCAGCATCTATGGGAACACTACGCTTTCGGCGGTGACGAGGACTTTTTGCGCCAGCGCGCCTACCCGATCATGGCCGATGCCGCCCGCTTTGCCCTCAACTTTCTGATTGAGGACGGCCAGGGACGGCTCGTCACCGCGCCCTCCACCTCGCCGGAGAACGACTTCACCACGCCCGACGGCGTCACCGCCACGGTGAGCATGGCCTCGACCATGGACATGGCGATTATTTGGGATCTGCTCACCAATTGCATCGAAGCGGCGCAAATCTTGGGGATCGACAACGACTTCTGCGCAGAGATGGAAAGGGCGCGCGCCCGACTCTATCCCCCACAGGTCGGTCAGCACGGTCAGCTTCAAGAATGGTATCTCGACTGGGACGATCCCGACGACCATCACCGCCACATTTCGCATCTCTTCGGCCTGCACCCGGGGCGGCAGATCACGCCGTGGACGACGCCCGATCTCTTCGCGGCTGCACAGCGCTCGCTGGAACTGCGCGGGGATGGGGGCACCGGCTGGTCCATGGCGTGGAAGATCAATTTCTGGGCGCGCTTCCTCAACGGGGATCATGCGTATAAGATGATCCGCGCCATGTTCAAACTCGTTCCTGCGGATGTGCGCCACGTCAGCGAGGCTGGCGGTCTCTATGCAAACCTCTTCGACGCGCACCCACCCTTTCAGATCGACGGCAACTTCGGCGCAACCGCCGGCATCGCCGAGATGCTCTTGCAAAGCCACGCCGGTTTTATCCACCTGCTCCCCGCCCTACCCTCGATTTGGCCGAATGGACGGTTGACTGGTCTGCGCGCCCGCGGCGGCGTCACCGTGGACATGGAGTGGGCTAACGGCAAACTAGCACGGGCGGTGTTGCGGGCGGGGAAAGAGGGTCCTGTGCGTGTGCGGGCCGCGGGGAGCATCGAGGTTCGGCGCGATGATGGGGATGATGCGATAATGGGCCGTGGTGCGGAGGTCATCTTCGCGGCGGAGGCAGGAGGCGTGTACATTGTGACGTTGGCGGCAGGATGACGATGGACGACCAACGACCGTCAACTTGTTTGGGGGTATCTTCTCAATTCGTAGGGGTGGACACAGGGGTCCACCCCTACGGACGGGCACGGAGACCCGCCTCTACCAACTTCGACGCCGCACGTGGGCGTGCTTCCTCCACATCATTTGCAATGGTAGCCTCGCCACAATCCATGTCCAACTTCAACTCGATATTCAGATATCGCCCTTCGTGTTTCGTCCTCTGTAAAGGATCTCACCATGACCGAACCAACTTCCCCCTGGCAGATCACCCTCTTCGCTATGATCGGCCATCCCGGCGAAGCAAAGATCTTGATGCGCGCCATAGAGGCTGGCTGGGCGTTGCCCGGCTTTGATATGATACACGAAAGCAAATGGCTGAAACAAGAGCGCATTGTCGAACAGATGGAACGGGAGGTAGGCGCGCCGCTCTTTCTGCTGCGCTGGGCCTGGGAAAAAGAAGACGTCAAGGCGCGGCGCTTTGAGGCTATACTCGAAATGGAATGGCTCTCGCCGCTTGCCGCTGCAAATCGACACTGGGTCGACGCAGCAGATATGGCTTCGCTCCCCCTGGCCCGGCCAGAGCAGCGCCCGTTGATCGAACTGTTTTTGGCGGAACTGACGAGTGGGGTGGTTCCTCCCTTGCGTGCGCCCTGGGCACAACGGGGATGGCTCGCCGGCGCGCAAACGTGGATGCAAGAGCAGATACGCGTCCACGCCGGGGCAGAAGTCAACACATTTGAACTCGTGCGCACCTGGGATCTCTCCTGTGTGCTGCGCATCCACACGGCGACTGGAGCGCTCTTCTACTTCAAGGCCACCATCGACCTGCCCCTCTTTGTCAGCGAAGGGGTCTTCACCGCAGGGCTGGCTGCGCTCTACCCAGAGTATGCGCCCCATCCCCTGGCTGTGGACGAGGAGCGGGGGTGGATGCTGTTGCCCCACTTCGATGGGGAGATCGAATGGGACGCGCCCTTGGCCCACCGTGAACGGCTGATCCGCGCCTTCGCCGCCATTCAGGTCGATTCCACCCGGCGCGTGGATCGACTGTTAGCCATGGGCGCGCTGGATCGACGGCTGGCGTGGATGGTCACCCAGATCGACCCAATCTTCGCCGATCTCGACGGGCTCGATCTGACAGCGGACGAGAGTGATGATCTGCTCCGGATCGCACCCTTCCTCAAGGAACGCTGCGCTCTGCTAGCGACCTACAACGTCCCACCTGCCCTCGTCCACGGCGACCTGCACGGAAATAACGTCGCCTTCCGCGCCGACGGATTGACTATCTTTGATTGGACCGATGCCTGCGTCACCCATCCCTTTTTCGATATGTTTATCATCTATCGTGAGGAAAAGGATGAGTGGCGCCAACGCCTGCGCCAACTCTACCTGGCGGCGTGGACAGATTTTGAACCCATTGAACGGCTACACGAATTGTGGCATTTGGCAGAGCCGATCTTCGCCCTGCACCACACCATCAGCTATTGGACGATTGCCCGCCACGGCGAAAGCCGCGATCTGGTCTCCGATTTTGCCGATTATGCGCGGCGGCTCTTACGCGCGGCGACCGCAGACGGTAGATCGCAGACGGCGGAGGGAGAGTAGGGCAGAAGTGGGGCAGGTTTGCAGGTAGCAAGTTGCACATGTTCATGCAATTCGCCCCTCGCCCCTCGCAATTCGCAATTCGCAACTCACAGCACAGAAAGGATCACACATCTCATGCTCATCAAACCTTTTGGAAAGCTTGGCTGGTCTGTCTCCGTGATCGGGCTGGGCACATGGAACATCGGCAACCAGTGGGGCGAGATCGACGACGCCACATCCTGGGCCACCATCCGCGCTGCCTTCGACCACGGCATGAATCTCTTCGACACGGCGGAATCCTACGGCATCCCCAACGGGCTGTCGGAGGTGTGGCTGGGCCAGGGGTTGGCGGGGATTCGCCACCGGGTCTATGTTGTCAGCAAGATCGGCAACTGGGGAAAGCGCACAGGACAGGGCGTTCCCAAGACCACGGTGGACATGATCCGCCTCTGCGGCCATGCCATTTTAGGGCGGATGCACACCGACTATCTTGATGTGGTCCTCTGTCACGAGGGCGATATTGAAGATCCGACGATCTATCTTGAAGGCTTCGAGGCGCTGCTGGCCGAAGGCGCGATCCGGGCCTATGGCATCTCCACCAACAGTTTGGACGTACTCAAACGCTTCAACGCCAATGGCACATGCAGCGTGGTGCAGGTGGATTACTCGTTGCTCAACCGCGCCCCCGAAGCGGAGTTCCTCCCCTACTGCCAGGAGCATGGTATCGCCGTAATGGTGCGCGGACCGCTGGCGCAGGGTCTGCTTTCTGGTCGCTACACGAAAGAGACCGTCTTCACCGATGCGGTGCGTGAGGCATGGCATCAAGATCCCAAACGGCAGCAGCGCTTTGAACGGCAGGTGGAACAGGTCGAGCGGCTGGCCGAAATCGTGGCCCCCGGCGAGGAGATGGTCAAAACAGCCATCGCCTACACCTTCAGCCACCCTGCTGTCTCCGTCACCATTCCCGGCGCCAAGTCCCCAACCCAGGCAGCCACCAACGCTGCCGCTGGAGAACGAGGGTTGGACCAAAACGAAATTGAGCGGTTGCGGGCAGCAGTTGAATAAAATCGATGTGTAGCAACTGGGGTAACACAGTAGAGGTAGGAGAGGGTGTAATTCAATGTCGGGGCAGAGCAAGTGCCGGGGACGTATCGCCGCAGCGAGACACGGTTTCATCTCTTGGAACCATCTCCTCCCATACGTCCCCGGCACTTTCGCCCCCAACCGGAAGTATACCCGGTAGGAGAGAGGTAATTGCCAGACCGCAAGGTATCTGATAGACTGATAGACAAAAGATTGTCCATAAAGTTGGACAACAACTTCGCCATTTGTTGGAATTGGAGAGAGGAAAATCCTATGCCCAAACAAGTCACATCTACCGAAGCAAAATCGCGCTTTGGTGAACTGCTCAAGTGGACGACAGAAAATCAGGAAAGAGTCATTGTCAGGCTTTACGGTGAACCGACTGCTGTCATCATCTCCTACGCCGAGTATGAGGAATTGGAGAACCTGCGCAAGCGTGAACAGAAGCGCAAGGTGTTGGAAGCGCTGGATCAGTTGCGCGCAGAGGCGCGCCAGCAAAATTTGGATCTTGCCGATGCAGAGGGGTATCGTCTGGCGGGGTTTTCGGAAGAGGTGATCGAGGAAACGATGAAGACAGATGAGGCATTGGCTGCGTCTCAAAAATGAAGGTACTGATCGATACTAATATCTTTCTCAGCTGTCTGTTGGCATCGGAGACGTCGCGCACCATCACGACTGTGGTCAGGACATGCCTTGCGCATGAGGAAATTGACTTGTTCATGCCGTCCCTGCAGATTCAGGAGTTGGCCGATACTGTAGCCTCCAAACGCTATTTCCGCACGCGCATCCCACATGAACTTATCCGTACCTTCATTCAACAACTGAC